>NZ_SNUB01000014.1 GCF_004378355.1 Psychromonas algicola
TTTGTTTTGCCTGAACGGCGAGAGAGAAGTTACCCAAGAATGGTTAAAGCGAGACCCAAAAGATACGCAGAAAGAAAAGGTAAAAAAATGCCCATCAGTTCTTAACTGACAGGCATTAGAACTAAGTTCTCCTTTTTTATTGTCTATTTATAGATTACCAATCAAATATAACCCATTTGTCTTCGCGTTTAATTTCACCGCTGTTAGGGTAATTTAGTTTTAATACTGCCATCGCATTCTTCTCTGGCGTTTCTAAGCCGAGCTCTCTATAAGCAAGTATCATGATGCGTAAAGCTTGTTCTACCGATTGTGTATCAGGGTAATTATTTAATACGATTTTCGCGCGATTAATGGCTGCAACGTAAGCGTCACGTTTTAAATACCATTCTGCAATAGAGATTTCGTAACGAGCAAGACGGCCTTTCAAAAATATCATGCGTTGGCGCGCATCTTTTGCATATTGGCTTTGTGGGTAATCAGTAATGATTTTGTTAAAGGCTTTAAAAGCTTTTTGCGAGTGAGTTTGATCGCGGTCGGAGCGATCTACACCGTATAAATTTTGAAATATTTGTTGATCTGCAGACAAACTAACAAGACCACGCATATAATAGAGATAATCTAAATCAGGATGAGTTGGGTTTAAGCGAATAAACTTATCAATATTAGCGGTTGCTAGTGCGATTTCACCGCGTTTGTAGTAACTATAAATTAAGTCTAATTGAACTTGCTCAGCATGAGGTCCAAAAGGATAACGGCTATCTAAAGCTTCTAAAACTTCAGAGGCTTTTTCGAAATTAGCTGATTCTAATGCAATAGCAGCATCTTTATATAATTCAACAGGTGGTTTATCTGCAACCTGTGGTTCCTGTGCTCTTTGCGAGGAACAACCAGAAATAACTGTGGCGATAAAAAAACTGCTCGTTATTAGTCTAAGGATCTTATTCATAAGTGTTATAATGTCAGCCAAGATTAAAAACAACAGTATCGGTTATCGCAGAAAGAAATAAAAGTAAAAAAAGACAAAATGTGACAATATACCCAGTTACCAACTGAACAAAGCACTTTGCTCGGTAACAAGTATACGCATTAAGACTACGACAACAGAACAAAACACAATAAGAGAGCACTATGAGCCAAGCAATACACCTATCTGCAGAAGTGACTGATGAACAGTTAGGATTTCGATTAGACCAAGCGGTTGCCGCACTTTTCCCTGATTATTCACGTTCTCGCATTAAAGAATGGATTTTAGCGGATCTGGTACAGATCGATGGCAAAGTTTCTTCTACGCCACGTGAAAAAGTTTTTACGGGGCAATTACTAGAAGTAAATGCTGTTCTTAAAGATGAAGTGACGTTTATTGCTCAAAAAATTGAAATAGATATTGTCTATGAAGATGACGATATTTTAGTGATCAATAAACCTGCTGGTTTAGTTGTTCATCCTGGTGCTGGTAACGCTAGCGGTACCTTATTAAATGCATTGTTATACCATTACCCAAGTATTGCTGAAGTACCTCGTGCAGGTATAGTGCATCGTCTTGATAAAGAAACGTCTGGCTTAATGGTAGTGGCTAAAACCGTTCCCGCTCAAACACATTTAGTCACAAGCTTACAAGCACGCCAAATGACGCGTGAATATGATGCTATTGCCTCTGGTTGTTTTACCGCGGGGGGGAAAGTTGATGCCCCAATTGGCCGTGATAAAGTGCATCGTACTAAAATGGCGGTTAACTTTACTGCTGGTAAAGACGCAATCACACATTACCGCATCTCTGAAAAGTATCGTGCACATACACGTTTACGTTTGCGTTTAGAAACGGGTCGTACTCACCAAATTCGTGTGCATATGATGTCGATTGGCCATGTATTAGCTGGTGACCCTGTTTACGGTGGTCGTCCGCGTCCGCCAAAAGGTGCATCGGTTGAATTAAGCGAAGCGTTACGTGGCTTTAGACGCCAAGCACTACATGCAACCATGTTGCGTTTAGAGCATCCAATAACAGGCGAAGAAATGGAATGGCATGCAGAGCCGCCAGAAGACTTTAAAGTGCTAGCAGCCGCATTGCGTGCCGATGCTATCTCCCATGAAAAAGAATTAGATCTGTAATCACGCTGATGCAGTTAATTAAACCTAACTGGGCGGCTCCCGCCCATATTCATGCTTACTCAACAACACGACAAGGTGGTGTGAGTCAGGGGGAGTTTTTAGGTTTGAACTTAGGGCAACATGTTGGTGATGATCCTGAGCATGTTGCTAACAATCGCTTACTGTTAACAAATCACTTCAATAAAGCGCCTAACTTTTGTTGGTTAAATCAGACTCATAGCACCGAGCTTATTAAGCTAACCAATAACACACCTCAAAATGTAAATGCAGATGCAAGTTGGGCTGACTCTTCTCAGCGAACTTGCGTGGTAATGACAGCTGATTGTTTACCTGTTTTAATTACCAATAAACAAGGCAGTTTTGTGGCAGCTATTCATGCTGGCTGGCGTGGTTTATGTGATGGAATTGTGGAAAAAACGCTGCATCGTATTTGCAATGAACTGGCTTTATCAACTGATGATTTACTGGTTTGGTTAGGTCCTTGTATTGGCCCTGAGGTTTTTGAAGTGGGGGATGATGTGCGCGATCAATTCATTCAACAAAATCCATTAGCCGATGATGCTTTTATTGCAGCTGAAACAACAGGTAAATGGTTTGCTAACCTACATCAATTAACCAAATTACGACTAACTGAGTTTGATGGCGTTAACATTAGCGAAAGTGAGTTATGTACCTTCAACGACCCCGAATTATTCTATTCATATCGCCGAGATGGTAAAACAGGGCGCTTAGCGACCTTCATTTGGATCGACTAGCTTTTTAGCCTCTTCCGTTTTAATTTTCCTCATTTTTAAAGCCATTTATTATTGATTTTCTTCTACACTAACCTTGTTATTAATTTGCTTGTCCCCATTCTTTATAGGGTAAACACTTAGGAGAAACATCATGCGTTTAGATAAATTAACGAGCAAATTCCAACTGGCTTTGTCTGATGCTCAATCTATTGCGTTAGGACGTGATCACCAGTATATCGAAGGAACTCATTTATTAGCGGCGATACTGAATAAAGATAGTGGATCAGTACGTGCGATATTGTCAGATCTTGAAATAGACGTAAATTTATTACGATCTCAACTCTCAGCAATGTTAGACAGAATGCCTAAAGTGTCTGGTATTGGCGGTGATATACAACTCTCTAGCCAACTCGGCATTACCTTTAATCTTTGCGATAAATATGCACAGAAAGCCAAAGATAAGTTTATTTCTTCAGAAATATTCCTAATGGCAGTGTGTGAAGATAAAGGCGAACTAGGCAACACATTAAAAAAATTAGGTCTTTCAAAAGATAAAGTAGAAGCGTCTTTGAAGAAAATTCGTCAAGGCCAAAATGTCACCGATGCAAATGATGATGGCCCAGAGCAAGCTTTGGACAAATACACTATCGACCTTACCGAGCGAGCGGCTTCTGGTAAATTAGACCCAGTGATTGGTCGAGATGACGAAGTGCGTCGCATGGTACAAGTATTACAACGTCGTACTAAAAATAATCCTGTGATCATCGGTGAACCTGGTGTGGGTAAAACCGCCATTGTAGAAGGCTTAGCGCAACGTATTGTTAATGGTGAAGTCCCAGAAGGGTTAAAAGGAAAACGCGTTTTATCATTAGATATGGGCTCTTTAATCGCGGGTGCAAAATACCGTGGTGAATTTGAAGAGCGTTTAAAAGCAGTACTTGCAGAATTGTCAAAAGAAGAAGGGCAAGTGATCCTCTTTATTGATGAATTACACACCATGGTTGGCGCGGGTAAAGGCGATGGCGCAATGGACGCAAGTAACATGCTTAAACCTGCGTTAGCGCGAGGAGAGTTACATTGTGTTGGTGCAACGACTTTAGATGAATATCGTCAATATATTGAAAAAGATGCCGCTTTAGAGCGTCGTTTCCAAAAAGTACAAGTGGATGAACCTAGCGTTGAAGATACGATTGCCATTTTACGTGGTTTAAAAGAACGCTACGAATTACATCATAAAGTAGAAATTACCGATCCTGCGATTGTTGCTGCGGCGACCTTATCACATCGCTATATTTCTGATCGCCAATTGCCTGATAAAGCGATCGATTTAATCGATGAAGCAGCATCAAGTATTCGTTTACAAATGGACTCTAAGCCAGAAAGTTTAGATAAATTAGGACGTAAAATCATCCAATTAACGGTAGAGCAAAAAGCCCTACAAAATTCAACGGATGACGCCAGCGTAAAACGTCTTCAAGATTTAGAAAGAACCTTAAAAACAAAAGGTAAAGAATATAAACAGTTAGATGAAGTTTGGAAAACAGAAAAAGCGGCTTTATCAGGTACGCAAAATATTAAGCAAGCCTTAGAGCAAGCACGTCTAGATTTAGAAGTGGCAAGTCGTGCTGCAGATCTAACGCGTATGTCGGAATTACAATACGGGCGAATTCCTGACTTAGAAAAACAATTGGATCTTGCTTCACAAGCTGAAATGCAAGAAATGACATTGCTTAAACATAGCGTGACCGAAAATGAAATTGCCCTTATTTTAGCGCATTGGACAGGTATCCCTGTTTCAAAAATGCTAGAAGGTGAAAAAGACAAACTACTACAAATGGAAAAACATCTTCATTCACAAGTCGTTGGTCAAAATGAAGCTATTGATGCAATTTCCAATGCGATTCGTCGTAGCCGTGCAGGGTTAAGTGATCCTGACCGTCCAATTGGTTCATTCCTATTCCTAGGTCCAACTGGGGTAGGTAAAACAGAATCTTGTAAAGCACTCGCTGGGTTCTTGTTTGATAGTGTTGATAATATGGTGCGTATCGACATGTCCGAATTTATGGAGAAACATTCTGTTGCTCGTTTGGTCGGTGCGCCTCCGGGATACGTTGGTTATGAAGAAGGTGGCTACTTAACGGAAGCGGTTCGTCGTAAACCTTATTCAGTGATCCTGTTGGATGAAATAGAAAAGGCACATCCAGATGTGTTTAATATTTTATTGCAAGTATTAGATGACGGGCGTTTAACAGACGGACAAGGCCGTACCGTGGATTTCCGTAACACAGTGATCATTATGACCTCGAATATTGGCTCTGAAATTATTCAAGAGTCCTTCCCTCGTGCGTCCTATGATGAAGTGAAAAATACTTTATTAGGTGTGTTAGGTAATCACTTTAAGCCTGAGTTTTTGAATCGTATTGATGAAACCGTTGTGTTCCACCCGTTGAGTGAAAAACACATTAAATCTATCGCGACGATCCAATTACATGCATTGCAAACTCGTCTTAAAGGTAAGGATTACCATCTCACCTTTAATGAAGATTCCATCGATTTATTGGTGAATGCTGGTTATGACCCAGCTTACGGAGCGCGTCCCTTAAAAAGGGCGGTACAACAGTTATTAGAAAACGCATTAGCGCAGAAAATACTATCCGATGAACTTGTAATGGGTAAAACCATTCTTGCGGATGTAGAAGACGGTAAGATTGTTTTTAAACAATAGCACGAGCTACTAAAGCTCAATATCAAAGAGGTCGCTTAGCGGCCTCTTTTTATTTCGATTAGTTAATCATATAAGCAACTAAACAACTAAACAACTAAACACCTATGATGCTTGATAAACGCCATTAACCACGGTTGCTGTAACTTCAAAATCATGGTTAAAACGTGTCAAATTCGCAATCTTTCCTACGCTAATACTGCCTAATTTATTATCAACAGCAATGGCTTTAGCTGGATATAAAGTGGCCATTCGCAATGCTTCATCAAGTGATATACCAACAAATTTAACACTATTCTCAATGGCTTCTATCATGGTTAATGCTGAACCACCTAAAGTGCCGTCTGCTCCAAAACACTTGCCATCTTTGTAGTAAACTTGAGTGCCTACAAAATCAAAACTTTCAATATTAGCACCTGCGGCCGCTGTGGCGTCGGTGACTAAAATTAATTTGTCACCCATGATTTTTTTAGAGATTCGAATGTTCTCATAAGCCACATGAAAGCCATCGGCAATAATGCCTGCATAAATATTATTATCATAAATCGCTCCGACCATGCCAGGCTCGCGTCCTGTCATTGGGCTCATTGCATTAAACAAATGCGTAGCAAATGAAGCGCCGTGCTGAATAGCGGCTGTCGCTTGTTGATAAGTTGCATTACTGTGCCCTAATGAAACAACAATACCCGCATCGATTAACTGTTGAATGATTTCAAGAGGCGTATTTTCAGGAGCAAGCGTGATTTTTTGAATAATATCGGCATTGGCACAGAGTTGATCAATCATCGCAGCATCTGGATCGCGGATAAATTCTTGGCGATGAATCCCTTTTTTTGCCACACTAATGTAAGGTCCTTCAAGGTGTAAACCTAAGACTTCATTAGGCGTTTGTTGCATATAACTGCGTGTGACTTGTAACGCTTGTTTCATGCCATCATCGGCAGCAGTAATGAAGGTGGGCAGGTAACTTGTGGTGCCTGATTTTAAATTAGCGGCTTGCATGGTCGCTAAAGTGTCCATTGTTTCCGCACCATTAAACATCACACCACCACAGCCATTTAATTGTAAATCAATAAACCCGGCGGATAAATTATCTCCATTTAAATCAATTGTTTTTAAGTCTTTTGGCAAATCGGAAATAAGTGAAATCTGTTCTATTCGGTCATTCTCAATGATCACCGCATGCTCAGTTAATATTGATTCACTGGTATAAATTGTACAATTGATTAGGGCGTACATGATTTATTTCTCCGTAGAAATAGCTGAATTTGTATTGTTTATTGAATGCTTACGCATTTTGCGCTTCTATTTCAGTAAAGTATTTTAATGTTTTTACTTTAAGCTCCATGGTCGCGGCTGAATCGCAGGCAATGATCGCTTTTTCATGCATTTGTAAGGCTGAGATTGTCCATTGTTGTGTTATTGGACCTTCAACGGCTGCTTGTAATGCTAAGGCCTTATTATGCCCTGTTGCTAAGATCAATACTTCCTTTGCATCTAATAATGTCGCTACACCAATGGTTAATGCTTGCTTAGGGACTTTATCAACATCATTATCAAAGAATCGGGAATTAGCGAACCGTGTATCTAAAGCTAAGGTTTTGATACGAGTACGAGAAGCTAATGACGAACCGGGCTCATTAAAGGCAATATGACCATCAATACCGACACCACCTAAAAATAAATGGATTTTACCGATACTTTTAATTTTATTTTCATAGCGTTGGCATTCAGCTGTTAAGTCTTCAGCTAACCCATTTAATAAATTAATATTCTGAGGTTGAATATCGAGATGGTCAAAAAATTGTTGATGCATAAAGTGATGGTAACTTTGTGGATCAGAAGCGGAAAGCCCGACATATTCGTCCATATTAAAAGTTATTACATTGCGAAAGCTGAGATTACCCGCTTTACAAAACTCGATTAAATGTTGGTAAGTTGCTAAAGGCGTGCTTCCCGTTGAGAGTCCAAGCACAAATGGTCGTTCTGCCGTCGGCGCAAACGCAGTGATTTGATCTGCAATATAACGAGCAGACCATAAACCGACATCAGCAGTATGTTGTAATGGAACTAAGCGCATGAAGGACTCCTAACTAATAACACAAGGGCGAATAGAGTTTAACGTTAGTTTACTTAAAGTGACATGTGTTTACAGTGACAAGATAAGTTTAACGAGTATAGATATCACAGAATCAATGGATTACATTTGCGCCTTATGACAAAGCGGCTAAAGTCATAGGGTTTATGCTTGAAGCAAGCTATCTTATCTGGAGTCATTTTTTATTTTTTGCTATTACAGCATTATAACCATTAAAAGTTTAACATCACGTTAAGGAGAACAGGATGAATATCTTAGGTTACATGCAACAAATAGGTAGAGCATTAATGGTGCCTGTTGCGGTTTTACCTGCTGCTGCCATATTAATGGGAGTGGGTTATTGGATTGACCCCAATGCGTGGGGGGGAGGATCTCAATTAGCTGCTTTTTTAATTAAAGCAGGCTCTGCTGTGATTGATAATATGGCGTTGTTATTTGCGGTCGGTGTTGCCTATGGCATGTCCAAAGATAAAGACGGTGCCGCTGCACTTTCTGGTTTAGTTGGTTGGCTAGTGGTGACCACTTTATTGTCGCCAACTGCCGTTGAGCAAATTACAGGCGAAGTGGCTCATGCCGCCTTTGCAAAAATAGATAATCAGTTTATTGGGATCCTTGTTGGTATCATTTCTGCTGAGTTATATAACAAATTTTCAAATGTTGAATTACATAATGCCTTAGCGTTTTTCTCTGGTCGTCGTTTTGTGCCTATCGTTGTTTCTATTGTGATGATGATTGTGTCTTTTGCTTTGATGTATCTGTGGCCTCTGATTTATGCCAATCTATTGAGTTTTGGTGAAACCGTTTCTGGCCTTGGTGATTTTGGGGCAGGGCTTTATGGCTTCTTTAATCGTTTATTAATTCCTGTTGGGCTTCATCATGCACTTAACTCCGTTTTCTGGTTTGATGTTGCAGGCATTAATGACATCCCTAACTTTTTAGCTGGCCAACAAACCATCGTTGAATTTGCCGCTGAAGGTAAAACAGCAGTGGGGACAGTGGGAATGTATCAAGCAGGTTTCTTTCCGATTATGATGTTTGGGTTACCAGGTGCTGCATTAGCCATTTATATGTCCGCGAGAAAAGAAAACAAAGAAAAAGTCGCTTCAATTATGATTGCCGCCGCATTAGCATCATTCTTTACTGGCGTTACTGAACCATTAGAGTTTTCGTTTATGTTCGTCGCGCCGCTATTGTATTTTGTGCATGCGTTATTAACCGGGATTTCAGTTTATATTGCGGCTCATATGGAGTGGATGGCTGGTTTTGGTTTTTCTGCTGGTTTTGTTGATATGGTGCTTTCATCAAAAAATCCATTGGCAAAACAGTGGTATATGCTACTTGCACAAGGTGTTGTTTTCTTTGGGATTTACTATTTTACTTTTATGGGGTTAATAAAAAAATTGAATTTGAAAACACCGGGACGGGAACAGGAAGCAACTTTAATTCATCAAGACGAGCCTAAAAAAGGTAATGACTTAGCAAAAGCTTACGTTAAGGCATTAGGTGGCATAAAAAACATTGAAACGATTGATGCTTGTATCACTCGTTTGCGTTTAACCTTAACGGATCGCACTAAAATTAAAGAAGCTGATATGAAAGCATTAGGTGCAATGGGAGTGGTGAAATTAGGTGAAAATAATCTACAAGTGATTATTGGACCGCAAGCCGAAAGTATTGCCGATGCGATGAAAGAAATAAAGTGATTCATTTTCAAGGCATTCATTCGAGTGCCTTTAGTGTTTCTCACGTTTATAGCATTATTTAACTTGAGCTTAGCGCTAGAATATACGATGATTGCTCCTTTATGAATCATGTATTTTAGAGGTTACAATGTCTGAACTGGAAACACGCCCAAGTAATTTTATTCGCACTATCATTGAAAACGATCTTGAGAGTGGTAAACATCAGGCGATCCAGACACGTTTTCCTCCTGAGCCCAATGGTTACCTACATATTGGTCATGCTAAATCTATCTGCTTAAACTTTGGTTTGGCCTTAGATTACCCAAATTCTGCTTGTAACTTGCGTTTTGATGATACCAACCCAGTTAAAGAAGATGCTGACTATGTTGCTGCGATTGAAAAAGATGTCACTTGGTTAGGCTTTAAATGGCAAGGTGATATTCGTTATTCATCAAACTACTTTGAACAACTTTTTGATTACGCCGTTGAGTTAATCGAAAACGGTAAAGCTTACGTTTGTGAATTAAATGCAGAACAAACGCGTGAATACCGTGGCACATTAACTTCGCCAGGTAAAAATAGCCCATTCCGTGATCGTCCAATTGCTGAAAGCTTAGACTTATTCAAACGTATGCGTGCGGGTGAGTTTGAAGAAGGCACAATGATGTTGCGTGCAAAAATCGATATGGCTTCACCAAACATGAAAATGCGTGATCCTGTGATTTATCGTATTCGTTTTGCACATCATCATCAAACTGGCGATAAATGGTGCATCTACCCAATGTACGATTTCACACACTGTATTTCGGATGCCATCGAAGGCGTAACCCACAGTTTATGTACATTAGAATTTGAAGATCATCGTCCACTTTATGATTGGGTGCTAGCGAATATCACTATTGCTGCTAAACCACGTCAAATAGAGTTCTCACGTTTGAACTTGCAGTACACACTGACCTCTAAGCGTAAATTAAATGCATTAATTGAAGACAATATCGTAACAGGTTGGGACGATCCTCGTATGCCAACGATTTCTGGTATGCGTCGTCGTGGTTACCCAGCGGCTTCATTACGTGAATTTTCAAAACGTATTGGCGTGACTAAGCAAGAAAATACAGTTGAACTAGCATCGCTTGAAGCGTGTGTTCGTGAAAACTTAGAAGCGAATGGCGCACGTGCGATGGCAGTGATCGACCCAATCAAAGTAATCATCACTAACTATGATGAAGATAAAATTGAACAACTAACCGCGCCAGTTCATCCTAAAGATGAAAGCATGGGAACTCGTACTTTACCTTTCTCTCGTGAACTTTATATCGATAGAGCCGACTTTAGAGAAGAAGGTAACAAGCAATACAAACGTCTTAAATTACATAAAGAAGTACGTTTACGTAATGCTTACGTGATCCGTGCCGATGATTTTAAAACCGACGCTGAAGGTAATATCACAGAAGTTCATTGTACTTATGATGCAGGTACTTTAGGTAAAAATCCTGAAGATGGACGCAAAGTAAAAGGCGTTATTCATTGGGTAAGTGCTGCTTCTAATAATCAAGCTGAGTTCCGCATTTACGATCGTCTATTCACGGCTGAAAACCCAGCTGCTGCAGAAGACATTCATAGCGTCATTTATCCTGAATCATTAGTGGTAAAACACGGTTTTGTTGAAAAAGGCTTAGTAGATGCAAAAGCGGAAGTGGCTTACCAATTTGAGCGTGAAGGTTACTTCTGTGCTGATAGTAAAGATTCAACGCCAGAGAAGTTAGTATTCAACCGCACGGTTGCACTACGCGATTCTTGGGCTGGTTAATCGTTAGCTCATTATCAATCGCTAAAAGGTCTTCTTATGAAGGCCTTTTTTATGCCTGTAAGCTTGTGTTTATTACTCGTTAGCGATTTTTAATGAGTAATTGCGCTAATGTAATATCTTCCATTCCTCCCATTTGACTCAATTGCGCTAGCAAAAGTTCTGCACAAGCTAACGCATCGGTTAATGCATTATGAGCATTATAAATGGGTAAGTTATAACGAGAACGACAAGCGTTTAAGCGAAGACTGCCTGTCTTCAACACTTGATGTTGACGAAGCTGACGTTCCTTGTCGATATGCAAGGTATCAATAGCTAACAAAGGTTGTGAATGTATTTGAGTGCTTAACAATGCACGTTGTAGGAATTGCAAATCTAGTGGTGCGTGATGCGCGACTAAGACTTTATCTTCACATTGTTTAAATAACCAAAGTAATATTTCCTGAATAGATAATGCATGCTTGAGATCGTTATCTAACACACCGTGAATCACTGCGCTTTGACCCACACTACCTTGAATTTTTATTAATTTATATTGTGCTAATTTAGGTTGAATTTGCGCGTTGATAATAGGAATTATACCAATACTCACCATTTGATTTTTTTTAGGATCTAACCCTGTCATTTCAATATCAAGCGCCAACAGATTCACTGTAGAAATAGGTTGATGCAAATGGTCGAGTAAATATTGATAATGCATTCGCGCGCTATCTAACGAACTGTTATTAATTCGCTTTTTTAACTGCCTTTGCAACCACCATTGTTTAAGCATTAAAACCGCCTTAAAAATTTTAATCGAATGGTGGATTGGGCTTCATGAATGACTTTAAAAGCATCTTTTAATTGGTGTCTTGCTAAGGGCGAAAGGTTATCCGGCAAAATGTAATTAGAAACGGTTTGTTGTTTGTTAAATTGTAAACCTTGATTGGTTAAGCGTTTATGAGCAATAAACTCCCATGCGTCCAATAAACTCATAGCAATTTCTTTATCTATTTTGTTTTTTGAAATCAAACTTTCAAGGCGTTTGCTAGTGTTTACTTCGGCTACGCCCGCGGCTAAAGAATAGATTCTCACAATGTCATTAATTAAGGCGTTACCTTTATGTTTTAAGTCGATCCCTTTTACTTCACTGCCATCTCGCTCTATCACTAAGCTACGGAAAAACCCCAAAGGTGGCGTTGATTGCAATGCATTTTTGGTCATTGCTGCAATAAAGATATCGTTATTTTTAGTTGTTTTTAAGATGGTTTCTTGAAGCTGCTCAAACAAATGAAAGTCACCTGAAATAGGGCGAATATCAAAAAAGATAGTGGCATTTAACAAAGCTTTTGGATTTGGTGTGCGCACCCAACTTGTAAACTGTTGTTGCCATTGTTTTAAGCTTAATTGCCATTGTGGGTTTTGCGCCATGATATTACCGGGGCAGAATGGAAAACCACAGGCATCCAAGGCATGACAAACATATTCTGATAAAGCTTTAAAATAAGCTTGTTCTGTTTGCTTAGGCTCTCTTTCTAGTACAAGTGCATTATCTTGATCTGAGCCTGCCATTTGATCTTGCCGACCTTGAGAACCAAAGGCAAGCCAGCAGAATGACATTGGCGCTTCACCTAATTGCATTTGTTTTATGGTGATTAATCGGCGTGTTAATGAATCGGTGACCGACGTTAAAATACGGCCAATCTCAATCGCTTTTGCATCGCTGCTAATTAAGTTATGTAATAACTCTGGTATTTTTTGACTGACTTGAATAATTTCTTCTAGGCTGTTTTGACGATCGATTTGTCCAATCAGCAATAGAGGTTGCGAGCTTTGGCTACGAATCAGGTCGGTACTGGTAATAATGCCGATTGGTTTTTTACCTTGTTGCTCTTGACCTGCTAAATCCACCTTATCCACAACAGGTAAATGGTGGATATTGTTTTCACTCATTTTTAGCATAGCTTCAAAAATAAGTGCATTAGGCTCGATAGTGAAAGGATTGTCAGTCATCACTTGTTTCACTAATAAATCGCCGTTTAATCCTTTTGCTAAGACACGGTTACGTAAATCGCGATCCGTTAAAATACCGCATAAAAGTTGATCTTCCATTACCACTAAAGACGACAATCTTTTTTCAGACATTAATAAAGCAGCTTGATGGATAGTGGCATCGGGATGAATGGTAGTGAGATTTCGACACATAATATGTGTAATGCGAGCAGTATTAATATGTTTATTGGAAATGGAACCCTGATTGCGTAAACGTTTTGCAAAAGCTTGATTAAAGAAACGATCAAAGGAGTGGCTTTGTGCGCGTAATTGGTCAAACATTGTTGCAGGTAAATGATAAACCAATCCATCTTCGAGTATATGTACTTGGTTAACCACTTTTTCGCCAGACAACATGCCACTAAAACCAAAGAATTGACCTTCAGCGATGCGATCAATTAATTCACCTTGTTGTGTTGTAACTTCAAAAGCACCGCTACGTACAATGTAAAGTTGCGCTTGATTGGTATCAACATGCACTAATTGTTGTTGCTTGCCGTAATAAGCAATGGTTAAGGATTGGCAGCATTGTTTTAGGATTGTTTGATCGAGTGAATCAAAAGGGGGTAATTGACACATAAAATCGAAAATAGGCTGTAATTCACTGTTATCCATTTCTTTGTCCTTTATTGAATCAATAACAAACAAAAAAAGCGCCGAAGCGCTTTTTAAAATTAACCATCAATTTAATGGTTAGAGGCTTCGCCTGATCCTTTAGGGAAACGAATGGCTTCAACCATTTCTTGTACATCTTTTGGCACTTCAGCTGTCATTCTACAAACCAAGATAGCAACAGAGAAGTTAATCACCATACCTAACAAACCGATACCTTCTGGTGAAATACCAAATAACCAGTTGTCAGCAATGTTGGCACCTGGATTTACAAATTTGAAGTAAATAATGTAAATCGTAGTAAAGGCTAAACCTGCAACCATACCTGCAATCGCACCTTCTTTGTTCATCTTCTTAGAGAAGATCCCCATCGTAATTGCTGGGAATAAAGAAGAGGCAGCCAAACCAAAGGCTATTGCGACCACGGCGGCTACAAAGCCCGGTGGGTTAATGCCGAAATAACCTGCAATCACAACACCAACAGCGGCGGCTGTTCGCGCATACATGAGCTCTTTTTTATCAGAGATATGTGGCATGAGGTTTTTCTTAAGTAAATCATGGGACACAGAGGTTGAGATAACTAATAATAATCCAGCAGAGGTTGATAGTGCAGCAGCTAAACCACCGGCAGCAATCAATGCGATAACCCAAGCAGGTAAGTTCGCAATTTCAGGTGTTGCTAATACGATGATATCGCGGTCGATTTTCATCTCATTAGTTTCGCCATTAGCGTAAGACATTTTGCCATCGCCGTTTTTATCATCCCATTTGATTAAACCTGTTTTTTCCCAACTATTGATCCAGCTTGGTGCTTCAGCATGTGGAACACCTTGGCCATCGGGACCATTAATGGTTTCAATCATATTTACACGAGAGAAAGCCGCTAGTGCAGGAATCGTTGTGTACATGATCGCGATAAATACTAACGCCCAACCTGCTGAACTACGTGCATCTTTAACGCGTGGAACTGTAAAGAAACGTACAATGACATGCGGTAAACCAGCAGTACCAAACATTAATGCGCCACAAATAAAGAACACATCAATAGTACTTTTTGAACCAATGGTATATTCAGCAAACCCGAGTTGTGTGGAGAGGCCATCTAGTTTATCAAGTAAGAAAACACCTGAACTATTACCAGCGGCATCTAACAATTCAGAACCAAATCCGATTTGTGGAATAACATGACCAGTCATTAAAATGGATAAGAAAATAGCAGGTACCATAAAGGCAAAAATCAAAACACAGTATTGTGCTACTTGTGTATAAGTGATCCCTTTCATTCCACCTAATACCGCGTAGAAGAAAACCACACACATGCCGATGTAAACACCTGTATCAACATCTACTTCTAAGAAGCGGGAGAATACAACACCCGTACCGCGCATTTGCCCTGCGATATAAGTAAAGCTCACGAAGATCGCACAAATAACCGCAACAGTACGCGCTGTTTGTGAGTAATAACGATCACCGATAAAATCTGGCACAGTAAATTTACCGAATTTACGTAAATAAGGCGCCATTAATAGAGCAAGTAGTACATAACCACCAGTCCAACCCATTAGGTAGACTGAGCCATCGTATCCAACAAATGAAACGATACCTGCCAATGAGATAAACGAAGCCGCTGACATCCAATCAGCTGCCGTTGCCATACCATTAACTACTGGGTGAACACCGCCACCTGCTACGTAAAATTCTTGAGTTGAGCCAGCTCGGCTCCATATCGCAATACCAATATACAGGGCAAAAGTGGCCCCTACGATAAGATAAGTTAAAGTTTGAACATCCATTGTTGTAATCCTTTTTTATTCGTCAACACCGTATTTTTGATCAAGTTTGTGTGTTTTTGCTGCGTAAACAAAAATCAACGCCACAAACACATATATCGCACCTTGTTGAGCAAACCAGAATCCTAGTTTGAATCCCATAAAGGTAAATTCATTTAATACGTCAACTAATAAAATGCCACAGCCGAAGGAAACCGCTGCCCAAATACTTAGTAGTATGATCACCAGCCTGATATTTTCTTTCCAATATCCATCGGCTTTATCTACATTTTCAAAACTCATTTCATTCTCCTTAATGTGTCAATGAGAAAGTGATTGTTGATAAAATGGCATTATTTTTTGTCGTTAAATTAACCGTTAATGAAACAAAAAATAAGCATTCTATTTTTAATCACTTAATAATTATTTATTGAGAAGTTATTTCCTTATCAAGTAAATACGTTGTTAATACTATGTTAATTATTTTGTTTTGATACAGAGAGAACAGCGCGAGATCATATTTTTCTGATTAAAAATTGCGCGGTTTATCACAATGAGAGGGGATAAAATTAAATTTGTAGACACAGATCATATGCTGATTATTTTTTGTAATAATAAAAATGAAGCGGAAAAAGCAATTGTTGATATTCATTAAAAGGCTATAATATGAATTATTATTCATTATTTGTGATTTAAAATTCAAATCTTAATAAGGATTTTAGTTGTAAATAGTAATAACAATCATTAAGTGTATATCTGTTCATCTATATACATAATTGACATAAATAATGTGCTTTAAATATTTTATATTCGCTTACTAATTCTTTATAGTATTACCTTTACTCACCACCTGAGATAGATATGGATTATTTTCCAATTTTCACCAAAATAAAAGATCGTCATTGCCTTGTTGTTGGCGGTGGAGATATTGCAGTTCGTAAAGTGCACTTGTTATTAAAAGCCGGTGCAGCAATTACTGTTTGTGCGCCTGAAGTGTGTGAGTCTTTACAACAAAAAGCCGATAATAATCAATTAACTATTATTCATGATGTTTTTAAAGATGAATTTATTGAAGACAAATGGTTAGTGATTGCGGCAACTAATCAGCGTGAAATTAACGAACATATTGCGAAACTAGCAGAGCAAAAACAATTATTAGTGAATGTGGTTGATGAACCAAGCCTATGTACTTTTATTATGCCTTCTATTGTTGACCGTTCTCCTATCGTTGTGGCGATTTCAAGTGGCGGCAAAGCACCAGTATTAGCACGCTTGATTCGTGAGCGTTTAGAAACCTTATTACCAATGCATATCGCTCGTTTAGCGAAAATATCAGGTGAATTTAGACATAGAGTGAAACAAGTGATCACTAAAGAGTCTTTACGTCGTCGCTACTGGGAAAAGTTATTTGGTAATGGCACCCTTGCAAGCCTGTTACAAAAAGGGCAAATGCAAAAAGCGCAAGACTTTATGGAAGCGAATTTGACCGAAGAAATCGCGCAAGGTGAAGTGGCTCTGATTGGCGCAGGTCCAGGCGATCCTTCTTTATTAACGCTAAGAGCGCTACAGCTAATGCAACAAGCCGATATCGTTTTATATGATCGCCTTGTGTCGAAAGAAATATTAGATCTTGTTAGACGTGATGCTGACTTAATGTCTGTAGGTAAAGCCGCTGGTAATCATGAAGTTGAACAGTCTCGTACTAATCAAATGTTGGTTGAATTTGCTCAACAAGGCAAAAAAGTAGTGCGTTTAAAAGGTGGTGATTCATTTATCTTTGGTCGTGGTGGCGAAGAATTAGAAGAGCTGGTTGAAGCGGGTGTGGCTTTCCAAGTTGTACCAGGAATAACAGCGGCTTCTGGTTGTAGTGCTTATGCAGGTATTCCTTTAACGCATCGAGATTATGCTCAGTCCGTGACTTTTGTAACTGGACACAGAAAAGCCGACGGGCAACCATTAAATTGGAAAGCATTAGCGATTCCGAATCAAACCCTAGTAGTTTACATGGGGCTTTTACGTGCAACGGATATTCAAAGTAACCTGTTAATTAATGGCCGCGATGCAAATACACCCGTCGCCTTAATTAATAAAGGAACAAGGCACGATCAGCAAGTGATCACAGGTTGTTTATCTGAATTATCACAATTAGGTGGTGGGTTAGAAGGTGCAACGTTAATTATAGTTGGCGAAGTAGTAGAGCTTGCTAGTAAATTAGCATGGTTTGAACCGGATAATAATCCTAAACCATCAAGAGATCCGTTCTTAGTTAACTTATCGTAACTTTATAACTATTAATAAAAAAGGCCGTGATACTGATGCAAATCATTCAGTATCACGGCCTTTTTGTTTGTTGAGATAATTAAATGTTAACGCGTTGCGATAAAAGGCTCTACGATTGTGTCTTCCAAGGTGTAAGCCATTTCAATTTTCTTTTGGCCATCCACTAAATACAAATCTTTTGCCTGTGGAGTAATACGTAATTTACCCGTTACCTTAATTGGCATATAAGGCGAACCAGCTTCAATGGCTTTTTGGGCTTTCACATAAATGATTTGGTTAGCTGGTGGTACTGGCTTATGCGAACAAGCTCCCATGGTCGGCACCAACAAAAACTCAGTGACTAAACCGTTATCAAACTCCAATGCAAGCATAAAACCAGACATTTCAATTTCTCTATTGGCTAATAAATCATTAGTCACTAGAGCCGCTGCTTGGCGTTTTTCAATTAATAACAAACGTTGTTCAAATAAATATTCAATATCAACTTTTTCAGCGATCAGTTTTGCCTTAGCGGCAGCGGCTTCTTCTCGCATTGCATCGGTAACTTTATCGGGAGCAAACTTTTCGATTTCAGAAATACGCCCATAAATCGATAGGTTATAAAGCTGTTCGTCGGAAAGCTCATCAAAGGGATTATGGAAAGGTGCCATTTTCCCTTCTAAATCTTGCCAAGTAATCTTAAATGCGTCTACGGCTTGTGCCGTAGAGATAAAGCTTAATAATAAAGTGATAAAGAATATTTTCTTCACATCTATTCCTAAAATTTAATATTCATACCGTCGGACAGCGAATATTTATAAATCAATGCGCCCGGAATGAGAGCAATCAATAATGCGCTACATTGAATGGTTAATAAAATAAATAAATCATTACTGGTTAACATATTAATGTCTAAATAAAACCCGTAATAATTTGCTAATGGGGTTTGTAATATGAGTAACACAGCATAAAGTAATATCACACCAAGTAGAATACCAGTTAAACAAACAAAGCCTGCTTCACCAATTATCAGGCCAAAAATATGGCTTGGTCGTGCACCCACAGACCGTAAGACAGCCATTTCTCTACGACGTTCATTTAAACTCATCAAAATAATACTGAGCATGCCCAATAAACCAACTAATACGACAAAAGTTGTCACAATATTAAGTGCTGATTCCGCAAGGCTAAAGAACTGCCATAGTTCTTGTAATGCAACCGCGGGGATAATCGCAGTAAGTGGTTCACCTTGGAAATTATTAACATAACTTTGCATACCTAGAACAGCGTGGCGAGAAGTTAGTCCAACAAAAATAGCATTGATATTTTCTGGTTTCAGTTTTAACAAGCGTGCAATACGTTGGTCTTGCGTATCTTCATGTTCGTGTGCAGCATGTTGTTCATGGCTTTCGTCATGCTCATCATGATGCTCATCGTGTTTATCATGTGCAGCATGCTGTTCATGGTCTTCGTCATGTTCGTCGTGTTTATCATGTGCGGCATGTTGTGCGTGGTCTTCATCATGCTCGTCATGATGTTCATCGTGTTTATCATGTGCAGTATGTTGTTCATGGTCTTCATCATGTTCGTCGTGATGTTCATCGTGTTTATCATGTGCGGCATGTTGTTCATGGTCTTCATCATGCTCGTCGTGATGCTCATGATGATCTGAATCTAACAATGTTTCACCCGGCAACGCACCTAAATGATCATGCGTTTCAGTGTGCATTGCTTCCATTGCTTCTAACGAAATAATAAGCGTTTGGTCGATAGCGGTGAAAGAAGGGGAGAGTATTGCACTAACAAAGAAAGGAATATTATCGTGATCATGTCCTTCTATTTCACCACCGCCGTGAGTCACAATAATGCGGTCGCCCACATGGTAATCTAGTTTTTGTGCTACATCGGCACCAATGGCTACGGCAAACATATCGTCATCAATACTGCCAGACTGAACTGTTAGGTTTTGTTTATTGGCATAACTAAAGTGATCGAAAAAGCTCAAGTTAGTAGCAATAACAGTATAACCTTTGTGTGAATCTCCCATGGAAATTGGAACGGCCCACTCAACGGCAGGTAATTTTTCAATATCTTGATAGGTTTCATATTTGATAGTGTTCGTGCTGCTACCAATATGAAATACCGAGCTGAGTAATAACTGCGATGAAGCACCACGAGAACCAATAATTAAATCAGTACCTGAAATGCTTTTCATAAAACTAGTTTTAGTTTCAGTTTTTAAGGTTTGTACGCCTAATAGCAAAGTCACACTGATGGCGATTGAAAATAGAGTAATAAAAAAAGTGAGTTTGCGATTAAGTAAACTTTTAAATGCTAACGATAAAATAGCCATTACACCGCCTCCTTAATAGTTGCTTGGTTAATTTCTTGTAGTTTAAGGCTGTGCTTAAAGTGCGTTTTTAAGCTTGTATCATGGCTAACAAAAATAAGCGTGATATCTGCCTTTTGGCATTCATCGAATAACACTTTAATAAAGGATTCGCGGTTATCGCTATCCAATGCAGAAGTAGGTTCGTCCGCAATAATAATTTCAGGGCTACCTAACATAGCGCGAGCCGCCGCAACACGTTGTTGCTGTCCCACACTCAGTTCGTTAACACTACGTTGTAACAATTCAGGATCATCCAAACCTAACGCGTTTAATAAACGAATCGCTTCACTTTCTAGGTTTTTGCTTTGTGATAATGCTTTATGTTTTCGGATGCCTGAGAAGGAGCAAGGTAAAGTAATGTTATCCAACACATTCAAATAAGGGAGCAGATTAAATTGTTGGAATATAAAACCAATATGGTTGGCCCTAAAGGTATCTTTTTGACTCGCCGTTAATAAATTCAGTGGTTGCTCAAGAATAGAAATATCACCGCTTTGAGGTGTGATCACCCCAGCGAGCAAACTTAATAAAGTACTCTTGCCGCTACCACTCGGGCCTTCAATAAATAAATGTTCACCCTTCTTGATGGTGAGTTCCTTGATGTCGATTATTGGTTGTTTATTCCAAGCAAAGCTGAGATCAGTTAAATTTATCATCACTTTTCCATATATGAACGAGAACGCATTAGCGGAGAGGTTACGTTAATTTTGTTATAACATAACTCTTGATTGTTACAATATAACAAAATAAAAAATAATAGAGCAAGTAAAAAGAGGCATTTATTTTCTCAATGTGTTTTGTGTTCTTACGATGTTGCTTCAAGATGTTCTCGGGATGTCACTTTTAAATGACTTGTAATTTGATCTCGGGACGTGGCTTTTAAGCCTCTTTTGTGTTGATTTAGGGACGTCGCTTTTAAGCCTCTTTTGTGTTGATTTAGGGACGTCACTTTTAAGTGACCTGTAATGCGATTATGCAAAACAAGGTCGGATGAATCCGATGTCCCGAAGTCGTTTGGCTTTTGATTTTGTATGTTTTAGGTGTGACTTCGGGACGTGGCTTTTAAGCCACCTATAATGCGATTAGTTAACACAAGGTCGGATGAATCCGACGTCCCGAAGCCGATTTACTTTTGGTGTTTTAGGGATGTGGCTTTCAAGCCACCTGTTGCGATTAGTTAAAAGAAGGTCGGATGAATCCGACGTCCCGAAAACCATTTTTGACCGCTGTTATGTGGTTAGTTGAAAAGAAGGTCGGATAAATCTGATGTTCCCAACAGTTAAATCCGACCTTTTAAAATTAGGAGGGTTATACAATAAACTCTTCTACTGTTATTTTCTCTACGCCGTTGCTTGTGACGGCTTCTGTCACTAGGTGAGGATTGTTTTCTAAGTAGTCTGCAAGTATGTTGCTGACTTCTGGTACACAACTGCCACAACCAGTTCCTGCGCTTGTGCATGATTTGATGCTATCGAGTGATTGGCAACCTTGATCTTGTATTGCTTCGGTGATGGTATTGATGCCTACTTGTTTACAGGCACAAATGATTTTACCTTGTGCGAGTTTCCCTTGAACGATCCCTGAAATCAAGGTCAGTTCGATACTGCTATCTAATGGCAAGTCTAATACGCTTTGTAACCATTCTAATGAATGCGTGGTTAGTTGTGCTGCCGTGATGTAAGCGTTGCTAAGCTTGCTGTCTTTTACAAAGGCATAACGATGTACTGCTTGTAGGGATTGTTCTGTGGTTGAAAACTGTAGCGTTTTACCTAGCTTATTATTTAATAAACCTTGTAATGTTTCTGCTAACTCAATAGGTGAACGGTTATCTGCGATTCTATATAAGTAGCCTTGCTCTACTTTCTGTTTTACCCAGTAATCAAACAACTCTAAATCTAATGATTCGCGCGTTAATAACATGGCTTCACTATGGTAATGCCATTTTTTGACGTTAACTTGGGTGGATTTAAAACCTGGTTGTCCCGACACTGGATCGTTATCGTCACTTACTAAGTTACAGACGTTCGCGCTTTTAGCGGTTTGTTTATTCCAGTGGATAGGGGAGAACATTTGCCCTTTGCTTTGTCTTTCAGTTAATTTAGCGCGAACTAGGGTTGCACCTTGTTCGCTATTAATCGCCACTAAACTATCATTTTCTATGTTTAATGTTTTCGCGTCTTCTGGATTAATCGCTACAAAAGGCTCTGCGATATGCGCACCTAGACGACTTGATAAACCTGTTCGCGTCATTGTATGCCAATGGTCACGAATACGGCCGCTGTTTAAAATTAAAGGATAGGCTGCATTTTTTGGTTTTTGTGCTGTTGGTGAAACTGCAATAAATTGTGCTTTTTTAGACGCTGTGAAAAACTGCTTATCTGTAAACATGCGTTGGTGAATGTTTTCTGTTTGCAAAGTAGTGACAGGCCATTGTTGTGGTGTCAGTTGGCTGTATCCTTTTGCATCCAATTGCGTTAATCCAATTAGGTTAAGGTCACGTTTTAATCCGTCTTCGTTGCCTAAGGTTGTCATTTTTGCAAATTCAGTAAAAACTTCACCTTCATGAAGATAAGTAAAGGCGTCGGCAAATCCCATTCGTTTTGCAACTTCACAGATGATCCACCAATCCGCTTTGGCTGCTCCTGGGCTTGGTAATAAACGACGTTGTCTTGAAATACGTCTTTCTGAGTTGGTGACTGTACCTGATTTTTCACTCCAACCTTGAGCGGGTAACAGTACATCGGCATATTTTGTGGTCGCTGTTTCTGCCATGCAGTCAGAGACAACCACTAGTGGGCACTTCTCTAAGGCTGCAATAATTTTATTACTGTTTGGTAAGCTTACTACTGGATTCGTTGCCATTACCCAAACCGCTTTTATTTTGCCTTCATTAATGGCATCAAACATATCTACGGCTTTTAAACCTTGTTGGGTGGCGAGTTGTTCGGTTTGCCAAAAATCACTGATCATTTGATGTGCTTCTGGATCGCCAAATTCCATATGCGCAGCCAACATATTTGCGAGGCCGCCTACTTCACGGCCGCCCATTGCATTGGGTTGTCCTGTGATAGAAAAAGGCCCCATTCCGGGTTTACCAATTCGTCCCGTCGCAATATGTGTATTGATAATGCTATTTACCTTGCTACTTCCTTGTGTCGATTGGTTGGTACCTTGAGAATAAATAGAAAGTGATTTTTCAGTGTCTGCGAAGTGTTGATAAAACGTCGTTAAATCTTGCTCGCTAACATTTAAGGTAGCTGCAACTTGGGTGAGATCTTGCGAGCTTTGTTGAGCGGCTTCTAGTGCGGTATCAAACCCTTCGCTGTGTGCTTGAATATAATCTTGATCTAGCTTGTTATGTTCAGCAAGGTAAGCCAATAATCCATTGAATAGGGTTACGTCAGTCTCTGGTTGAATCGCTAAATGTAAGTCAGCAATAGAGCAAGTATCGGTTTCACGAGGATCAATGACGACAATAAATAGATTATCGCGTTTTTCTTTTTCTGCTTTTAAACGCTGAAAGATAACAGGATGACACCAAGCTAAGTTAGAGCCTGTGATCACCACTAATTCTGCGGTATCTAAATCTTCATAACAACCGGGTACAGTATCGGTACCAAATGCACGTTTGTAACCTACCACACTTGATGACATACATAAGCGAGAGTTGGTGTCTATGTTACCGCTGCCAATAAAGCCTTTCATAAGCTTATTCGCTACGTAATAATCTTCAGTTAATAATTGGCCTGAGACATAAAAAGCAACGGAATCAGGACCAAACTCTTCGATAGTTTGTGAGAATTTTTCTGCAACATGCTGTAAAGCGGTAGGCCAGTCACTCTCTACACCGTTAATGCTAGGTTGTAATAATCGTCCATCATGGCTGACGGTTTCACCTAAGGCGAGCCCTTTTGAGCAAAGGTTACCAAAGTTAGCTGGATGGGATTTATCGCCACGGATGTTTAATTCGCCTTTTGCATCTAGGCTAGCTTCAATACCACAACCTACACCACAATATGCACAGGTTGATTTCGTCCATAAATTTTTATCTTCTGTCATTCCTAACTCTCTTTGGTATACGCTTTTTACTTATAACTAATAGAGAGCAAAGAACACACCAAGTCTGATTTATTTTATTAATTAAATTATAAGTGTCATTTTATACTTTAAAATCAATGGCTAAGAGGTCATTTGTGATGGCTGTATATAATGAAGTAAAAGTAAGCTGGTGGCTTGTGTAAAAAATCTGCACCAAATGAGAGCGACGATGCACTGCTTGTTTACATTTAATTAACATATGGATTGTTCAGTGCTATTTTAAATCCTTTTTTTATTGCCTAAATATCAATTAAACCATTGAATTGGAATGGTTATTTTTTTTTATTTAAATACTTTCTTTATTTGGTCTCAGTTTTGCAACAGTAACTCAAAATAGCTTGTTTTAGTGAAGCTAAGTGTGCACTTAAATAGAAGTAAAAAGGAATAACGATTATGAGTAAACAGCGCATTGTTGTGGTTGGTAACGGAATGGTAGGCCATAAGTTCATTGATACCATAATAGGTAATGATGATAGTAAGTATGAAGTGATCACCTTTTCTGAAGAGTCCCGCCTTGCTTACGACCGCGTACAGATGAGTTATTTTTTCTCAGGTAAAACAGCAGAGGATCTTGCTTTAACTGATGCAGCTTATTACGAAGAAAACGGCATTAAATTTGTATTAAATGACAAAGTCGTTGATTTAGATTTTGATAATAAAAACGTTATTACAGCAAGCGGTCGCGTTGAAAGCTACGACAAGCTTGTTTTAGCAACGGGTTCTTATCCTTTTGTTCCCCCAATTCCAGGAAACGACCAAGAGCATTGTCATGTATACCGTACAATTGATGATTTAGAAGACATCACCAAATCAGGCGAAACAAGTCAAGTTGGCGTGGTTGTTGGTGGTGGTTTATTAGGTTTAGAAGCCGGTAATGCCTTAGTTAATTTAGGCGTTGAAACACATGTAGTTGAATTTGCTCCACGTTTAATGGCTGTGCAATTAGATGAAGGTGGTGGTTCGTTATTACGCCGTAAAATTGAAGAATTAGGTGTGCAAGTGCATACCGAAAAAGCGACAACAGAAATCGTAGCGGGTACAGAACGCCGTTACAGAATGAATTTTGCAGATGGTTCACATTTAGAAACCGATATGATCATCTTCTCTGCAGGTATTCGCCCTCAAGATGAACTTGCACGTAAAACCGGTATTCCAATTGGTGAACGTGGCGGTATCGTTATTAACAATCACTGTCAAACGGGTGTTGAAGACGTTTATGCGATTGGTGAATGTGCATTATGGGAAAACTTTATTTTTGGTTTAGTGGCACCAGGTTACCAAATGGCCAAAGTGGCTGCCGCGCATATGCATGGTGATTCAGAAACTGCATTTACTGGTGCAGATATGAGTACTAAATTGAAATTGTTAGGGGTAGATGTAGCGAGTATTGGTGAAGTACATGGCCAGACTCCGGGGGCACAATCTTATACTTACAATGATGAAATTGAACAGGTTTACAAACGATTAATTGTTTCAGCTGATGGTAAGAAATTAGTGGGCGCTGTATTGGTGGGTGATGTTGATGCTTACGGTAATCTTTTACAGTTAAAACTAAATGATATGAATTTACCTGCTAACCCAAGCACACTTATTTTACCTTCTTCTGATGGCGAAGAGTCAGCTGGGATGGGCGTCGATGCCTTACCTGATACAGCGGCGATTTGTTCATGTTTTGATGTGTCTAAAGGTGATATTAAAGACGCCGTTGCTGCAGGTTGTTGTAGCATGGGTGAACTTAAGGCTTCAACTAAAGCAGCAACAGGTTGTGGTGGTTGTTCTGCACTGGCTAAGCAAGTGTTAGATAACGAACTTGCAAATCTTGGTTTTGAAGTTAAGAAAGATATTTGTGAGCATTTTGCTTATTCTCGCCAAGAGCTAGCGGACATTATCCGCGTTAAGAAAATTAAAACCTTCTCAGCGTTATTAACTGAATGTGGTAGTGGTTTAGGATGTGAAATTTGTAAACCTGCCGTGGCAAATATTCTTGCATCTTACTGGAACGACTACGTATTAGAAGATGAGCATGTTGGTTTACAAGATACTAACGATAACTACCTAGGTAATATGCAAAAAGATGGGACTTACTCTGTTGTTCCACGTATTCCGGGCGGTGAAGTTACGCCAGATGGTTTGATTGTAATTGGTGAGGTGGCGAAAGAATTCGACCTTTACACCAAAATTACAGGCGGTGCGCGTGTGGATCTATTTGGCGCGCAATTACATCAACTTCCTGCAATTTGGAAAAAGTTAGTCGATGCAGGTTTTGAAACGGGACATGCTTACGGTAAATCATTACGTACGGTTAAGTCTTGTGTTGGTAGTACTTGGTGTCGTTACGGTGTTAAAAACAGTATCGGTTTCGCAATTGACCTTGAAAATCGTTATAAAGGTTTACGTTCACCACATAAAGTTAAGTTCGGTGTGTCTGGCTGTACGCGTGAATGTGCTGAAGCACAGGGTAAAGACTTTGGTTTAATTGCAACGGATAAAGGTTGGAATTTATATGTTGCGGGTAACGGCGGTATGCGTCCTCGTCACGGTGATTTATTCGCCTCTGATTTAACTGATGAAGAATTACGTACTTATATCGATCGTATCTACATGTTCTACATCCGTACTGCTGACCGTTTACAACGTACTTCTGTATGGTTAGAGAATATGGAAGGCGGCATTGATTACTTAAGAGATGTGATTATTAATGACTCATTAAATATTAATGCAGAACTAGAAGCTGAAATGGAAAGCAATATTGAGAACTATCAATGTGAATGGAAAACAACCATTGAAGATCCTGAGAAACTAAAACGTTTTAAACATTACATTAACAGTAATGAGACGGATGCGGATCTTGCTTTTAAAGTTGAAAGGGAACAACGTTTCCCAATTTTTAAAGACGCAATTGAAATTAAAGAATTAAGCTAATAGGGTACAAAAAATGGAAATACAATCAACAAACACAACATGGACGGACATCTGTTCTATTAACGATTTAACGCCTAACGCGGGTATTTGCGCTCTATTTAATGAACAACAAGTAGCGATTTTTTTATGTAAACAAACTAACAATGTGTATGCCGTTGCAAACCATGACCCATTTGGTCAAGCGAATGTGTTATCGCGCGGTTTGATGGGATCGACAGAAGAGACAGTTTATGTTGCTTCGCCATTGTATAAACAACGTTTTAACTTGGTTACTGGAGAATGTTTAGATTCAGATAAAGAGGAGCATAAGCTTAAAACCTTCGCTATTCGTATCGAAAATGAGCAAGTGCAGCTTAAAGAAGCAAGCTAGTTTATCCCCTTAATAAAACAATAAAACGAACTAAGGTAGTGTTGCTGCTTTAGTTCGTTTTTTATCGTGAATAGTTTTTTTATGTAAAAATACAGGATGTATAATGAGTAACAGCACTTTTAATATTTTTTCTTTTCAAGGAAAGATGAAAACACTGCATTTAAGTTGGATGGCTTTTTTCATCACTTTCGCAGTTTGGTTTAACTTCGCTCCACTACTACAATCAGTTAAAGAAACCTTAGGTTTAACAACAGAAGAAATCAAAACATTATTGATTCTTAATGTTGCGATCACCATTCCAGCTCGCGTGATTATTGGCTCTTTAACCGATAAATACGGTCCAAGAATTGTTTATTCTGCATTATTAATTCTTTGTTCAATTCCTTGTTTTACTTTCGCTTTTTCAGATAACTTTATGCAAGCAGCGATTTCTCGTTTTGCATTAGGCTTTATTGGTGCCGGTTTTGTTGTTGGTATTCGTTTAGTTTCTGAATGGTTTCCGCATAATGAGTTAGGTACAGCGGAAGGTATTTACGGCGGTTGGGGTAACTTTGGTAGTGCCGCTGCTGCATTTACTTTGCCAACGGTTGCTTTGTTATTTGGCGGTGAAGATGGATGGCGTTATGCAATGGCTGTGACTGGCTTATTGAGCTTAGTATTTGGTTTTATCTTTTACGCTAACGTAACCGACACGCCAAAAGGTTCAACTTACTTCAAACCTGCTAATTTAACTGCAATGGAAGTGACTTCTAAAGGAGATTTCTTCTTACTATTATTAATGAAAGTGCCTATGTATGCGGCACTTGCTTTATTAGCTTGGAAGTTGGCTCCATCAAACGTAGGCATGATTTCTAATAGTGTTTGTTACACTATTTATGGTTTATTGTTTGCACTTTATTTGTATGAATGGTCTCAGGTGTGGAAGGTGAATAAAAACATATTTACGACGCCTGTTCCTACTCTTCATCAATATAAATTTAAACAAGTAGCGGTATTAAATATTCTTTATTTTGCTACTTTTGGATCGGAATTAGCAGTGGTTTCTATGTTGCCATTGTTCTTTTTAGAAACCTTTGAATTAACGCCTGTTGTTGCCGGAATGGTGGCTTCTGCTTATGCGTTTATGAATTTAGCTTCACGTCCAGGTGGCGGTTGGTTGTCTGATAAGTTTGGTCGTAAATCAACATTAATTATATTAACTGCAGGTCTAGCCTTAGGTTATTTGCTAATGGCACAAATCAACGGTGGTTGGGTGTTATGGGTAGCGGTTGCTGCTGCGATGTTATGTTCTTTCTTCGTGCAAGCAGGTGAAGGTGCTGTATTTGCCACTGTGCCTTTAATCAAACGTCGCATGACAGGGCAAATTGCAGGTATGACAGGTGCTTACGGTAATGTTGGTGCGGTTGTTTACCTGACTATTTTATCGTTTGTTGATTACCAAACCTTCTTTTACGTGATTGCTGCAACGGCTTTCCTTGGTCTTATCACTTTATTATTTATGACTGAGCCAAAGGGTAAAATTGCAGAAGTAAATGAAGATGGCAGTGTTACTTTGATTGATGTAGGTAATCACTAGGTCATCGTTTATTAAGCTAGTTGTTGAAATGGATGTTAGCTGCGTTATTGCTTTGTAATTAAAATGCTTAATTATGAAATCAATGTCTTAGTTTCATCCATTTTTTTATTTGAACGCTAGATCATCAATGATTGTGCATCTATGGTTTTAATAGGTTTAGATTTTGACGTTTTAAAATAAGAATAATAAAGGTAGCGCCCTATGAATAAGAGCCCAAAAACTCCAAAACTGAATGTCTGTATCGGCGGTTATTCCACTGCAGGAAATCGCGATGTTAATCAAGATGCATTCGCCGTTAAAGAGCCTTATTCCTTAGTTGAGAAAAACGTAAAAGGGATTGTCGCTTGTGTTGCTGATGGAGTGAGTTGCAGTGATAACTCTCAACAGGCAAGCCATACCAGTGTGACTCAATTTATTACTGACTATTACAGCACCGATAGAAGTTGGGATGTTAAACAATCCGCAAGCAAGGTGTTAAATTCTCTGAATAGTTGGTTATACAAACACAATGAAACCGATGCTCGTCATAACGGATTAATTACTACTTTTAGTAGCTTGATCATCAAATCAAATACTGCCCATTTATTACATGTTGGCGATAGCCGAGTGTATTTATATCGAGATGAAAAACTTAAGCAACTGAGTCATGATCACAGTCGTGCTATTTACCGTCAAAACACTGTTTTAACTCGTGCTTTAGGCATGGACTCACATTTAGATATCGATTATCAAACGGTGCCTTTGCAACCCGGTGATTTGTTTTTGTTATCCAGTGATGGTGTGCATGATTACTTAGACTATGCTGCATTAAATAGTTACTTACAAAAGATCTCGACAGCGCCAAGCACACAAGAGTTTGAAGATCTCACCAAAAAGATTTGTGATGATGCGTTAGCAAAAGGCAGTAGCGATAATATTACTTGTTTATTAATGCAAGTGACTTCATTACCTAATGCCGATTTAAATGAATTATTTACCCATTTGAAAGGATTGATCATTCCTCCCGCTATGCAAGTGGGCAATGAGATAGATGGTTTTAAAATTGAAAAAATAATACATGAAGGTGCTCGCAGCCATGTTTATTTAGCGGTAAATAAAAAGACGCAGGAGCGGGTTGTATTAAAAATGCCTTCGCTTAACTTTGAGGAAGATCTAGATTATTTATTAGGTTTTTATAAAGAGCAGTGGGTTGGCCAATCCATTAAGCACCCTAATATCATGTCTATTGCTAAAAACGTGAAAGGCTCTGTGTTTTTGTATCATATTTGTGAGCATATTGAAGGCATAACACTAAGGCAATGGATGCAAGAGAATCCTAATCCAGACCTACAACAAGCGCATAATATTATTATTAGAGTGGTCAATGCAGTGCGCGTATTACAGCGTGCTGGCATGGTACACAGAGATTTAAAGCCAGAGAATATTATTATCTCAGTTAACAATGAAGTGAAGTTAATTGATTTTGGTACCGTTAAAATCAGTGGTTTTGAAGATATCGTTAAAGAGCAGCAAGATGAACCACTAGGCGCGGTAGATTATATTGCCCCTGAATATTTAAACCATGGTCAGAGTTCAGCGCTATCTGACTTGTTTTCAATTGGCGTGATACTTTATGAATTACTAACAGGACATTTACCTTACCCAATGAATCAAGGCCACTCACTAGAGCGAGCAAGGCATTACAAGTGGGTTTATGAGCCGATTCAAACACACAGAGAAGATTTACCAAAACGTTTAGACAACATCCTACAAAAAGCATTGCATCCTAAACTAGCAGAACGCTATACAAGTATGAGCGAATTTGTAAGTGACTTTACACAGAGCCAAAACAAGAAAACAGCAGAAGAATTAAAACCGGCATTAATAGAGCGCGATCCAGCCAAATTTTGGCAAATCCTCGCTTATATATTTATGGGCGTGAGTGTGATTGAGTGGTTTTTATTGCTCAATAAGGATGGATAACCATGATTGATTTTGACCTTATTTTCGCTTAATTTTACTTAGTACATCACTTTTTTAAATGATTTGTTTGCTGTTCTCGGGGTTTGGCTTTCAAGGTTCCAGAGCTTTACTTTATTTATGAACGTCACTTTTAAGTGCCCTCTTGGTGTTTTAGGCTTTTGGCTTGCTTTTATCTATCTACAATTAGCATACTTAATTCGGTCGGGTGAATCCGACATCACTGATTATTACTAGCTAGTTTATGCTTTTCATTCGGGATGTATTTTTTAAAATGCTTTATTAATAATTGAATTAAGCTACTTTATTCATCTTCTTCAATGCACACTTGCACATGCCATTTTTTAAAGCAGGGCATTTTTTACAAGCCTCTGATTTATAGGGTTTGTAAAAAATATTTAAATCTGACGTATCTAAATAATTAATATCAATATTTTTAGGTTTTTTTGCGTCTTCAAACAAAGATAAAATTTCAACAATAGGGGATTCAAAAGAAGCTTTATTTTTTTTTACCTTATTTTTCTTCAATTTCTTTTGCAGCTTTTTTAAAGTTTTCTTTTCATTCATTAATTCATACCATTGTTTATGTTTTACGGTATAAATTTAGTATAAATGCGAATGAAAGTAAATATCATTTGCGTGTTTTTTATATTTATAGCATCACGTTTAAACGATCAATATTTTGTTTTGGGATGTCACTTTCAAGTGACCTATTTTGCTTTGAATTTTGTCTTTAGGGACATGTCCTTTAAGCCACCTGCTGTTAGCATCGATAGTTCAGTCGGATGAATTCGACATCCCGAAGTGGGTCGTTCCTCACGGTCCTCCGTGAGAATGCATATTATCTTTCATTTTTGACTTTATGGTTCTCGGGACGTGACTTTAAAGCTACCTGTGCTTTACTTTATTTTATTTCGGGACGTCACTTTTAAGTGACCTTTTGGGGTTTTAGATTTGCTTGTTTTTAATTCACCTATAATTAGAGTACTCAAATCGGTCGGAACAATCTGACGTCCCAAGAACCTTTCAGCTTACCCAAAACTATTCTTTACCCTTCAGTAATAACCGTTCTTAAACCATAATCTAAAATCTTACCGGTTTGGCTTTTGACACTTAACGTGGTTACTTGTACTTTTTCACCTTTACATAATTCATTAGTGATTTGACGAATTCTTGCTGCATCTAAACGAGGGGAGTAAGTGTTCGCTATAATAAAGCCGCCTTTAGATCGTAATGCTAATGCCGCTTCAATTAATTCTGGAAATTTATTTTCTATTTTCCAACGCTCTTTTTTCGCACCGATACCAAAGGCGGGGGGATCCATAATCAAGCCTTGATAGTGTTTCCCACGTTTAATTTCACGTTGTGCAAACTTTAATGCGTCTTCTAACACCCAATGCACGTCAGTTAGTCCTGAAGATTCCATGTTTTCTTTGCCCCATTTGATTATCTGTTTTACAGAATCACAATGTAGCACTTCAGCACCTTGATCTCGTGCGACTAAAGAAGCTACGCCAGTATAAGCAAACAGGTTTAAAAAGCGGTCGCCATGTTTTAGGTTATCGGCAATAAAATCCCAGTTTGCACGTTGCTCAGGAAATAGCCCAACATGTTTAAATTTAGTCAGGTGTAAATTGATGGTGATATTATTAAACGTGATTTGCCAATCATGTGCTAAACCACCTTGTAGTGATTTCCACTCACCAGCACTGCTACTACTTTCAATAAACTCAAAATGTGCTTTTGCTAGCCATTCTTTCTTAGATAAAACAGGTTCAAAATAAGCATTCATCTCAGGACGAATGGTAACAACATTACCCCAACGTTCGAGTTTTTGATTATTTCCAGCATCAATCAGTTCATAATCAGGCCAAGGTGCAGTAAAAGTGCGTTTTATCATAGGGGTAACTTATATGGAAAGTGTATGGTTATTAAGGCGCAAATTATACAAATGAAAAGGGGGGATTGCACACTTTATATAAATAGCTTTGATAATGTCGTTCATTAATGAATAGTAATTGAGCGAATAATTTATAAAAAATGAACGTTTGAGTAATTATTAACAGAATAAGTTGATGTGAATAGCAATGATGTTAGATTAATGTAAAAAGTAAGTCAGTAAAATGCTAATGTTTATAGTTATATAATTCATAACGAAAATAATTAATAGAACACTATGCTTCCATTAGCTACATTTAAAACAGTTGTAGAATCAACACCTCTTATATCAATAGATTTTATTGTTAAAAATAAAGAAGAGAAATTTTTACTTGGTAAGCGAATTAATCGTCCTGCAAAAGGCGCATGGTTTGTTCCTGGCGGACGAGTTTTAAAAGGTGAAACCTTTGAGCAAGCATTTTACCGTTTAATTAAAAGTGAATTAAATTTAGATAATGTGGAATCAATATTTAAGGGAATTTATCAGCATTTTTACGATGATAACTTTTCCGAAGAAAATTTCAGTACCCATTATATTGTATTAGCTTATGAAATAGCCTTTAATGCAGACCTGAATTCTCTGCCGAAAGAGCAACATTCAAATTATCGGTGGCTTTCAAAAGAAGAGTTATTAAACGATAAAACTGTTCATTTACATAGCAAATGGTATTTTCAAGAAGATAAGCAAGCAGATGAACTATTTAGATAAATTAATACGAATTAACTTTCATTTTAAGTTGGATAATATTTTATGATCACTCCTATTATTATGGCTGGTGGAGCGGGTTCTCGACTATGGCCGCTTTCTCGCGAACTTTACCCCAAACAATTTTTAACGGTAACGGGTGAGCAATCAATGCTCCAACAAACGGTTGTTCGCTTATCTAGCATCGAACATTCGCCATCAGTGCTTATTTGCAATGAAGAACATCGCTTTATTGCAGCAGAACAATTGCGTTTAGGTGGCTATCAACATGGCGGCATTATTCTAGAGCCTGTTGGTAGAAATACAGCACCAGCGATTGCTTTAGCTGCAATACAAGCGGTCAATAATAGTGAGGAAGGTGAAGAACCTATTTTACTAGTGTTAGCCGCAGATCATGTGATTGAAAATGTAAAAGCTTTTGAAGACTCTGTTAGTAAGGCGCTGTCTTTTGCACAAAAAGGTAAGTTAGTTACTTTTGGGATTGTTCCTACTGCACCAGAAACAGGGTATGGCTATATAAAATCAGGTGAGCAAAATGGTGATGCTTTTTCTGTCAGTGAATTCGTCGAAAAGCCTGATCTAGCAACAGCTGAAAAATATTTGGAAAATGGAAGTTACTACTGGAATAGTGGTATGTTTTTATTTAAAGCAAGCCGTTACCTTGAAGAGCTAGGTAAATTTTCTCCTGAAATGTTAACTATCTGCCAAAAGGCCATTGCAAGTAATTCAACCGATATGGAGTTTATTCGTGTTGATAAAACTATTTTTGAATCCTGTCCCGATGACTCAATAGATTATGCAGTGATGGAAAAAAGTAAAGACGTCGTTGTTGTTCCAATGGATGCAGGATGGAGTGATGTTGGGTCTTTCTCTGCCTTATGGGATGTATCAGAAAAAGATGGAAACAATAATGCGATTCAAGGCGATGTAATCACAGACAACTCTACTAATAATTATATCTATGCAGAAAATCAATTAGTGACCACGGTTGGTGTCGATAATCTAGTGATTGTTCAAACAAAAGATGCAATATTAGTCGCTGACAAAAATAAAGTACAAGATGTAAAAAATATTGTTAATCAGTTAAAAGCCAGTGAACGATCAGAGTGTAAATTACACCGAGAAGTCTATCGCCCGTGGGGGAAATATGACTCAATTGATACGGGTAAAAGAGATCATGTTAAACGTATAACCGTTAAACCAGGTGGTAAATTATCTATTCAAAAGCATCATCATAGAGCTGAACATTGGATTGTAGTATCTGGTACGGCAAGTGTTTTAAATGGTGACGAGACTACATTAGTAACGGAAAATCAATCTATCTATATTCCATTAGGAAATATTCATGCCTTAGAAAACCCAGGTAAAATCCCACTTGAAATGATTGAAGTACAAACGGGAAGTTACTTAGGTGAAGACGATATCGTCCGCTTTGAAGATAAATATGGACGTGTGTAGGCTTATCATCGAATTACACTAATTACACTAATTTAACGAATTTTGAAAAAGAGTTTGCAGCTTTAATTAGAGAAAATGTAAGTTAATGCACTATATTTAATGGAACTTTTACATTATAAGGTGTGTTGATGTGAATGAGTTAATATTTAAAAATGAAAGTTACAATGTTATTGGTGCATGTATGGCCGTTCATCGTGAATTCGGCTGTGGCTTTTTAGAAGCTGTGTATCAAGAAGCGTTGGAGTGTGAGTTTAAATTAAGACAAATTCCTTATGTTAGAGAAAAACCATTAAATATTTTCTATAAGGGATTTTTTAAATAAAACATATCAAGCAGATTTTATCTGTTATGAAAGCATAATCGTTGAGCTTAAAGCACTTTCAGAATTAAATTCGATACATCAATCTCAATTGCTTAATTATTTAAAAGCGACAGATTTAAAATTGGGATTATTAGTTAACTTTGGTCAACGATCATTGGAAAGTAAAAGGCTTGTAAATAATTTTAGCCAGCAATAAGTATTTATCACTAAATTAAGCTAATTTAACGAATTAAAGTATTTGGTTTTTAAAATTAGAGTCATTAGTATAATTCGCTGACAGTGTTTGATGTACGTAATATAAGGTTTATATGAACAACAATTTAATTAGTTCAGAAGTTATTGCAGACAGCGGTGTTGCATTTGGTACAAGTGGGGCTCGCGGATTAGTGACTCAATTTACACCCGATGTTTGTGCTGCTTTTGCTGTCGCTTTTATTCAAAGTATCAAGAATAACTTTAGCTTCAATACAGTGGCTATTGCCATTGATAACCGTCCAAGTAGTTATGCTATGGCTCAAGCATGTGAAGCAGTTTTAAAGCAAATCAACATTGATGTTATTTACTACGGCGTAGTACCAACACCAGCTTTAGCCTATATTGCACAAGAAGATGACATGCCTGCTATTATGGTCACAGGAAGTCATATTCCATTTGATCGCAATGGACTCAAATTCTATCGCCCAGACGGTGAAATTAGTAAACAAGATGAACAAGCTATTCTTACAGAAAAAGTCCATTTTACAGAGATTGATGACATTTCTGATTTAATTGTCAATAAAAAAGCTGAAGATGAATATGTTAATCGTTATACTTCGCTTTTTACATTGCCTTGGCTAACAGGGAAACGTATCGGTATCTATGAGCATTCAAGTGCGGGACGAGATCTTTATTATCGAATCTTTGAAGCATTTGGTGCAGAAGTCATTGCATTAGAGCGTAGTGACCAATTCGTTCCTATTGATACTGAAGCCGTTTCAGAAGCAGATACTTTAAAAGCGATTAATTGGTCTAAAGAATATAGTTTGGATATGGTTTTCTCTACGGATGGTGATGGTGACCGACCATTAGTATCAGATGAGCATGGAAATTGGTTACGTGGCGATATATTAGGGCTTTTAAGTGCAGACGTATTAAATATAGAAGCTTTAGCTGTACCTGTTAGTTGTAATACTGCTATTGAAAGTTGCAATAAATTTAGACATGTGGAAAGAACAAAAATTGGTTCACCTTATGTTATTGCTGAATTTCAGCCGTTAGCTAAAGAGTTTAATACTGTCGCTGGGTTTGAGGCAAATGGCGGTTTTTTATTGGGTAGTGATGTTTTTATTAATGGCAAATCATTAAAAGCATTACCAACACGAGATGCAATTTTACCTGCTATTATGTTGCTGGTTGCAGCTCAAGAGCAGAAAACATCTGAACTTGTTAAAGCATTACCACAACGATTTACCTATAGTGATCGTATTCAGAATTTTGCAACAGCTAAAAGCCAATCGATTATCGCATCGGGGAAAAAGAATCCAAGTGAATTAATCAGTCAATTAGGTTTTAAAAATATAGCCATTAAACATGTTGATGAAACGGATGGGTTAAGAATAACACTAAATAATAACGTAATTATTCATTTAAGGCCTTCAGGCAACGCGCCAGAATTACGCTGTTATGCTGAAGCTGATAATTATATTGTTGCAAATGATAGTGTCGTGAAAGCACTTAAAAATATTCAAAAGATATAATCAACGAATTGCACTAATGGCACAAATTAAAATAGTTAAGATTTTAATAATTAGTTTAATTCGCGTAATTCGTTGATAGTGTTAAAAAGTATTTATCACCGAATCTTACAGATACGATGAATTAAGATCTTGAAGGTTTTGATTCTAAAAATTAGTTTAATTTGCGTAATTCGTTGATAGTGTTAAAAAGTATTTATCACCGAATCGTACAGATACGACGAATTAAGATCTTGAAGGTTTTGATTCTAAAAATTAGTTTAATTCGCGTAATTTGGTGATAGTTAGTTTTTTATAAAATAATTTTAGTTAGGAATTTTCATGTCAAAAAGTAAAGTTGCATTAATTACAGGTATTACAGGCCAAGATGGTTCATACCTTGCTGAGTTCTTATTAGATAAAGGTTATGAAGTTCATGGTATTAAACGTCGAGCTTCTTCATTAAATACTGAACGTGTCGATCATATTTTTCAGGATAACCATGAAAAAGATCAAAAATTTTTCCTCCATTACGGCGATTTAACGGATTCATCAAACCTAACGCGTATTTTAAAAGATGTTCAGCCAGATGAAGTTTATAACCTTGGCGCTCAATCTCATGTTGCTGTTTCGTTTGAGTGCCCTGAATATACTGCAGATGTTGATGCGATGGGAACATTACGTTTATTAGAAGCAATTCGTTTCTTAGGTTTAGAAAAGAAAACAAAATTTTATCAAGCTTCTACTTCTGAGCTTTATGGAGAGGTACAAGAAATCCCACAAAAAGAAACGACACCGTTTCATCCGCGTTCACCATATGCCGTTGCTAAAATGTATGCTTATTGGATAGTGGTTAATTACCGAGAGTCATACGGTATGTATGCGTGTAACGGTATTTTATTTAACCATGAGTCACCGCGTCGAGGTGAAACCTTTGTAACACGTAAAATTACGCGTGCCATTGCGAATATCTCTCAAGGGTTAGAGAAGTGTTTATACCTAGGTAATATGGATGCACTGCGCGATTGGGGACATGCTAAAGATTATGTTCGTATGCAATGGATGATGCTTCAGCAAGATGTCGCAGAAGATTTTGTTATTGCAACAGGAAAACAAATATCTGTACGTGAGTTTGTAAAATTATCAGCGAAAGAAGCTGGGATAGAACTTGAATTTACAGGCAAAGGACTTGAAGAAGTTGCTACTGTTAAATCTATCACAGGTGATAATGCGCCTGCATTAGCAGTAGGAGATGTAATTGTTAAAGTTGATCCTCGTTATTTCCGTCCTGCAGAAGTTGAAACATTATTGGGAGATCCTTCTAAAGCAAAAGCTAAATTAGGTTGGGTTCCGCAAATAACAGTAGAAGAGATGTGTGCTGAAATGGTTTCTAACGATTTAGAAAAAGCCAAACAACATGCGATTTTAAAAGCTCACGGCTACACAACCTCAGTTGCAGTTGAGTAAGCGGAATCCTATGAAAATTTTACTTACTGGCGCAAATGGCATGGTTGGAAGAAATGTTCTTGAAGTAGCAAAGCTGCATGAACATGTTTTTTTATCACCAGCAAGCTCAGAGCTTAATTTATTAGATGCTAACTCTGTTAAGCGTTATATTGCAGAGCACAATCCAGACATGATCATTCATGCCGCAGGTATCGTTGGCGGTATTCAAGCTAATATGGCAAATCCTGTTAAATTTTTAGTTGATAATATGCAGATGGGACTTAATATTCTGACGGCTGCGAAAGATTGTGGCATCACTAAATTTTTAAATTTAAGTAGCTCTTGTATGTACCCTAGAGACGCATTAAATCCGTTGGGCGAAGACTTAATTTTAAAAGGTGAGTTGGAGCCAACTAATGAAGGTTATGCGTTGGCAAAAATAACAAGTACGCGATTGTGTGAATATATAAGTAAAGAAAATCCCGCTTTACTTTATAAAACAATTATTCCATGTAATTTATATGGTCTTTTTGATAAATTTTCACCCAAAAACTCGCATATGATCCCTGCAGTAATTCGTAAAATAGATGAAGCTAAAAAAAATAACCTTAGCGAGATAGATATATGGGGAGATGGGGAAGCGAGACGTGAGTTTATGTATGCAGAAGATCTGGCTGACTTTATTTTTTATGCCATTAATCATTTTGAGAAAATGCCACAAAATATAAATGTAGGTTTGGGGACAGATTTTACAATTAATGAATATTATCGAGCTGTCGCTAATGTTGTTGGTTATACAGGCTCATTTAAGCATGATTTAAGTAAACCTGTTGGCATGAAGCAAAAATTAATCGATGATCAAAAATTAAAAGAATTCGGCTGGGGCTATAAAACAGAATTAGACGTCGGGATTCAAAAAACATATCAATTTTATTTAAGTGAGTATTGTAATGGCTAATTACGCGCTAGCAAGTAGTACGTGGGATGATAACGAATATTCTGCAATTCAAAGAGTTATAGAGTCAGACATGTTTACCATGGGTAAGGAAGTTGCTCAATATGAAAAAGATTTTGCTGAATTTTTTGGTTCTAAATATGCGTTAATGGTGAGCTCAGGTTCAACTGCTAATTTATTAATGATCGCATCATTATTTTTTACCAAAAATGAATCTTTGAAATTGAAGCGTGGAGATGAAATTATCGTTCCTGCTGTTTCATGGTCTACAACCTACTTTCCCTTACAACAATATGGGCTAAAAGTTAAATTTGTTGATATTGATCGCCATACATTAAATATGGACTTAGATAAGTTGGAAGCAGCTATTACTGATAATACGAGAGCTATTTTGTCGGTTAATTTATTGGGTAACCCTAATGATTACATTCGTATGAATGAAATCATTGCTGGTCGAGATATCTTTATTTTAGAAGATAACTGTGAGTCAATGGGAGCAACTGTTGATGGAAAACAAGCTGGTACTTTTGGTGTAATGGGGACTTACAGTTCATTCTTCTCTCATCATATTGCAACAATGGAAGGTGGTTGTGTTGTGACTGATGACGAAGAGCTTTATCACATTCTGCTTTGTATTAGAGCACATGGTTGGACGCGTAATTTACCTAAATTTAATAAAGTCAGTGGTGAAAAAAGTGACGATGCCTTTGAAGAGTCATTTAAATTTATGCTACCTGGTTATAATGTTCGCCCTTTAGAAATGAGTGGTGCGCTAGGTATTGAACAATTAAAAAAATTGCCTCAATTTATTAAAATACGTCGTGAAAATGCGAAGTTGTTTCAATCATTATTTGCTAATCATCCCTTCATCGATATTCAACAAGAAACTGGATCAAGCAGCTGGTTTGGATTTTCATTAATATTAAATGAAGAAGCTCCTTATAGTAGAGCTGAATTAGTTAAATTATTAACGGAAAATGGGATTGAATGTCGTCCAATTGTAACTGGGAATTTCTTGAAAAATAAAGAAGTACTAGAGTACTTTGACTATGAAGTGTCAGGAACATTAGAAGCGGCAGAATATCTTGATGTACATGGTTTATTTGTTGGTAATCATCAAAATGATATAGAGAAAGAAATAAAGCAGCTAGCTAAAATCCTTTGTTAATTAATATGATCATATTTGAATACTGTTAATAGATTTTGTTAAATTCAACATATTTATAGAAAGAAAAAAATATGCAAGGAATTATATTGTAAAATTTTTAAATAGCATAAATCAGAGAATGCATGAATAGACCATTTTTTTTAAGGTATAGTGAAATTGAGTAATCGTAACATAAAAGATTTTACTATTCTTGGTGTTGGTAAAGCCCTACAAGTATTGATTGGATTAGGGAGTCTTCGGTTAATCACTGAATTGCTTAGTGAATCAGAAGTCGGAATTTACTATATATTGTTAACTGTAGTAAATTTATTAGCTTTTGCCTGCTTTAATCCTCTGGGACAATTTTATAGTCGACATCTAGTTCATTGGAAACAAAAAAATAATATTAAAACTGCTACGAATGTCATGCTGGTTTTAAGGGGGGCAGCGATACCTGTGGCTGCGATACTTTCAATATTTATTTTTTATTTGTTTGATTACGAACAATATTTCTCATTAATGTCATATGTTTTTTTTATAATTATTTCGCTTGTCGCGTTAGTTCATGGGGTATTTTTAAGTGCTGCCAATGTACTTGTTAGTAGAATTACTTTTACAATTTTTTCAGTTTCAACTTTATTAGTAAGTCTTATTGCATCTCTTTTATTATTTTCGTTGTTTCAATCTGCTATGGCCTGGCTCTATGGCGCAGTATTAGTTCAAATAATATTTAGTCTGCTTTTATATAGAGTTTTGGTTTCAAAGAGTGTTTTTTCTTTAGATAAAGCCAAACTCGCGTTTAACAAAGAGTATTTAATAAAGGTATTTTTATTTATCTTACCGGTTACTTTCACTTTATTTTTGCAATGGGGGCAAACCGCATCATTTAGATTGATTTTAGAACATTTGTATTCTGCCAAAATTTTGGCATTTATCTCTGTTGGTTTGGCTTTAAGTAATTCAATTTTTTCAGCATTAGATAGTCTGGCTACTCAGTTTTATATGCCGCTGTACTTAAAAAAGATAACAAATGCTACGAAATCAGACAGAGCATTAATTTGGAACCAACTCGCAAATAGTATGTTTTCTATTTATATAGGTGTTACTATTTATGTTATCGTTTTTTCACCATACTTGGCAAAGTTATTAGTATCTGAAAACTTTTATGAAGCCTATATTTATACAATGATAGGTGCTGTAATTGAATTATTTAGAGTTTCGACAAACTTGATCTATATGGTTTCACAGTCAGAAGTGAAGACTAAAAACACCATCGGGCCTTATTTTTTCGGTTTTTTGATAATGATAATAGGTTTATATTCCATAGATGTTTCAAAAGATTTATGGAAAGTACCAGTTATTCTTGCTTTTTCATATTTGATAACTTTGTTAACAATGTTTTTAAGTATGAAAAAGTTACTTAATATAAAATTAAACTTTTCAATTATAGTGAAGTCAATATTATTTATGTCGCCCTTATTATTTTTTTCTTTTATTGAGTCGGCCCCTACAATGTCAAATTCAATAGGTTGGCTAATTATTGGTGGCTTATATTTTTTATTAATACAATATTTTTTATTAAAAAATAAAATACAAATTATGAGTTTAAAATGAAGAAAGCTTGTTTAGTTGTCAGTTCTTATTTAACTGAAAATAAAATATTTAATGTTGTGCTTCATCGTGATAATTGGGTTGATCGTTTTATTAAGCTTAAAGCTGGATTTGCTTTAAAAGGCTATGATTTATCGACACAAGATATTAATTCTATTGATGATTCTGAAATAGTTATTTACGCATCCAATATGCCTAGTGAGTTACCCCGAAAAAACTCTCGATTAAAAAGTTACCTCATTTTAAGTGAAAGTGCTTTTATTAGGCCAGATAATTATGATCTTCAAAAACTTAAACACTTTAATAAAGTGTTTACTTGGTATGATGAATTAGTCGATGGAAAACAATATATTAAGCTTAATTATGCTCATGCTTTCCCAAAGCAAATCAATAAAGATATCTATAAAAAAGACAAGTTATGTGTGTTAATTGCAGGTAATAAAAAACCTAAACCTACTCTAGATTCGCATTTAAAGGGACTAGATTTATATAGTGAAAGAGAAAAAGCAATTCGTTGGTTTGAAGAACACCACCCTGATGACTTTGACCTCTATGGCGTTGGGTGGAATCGTTATCAATTTACTGGTCCAAAAATTATTCGAGGTTTTAATCGGCTACCAATATTTCCTGAGCTTTTTCAAAAATTATTAAGGCTAACATATCCTTCTTATAAGGGCATGGTAGATCATAAACGGCCAGTTATGGAACGATATCGTTTTTCTATTTGTTATGAAAATGCGAAAGATATACCTGGTTATATTACTGAAAAAATATTTGATAGTTTTTTTGCTGGTTGTGTTCCAGTTTATTGGGGAGCCGATAATGTGAAAGACAATATTCCAGAGGGATGCTTTATCGATAAGCGTAGCTTTTCGACTTATGAAGCAATTTATGATTATATGAATAATATGACTGATAATGATTACTTAGTATATCTTAATAATATTAGTACTTATCTAAACAGTGAGAAAGCACTGCCTTTTAAAAGTGAGGGCTTTGTGAGCACAATAATAAAAGCCATTTTTACAGACGATTCGAAGGTTAGATTATGATTATTACTAAGATAAATGGTGGTTTAGGTAATCAGTTATTTCAGTATGCGGTAGGTCGGGCAGTTGCTATTCATCATTCAGTACCGCTAAAATTAGATATTAGTGCTTTTATTAATCATAAAATCCATAACGGTTTTAGATTAGATGCCTTTAATGTAGATGCCGAAATTGCAAATAATCAAGAAATAATTCGTCTGGCTGGAAATAAAACTAAGATAACTAGGTTTTTTAGAAAATTAGGTTTAATTAAGAAAAAGAATTATTGCAAGGAAAAACGACGGACAATCTTTGATGCACGCGTTTTTGAACAGACTCCTTATTACCTTGATGGGTACTGGCAAAATGAAATGTATTTTTCAGCTATACGTCAACTCATTCTCAAGGAGCTCACCCCAAAAAATGAGCTAAGCTATCAGGCTAAACTTTTTTTAAGAGAAATAATGAAATGTAATTCAATAAGTCTTCATGTTAGAAGAGGTGATTATTTAAAACACCCTGAAATTGGAGTTCTTGACTTAGATTACTATCAACGGGCGATTGAATACATTGGAGAAATCGTTGATTCTCCAGTTTTTTTCATATTTTCAAATGATTTGAAGTGGTGTAAAAAAAATTTCAATTTTTTAAAAAACTGCGTTTATGTTAAAAATACGGAAACAGAAATTGATGATTTAATTTTAATGAGTAAGTGTAAGCATAATATAGTGGCTAATAGCTCATTTAGTTGGTGGGGGGCATGGTTAAATGAAAATGATGGAAAAATTATAGTCTCTCCGTCAAAATGGATGGCACATAATCCATATAATAATAAATGGGTACCTGATTCGTGGCTTCAATTCTAATGATTCTCTTAATTAAATATACATCGAGATTAATTTATAGCTTTAAACGTAAACTATTAAGTCTTAATAGAATTTATTATTCTATGCTTTTACAAAGCTGCGGCTCCAATTTTAAATTGTGGGGAGCGTTTTATCTTAAAAATCCCCAATTTATACAAGTGGGGGATAATGTGTCAATCAATGACGGTGTTTATTTAAATGGCAAAGGTGGATTGAAAATAGGTAATAATACTACAATTTCCGCAGGAGCAATGATAATTTCAACTGGTCTTTGTACGTCATCATTTTTAGTTGAGAATAAGCATATAGATAAAGAAATTATAATTGGAAATAATGTTCAAATTGGCGCTGGTGCAATTATTCTTGCTGGTGTAAATATTGCTGATAATGTTATTGTTGGCGCGGGGAGCGTCGTTACTAAAAATATTCAAGGGAATGTAATAGTAGCGGGAAATCCTGCAAAAGTATTAAGGGAGCTTATATTATGAGCTCTGTACCTTTAGTGTCAGTCGTTATGTCAGTATTTAATGCAGAAAAATACTTAAAAGAAGCGATTGAGAGCATACTTGACCAAAGTTATCAAAATATTGAATTTATTATTATAAACGATGGCTCAATTGATGATAGCTTAAATATTATCAAAGGTTTTTCAGCCATAGATGAAAGAATTAAATTGGTTAGTCGTAGGAATCGTGGGTTGCCCTTTTCTTTGAATGAAGGGCTAGACCTAGCCAAAGGCGAGTATATTGCTCGAATGGATGCTGATGATATTTCATTTAAAGAGAGATTATCAGAACAAGTGCTTTATATGGAAGCAAACCCTGAAATAGGTGTGTGTGGTACTTGGGCTGAAGTTTTTGGTGAATATAAAAATGGTAATAGTACGTTAAAGCATCCATCATCGCATGATGCTTTATTACCGAAGCTTTTATTTTCAGTTTGTTTTATTCATCCTACTGTTATGTTTAGAAAAGAAGTCTTAAATAGTTACAAGTTAAGATACCACATAGATTATTTTAATTCTCAAGACTATGAGTTTTGGTGGCGTTTATCTCACTATACGAAAATGGGCAATGTACAAAAAGTATTATTAAAATATCGAGAAAGTGTTAGTAGCATTACTCATAGTTCTTCTAATTTTCAACCTGACCTAAGATACAAATTAATAAAAAGTATATTTACTAATGTTCTTCTGGAACTTGGTATGAAGAATATTGAATCAGAAAATAAATTACACTATATCTGTGCGTCTAACTCTAGATTAAGAGATAATAAAGTTGATATTGATAAATTGAATGTTTATTTTCTTACTATATTGGAACATAATCGTAAAACATGTGTTTTTTCTGATAAATTTTTGATTAAAGTATTAAGTAAAAAATTTATTGTTGCAATTTATTTTGAGTGCAAACGTAATAATCTTAATATTATCAATGGCTTGAAGTTTCGTTTTTTTTACATCGGTGTTTTTAATTATCTAAAAGGATTGATATTTAATGAGTGAATTTTTGCTGTATTTTAATGGTTTTAATATATCAAAGACTAGTTTTATTAAAACTTGTTTATTTTTGATATTGAACAGGTAATCTAGTGAAAGTTGCACTTTTAATAAACTCTCTTAGTAATGGGGGGGCAGAGAAGATCGTTGTCGAGCTGATCGAATCTTTATATACTGAAGGGGTAAGTGTTGAGCTAATTTGCATTGAAAAAGACAATTTTCATAAAGTGCATCCTAATATTAAAGTCACGTACCTATCTAACTCTACATTAAAAAGAAATAGAATAAAGAGTCTTCTTATGACTATTCTTTTGGCTTTTCGCTTAAAAAAGCATATAAAATTAAATAATATTGAGTTGGTACAAAGTCATTTGTTCCGTTCTTGTTATGTAAACCTTACTGCGAAGTGTTTGTTTAAAAGCTCTCATGTCGTGCAGGTCGTAAATCATAGTATAATAAGTCGCTTAAAGTATGAGGGGATTGCCGGAAAAGTAAATCTCATCTTGATAAAACTATTATATTCGTTTGCAGATTTAATCATATCGGTTTCTAATGTAGTGAAGCAAGATATGGAAAACCTTTTTATGTTTAAGAATAGAAGTGTTGTTATATATAATCCGTTCGATATAACCAAAATTAAAGCGTTGGCTCAAGAGGATATTGTTGAGTTTAATTTTAATTTAAATAAAAAATACATTATTAATGTTGGACGATTAATAAAAATAAAGCGTCATTCTGATTTACTGTATGCTCTTGTGTATTTAGATGAGAATGTCGAAGTTTTATTTGTAGGATGTGGTCCTGAAAGAGAAGCTTTACAGCGACTTGCTATACAACTAAAAATTATTTCTAGGGTTCATTTTTTAGGGTGGGTTAGTAACCCATATAAATATATTGCACGAGCAGACATACTCGTGTCAACGTCTGAGAGTGAAAGCTTTGGTAATACTATAGTGGAAGCATTTATTTGTGATACTGCTGTTATAAGTAGTGCATGTGGTGGGCCATCTGAAATTATTAGTAAAAATTGCGGTATTTTATTTCCTATTGGGGATGTCAATTCATTAGTGGATAGCATCAGAGCTCTCTTAAGTGATTCTGATTTGAAAATTAAAATGCATCAACAATCTAAATTGAGGAAAAATGATTTTTCATTGCCCATTATATTAAAAAAATACAAAAATATATTACTCAATTTATACTAGCTTTAGGATTAAAATGAAATATCTAGTTACAGGTGCCGCTGGGTTTATTGGTTCATGTGTCGTTGAAAGACTTTGCGAACAAGGGCATCAGGTCGTTGGTATCGATAATATCAATAATTATTATGATGTAAATCTAAAAGAAGCGCGCTTGAAGCGTGCTGAACATGACTTGTTTATATTTATTAAAGTTGATTTGTCAGATCGTGAGTTAATGGCTGCATTATTTATAGAGCACCAATTCGATCGTGTTATTCATTTAGCTGCACAAGCAGGGGTTCGTTATTCAATTGAAAATCCTATGGCTTATGCCGACTCCAATTTAGTTGGGCACCTGAATATTCTTGAAGGATGTCGACATACGCAAGTGAAACATCTAGTTTATGCCTCTTCTAGTTCAGTTTATGGCTTGAATGCTAAAGTGCCATTTTCAACCTCAGATTCTGTTGACCATCCTGTATCACTCTATGCAGCAACTAAAAAATCAAATGAATTAATGGCTCATTCTTATTCTCATCTTTATGATATCCCTACCACTGGACTGCGTTTTTTTACTGTTTACGGTCCTTGGGGGCGTCCTGATATGGCGCCTTATATTTTTACTAAAAAAATATTAGAGGGAGACACAATTGATATTAACAATAACGGAGATATGTGGAGAGACTTTACATACATTGATGACATCGTTGAAGGGGTTATTCGGGTTGTTGATATAGTGCCTACTAGAAATGATAAATGGACTGTTGAAACTGGTACTCCTGCAACAAGCTCTGCACCTTACCAGATTTATAATGTCGGGCATGGCAGTCCAATTAACTTAATGAAGTTTATCAGCTCAATTGAAGATGAATTAGGAGTTGAAGCTAAGAAAAATTTTCGGGGTATGCAGGCTGGTGATGTGTATCAAACGTATGCAGACACTCAAGATCTTTTTGCAATAACTGGTTATAAGCCAGAAGTAAGTGTGGCTGAAGGTGTTGCTAAATTAGTGGATTGGTATCGAGACTTTTATGAATTGTAAGAAAATCGCTTTTGTCGTTAATGTTGATTGGTTTTTTATTTCTCATCGACTGCCAATTGCCTTAGCTGCGATTAAAAGCGGATATGAAGTTCATCTAATATGCAAAGATACGGGGAAGCTAGATACACTTATAGATTATGGGATTAATGTTCATGATATCAACTTCTCTCGAAGTGGTGGAGCGTTAATTAATGAAATCAAATCATTATTTATTTTAAGAAAATTGTTTAAAGATATTACTCCCGATATTGTGCATGCAGTTACAATACAACCTGTACTTTATTCTGGTTTAGTTTTACATTCTTTACGTGTTAAGCCTAGTTTTGTAGCCGCCATTTCAGGCCTTGGCTATGTTTTTTCTGCTAATAGTTTTCGTGCTAAATTAACCAAATATTTTGTATCATTCTTTTATAAATTAGCTTTTCTCCACAAGCGTAAGGTTGCTATTTTTCAGAATACTAATGATGAAAATATTTTATCTTTAGTAACCAATTTATCTTACCATGAGAAAGTACTAATCAAAGGATCTGGTGCAGATCTTGATACTTATCTATATTGTAAAGAGCCAGAGACTGGGCCTATTAAAATTGTTATGGCTTGTCGGTTACTTAAAGAAAAAGGGGTTTATGAATTTATTGAGGCTGCTAAAGTCGTTCTTCAAAATGTTGATAATGTAGAGTTTCTTCTTGCAGGCACTCCTGATTTAGCTAATCCTAATAGTGTTTCTCAAACTGAATTAAATGCTTGGAGTGATGAAGGCGTTGTTACTTTGCTAGGACATTGTGATGATATTCCTAAATGTTTTAGAGAATCTCATATTATTACTATGCCATCATATTATGGTGAGGGTGTTCCTAAAGTATTAATTGAAGCTGCGGCTTGTGGACGTCCAATTGTTACAACAGATAATCCTGGTTGTCGTGATTCTGTTATTCCTGATATAACAGGTAAATTAGTACCTATAAAAAATGCTAAAAGTTTAGCTGAAGCGTTTTTGGAATTGATTTCAGAACCTGCTATGAGATTATCTATGGGAGAGAAAGCCCGCTTATATGCCGAAGAAGAGTTTGATGTAAAATATGTGGTAGAGAAACATTTAAATTTATACTCTCAACAGATGCAGGTTATTAGTTCAATATGAGTATATTAATTACAGGCGTAACTGGTTTTTTAGGTCAGGCGTTAATAAATAAAGTTCCTTCAAATAATCTTAAGGTTTTAAGCCGAAAACCGTTAGAATCAGAAAATTTAAATTATTACTATGGCGTTATTGATAAACAATCTGTTTATCAAGATGCGTTAATAGATGTGGAAGTTGTAATTCACTGTGCTGCTCGAGTACATGTTATGAACGATGCAGTAAGTTCTCCTCTAGAAGCATTTCGAAATGTTAATACTTATGGCACATTAAATCTTGCTCAACAAGCCGCTGAGACAGGCGTTAAACGTTTTATTTTTATCAGTTCAATCAAGGTTAATGGTGAATCTAGTGAATTAGGTTTTCCTTTTAAACCTGATGATAAGTTTATGCCAGCGGATCCTTATGCTTTAAGTAAATATGAAGCTGAAGTTGGATTAAGAAAAATTGCAACAGAAACTGGGATGGAGGTTGTTATTATCCGTCCTCCCTTGGTATATGGTCCTGGTGTTAAAGCTAATTTTGCCTCTATGATGAAGTGGGTTCATAAAGGTATTCCTTTGCCATTAGGCGGTATTAAAAATAACTTACGTAGTTTAGTTAGCGTCGATAATTTAGTCGATTTGATTATTACTTGTATTGATCACCCTAAAGCAGCTAATCACACTTTTTTAGTGTCGGATGATCAAGACTTATCGACAACGGATTTATTGCAAAATATGGCTTTAGCATTGAATGTTAAAAGTAAATTGATATCTATCGCTCCCTCTTGGTTTGTTCTCGCTGCTAAATTGATTGCTAAACCTGCTATATCTGTTCGATTATGTGGTTCTTTACAGTTAGATATTTCTAAAACTAAAGAGTTGTTAAACTGGAAACCTCCCTACAGCGCAGCTGAGTGCATGAAGAAAACAGCAGATGCTTTTATTCAATCTAATGGTGATTTTTAACATATGACTCATTTTATTATCCGTTTTTTCGATTTTTTAATGGCCTTCTTCGGCTTACTTGTTACTTTTCCAATTCTCTTAATTGTTACTTTGATTGGCTATTTTGATACTGGCTCTCCTATTTTCATTCAAGAACGAGTAGGTAAAAATAAAAAACCATTTAAGCTTATTAAATTCCGTACCATGTCTGTTGATACACAGTCTGTTGCGAGCCATTTAGCTAGTACTACCTCTATTACTAAGTTAGGATCATTTTTACGAAAGTCTAAACTCGATGAGTTACCTCAGTTAATTAATGTGTTAAAAGGTGAAATGAGTTTTGTTGGACCTCGTCCTAACTTGTTTAATCAAGATGAACTCATTACTGAGCGTTCGGAGCGTGGAGTCTATAATGTACTTCCGGGCATAACAGGGCTAGCGCAAGTGAATAACATTGATATGTCGACACCAGAGTTGTTGGCTAAAAAAGATCAAGAAATGATCGAATCTTTAACTGTTCAATTATATTTTAGGTACATTTTTTTAACTGTAACTGGAAGTGGCACTGGTGATGCAATTAAATAAATGACTTTTAAAGTAATAAATCTGGTTGCAATATAAGCTTTTCTATTTATTGGGTTAGCAATTTCTTTGTTTTTTATTTAAACCTCATTCTGCTTTTATGTGAAAACGATCTATAATGTAATTGATTTTTAATATCTTTTTTATGTTACTTTTACTGAAGTTTATGCTCAATTTCTTATCTCCTGTTTAGTTGTGATTATAAAATATGAAATATATTAATAAAGTCTGTCAATTATCTCGTTCTCATAAACGCCTCATCAGTTTATTCATTGATTCTTTATTCATTTGTATTGCCTTTTATTTTTCTTTTTGGGTTCGATTAGGTGAATTTATTGGATTTATGGATGTTGAGAATACTTATGCTTTGATTGGGACACTGGTACTTACCTTATTTATTTTTGTGCGGTTAGGTTTGTACCGTGCAATTTTACGTTATCTTACTTTTCATGCTTTATTTGTTATCTTGGTTGGAGCGTTATGCTCTGCTGTTATTTTGTCTTTTTGTTCTTTTTATTTACAAGCTGGAATTCCTCGAACTGTTCCTATTATTTACTTTGCTTTCTTATCTCTACTTTGTGGTGGGTCTCGTTTAATTGTTCGTACTTTGGTTGCTCAAGGAAATAAAAAAGGACAAGAGTGCATTTTGATATATGGCGCTGGAAGTGCAGGTCGTCAATTAGCTCAGTCTTTAAAATCTTCAGAAGAATACCGAACCGCGGCTTTCATTGATACTGATACGACTTTGATTGGTACAATTATTCAAGGCCTTACGGTTCGAGATTTAACAGAAATCGATGCTTTAATAGCAAAGCATAATATAAAGAAAATATTTTTAGCTGTGCCTAGCGCGTCACGATCTCGTCGTAAAGAGATTATTAATTCATTGGTCCATTTTCGTGTAGAGGTTCTAAGTGTCCCCTCTATGGAAGATATTGTGTCAGGAAAGGCCAATATCGATCAGCTAGAAGATGTTGCTATTGAAGATTTATTAGGGAGAGATCCTGTTTCTCCACAACAGGTATTACTTGAAGCAAATATAAAAAATAAAGTCGTTATGGTAACTGGCGCTGGCGGGTCAATAGGTTCTGAATTATGTCGCCAAATTATACAAGAACAACCTACCACTATCATTTTATTTGAACGTTCAGAGTTTGCTTTGTATAAAATAGACAAAGAGTTAGCAGAGATTAATACAAAGCTGTCTGTAAAAGTAAAAATAGTTCCTTTGTTAGGTTGCGCACAAAATGTTAAGCGCTTAACAACAGTGATGACTACGTTTAAAGTGAACACTGTTTACCATGCTGCAGCTTATAAACATGTGCCTTTAGTTGAGTTTAATGCAGCAGAAGGTATTTGTAATAATGTATTTGGTACTTACCATACTGCAAAAGCCGCTATTGCTAGTCATGTTGAATCTTTTGTTTTAATTTCGACAGACAAAGCCGTTCGTCCAACCAATGTTATGGGGACAACAAAGCGCCTTGCTGAGTTAGGCCTGCAAGCACTTGCGGCAGAAGAAGCTTTGAAGCCACAAGGTACTCGTTTTTGTATGGTTCGCTTTGGTAATGTCCTAGGTTCATCTGGCTCAGTTATCCCATTGTTTAAAAAACAAATTCAAAGTGGCGGTCCTTTAACTATCACTCATCCTGATATTACTCGCTTTTTTATGACAATCCCGGAAGCAGCACAACTTGTTATCCAAGCAGGTGCAATGGGGAAGGGCGGGGATGTGTTTGTATTAGATATGGGGGAACCTGTTAAAATCACTGATTTAGCTGAAAATTTAATTAAATTATCTGGGCTCGAAATTAAAAGTGAAGAAAATCCTCTTGGTGATATTGAAATTCAATTTACTGGCTTACGTCCAGGTGAAAAACTATATGAAGAGTTATTAATTGGGGAAAGTGTTAGTCAAACCGCACATGGTAGAATAATGACTGCCAATGAATCATTTTTGCCTTTAAAAGAATATGAGGAAATACTAGCAAAACTGGATGGTGTTTGTAGTAATTTTGAACATGATTTAATTCGCGATATTTTATTATCAACACCTACTGGTTTTAACCCAACTGATGGTATTGGAGATTTAGTCTGGAATGAAAAGATTGATGCTTTAAAAATAAAAATTTAGATGAATATTTATTTAAGATCTATTCGGTGATTTTATTATTTTCTGGGAAAATTTCTTTTTATATCACTCTTGAATTCAAGTCATAACTAAATTGAATTTTTGCTATTTAATTGAATAATTAAACTTTTCTGATTTAGAATCTCGCCGTTATTATTCTTAGCTACTGTTAATATAAGATTAAATTTTCGGAGGTCGTTATGGAAATACTTCATCATGGCGCTGTTAATGGAGTTACTGGATCTTGCCATCAGTTGGTGATTGATGAACATAATAGTTTATTGGTTGATTGCGGGTTGTTTCAAGGTGCTGATATCACTGAGCATAATGAAAATGATGTGTTATCTATCGAATTTGATATCACGACTGTTAAGGCTTTGTTGGTGACGCATTGTCATATTGATCATGTTGGTCGAATTCCTTATTTATTAGCCGTTGGATTTAAAGGGCCTATCATTGCTACGGAAGCGACTGCTGCTTTGTTGCCTATGGTCATTGAAGATGCTTTGAAAGTGGGTGTGACACGTAACCAATCTATTATTAAAGCTTGTTTATCTAGACTAAAAGAACAACTTATCGCGGTACCTTATAAACAATGGTTAAGCATTCCTTTACATGGTCCTTTTTCGACAAAAGTAAAGTTTCAGCCTGCAGGTCATATTCTAGGATCTGCTTATATAGAAGTGGATATTAAAACTGTTTCAGCGAAAGCAAAGCGAGTTGTATTTTCAGGCGATCTTGGTGCAACTTATTCTCCTTTGCTTGCTTCCCCTAAAAGCCCTTATAAAGCCGATGTGGTTGTGATTGAAAGTACTTATGGTGATAAGAATCATGAAGGGCGGCGTGAACGTAGTAAACGGTTAGAAAAGGTACTCATTAAAGCTATCTCTGACAATGGTGTTGTTATTATTCCCGCTTTTAGTATTGGGCGTACACAAGAGTTGCTTTACGAGCTTGAGCAAATTATTTCCCATGCTAAATTCAAAAAATTAGCCGATATCGAAGTGATTGTTGATTCGCCTATGGCAGCCAAGTTCACTGAATATTATGAAGCATTTCAAAAACTCTGGGATGCGGAAGCTAAAGGGCGATTAAAACAAGGACGTCATCCTTTAGATTTTGAAAGCTTGTATACGGTTGATACGCACCAAGAGCACCTTCAGGTGATAGATTATCTTGCTAAGCGAGACAAACCCGCAATTGTGATTGCCGCTAGTGGCATGTGTACTGGCGGTCGTGTTGTTAATTATTTAAAGCGGTTTATTGATGACCCAAAAGCTGATGTGTTATTTGTTGGTTATCAAGCGAAGGGGACCTTAGGGCAACAGATTCAACATTATGGACCACACGGTGGTTATGCTATTATTGATGGGGATAAGTTAACAATCAAAGCCGGTATACATACGATTTCAGGTTACTCGGCACATGCTGATCAAGCTAATTTACTTAATTTTATTAAACGTATTCGCTATCAACCCGAGAAAGTGATTATTGTGCATGGCGATGAGCAAGCAAAACAAGCATTAGCCAATAAATTACAGCAGCAAGGTCTAAATGTTGATATTCCTTGTTAACGGTTTCTTACTTTCTTAGATTTTGGTTTGATGGTGGGGTACAATTAAAAGATTGTTTCTACTACATTTTTATTTGTTAATCTATTTTTTGCTCTTGGCTCGAATTATAAAGGTTTTTATGCATTACGATATTTTCAATGGCGATGCTGATGGCATTATTTCATTACTACAATTGCGTTTATCTTCTCCTCTAACCTCTACGCTTGTGACAGGGGTAAAACGTAATATTCAATTATTACAGACTATTTCAGTTAATGCTGAAGATAGCGTGACCGTGTTAGATATTTCTATGGAAAAAAATATCGAGGCATTATTGAGCTCTCTTAATAGCGGTGCGACTGTATTTTATGCCGATCACCATCGAGCTGGAGATATTCCTCAACATAAAAATTTAACGGCCTTAATTGATTTAGATGCTAATACCTGTACTGCGTTAATTGTTGATAAGCATTTAAAAGGAGAATTTCACGATTGGGCTATTTGTGCGGCTTATGGTGATAATTTAATTGCTAAAGCCGATGCCTTATCTGCTGCTGCCGGCCATACAAAAGAACAATCTGTGTTATTAAAAGAGTTAGGTACATTAATTAATTACAATGGCTATGGGGCGAATGTTGCTGATTTACATTTTGACCCGGCTGATTTGTATCAGGCTTTATTAGCTTATGCGAGTCCATTTGATGTTTTTGAAGATAAGTTGTCGCCTTTTTATCAATTACAAACGGCTTATCAAGAAGATCTAGAAAAAGCGTTAGCAATTCCTGCGTTACACCAAAGTGATTTACTTAAAGTTTTTGAATTACCTGATGAAAAGTGGTCTCGTCGTATCAGTGGGGTCTATGGCAATTTATTAGCAAACCAAGAGCCAAATAGTGCATTTACAGTTTTAACTAAAAATACACAGGGTGGTTATTTAGTTTCTTTGCGTGCACCCTTGAATAACAAGCAAGGCGCTGGTGAACTTTGTAGTCAATTTGAAACGGGTGGTGGAAGAGCAGCAGCTGCTGGAGTTAACCATTTGCCTACTACTTTATTACAGCCGTTTATTGATGTTGTCGAAGCCTATTATCATGATTAATAAATAAAATAATGACTTTGCTATTCTTAAGTAAGAAAGTCAGCGTATAATATTTGGATCACTTACATTGCCATGATGAGATATTAAAATGAAAAAAATAGCCGTTGCAGGAACAGGGTATGTTGGATTATCTAATTCAGTTTTACTCGCACAACATAATGAAGTGGTCGCGGTTGACCTTGTCGCTGAAAAAATACAGTTATTGAATCAGAAAAAATCTCCTATTGCGGATGCTGAAATTGAAGATTTTTTAGCAAATAAAGCGTTAAATTTCAATGCGACTTTAGATAAAGAACTCGCTTATAAAGGTGCTGAGTTTGTGATCATTGCTACTCCCACTGACTATGACTCTGAAACAAATTACTTCAATACTTCATCCGTTGAGTCGGTGATTAAAGATGTAATGCAAATTAATCCTAAAGCTGTGATGGTGATTAAATCAACTGTCCCTGTCGGTTATACCGAAAGCATTAAAAAAGAGTTTGGTTGCGAGAATATTATATTCTCTCCTGAATTTTTACGTGAAGGAAAAGCGTTGCACGACAATTTATATCCTTCACGAATTATCGTAGGTGAACAATCAGAGCGCGCGAAGGTATTTGCTAGTTTATTAGTAGAAGGAGCGTTAAAAGAAGATATTGATGTACTTTTTACTGATTCAACGGAAGCTGAAGCGGTTAAGTTGTTCTCTAATACTTACCTTGCGTTACGTGTTGCTTATTTTAATGAATTAGATAGTTATGCAGAAGCACACAATTTAAATTCTCGTCAAATCATTGAAGGTGTTGGCTTAGATCCACGCATTGGCTCTCACTATAACAACCCTTCTTTTGGTTACGGCGGATATTGTTTGCCTAAAGACACTAAGCAATTGAGAGCTAACTACGCTAATGTACCAAACAACATTATTGGCGCTATTGTTGATGCCAATACAACACGTAAAGACTTTATTGCTGACTCTATTTTAGCGAGAAATCCCAAGGTAGTTGGTATTTATAGGCTGATTATGAAGTCTGGATCTGACAACTTTAGGGCGTCAAGTATTCAAGGGATTATGAAACGTATTAAAGCAAAAGGTATTGAAGTCGTGGTTTATGAACCTGAGCTTAAAGAGCCGACTTTCTTTAATTCTAAAGTTATTTCATCTTTGGATGAATTCAAGCAATCCTGTGATGTTATTGTGTCTAATCGTATGGTTGATGAAATTAAAGATGTCGCTGACAAAGTTTATACGCGTGATCTTTTTGGGAGTGATTAGTTCTCTATTTGTTATTTAATAGAATTAATTCTGAAGCGCATGCTGATATAAAGTTCTATTTTAATACATTTTTATTGTAAGGTTTTATTATGATTTTAATTACTGGCGGTGCTGGGTTTATTGGTAGTGCCGTTGTACGCCATATTATAGAAAATACTAAAGATTCAGTTATTAATGTTGATTGTTTAACTTATGCGGGGAACGTAGAGTCTGTTGCATCTATTTCAGATCATGAGCGTTATCATTTTGTGCAAGCTAATATTTGTGATGCGCAGGTGATGAAGGAAACTTTTGAAAAATATCAACCAACTGCGGTTATGCATTTAGCGGCTGAATCTCATGTTGATCGTTCCATAGATGGCCCCGCTGAGTTTATGCAAACGAATATTATGGGAACATTTACTTTGTTAGAAGCTGCTCGTCAATATTGGTTGGAGCTTAAAGGTAATAAAAAATCTAATTTTCGTTTCCATCATATTAGTACTGATGAAGTTTATGGTGATTTGGAAGGGACTCACGACCTTTTTACTGAAGAAACATCTTACGCACCTAGTTCTCCCTATTCTGCTTCTAAAGCTTCTAGTGATCACCTTGTGCGGGCATGGAATCGTACTTATGGTTTGCCCGTTGTTGTAACTAATTGTTCAAACAATTATGGCCCTTATCATTTTCCTGAAAAATTGATCCCCCATGTCATTTTAAACGCGCTAGACGCTAAATCTTTACCTGTTTATGGCGATGGTAGCCAAATCAGAGACTGGCTCTATGTTGAAGATCATGCTCGCGCTTTATATAAAGTGGTCACTGAAGGCATTGTGGGTGAAACTTATAATATTGGTGGACACAACGAAAAGAAAAATATTGAAGTGGTTGAGACTCTTTGTAACATTCTTGATGATTTAAAACCTATTTCAGAAAATCCTGCTTTTAGTACTTCTTCAATGAAAAGTTACAGTGAGTTGATTACTTTTGTTAAAGATCGTCCTGGTCATGATGTTCGTTATGCTATTGATGCTTCTAAAATCGAAAAAGAGTTAGGCTGGGTACCAGAAGAAAGTTTTGATACAGGTATTCGTAAAACCGTTGAATGGTATTTGAATAACGAAAACTGGTGGAGAAGAGTATTAAGTGGCGAATATCAACTTCAACGTATTGGCGGCAAGTGATTTAGTAATGGGTTATGAGTAATGGGTTATGAGTAATGGGTTATGAGTAATGAGTAATGAGTTATGAGTAATGAGTTATGAGTAATGGGTTATGGGTAAGTTTACCATTTACTCATTACCGTTCACCGATGACTATTCATAACAGAAAGGATTGAGCAATGAGTGAACGACCACATTATAATTTACAGGCTTGGCAGGTAAGCATGACTTTGGTTAAACTTGTTTACTCATGGTCGAATAGTTTTCCGAGTGAAGAAAAGTTTGGCTTACTTTCACAGATTAGAAGAGCAGCAGTATCAGTACCTTCTAATATTGCAGAGGGTGCGGCAAGAAGTGGCTCAAAGGAATTTGCTCACTTTTTAAGTATTGCTCGTGGTTCTTTAAGCGAAGTTGAAACTCAATATTTAATTGCAGTGAATCTAGGTTTTGCTCCTGAATCATCTGAGTTGTTTGATTGTATTGATCAAGCCTCTCGCCTTATTACTGGTTTGCATAAAAAAGTATCAAGGTGATGGGCGATGTGTAATTTCTCATTACTCTTCACTATTTGCAGTTTAAAATTCGGGAAAAAAGATAAAAAATGACAATAAATAATATAGAAATTTCATCGGAGAGCCCAAGCTCCTCACCCATTACCCATGCCTCTTTACCTAAATATAAAGGTATTATTTTAGCTGGTGGCTCTGGTAGTCGTTTGCACCCTATTACCTTAGGTACTTCTAAGCAATTATTGCCAATATATGATAAGCCTATGATTTTTTATCCTCTTTCTGTTTTGATGTTAGCGGGTATTAAAGAGGTGCTAATTATATCGACTCCCGAAGATCTGCCTAATTTTGAGCGTATGTTAGGTGATGGTAGTCAATTTGGTATTTCGGTTTCATACGCAGAGCAACCTTCGCCTGATGGTCTAGCGCAAGCGTTTATCATTGGAGAAGAATTTATTGGTGACGATAATGTCGCTTTAGTTTTGGGCGATAATGTTTTTTATGGACAACATTTTTCGGATAAATTACTTGCTGCAGCGAAAGTAAAAAAAGGAGCCTCAGTATTTGGTTATCATGTTGTCGATCCAGAACGATTTGGGGTGGTTGAATTTGATAAAAATGGTAAAGCGTTGAGTATTGAAGAGAAGCCTGAAAAGCCAAAATCAAATTATGCGGTTACTGGCTTGTATTTTTATGATAACGACGTTGTCGATATTGCTAAAAGCATTAAACCTTCACTTCGTGGGGAATTAGAAATTACCGATGTTAATATTGCTTATATGCAGCGTGGTGATTTAAATGTTGAATTGCTTGGTCGAGGTTTCGCATGGCTCGACACTGGAACTCATGATTCATTGCTAGAAGCTGGGCAATTTGTGCAGACAGTCGAACATCGACAGGGCTTTAAAGTCGCTTGCTTAGAAGAAATTGCTTATACGCAAGGTTGGTTGAGTAAAGAAGATCTTCTTACACAAGCAGAACGCCTGAAAAAAACGGGTTATGGCCAGTATTTATTTAATGTTGCAAACGGAATAATTTAATGAAGTTTATCGATACAGAGATAGCTGATGTAAAAATTGTCGAAGTGAATGTATTTGGTGATGATCGTGGTTTTTTTATGGAAACCTTTCGTGCAGATGAGTTCATGAAAGTAACCGGCGCGAAGCCTTTCGTACAAGATAATCACAGCAAATCGTCAAAAGGGATCTTACGTGGTTTACATTATCAACGAGCGCAAACTCAAGGTAAATTAGTACGTGTTACTGATGGCGAGGTTTATGACGTTGCTGTTGATATGCGAGAATCCTCTTCTACTTTTGGTCAAGCTGTTGGTGTTGTTCTTTCCGCCGAAAATAAGCGTCAGTTATGGGTGCCAGAAGGTTTTGCTCATGGTTTTTATGTTATGAGTGAATCGGCTGAATTTGTTTATAAATGTACTGATTATTATCATCCTGAATCAGAGGTGTCTGTGCGTTGGGACGATAGTTCTCTTGCTATTCAGTGGCCGTTAATTAATGGGGAGGCTCCTCAGTTGTCAGGTAAAGATGCTAAAGGTTTTTCTTTTCAAGATGCACCTAAGTTTAGATAATTAGGTAGTAGTGAAGGGTAAACTGTGAAGAGTGAAGAGAATGGGTAAACGGCGAAGAGTAAACGGTAAAGAGTAGTGGGAAATTACCCATAACTCATAACTCATTACTTATAGCTCATAACCCATAACTATCCCCAAAGGAATATGTATGAAAGTATTAATTACCGGAAAAGGCGGGCAATTAGCTTGGGAGTTAGAACGCACAATACCCGTTGCTTATGATGTGTTATGTGTTGGTAAAAATGAATTAGATATTACCGATCTAGATGCTATTAATTTATTTATAAGTAAAGAACAGCCCGATATAGTTATTAATGCAGCGGCTTATACTGCGGTCGATAAGGCGGAAGAAGATATTGAGGTTGCTTATGATGTTAATGAAAAGGGCGTTCGATATTTAGCTGAAGCTTGCCAAAAAACTAATGCTCGTATTTTGCATGTTTCTACTGATTTTGTTTTTGATGGATCAAATACAACCCCTTATCAAACTGATGCTATGACTAATCCTATTAATGTTTATGGTGCTTCAAAGCTTGCTGGTGATAATGCCTTACAAAATATACTTCCTGAAAGAAGTGTTATTGTTCGTACAGCTTGGGTTTATTCTGTGCATGGAAATAATTTTGTCAAAAGCATGTTGCGTTTAATGGAAGACAAACCACAACTTGGTATTGTTTACGATCAAGTTGGAACGCCTACTTGGGCTAGAGGCCTTGCTGCATGGCTATGGGCTATTGTAGAGAAGCCTGAAGTAAAAGGAGTGTATCATTGGACTGACGCCGGAGTGGCATCTTGGTATGATTTTGCTATTGCAATTCAAGAACTTGGTATTGAGAAAGGGTTGCTTAAAAAAGCCATTCCTGTATTGCCTATCCCTAGTTCAGCTTATCCGACTCCGGCTAAACGACCTGCTTTTTCTGTAATAGATAAAACTAGTGCAGAAGAGGTTTCGAGTTTAAATACAATTCATTGGCGTAAGCAGTTATCTTTAATGATGGATGAGCTGTAAAATAATGCTGAATGTTTATATAAACTAAAATAATGAAGCAACTTAATGCAAAAATGCTTAACAATAAAAAGCCTTTAGCTGTTTTTTATCAATAAGAATCACTAATTTTGTATATTATCAGGTTACAAAAGGCAGAAAAATCCTTATACTGACGTGCTTTATTTCTAGGTGGCGACTTTTATTATCGTAAATAAGGTCTTTCACCTACCAAGTAATGGCTCATTTGAGTGGTTACTTTACCGCTTAGCAACTGATGCTAAGAAAGGTATTATTAATTTTAACAGTGGATACAACGAGTTATGAGTACAGTAAATTCTGAAAACAGCAAAAGCTCACTTGATGGGTTGAAATGGGCTATCACTATCGTGTTATTAGCAGCAGTTATTGTTGGTAATTATTTATACGGCGAGCAAGTTCATGTTGTTGCACGTATAGCAATACTTCTATTATTGGCTGCTTTAGCTTTGCTTTCAGCTGCATTTACTGAGAAAGGTAAAACGTTTGTAGGTTTTGCTAAAGACTCTCGTCTTGAAGTGCGTAAAGTCGTTTGGCCAACTCGCCAAGAAACAGTACAAACAACGTTAATTATTTTAGTTGTATCAACGATTGCGGGCCTTATTTTATGGGGTCTTGACGGCATATTTGTTCGTGTTGTTTCATTTATCACTACCTCAATCTAAGGGTTTATTATGACAGAAGAAGTTCAAAAAAAGAGATGGTATGTGGTACAAGCCTTTTCAGGTTATGAAGGTCGCGTACAAAAAACATTATTAGAGCATATCCGTTTAAATGAAATGGAAGAGCATTTTGGTCAAATCTTAGTACCAACTGAAGAAGTGGTTGAAATGCGTGCTGGCCAAAAACGTAAGAGTGAACGTAAGTTCTTCCCTGGTTACGTTTTAGTTGAAATGGCAATGAATGACGATAGCTGGCATTTAGTGAAAAGTATTGATCGTGTAATGGGGTTCATTGGTGGTACTGCTGAGCGTCCTGCACCTATTTCTAAAAAAGAAGTTGATAATATTCTTAACCGTTTACAAGAGTCGCATGATACACCGCGTCCTCGTACCTTGTTTGAAGCGGGTGAAGTGGTTCGTGTTACTGATGGTCCATTTGCAGATTTCTCTGGTACTGTTGAAGAAGTGGATTACGATAAAAGCCGCTTGAAAGTGTCAGTTTCTATCTTCGGTCGTGCAACACCGGTTGAGCTTGAATTTTCTCAAGTTGAAAAAGATTAATTAACAACGCAATCGCGTTTTGTTAATACGTTAAAAAGCCAATAAGTGAAAACTTATTGGCTTTGTTGTTTTTGAGGCTTTAATTCATTGGGTTGTATTCGGGGATTTATTAGGACGTGGTTTTTAAGCCGGCCTTTTTAGTTTGCTAATACAGGTCGGATGAATCCGACGTCCCGAGGTAATGTTGGCCACGAAGGTTATGGTTTTGGGACGTGGCTTTTAAGCCACCTGTTGGATGGTTAGTTAATACTAGGTTGGATGAATTTGATGTCCCAATAATAGGTGGAAATGTTGTTTTTTAAGAGGAATACTTTTTTCGGTTAAAAAAACGACAAAGGCCTTGTTAATTGGGGTGTCTTATAGGTATAATTTGCCACCCTTTTTATTTGTGGTTTGATTTGTTTCACAACTACAGAAAAAAGAACCAAGTTCACTGCAATAATGCGTGCACTTAAGTATTAATCGGGAAGCTGCTTTAAATCAGCGTTATACCCAAATAAAGGTAATATATCATGGCTAAGAAAGTAACCGCATATATCAAACTGCAAGTAGCAGCTGGTATGGCAAACCCGTCACCACCAGTTGGTCCTGCACTTGGTCAACACGGTGTTAACATTATGGAATTCTGTAAAGCATTCAATGCAAAAACAGAATCTCAAGAAAAAGGCGCGCCAGTTCCTGTAGTAATTACAGTATACGCTGACCGTTCTTTCACATTCGAAACTAAGACTCCACCTGCATCTTACTTACTTAAGAAAGCTGCTGGCATCAAGTCTGGCTCTGCTGTACCTAATAAAGATAAAGTAGGTAAAGTAACAGTTGCTCAACTAGAAGAAATCGCGAAAGCGAAAGAAGTTGATTTAACGGGTGCCGATCTTGAAGCGATGGTACGTTGTATTGCGGGTTCTGCTCGTTCTATGGGTCTGGAAGTAGAGGGTTAATACAATGGCTAAATTATCTAAACGCATGAAAGCGATCCGCGCAGAAGTTGACGGAACTAAAGAATACGAAATCAATGAAGCAGTAGCACTTTTACAAAAGTTCGCTACAGCTAAATTCAGCGAAAGCATTGATGTTGCAGTTAACCTTGGTGTTGACTCTCGTCGTAGTGACCAAAACGTTCGTGGTGCAACTGTATTACCACACGGTACTGGTCGTGAAGTTCGTGTTGCTGTATTCGCACAAGGCGCTAACGCAGAAGCTGCTAAAGCTGCTGGTGCAGATATCGTTGGTATGGACGATCTTGCTGCGCAAGTTAAAGCTGGCGAAATGGATTTTGACGTAGTTATTGCATCACCAGACGCTATGCGTGTTGTTGGTCAATTAGGTCAAATCTTAGGTCCTCGTGGTCTAATGCCTAACCCGAAAGTGGGTACTGTAACACCTGACGTAGCTGGCGCTGTTAAAAACGCTAAAGCAGGTCAAGTACGTTACCGTAACGACAAGAATGGTATTATCCATTCTACAATCGGTAAAGCATCATTCTCTGCTGAGCAAATTAAAGAAAACCTAGAAGCCCTAATCGTTGCGCTTAAAAAAGTAAAACCATCTGGTGCTAAAGGTCAATTCATTAAGAAAGTTTCACTATCTACTACTATGGGCGCTGGCGTTAAAATTGACCAAGCATCTTTAGTAACTGTAGTAGCGTAATTTTTTTAGTCATTTGATGATTAATCATTAAGTGACTATACAAGGTTGTGTATTGTTTGTATAATATGCGACCTTACTTTGGAGGGCCTTAGGTCCCTTCTTAGACCGCAGGTGTTAACTCTTTGATTTAACTTAATTTCCTGCGTAGATGGTACCGGACCCCAGAAAGATTATTCTACTGGATCCGTAACCAAAATAGTGCCTCATCATTAGATGGGGGTGTTTATCTAGGGTAAAACCTAGTGGAATCCAGGAGTAAAACCAAATGGCATTAAGACTCGAAGACAAACAAGCAATTGTTGCTGAAGTCAGCGAAGCTGCTAAAGGCGCTCTGTCTGCTGTAACTGCCGATTCACGCGGTGTAACAGTAGGTGCAATGACTGAACTTCGTGCAAAAGCACGTGCAAACGGTGTATATTTACGAGTTATTCGTAACACACTAGCACGTCGTGCAGTTGAAGGTACGGACTTTGCATGTCTGACAGAAACGTTTACCGGTCCTACTATCCTTGCATTTTCAAACGAACATCCAGGTGCTGCTGCGCGTCTTTTAAAAGACTTCGCTAAAGCAAATGATAAGTTTGAAATTAAAGGATTAGCATTTGAGGGTGAATTCATTGAAGCCGCTCAAATCGATCGTTTAGCGACATTACCAACATACGACGAAGCAATTGCGAAACTGATGGCTACTATGAAAGAAGCTGCAGCTGGCAAACTTGTACGTACTCTGGCTGCTATTCGCGACCAGAAAGAAGAATCTGCAGCGTAATTGCTGTAATACCATTTTATAATCTATATATAGGAATTGACTCATGTCTCTTACTAAAGACCAAATCATTGATGCAGTTGCAGAATTATCTGTAATGGAAGTTGTTGAACTAATCGAAGCAATGGAAGAAAAATTCGGCGTATCTGCTGCAGCTGCTGTTGCTGCAGGTCCAGCTGCTGGCGGCGACGCTGCTGCTGAGCAAACTGAATTCAACCTAGTACTTACTGCATTCGGTGAGAACAAAGTTAAAGCAATCAAAGCTGTACGTGGCATCACAGGTCTAGGCCTGAAAGAAGCTAAAGAAGCTGTTGAATCTTGCCCAGCGGTACTTAAAGAAGGTATCGAGAAAGCTGAAGGTGAAGCATTCATCAAAGAGCTTGAAGAAATCGGTGCAACTGCTGAACTTAAATAAGTTAAATTTTTTAACTTATTAGCCATGAAAATGGCACTGGCTGGTGATTATTGATCACCGGCCTTTTTGCGCTATAGGATACCGTGATTTGCCATTATTTTTTACGGTCATCGGACGCTTAAGGTGATGTTCTAATCAACTGTTTCAGTATTTAAAGTTAGCGAAATAAGCTGCACCTAAAAAATAGGTCTAAACTGAATCCGTTAAGATTACAAAATATCATTAACAACAAAATAATGTGCCGCCGTTGTCATGCATTAAGAGTCAAAAAATGAGACAACTATGACCAATTTAATCAGCGAGCAAAGGAACCACATGGGTTACTCTTATACTGAGAAAAAACGTATTCGTAAGGATTTTGGGAAACGCCCGCAAGTTATGGAAAAACCATACTTGTTGGAAATTCAACTTGATTCATTCAAACGATACATTGAAGTCGATCCAACTGGCGAAGTAGGTCTAGAAGCTGCTTTTAACAGCATCTTCCCAATCGCAAGTTATTCAGGCACTTCGGAGCTACAATATGTTAGCTACCGTTTAGGCGAACCTGTCTTTGATGTTAAAGAATGTCAAATTCGCGGAGTAACATACTCTGCTTCTTTACGTGTTAAATTACGTCTTGTTATTTATGATCGTGATGCACCTGCAGGCACGGTTAAAGATATCCGCGAACAAGAAGTTTACATGGGTGAAATGCCACTCATGACAGAAAACGGTACTTTTGTAATCAATGGTACTGAGCGTGTAATCGTTTCTCAATTACATCGTTCTCCTGGTGTTTTCTTTGACCATGATAAAGGTAAAACACACAGCTCGGGTAAAGTGTTATATAACGCACGTGTTATCCCATACCGTGGTTCTTGGTTAGATTTTGAATTTGACCCTAAAGATAACCTATTTGTTCGTATCGATCGTCGTCGTAAACTACCAGCAACTATTATGCTGCGCGCTCTTGAGTTCACGACTGAAGAAATTTTAGATTTATTCTTCGATACGACTGAATTTACTGTTAAAGACGGTGCTATACAAATGGCATTGATCGCTGACCGTTTACGTGGTGAGCAATTTAACTTTGACATCGTAAGTAAAGGTAAAACGTATGTTGAAGCAGGTAAGCGTATTACTGCTCGTCATATTCGTGAACTTGAAAAAGCGAACGTTAAAACTATCGAAGTTCCGTTTGAACATGTTGAAGGTAAAGTTTCTGCAAAAGATTACATCAGTAAAGATACTGGCGAAATCATTGTTAATGCAAACGATATCTTTACTGTTGAATTACTGGCTGAGCTTGCTCAATCTGGTATCAAGAAATTCGAAGCTATCTACACAAATGAATTAGATTGTGGTTCATTTATCTCAGATACATTACGTGTTGATTCTTCAACTAACCGTTTAGAAGCGTTAGTAGAAATTTACCGTATGATGCGTCCTGGTGAGCCACCAACAAAAGATGCAGCTGAAGGTTTATTCCAAAACTTATTCTTTGCACCTGAACGTTATGACTTATCTAAAGTAGGTCGTATGAAGTTTAATCGCCGTGTTAACATTGAAGGCGATGAAGGTCCTGGTATTTTATCTAAAGAAGATATCTTAAGTGTGATGAAAACGCTGATTGATATCCGTAACGGTAATGGCGAAGTAGATGATATCGATCATCTTGGTAACCGTCGTATCCGTTGTGTAGGTGAAATGGCTGAAAACCAATTCCGTGTTGGTTTAGTACGTGTTGAACGTGCTGTTAAAGAGCGTCTATCTTTAGGCGACCTTGATGCAACTATGCCGCAAGATCTTATCAATGCAAAACCTATTTCAGCTGCTGTTAAAGAGTTCTTTGGTTCTTCACAACTGTCTCAGTTTATGGACCAAAATAACCCGTTATCAGAAGTAACACACAAACGTCGTATTTCAGCATTAGGTCCTGGTGGTCTAACTCGTGAACGTGCTGGTTTTGAAGTACGTGACGTACATGCAACTCACTACGGTCGTTTATGTCCTATCGAAACACCTGAGGGACCAAACATCGGTCTTATCAACTCGTTAGCGACTTTCTCTCGTACTAACAGCTACGGTTTCTTAGAAACACCTTACCGTAAAGTAGTTGATGGTAAACCAACTGATCAAGTTGAATATTTATCAGCAATTGAAGAAGGTACGTTCGTAATCGCACAGGCATCTGCAAACATTGATGCAACTGGGCAGTTAGACGAAGAGATGATTCCATGTCGTCATAAAGGTGAAACTACCTTTATGGGACCAAACGATATCGATTACATGGATGTGTCACCACAACAGATCATTTCTGTTGCTGCGTCACTTATCCCGTTCTTAGAACATGATGATGCAAACCGTGCCTTAATGGGTGCGAACATGCAACGTCAAGCGGTTCCTACATTGCGTGCTGATAAGCCGTTAGTTGGTACTGGTATCGAGCGTCGTTTAGCGATCGATTCTGGTGTAACAATTATCGCAAAACGTGGCGGAACGATTGATTACGTTGATGCATCTCGTATTGTTGTTAAAGTTGCTGATGATGAATTAGTTGCTGGTGAAGCCGGTATCGATATCTACAACTTAACTAAATACACGCGTTCGAATCAGAATACTTGTATTAACCAAAAACCAACGTGTAAACCTGGCGAGCCAATTGTTCGCGGTGACGTATTAGCCGATGGTCCATCGACTGATATGGGTGATTTAGCATTGGGTCAAAACATGAAGATTGCCTTCATGCCTTGGAATGGTTACAACTTTGAGGATTCAATCCTTATTTCTGAGCGTGTATCTCAAGAAGATCGTTTCACTACGATCCATATCCAAGAGTTCTCATGTATTGCACGTGAAACTAAATTGGGTACTGAAGAGATCACTGCGGATATCCCTAACGTTGGTGAATCTGCATTAAGCAAACTAGATGAATCTGGTATTGTTTATGTAGGTGCTGAAGTTAAACCGGGTGATATCTTAGTAGGTAAAGTAACGCCAAAAGGCGAGACTCAACTTACGCCAGAGGAAAAACTATTACGTGCTATCTTCGGTGAAAAAGCGTCTGATGTTAAAGACAGCTCTTTACGCGTAGCTAACTCAACTTACGCAACAGTTATTGACGTTCAAGTCTTTACTCGTGACGGCGTTGAGAAAGACAAACGTGCATTAGAAATCGAAGAAATGCAGTTGAAAGCGGCTAAGAAAGATTTAACTGAGAAGTTCAAAATCTTAGAAGGCGCTATCTACGAAAAAGCATTAAATCTATTAGTTTCAGCGGGTCAAGAAGAAGCGCGTCTACTGCAAATGCCTAAGGCACAGTGGTTTGACATCGTACTTTCTGATGACGAGAAACAAACACTATTAGATCAAATCAATGCACAACACGATGAAATTAAAGCAGACTACGATAAAGAGTTTGACCTTAAACGTCGTAAAATTACACAAGGTGATGATTTAGCACCAGGTGTACAAAAAATTGTTAAGGTTTACCTAGCGGTACGTCGTCGCCTACAACCAGGTGATAAAATGGCGGGTCGTCACGGTAACAAAGGTGTTATTTCAAACATCGTACCTGTAGAAGATATGCCTCACGATGAGTTTGGTGTTCCAGTTGATATCGTACTTAACCCATTGGGTGTACCATCACGTATGAACATCGGTCAGATTCTTGAAACGCATCTTGGTCTAGCTTGTAAAGGTGTGGGTGAGAAACTAGAGCGTATGATCAAAGATCAACGCGACGTTGAAATCAGTAAAGTACGTGAATACGTACAAAAACTTTACTCATTCGGCGATGCACCTTGCCACGTTGACTTAAATGACTTTGATGACGAAGCTGTGTTACGTCTTGCTAAAAACCTATACAAAGGTTTACCAGTAGCAACACCTGCATTTGATGGCGCACATGAAAGTGAAATCCGTGAACTATTATCATTAGCTGATTTACCAGAATCTGGTCAATTACAGTTAACTGATGGTCGTACTGGTATTCCATTTGAGCGTCCAGTAACTGTTGGTTACATGTACATGTTAAAACTGAATCACTTGGTTGATGACAAAATGCATGCACGTTCAACAGGTTCTTACAGCTTGGTTACTCAGCAACCACTTGGTGGTAAAGCTCAGTTCGGTGGCCAGCGTTTCGGTGAGATGGAAGTATGGGCACTAGAAGCTTACGGTGCTGCTTACACTCTACAAGAAATGCTAACGGTTAAATCGGATGATGTGAATGGTCGTACTAAGATGTATAAAAACATCGTAGACGGTGACCATAGAATGGAACCAGGCATGCCTGAATCATTCAACGTATTGTTGAAAGAGATCCGTTCATTAAGCATCAACATCGAGTTAGATGAAGAAAACGGCTAAGCACTAAGTTAGTTGGCTTAAGTAAATATGTGGCGTCTTGGTACATTAAGGCGCCTAGTTTTAACTCCTATGGGAGAGTAGCGTGAAAGACTTACTAAAGTTTTTAAAGCAACAAAATAAAACCAAAGAATTCGATGGTATTAAAATCGGTTTAGCATCACCTGAAATGATCCGTTCATGGTCTTTTGGTGAAGTTAAAAAACCTGAAACCATTAACTACCGTACATTTAAACCTGAACGTGAAGGTTTATTCTGTGCACGTATCTTTGGTCCAATTAAAGATTACGAATGTTTATGTGGCAAATACAAACGCCTTAAGCATCGTGGTGTTATTTGTGAAAAATGTGGTGTTGAGGTAACTCAAGCTAAAGTTCGTCGTGACCGTATGGGACACATCGAATTAGCATCACCTGTTGCACACATTTGGTTCCTTAAATCACTTCCGTCTCGTATCGGCTTAATGCTAGATATGACGTTACGTGATATCGAACGTATCCTATATTTTGAATCATTCGTGGTTGTTGAACCTGGAATGACTGATCTTGAGCGTGGCCAAATCCTTCTTGAAGAAGAGTACTTGGACAACCTAGAGCAATGGGGCGATGAGTTTGATGCAATGATGGGCGCAGAAGCCGTATTTGCATTACTTAAGCAACTAGATCTAGACCACGAGATCAAAGGCATGCGTGAAGAATTAGAAACAACTAATTCTGAAACTCGCCGTAAGAAATTAACTAAACGTCTGAAGTTAGTGGAATCTTTCCACCAGTCTTCAAACAAACCAGAGTGGATGATCTTAACTGTACTTCCAGTACTGCCACCTGATTTACGTCCTCTAGTACCACTAGATGGCGGACGTTTTGCTACATCAGATCTAAATGACTTATACCGTCGTGTTATTAACCGTAATAACCGTCTAAAACGTCTTTTAGAATTAGCTGCTCCAGATATCATCGTACGTAACGAAAAACGTATGTTACAAGAATCTGTGGATGCGTTATTAGATAATGGTCGTCGTGGCCGAGCTATTACTGGTTCGAACAAACGTCCTCTAAAATCGCTTGCAGATATGATCAAAGGTAAGCAAGGTCGTTTCCGTCAAAACTTACTAGGTAAACGTGTAGATTACTCTGGTCGTTCTGTAATCACAGTAGGTCCAACTTTACGTTTACATCAATGTGGTCTTCCGAAGAAGATGGCATTAGAGCTATTCAAACCATTCGTTTACGGTAAGTTAGAAGCATTAGGTCTTGCGACTACTATTAAAGCGGCTAAGAAATTAGTTGACCGTGAAGGTGGTGAAGTTTGGGATATCCTAGAAGGTGTTATCCGTGAACATCCAGTGCTACTTAACCGTGCACCAACACTTCACAGATTAGGTATCCAAGCGTTTGAACCTGTATTAATCGAAGGTAAAGCGATTCAATTACATCCATTGGTTTGTGCGGCATACAACGCCGACTTCGATGGTGACCAAATGGCGGTACACGTACCGTTAACAATTGAAGCGCAGCTTGAAGCTCGTACCTTAATGATGTCTACGAATAATATCCTATCACCAGCGAATGGTGAGCCGATTATCGTACCATCTCAGGACGTTGTATTAGGTTTGTACTACATGACTCGTACTCGCATTAATGCGCGTGGTGAAGGTATGTACTTCCAAAATGCTAAAGAAGCTGAAAAAGCATACCGTGCTGGTGTTGTTGATTTACAAGCGATTGTTAAAGTACGTATGACGCAAGTACATATTGGTGAAGACAAATCTCGTACTTCTACTACTGAGTTAGTTGAAACAACTATCGGTCGTGCAATTCTTTCTTTAATTATGCCTGAAGGTCTTCCTTTTGAGCATGTTGACCTAAACATGGGTAAAAAAGCAATCTCTAACGTATTGAATGCTTGTTACCGTCTGTTGGGTATTAAAGATACAGTTATCTTTGCTGACCAATTAATGTATACCGGTTTTGAATACGCGACATTGTCGGGTGCTTCTGTTGGTATCGACGATATGGTTATTCCAGATGCTAAGAAAACATTAGTTGAAGAAGCTGAAGCTGAAGTATTAGAAATCCAAGAGCAATTCCAAGCTGGTCTTGTTACTGCGGGTGAGCGTTACAATAAAGTTATCGATATCTGGGCAAGTGCGAATGAGCAAGTTGCTAAAGCGATGATGGAAAACCTTTCTAAAGAAACAGTATTAACAGCGAAAGGCGAAGAAGCAGTACAAGATTCGTTTAACAGCGTTTACATGATGGCCGATTCTGGTGCACGTGGTAGTGCCGCTCAGATTCGTCAGCTAGCTGGTATGCGTGGTCTGATGGCTAAACCAGATGGTTCAATCATCGAAACACCAATCACGGCTAACTTCCGTGAAGGTCTAAACGTACTTCAGTACTTCATCTCAACGCATGGTGCACGTAAAGGTCTAGCCGATACCGCACTTAAAACAGCAAACTCGGGTTACCTAACTCGTCGTCTTGTTGATATTGCTCAAGATTTAGTTATCACAGAAGAAGATTGTGGTAGTGAAGAAGGTCTATTAGTTACACCACTTATTCAAGGTGGCGACGTTGTTGAACCACTTCGTGAGCGTGTACTAGGTCGTGTTGTTGCTCGTGACATCATTAAACCAGGTACGGATAACGAAGTATTAATCGAACGTAACGTATTACTTGATGAGAAAAAATGTGACTTGATCGAAGAAGCTTCTGTTGACCAAGTATGGGTTCGCTCAGTTATTACTTGTCACACTGACTTCGGTGCTTGTGCACAATGTTACGGTCGTGACTTAGCTCGTGGACATATGGTTGGTCAAGGCGAGGCAGTAGGTGTTATGGCTGCTCAGTCTATCGGTGAACCTGGTACACAGTTAACGATGCGTACGTTCCACATCGGTGGTGCAGCATCGCGTTCTGCCTCTGAAAACAGCATTCAAGTTAAAAACTCAGGTAAAATTAAATTACATAACGCTAAGTTTGTAATTAATTCTGATGAGAAAGTAGTTGTTACTTCTCGTTCAACTGAATTAACAATTATCGATGAATTAGGTCGTACAAAAGAGAATCACCGTCTACCTTACGGTGCCGTTCTTGAGAAGCAAGATGGAACAGCAATCACTGCTGGCGAAATCATTGCTAACTGGGACCCGCATACACATCCAATCATTACGGAAGTGGAAGGTAAGATTGAATTCTTAGACTTCATTGAAGGCGTAACGATTAACAAACAAACTGATGAGCTAACTGGTTTATCAAGTATTGTTGTTATTGACCCTGCACAACGTCCAAGTGCTGGTAAAGAAATGCGTCCAATGGCTAAACTAGTTGATGCTAAAGGTAATGATTTATTCATTCCTGGTACTGATGTTGCTGCGCAATATGCATTACCTGCAAAAGCGATTGTTAGTCTAGAAGATGGTGCTCCAGTACGAGTTGGTGATGCGGTTGCTCGTATCCCTCAAGAAAGTTCAAAAACTCGTGATATCACGGGTGGTCTACCTCGCGTAGCCGACTTGTTTGAAGCACGTACGCCAAAAGATGCTGCGATTCTTGCTGAAGTGTCAGGTACATTATCATTTGGTAAAGAAACTAAAGGCAAACGTCGTTTAGTGATCACACAAGCAAATGGTGATGTCTATGAAGAGATGATCCCTAAATGGCGTCACCTAAACATCTTCGAAGGTGAGAAGATTGAAAAAGGTGAGGTTATTTCTGACGGTCCTGAGTCTCCTCATGACATTCTTCGTTTACGTGGTATTAGCCCAGTGGCTAACTACATCACTAATGAAGTACAAGAAGTATATCGTTTACAAGGTGTAAAAATTAATGATAAGCATATCGAAGTTATCGTTAATCAAATGCTACGTAAATGTATCATCACTGATGCTGGTGACACGTCATTCTTAGTGGGTGAACAAGCTGAAGTAGTACGTGTTATTATTGAAAATCGTAAACTTGAAGCTGAAGGCAAAAATGTTGCTAAGTTTGAATACCAGTTATTAGGTATTACTAAAGCATCATTAGCAACTGAGTCATTTATCTCAGCTGCCTCTTTCCAAGAAACAACACGTGTTCTTACGGAAGCGGCTGTTGCTGGTAAATGTGACCAATTACATGGCTTGAAAGAGAATGTAATCGTAGGTCGCTTGATTCCTGCTGGTACTGGTTTTGCACATCACAAAACACGTGCTGCTGCTAAAGCGAAAGAGCTAGAGCCTATTGCTGAACAACCAACCATTGACGTTGAAGCTGCTGAGCAAAACTTAGCTGACTTATTAAACGCCGTTGATTTTGGTGAATAAGGATAGGTTTCAAAATACTTGAACTATTGTTTTCAAAATAACCAGTCTTTAGGTTTTTTGAAAGCAATTTAAATAAAGTTATTTTGTAAATATTACTCATCTAATTAAATAGATGTTTAAAATAAAAAGGTGCTTCGGCACCTTTCTTTATACCTAAAATTTGAGTATCTCCAAGCTGAACTCTAAGTTGCTGCTGGTGAAGTAAAAGTCATATGCCTAAATGTATCCATATATTGGGCGTCGATTCATCTGAGCTAATTCAAACTAATAAACAGCTGATTTAAAAGTATCATCTCTAAATGTAGTTATGTATTCGAATCGTTGGTTTCATTCGAAATAATTCAAATCAACGGGGGGCTTATAAAGCCACATGTTTAAATGTAACCATATATTCGAGGTTGGATTCATCCGAGGTAATTCAGCTAATAAACAGGTGACTTAAAAGTCACATCCCTGAATGTAACTATGTATTCGATGTGTTGGATTTATATGAGTTATTTAGCTAGTCGATGGCGCCTTAAAACCAACTTATCGATTCGTTCTCGGGACGTCGGATTTATCCGACCTTTTTATTGCTTATTTTGTGTCGTTAATTACGTTAATTTCTATTACCAATTACGAAGCTTGTTAATATAAAATTTGCAGCAAGTGGCTTTGTGCGTTAAATTTCAGCTTCACCAATATAATTGTTATTTTAGGTGGTAAATATTTACACTAAATAATAATTTATTTCTCGATTTGCTGAAAAGTAAAAGTAACCGCTATCTAAAGGTATAATAATGACTTCAAAAACAATTATCTCAACAGAAAATGCTCCATCTGCAATTGGTCCTTACTGTCAAGCAACACAATTTGGTGAATTAATATTTACTTCTGGTCAAATCCCACTTGAGCCTAAATCAATGGAAATCGTTGAAGGCGGGATCACTGAGCAAACTGAACAAGTAATGAAAAACTTATTTGCAGTGCTAGAAGAAGCTGGTGCAACAGGTGAAACAGTCATTAAAACAACTTGTTTCATTAAAGATATGAATGACTTTGTCGCTTTTAACGAAGTCTATGCAAAATATTTTGCGACATCTGCACCTTCTCGTTCATGCGTAGAAGTAGCTCGCTTACCAAAAGACGTGTTAGTTGAAGTGGAAGCGATTGCATACGTTGCAAATAAATAGCAATTATTAACACATTAAACATAGGTTAATTATGTGTGACCATCAGGTAGTTAAATTTTCAATTTTGGTGACTGGCAATCCAGCCAGTAGCCAAAGTGCTTCATCTGCTTATCAGTTTTGTAGTGCAGCTTTATCTGCGGGTCATACTATTAATGGTGTTTTTTTCTATTTAGATGGTGTGCTTAATGCAAATCGTTTAATTAGTCCTGCAACGGATGAAGTTAATTTGCCTAGTTTATGGGCGTTATTAGCTGAAAAACATGAATTTCCTTTGGAGGTTTGTGTTTCTGCTTCTTTAAGACGTGGAGTGATTAACCAGCAAGAAGCTGAACAATTAGGATTGCTACATCATAATGTGAATTCTCCTTTTGTACTAAGTGGGTTAGGGCAGTTAGCCGAGCTTTCTGCAAGTTGTGATCGTTTGGTTCAATTTTAGGTAGCATGATGGAAAAAAAAATTGGCATTATTAATCGACAAGCTCCTCATGGGAAAAGCCATGCTAGAGAAGCATTAGATTTAACTCTCGCTTTATCAGCTTTTAATGAATCCTTAAGCATCTTTTTTATTGGGGATGGGGTTTATCAATTAGTCGCAAAGCATCAAGCCGATCTTATTTTACAAAAAGATTTCCAACCCATGTTACAAATGTTGGATTTGTATGATGTGGAGCAAATTTATGTCTGCCAAATGTCTTTGGCTATACGCAATATTTCAGTGGATGATTTAGTGATTAAAACCACCTTTCTGACGCCAGATGAAATGACAGCCTGTCTTGCTCGACAAGATCAATTACTGAGTTTTTAGATGATATTACATACTGTAAAAAGTTCTCCTTTTAGTTCTTTTGCGTTAAAGGATTGTTTGAAACTATTAAATAATGACGATAAGTTGTTATTAATTAGTGACGCTGTTACTGCCGTTAGTGCACCAGTGGATTGTCAGCCTGAACTCCTTAAACTTCACGACGAAAGACGTTTATTTATTTTAAAAGAAGATTTACAAGCGCGCGGACTCACTGCTGAATATGGGCGTGTTATTGACTATTCAGATTTTGTTAATTTAACTATCCAATGCCAAAGTCAGTTAGCTTGGTAATTGTTAACGAAAATAAGTAAAATTTTTACCCTCTATCTCTTCCATCTTTCTGTTTTTTTCTTTTATCTTGTTTTGTGAACAAAAACACGATTGTCTAATTATTGACTCGCCATTCTAATCAGCGTAAACTCTTGCGACCCTAATCTTTAGGGTTTGATTTTTCACACACACTTAGGAGCTATTTAACAATGGCAACAATTTCACAATTGGTACGCAAACCGCGTAAGGACAAAGTTCAAAAAACTAACGTTCCTGCGCTAGAAGCGTGTCCACAAAAACGTGGTGTATGTACTCGTGTATATACTACTACACCAAAAAAACCTAACTCGGCAATGCGTAAAGTTGCTCGTGTACGTCTAACTAACGGTTTCGAAGTAACTTCGTACATCGGTGGTGAAGGCCATAACTTGCAAGAGCATAGTGTAATCTTGATCCGCGGCGGTCGTGTAAAAGATTTACCGGGTGTTCGTTACCATACAGTTCGTGGTGCACTTGATACTTCAGGTGTAACTGCACGTCGTAACGGTCGTTCTAAATACGGTGCTAAAAAGCCTAAATCTTAATACTTTCCGTAAGTAAGGCCAAACAAACACTATTTAAATTTAATATGTTTTGGGTAATATCCTGAAGCGCACGGAGAAAATAAGATGCCAAGAAGACGCGTCGTAGCTACTCGTAAAGTACTACCAGATCCTAAGTTTGGATCAGAAATCCTAACAAAATTCGTTAACGTAGTAATGGTTGACGGAAAAAAATCTATTGCAGAAAAAATCGTTTACGGTGCATTGGAATCAGCTGCTGAAAAAAGCGCTAAAGATCCAATGGAACTATTTGACGTTGCATTAGAAAACATCCGCCCAAGCGTCGAAGTTAAATCTCGTCGTGTTGGTGGTTCAACATACCAAGTTCCAGTAGAAGTTCGCCCTTCTCGTCGTAATGCGTTAGCAATGCGTTGGTTAGTTGAAGCTTCTCGTAAGCGTGGTGAAAAATCAATGGCATTACGTCTAGCTGGTGAGTTAGTCGATGCAGCAGATAACAAAGGTTCAGCGGTTAAGAAACGTGAAGACGTTCACCGTATGGCTGATGCGAACAAAGCGTTTGCTCACTACCGTTGGTAGAAAATACTTAGCACGGGCTTTTGCCTGTGCTTTTTCGTTTCTATTTGCACAAAGCTTTATTTAAAAGGACATTGCATTGTCACGTACAACTCCTATTGAGCGCTACCGTAATATCGGTATTGTCGCTCATGTCGATGCAGGTAAAACTACTACTACTGAACGTATATTGTTCTACACTGGCGTATCTCACCGAATCGGTGAAGTACACGATGGTGCAGCAACGATGGATTGGATGGAGCAGGAGCAAGAGCGTGGTATTACTATCACTTCTGCTGCTACTACTACTTTCTGGCAAGGTATGCAAAATCAGTATGAGCAGCACCGCATCAACATTATCGATACACCTGGACACGTAGACTTCACGATTGAAGTTGAACGTTCTTTACGCGTATTAGATGGTGCTGTAGTTGTATTTTGTGGCTCGTCAGGTGTAGAGCCTCAATCAGAAACCGTTTGGCGCCAAGCTAATAAATACCACGTTCCGCGTGTTGTATTTGTTAATAAAATGGACAGAACTGGAGCTGATTTTGAATCTGTACTTGAGCAAATTCGTAACCGCCTAGGCGCAACTTGTGTTCCTATTCATTTGAATATTGGAACGGAAGATGAGTTTAGCGGTGTTATCGACCTAATTAAAATGAAAGCGATTAATTGGAACGATGCAGATCAAGGAATGACATTTGAATATGATGACATTCCAGCTGACTTACTGGATCACGCGCAAGAATTGCACGATGAGATAGTAGAAACAGCAGCAGAAGCAAATGAAGAGCTGATGGATAAATACCTTGAAGAAGGTGAACTTTCAGAAGCAGACATCAAAGCAGGTTTACGTATTCGTACGTTAAACAATGAAATTGTACTAGCAACTTGTGGAAGTGCCTTTAAAAATAAAGGTGTTCAAGCAGTGTTAGATGCAGTGATTGACTATCTACCTTCTCCTGTAGAAGTTGAAGCTATTAAAGCTATCAATGGACATAACGACAAGGAAATAGCATGTCCTGCTGAAGATGACGCTCCATTTGCTGCACTCGCATTTAAAATTGCAACCGACCCATTTGTGGGTACGTTAACATTTTTCCGAGTGTACTCAGGCGTAGTTAAGTCTGGTGACCAAGTATTTAATCCTATTAAAGGGAAAAAAGAGCGTTTAGGACGTATCGTACAGATGCATGCTAACGAACGTAAGGAAGTCAAAGAAGTCCGTGCTGGCGATATCGCTGCTGCGGTCGGTCTTAAAGACGTCACTACGGGAGAAACGCTTTGTGACCCTGGACATAATATTATACTTGAGCGTATGGATTTCCCTGAACCGGTTATTCAAATCGCGGTTGAGCCAAAAACCAAGGCAGACCAAGATAAATTAGCGCTAGCACTAGAAAAACTATCTGCCGAAGATCCTTCATTCCGTGTTGAAACGAATGAAGAATCTGGACAAATACTGATCTCTGGTATGGGTGAACTTCACCTTGATATCATTGTTGACCGTATGCGTCGTGAGTTTTCTGTTAATTGTAACGTGGGTAATCCTCAAGTTGCATACCGTGAAACTATCCGCAAAACGGTTGAAGTGGAAGGTAAATTTATTCGTCAAGGCGAAGGACCAAGCCATTATGGCCACGTCCAATTAAAACTAGAGCCGCTTGAAGCGGGATCAGGTTTTGAATTTGTGAACAAAATGGCTGACAATGTTATTCCGAAAGAATACATTCCAGCAGTGAGCAAAGGCTGCGAAGAACAAATGAACCAAGGTGTGCTTGCTGGTTATCCAATGCTTGACGTTCGAGTCACTTTGCTCCATGGTACATACCATGAGGTTGACTCTAGCGAAATGGCATTTAAAATCGCTGGCATGATGGGTTTTAGAGATGGGGCATTAAAAGCTGATGCAACAATTCTTGAGCCTGTGATGAAAGTCGAAGTAACGACTCCAGAGGATTGGATGGGTTCTGTTGTCGGCGACCTTAATAGTCGTCGAGGTATTATTGAAGGAATGGACGATGGCCCTGGTGGCGTTAAAATCGTTCATGCTAAAGTACCGCTGTCTGAAATGTTTGGTTATGCAACCGCAGTTCGCTCAGCAACGCAGGGTCGCGCATCTTATTCTATGGAGTTTTTAGAGTACGCTGATGCGCCTAAAAAAATTGCTAACGCAATTATTGAAGCGAAATAAAAAATAAATTAAACTACACCTTTCCATGTGATGGCATGTGGAGAGGTATTTACTGATAAAGAAGGTACACACTGTGTCTAAAGAAAAATTTGAACGTAATAAACCACATGTAAACGTAGGTACAATTGGCCACGTTGACCATGGTAAAACTACTTTAACAGCTGCAATCTCTGCTGTACTAACTAAGAAATTTGGTGGCGACACTAAAGATTTCTCTTCAATCGATAATGCACCAGAAGAGCGTGAGCGTGGTATTACAATCAATACTTCTCACATCGAGTACGATACAGAAACTCGTCACTACGCACACGTAGACTGTCCTGGACATGCCGATTATGTTAAAAACATGATCACTGGTGCTGCTCAAATGGATGGTGGTATCTTAGTTGTTGCTGCAACAGATGGCCCTATGCCACAAACTCGTGAGCACATCCTACTTTCTCGTCAAGTTGGTGTTCCACACTTAGTTGTTTTCTTAAACAAATGTGACATGGTTGATGATGAAGAACTACTAGAATTAGTAGAAATGGAAGTTCGTGAACTTCTTTCTGAATACGATTTCCCAGGTGACGACTTACCAGTTATCCTTGGTTCTGCTCTTAAAGCGCTTGAAGGCGAAGCTGAGTGGGAAGAGAAAATTGTTGAATTAGCTAACGCTCTAGATACTTACATCCCAGAGCCAGAGCGTGATATCGACAAACCATTCATTCTACCAATTGAAGATGTATTCTCAATTGCTGGTCGTGGTACTGTTGTTACAGGTCGTGTTGAGCGTGGTATTATCACTGTTGGTGATGCTGTTGAGATCGTTGGTCTTAAAGAAACTACTACTACTACTTGTACTGGTGTTGAAATGTTCCGTAAACTGCTTGACGAAGGTCGTGCTGGTGAGAACGTTGGTGTTCTTTTACGTGGTACTAAACGTGAAGATGTTGAACGTGGTCAAGTACTTGCTAAGCCTGGTTCAATCAACCCACATACTAAGTTCGAATCTGAAGTATACGTACTAAGTAAAGATGAAGGTGGTCGTCATACTCCATTCTTCAAAGGTTACCGTCCACAGTTCTACTTCCGTACAACTGACATCACAGGTGCTGTTGAGCTTCCTGAAGGTGTAGAAATGGTAATGCCTGGTGATAACCTTAAGTTCGTTGTTGAACTAATTGGTCCAATCGCTATGGATGAAGGTCTACGTTTCGCTATCCGTGAAGGTGGCCGTACTGTAGGTGCTGGTGTTGTTTCAACTATCATCGCGTAATTTATAATTACTCGTTTTTAGTTTTACAATATACAAAAAAGACAGCTTAAGCTGTCTTTTTTTATACCTATAGAAAAGTGTGCAAACCATGGGTGAAGGTCTACGTTTCGCTATCCGTAAAGGTGGCGCTATACCCAAGTACATGTAGGTGCTGGTGTTGTTTCAGCTATCATCGCGACTGCGTTTAAATAAACATTACGTAATATAGTTTTAAACTGCATTCAAAAAAGAGGGCTTAAGCTCTAATGCCGATCAGTTAAGAAAAATTAGTTGATTTTTACCCGAATGGGATCAGAATCCGATGTTCACTCAACATCGGATTTTTTTATGCCTTTAGATTACGATTTCCACTCACTCGAAGC
>NZ_SNUB01000015.1 GCF_004378355.1 Psychromonas algicola
TTTAACCAGAAAGGTTATCCCTTAATAATGAAGGGTGACGAGTTTTTTATACAATATCGACAGTGAAATAATAAATAAAAATCAATTTGAACTTGATTTACAAAGAGTGACCATATATGTCCAAGTTTACTTGCAAGGCCAAGTAAAGCTATTTCCGTTATTACTTTTATTTTTCACTAACGAAAATAGTTTTATTTTGAAGGTTTAAATTGATGGCTGTCCAAGTTTACTTTTCTTTTTTTGTCCAAGTCTATTTTGCACTACTATAAATAACATCTCTTAACTTTTTTTGTTTCGACTCAGTACTAAAATCTTTGAATACTTCTTCACCAACATGTATGTAAAAAACTTTAGAATCTATACATTCTATACATCCTTCTAAGGCGTTTTTTAAATCTTCAATATTTTTTCCTATTTTTTGGAGGAAATCATTAGAAAGCCACATATGAGAACCAATAGCCTCAGTATATCCAACGCAGAGCTTTCTTACCCCAATGTTTTTACTAATATCTATTTCTAATTGTTCGAGTGGGGCTGGCAAATTATTTGATAACATTGGCAATCCTTCGTAACTTTTTCCTTTTACACTATATTCAATTGGGTCTGTTACATTTTGCCAATAATCAAATTCAATATCTACAAGCCAAGCTTGTAAAAAACCATCAAGCTTTACCAATTCATTAACCCATTCTAACCACCATCTTTCTCTATTTATTTTTTTTACTTTAATTTTTAAAGAAACCTGCTGATAGTTAACTAGCTCTACCAAATGAAAATTAAAATATTCACTTTCAATATTAAACTTATGTCTTTTAAACTTTTTAAAATCTAATAAAAGGCTAGAAAACTTAATTCTTTCTCCATACATAGATATTGAATTAATATTATCTTCCCGAATTAAAAGTGATTCCAAACTTTTCAATATTTCAATCTGTTTTTTTGAATTTAAACTGAAAACAAATTCTAATTTTTGCATATTTAACTCTTTAAATTTATTTAATTATTACAGTTACGCCTATTTCTCTTCCATATTGAATTAAACTAGACGCAGAATTAATACCGCCAGGTTGTACTCTTAAATCTAAAACCATATTCGCAGGCTGATTATCAATAGTTGCGATTCTAGTTGCTAAATCATCTATATGGTTCTGCATGCGGCTCATCCATGTCTTCCCATTTGTATCAACAGTCTTTAAGCTAACAAGGGTATTGCCTTTTTGAAAATCAACTAAAGGAAAATATCCATTATATTCACTTCCTACATTATACCAGTCTTTATAGTCTGTCAGAGCAAGATGTTTTTCAATCTCAATACCTCTGGTGGTTGGTTCCAATGTCCAGAATCCTTCAACAACATCATCAACTTTCCCCCAAAGCCCTTTACTCTTATAAAGCGCAATAAGAGAGCGAGCTGCTATTGCCGCCTCTCCAACACCCGTAGCGAGAGAAATTAAATCTCCCATCTGAGCTTGCGATTGCTGGACTGCATTAAAGACTAAAAGGCTATTAGCCTGTTGATTTAGTTGTTCATTATCAGATACCTCTCTAATGCCATCTAATGTAAAATAATCAGTCCATTTTACATCAAGATTAGAGAGTGCATCTTCTTTCGCTTCTGAATCTAATGCCCAAGGGAAATTATAATCAAGCGCACTATCTTGCCATTTAGGTTCGTCAGAGAATAATAAACTGGTTATTTTTAATGCATCTTCAACACCATATATTTCTACTTGTTCATTATAAAAAGTCGTTATATAGGATTCTAGTTTTATTTTTTCTTCAGTAGATAGGCTATCAGGATCTGTCTTATACTTATCTAATAATTGATCGCTATGTTGATTTATGTAATCTAATTCTAAGATTTTTCTAGCATCCTCTATAGACATTCGACCTTCTCTAGCTTCTTTTAAAGCTTCTAAAGATTCGCCACCTAGAAAGTTATTATCAATCGCCGTATCACTCGCTTGTCCTGCTGCTACTGCATTATTCAGATCGCCTGTAGACGCACCAACCGCTGTTGAAGCAAGACCTAATATTGCAGCAATGGTTTCTTTTTGATCAGAAGTTAAATCACTTCCGTTTTCTGACCCATATAGCCAACTTGCTAAGAGAGGAGCCGCTGCTTCTGAAGTTGCAGCCGTTACACCAGCTGTTAAGCCATCATTACCGCCTGATGCGGCTACCGCTGCGGCTAATACGCCATGTGCTAAAACGTGAGCAGCTTCTTCTCCCCCAGTAAGTTGTCCATTGTGATTATTTGCGGCAATGTCTTTGAAGTACTGACCTATTGCATAGGACACGGTAGGTGATGCAGCGGCGGCTGCTTGCCCAAGTAGACTATTTGTTGGTGTCCCTACTACAGCGCCTATGGTGCCTAATAATAAATTGTAATTTTGTAATGTTTCAGTTTTATCATTAAATTGCGCTTGATTAATTTCGCCACTTTCTAACTGCTCTTTTAGCTCTGTCAATTGGCTGTTAACTAAACCTTTTAATGCAGTTACATTTTTATCAAAAGCTTGTGTTATAGCTTGTTGGTTATTTACAAACTCTTCTACTTCAGCTTGATCAAAATTGTTATTTAACGCACCACTATCAACAATTGCTGTTTCTGTGGTGGTAGTTGTTGCTATATTTGCAATCGCTTGGGTTGTATTTTCACCCGTTAGCGCTTGTTGTGTTTCTGAATCTGTAATTTCAATATTCGCAGTATTAATACCACTGTTAGTTGTTGAACTTTGACTAAATTCTGTCGCGCCGTAGCCTGCTGATCTTGTTAAGCCATATTTACCTGATTCGTTTTTAGAAACTGACGCATCGCCGCCAAAACTTTCGCCGCTGAAGTCTGCATTGTTTTCTAAATTGCTCTGAGTAATAGTGCCGGTACTAAAACTATTATTACCTGCTGTTTCAGCATTACTATTTGATGTAATCAAGCCTGCTACAAGGTTGGTACGCTACATTTCATGTTGGTCACTCCATATTTAGATTGATTTGCTGAATACTTATCTATCTTGGCACATTGCGATGCCGTTTTGGAGTGACCATCTCAGCACCCAACGACTTTGAATTATTGTAATAGATCAACTACCTTTTAGAAATGCATATTACTGTATTATAAGAAGGTGTTTGTTATGACTCAATCTCGCCAATCATAAGTATCATTATCTGATGCGCCTTATTATCATTGTATTTCTCGTTGTGTTCGCCGCGCTTATTTATGTGGTGAAGATAAATACACAGAAAAGTCTTTGAACATTAAAATAGCCCTGACTCCATTTTAACCTCCGTGATAATAAAATTTATTTTTAGACATGCTTATTTCTGTATGTAGAAATCAATATAAACCCATTCATTTACAATCATTAACTGTTAAACTTTCATTTTTCATTTAACTCAAAATATATCCTCATTTATGTACAAACTTCGTCCTTATCAACAAGATGCTGTGAATGCGACTTTGCATTACTTTCGACGTTTTAGCTCACCTGCTGTGTTAGCGTTATCAACGGGCGCCGGTAAAAGTTTGATTATCGCCGAATTAGCGCGTATTGCCAAAGGGCGAGTGTTAGTCCTTGCACACGTTAAAGAGCTTGTTGAACAAAACCATGCAAAATATGAAAGTTATGGTGTTGAAGCTTCTATCTTTTCAGCAGGTCTTGGACGTAAAGAAACCACTGAACAAGTGGTGTTTGCATCCGTACAATCCATTGTTAACAACCTTGAGTTATTTACTGATGCATTTTCATTATTAGTGATCGACGAATGCCATCGTGTGCCCATGCAAGGCGATTCAAGCTATCAGAAAGTGATTAAACACTTACAAGCAATAAATCCTAACCTCAAAGTGTTAGGCTTAACAGCGACACCTTATCGCCTTGGTTTAGGCTGGATATATCAATACCATACGCGCGGACAAGTACGCAGTGAAGAGCCGCGCTTTTTCCGTGATTGTATTTTTGATTTACCGATCCGCTTTTTATTGGATGAAAAGTTCTTAACTGAACCTAAAGTGATGGATATGGCGGTGTTAAGTTATGACTTTTCGCAAATTTCGCCAGCTAATACCGGCACTTATCGCGAAGCTGACTTAAATAAAGTGATTGAAAAATCAGGTCGGGCGACACCTGAAATTATTAAGTCTGTGATTGTGCATGCTAAAGATCGCCAAGGTGTGATGATTTTTGCTTCCACGGTGAAACATGCGCAGGAAATTTTAGGTTATTTAGGGAATGAAAGTGCGGCATTAATCATTGGTGATACTGCGGGTAAAGATCGTGACCAAATTATCCAAGACTTTAAAAATAAAAAGATTAAATACCTAGTTAATGTTTCTGTACTAACCACGGGCTTTGATGCACCGCATGTGGATTTAATCGCCATTCTACGTCCGACTGAATCGGTTAGTTTGTATCAACAAATTGTCGGGCGCGGATTGCGTTTGTCGGAAGGTAAAAAAGATTGTTTAGTAATGGAGTTTGCGGGTAATTGTTATGACCTCTATCAACCAGAAGTGGGACAAGCAGCCCCTGAAAGTGGCAGTGAAATGGTGACTATTCCTTGTCCTGCTTGTCAGTTTAATAATAATTTTTGGGGAAAGCTCGATCCAGCTGGTTTTGTGATTGAACATTATGGGCGTAAGTGCCAAGGTTATTCATTAAAAATTACCGAAGATGATGACGGTAATAAGTTTGAGCAGCGCGTACATTGTAATTATCGTTTCCGTGCTAAATTTTGTGAACAGTGTGGAATGGATAATGATATCGCAGCGCGTGTTTGTGGACATTGTGAAGCGGTATTAGTGGACCCTGATAAAAAATTACGTGAAGCGTTAAAACTCAAAGATGCAATGATTATTCGTTGTGATGATATGCAGCTTTCTGCTACTAAAAACAAGCATGGTAAAAATCAGCTAAAAGTCACTTACAGTGGTGGTCAAGGGCAAATAAGTGAAGTGTGGCAACTGACGACGGCGAAGCAAAAAGCACAATTTTTACAGCGATTTATTCAGCCGCATTTGATTGACCGTTTTCGACCTTTTACTGAAGCGTCAGTGACTAAGATAATCAATAACGAACATAGATTACAAGCGCCTGAAATTGTGATTGCCAATAAAGTAGGGCGATTTTGGCAAGTACGCGACAAGTTGTTTACTATTCATGAATTCCCTAAAGCGGTGGAATTATTAACTCAAATGGACTCTGAATAATATTCATCAAACAGTTTTGTAATTCCTTTGAAACTGAGTAACATGTGTCTGTACTTTGAGGTTTTATAGATTTTAATATGAAATTATCAACATGAGATAACTAGCATGAAACCTCAATATTAATTATCACTATCAAATTGGATCAAAAAATGAATAAAGTATTAATTATTTTAGCTTCTATTGCAGTATTTATTGTTGTCGCTTTTTTTGTTTTAGGCATGATGTCTAAAAAGGGTGAGGCATTAGGTTTAAAAGAAGGTCAACTACAAGCTTGTGCTAGCACTGAAAACTGTGTGATCAGCGAACAAATAGATGGCATGGCGAATACAGTTGAACCATTTACTTTCAGCGGCGATAAAGGCGAATTTGTTAGCAAATTAGAAGGTGTTATTGAAACGTTAGGCGGTAAAGTCACAGTGAAAGAAGGCGACTATATCGCTGCCACTTTTACTTCCGGGATCTTTGGTTTTGTTGACGATGTTGAGTTACGCGTGACGGACGATAATCTTTTGCATTTCCGCTCTGCTTCTCGTGTTGGCCGTAGTGATTTAGGTGCAAATAAAAAACGTGTTGATGCAATGAAAATGTTATTAAATCAACAGTAATATTGCACAAAAATAACTAAGCAATGTTAATTACCTTAACGTGTTTCGATTTCCTCAAACACGTTAAGGTTTAATAGGAATATAAATATGCTCGACTTACAAAAACAGTTAGCTTTTATTATTGAAATCGATAAATTGAAAGCAGTTTATCGTCAAACAACGGTAAAAGAAGATAAAGATCGTTTTGAAAATAGCGCTGAACATAGTTGGCATATTGCATTAACGGCACAACTTTTACGTGATTATGCCGAGCATGATATCGATATCAACCGTGTGGTTAAGATGTTGTTGATCCACGATATTATTGAAATTGATGCAGGTGATCTATTTGCCTTTGCAGAAAGTGAAGATCATCAAGCGCAAGCTTTAAAAGAAGAAAAGGCAGCACAACGTTTATTTGGTTTGTTACCTGCTGAGCAGTACGATGAATATAAGACCTTATGGTTTGAGTTCGAAGCGGCAGAGAGTAATGACGCTCAATTTGCAAAATCAATGGATAGAATTTTGCCCTTGGTGCAGAACATGAATAACCAAGGTGGCAGTTGGGCTAAGCATAAAATAAAACGATCTCAGGTTTTAAAGCGTAACCAATACTTAGAATATATTGCACCTAAGCTTTGGGATTTTGTTCAATCTCAGGCTAATTTAGCGGTTGAAAATGGTTGGTTAACCGCGGACTAATCCATTTCATTTCATGAGTTCGTATTCAATAAGTAATTTTAATCTGCTTTTATAAGCTTGATTGAAATTACTTTTTTATTTCTAAGATTTCATTATTTTCATGCCAACTTATCGCCTCTATCAATCTCTTATTCTTTTTTTCTTAATATTTTTTACTTTTAACCCTTCGTAAAACAATATTTTTATTTATTTGAAGTTTCTATTTAATAATATGAAATGCCGCTTTAAAAACAAATTGTTTGTGATTCTGATCTTAGAATTCTAATGGGTTTGCCTTTATGATGATTTCTATTCATGAGCACTATTTTTTATTCAGTCTTGCTGAAAGTGTTATTACATAGGAGTTATTGATCATGGCCAAACAGTTTATAGATGAGAATTTTCTGCTTGCTAATGAAACAGCAAAACACTTGTTTCATACTTACGCTAAAACCTTACCTATCATCGATTACCATAACCATTTGAGCGCGCAGGAAATTAATGAAGATATTCACTTCTCTTCTATTACTGAGGCGTGGTTAGGCCATGATCATTACAAATGGAGAGCGATGCGTACTAATGGCGTTGAAGAGCAATTTATTACGGGCGATGCATCGGAGCGTGATAAGTTTGAAAAGTGGTGTGCAAGCATGCCTTATTTGTTAGGAAATCCTTTATTACATTGGACTCATTTAGAACTTCAACGCTATTTTGATATCGACCTTGTTATCAATGAAAAAAATGCATCGGCTATTTGGGAAGAGTGTAATAAAAAATTAGCAACGCCAGCATATAGCGCAAGAAATTTATTACGCCGTATGAATGTTGAATCATTGTGTACGACGGATGATCCATTAAGTGATTTAGAACACCATAAAGCATTAGCAGAAGAGGGTTTTGAGGTTAAAGTGTTACCCACATTTCGTGCTGATGACTTATTTTATATTGAAAATAACAACAAATTCTTGAATTGGGTTAAGCGTTTAGGCGATAAAACCCAATCAGATATTCAATCCATTCATAGTCTATTTAAAGCCATTGAGCAGCGATTTGATTACTTTCATAGTAATGGCTGTCGTTTGTCAGATATCGGTATAAAAGTCGTTCCTTATGCTCAAAGCTCCGTTGAGCAAGCTGATACTGTGTTCCGCAAAGTCCTTGCGGGAGAAAACATTAACCAAAATGAGATAGATATTTTTAAAACCCAAATATTTCATTTCTTAGGCGTTAAAAACAAGCAATTCGGTTGGACAATGCAGCTGCATATTGGCGTTTTACAAGACCCTAACCAACGTCGATTTGAAGAAATTGGTCCTGCAACGGGAATGAGTGCAATGGACGATCAACCCATTGCTAAAAACTTGGCGCGATTATTAAGTGATTTAGATTATGAGCGCAATCTGACCAAAACCATTATTTATTGTTTGAACCCTAGAGATAACGCGGTAGTCGCTTCATTAATTGGTGGATTTCAAGATAGTGATTCGGTGCCCGGTAAAATTCAATTTGGCTCTGCTTGGTGGTTTAACGATCAAAAAGACGGCATGCTTAATCAGATTAAAATGTTAGGAAATATGGGCATGTTAGGACGTTTTATTGGCATGTTAACCGATTCTCGCAGTCTACTTTCTATGCCTCGCCACGAGTATTTTCGTCGTATTTTATGTAACTTGATTGGTCAATGGGTTGAAGAGGGCGAAGTTCCAGACGACCAAGTGATGTTAAAGGAAATGGTTGAAGGGATTTGTTATTACAATGCCAAACGTTATTTCAACCTTTAATCATTATTTGAAATAACAATCGTTTAGAGAAGTAAAAGGACGTTACAGGGCAGTCTCTTTTTTAAATCAAAGGGATTGCTTTAGCTGCAAAGGAAGTTTCAACAATGATACAGTTTAATGACAAGCAATTTTCTTTAATTAAAAAACGCACGACTGATAAAACAATAAAGCAAATCATCAAAGATAATGATGTTGTTTTATCGTTTGATGTTCTCGTGCCGCCAGATAATAGAGCAACTTGGAATCACTATTATTTTTGCCCTGATCATGGCGTTAAATTAACTTGGGATAGAAATAAACCAAAGCAACATTGCTGCCCAGTTGATGGTGCTATTTTTACTGGTTCACCTTATGATGGCGCTTGGTGGCGTGGACTTAATGGCTTAAATTCAAAGGCCTGTAATGAGCTAGGATTGTTGTGGCAACTGACTAAAGAACCAATCTACTTAAATAAAGTAAAAGATATTCTGCTTCAATATGCTAAATATTATCCCGATTATGAGCCACATGGCGGCATTCCTTATAATGGTCCCGGTAAGGCAAATGCTCAGACATTATGTGAAGCCAATTGTCATATTGATTTTGCATTAGGTTATGACTTTATCCGTGACGATCTTTCTCCGCAAGATCAAGAATATATCGAAGTTCGACTATTGCGAGAAGGAGCTGATTTTTTAGTTCAACATCGCTCAAAGCAGCTTCATAATCATGAAATGAAAATCAATGCGACCATTGGTGTAATTGGGCTTATTTTAGATGAAGAAAAATATATCGAATTTGCACTTAATACAGAATATGGTTTTCATTACCAATTAAATCACGGTCTAAAGGGCGAAGGTTTTTGGTTTGAAGGTTCGATTCATTATCATTATTACGCGTTACAAGCCTTATTAGGTTATGAGAAGCTAGCTCGCAATACGCCTTATTCTATTCGCTCTAATCCTAATTATTACAAGATGTTTGCCTTCCCATTGCAGCTTATTCTTAATACAGGGGATTTCCCGCGTCTAAATGACTGTGTGGCAGGACAAGAGAAATTAACCGATGCGCATATTTTTGAATTTGCTTATAGTGAGTTTGAAGATCCTCTGTTTGCTTCCGCGTTAGCGAGTATTTATAAAAATATAAGCCGCGATAATATTCATGCCTTACTTTATGGTGTTGATGAATTACCTCCAGCAAAACCATTAAAACCTCAAAATATTCATGCGCCTTTGGTTGGATTGACATTATTGACAGATCAGCCTTCTAACAATCAAATGTTATTTAAACATGCTTTATACGGAGGTGAGCACGATCATTACGATCGCTTAGGGCTAACCTTAATTCAAAATGGACAAGAAGTGCTACCTGATTTAGGCACTTCAGGTTATGGCGCGGAATTACATTATGGGTATTACAAAAATACAGCAACGCACAATACCTTAGTGGTGAATCAAAGTAATCAAACGCCAGCTAATCCTACTGTGCTTCATTACCAAGCTTTACCTGAGCTTGTTTTTATAGATACTTTTGTGGATTGGCGATTACCCGCAGCCAAAGTCGACAGTCATACTTTGGTACATTGGGATGCAACGGCCTATCAAGATGTTCAATTTAGGCGTAGTGTGATTTGGTTAGGTACCGCAGTGATTGAAATTAATCAGGTGGTGAATCCGCATCAGCAACAACTTGATTTAACTTGGCATGCTCGAGGTGAATTTAAATCCCATCTTACTAACGATATTATTCAATCACCCTTAGAAGGCCCGTTAAAACGCATGACTGATTGTCGTTTAAGTGAAGTGAATAGTGGCATTCAAGTCTTTAAATACGATGTTCAGCAAGCAGCGCCTTATTGCCAATATATGTTTACAGAAGGCGGTGAGTATTGGTTAACTGGTTTAGCACCAGATAATCCTGCAACCTCTAATTTAAGTTATGTGTTATTGCGCAGTCAGCAAGAGAGTTTGAAAAATGTGGTGTTACATGATCTTGGTGCGGGTTATAAATTACTTTCCGCTGAATGGATGCTTGAGAGCTTAAACCTTAAATTAACACGAGCTAAAAAGTTGATCTCATTACATATTGACTTTAGTGATGGGGAAGTTGTTTTTCATGTTAAAGAATTTGATGACCATTTATGGAGAGCAATGAATTAAATTCGCTTAACTTAAAAGAAATGAATTTGCATATTAAGAAGAAAGTAGAAAGCAGATCGAGTTTGATCTGCTTTCATTTTTTAAGCAGGGTAATCTGCATAACCTAACTGAGCAGAAATATTCTTACCTGCTTGTTGTAATAGATCGACATAATAAGATAAACGACTTTCATCAAAGCGTATTGTAGGCAAAGAAATAGAAACCCCTGCGATTACATTGCCAAATCGGTCATAAATAGGTGCTGCAATACAACGCAAACCAGGCTCTTGCTCTTGATTATCTTCTGCATAGTGTTGTGTTTTCACTTGCTTTAATTCCGATAAAAGCTGTTCTGTATTTTCTACTGTTTTATCTGTGTGCTTTATAAATTCGACGCGTGATAGGGTTTCACGAACAAACTCTTCTTCTCTGCTTGCTAATAAAACTTTACCAATCGCTGTGCTGTATAAAGGATTGCGGCGTCCGATTTTTGATTGCATTCTAAGACTGTAGTTTGAATCAATTTTATGGATATAAATAATGGCATCCTGATCTAAGGCACCTAAATGTAAGGCTTCATTGGTTTGTTCAGAGATTAAGCGCATTTCTTTATCGGCTAATGATACTAGATCAACATATTCAAGGGATTTAGAGCCTAGTTCAAATAACTTAAGTGTTAAGGAATATTTATCTGCTTCATTTTCTTGAACCACATAACCTAAGGTTTTCATGGTTTGTAAAAATCGATATGTAGTTGCTTTAGACATCATTAAGCGTTGCGATAATTCTGACACTCCAATTTCTTTTTGTTCGCCTAAAGCTTGCAAAATACTAAATACTTTTAGTACTGAAGATACTGACTCTGGCTGAGTAGGTTTGTCCATGCTTATCCCTTATTACTTAATATTAATCGCATTATACCTTGTGCAATTTAATGGTGCAGTATTTTTAAAGTGGTATTTTAAAAATTTAAAACCGTTGCTGGATCATGTTTTTGAATTTTAAAATTATAAAAAATGAAACGTTGTTTTATAAATCGTTGTTGCTTGAGCTTTTTTTGTGTATATTTATTCTATTAAATCTTTTCGATCCTATGTGAGTGAGGAATTTCCTATGATTTTAGATGCATTTAATCTCCAAGGTAAAGTCGCGATGGTGACTGGTTGTAATACAGGATTAGGACAGAGTATGGCACTCGCATTAGCAGAAGCTGGTTGTAAAGTTGTTGGTGTTAATCGTTCATCTCCAATAGAAACGCTTGAAAAAATGAACGCTGCCGAGCATGATTTTTTAGATCTACGAGCGGATCTTGTGACACAAGACGACATACCTCAACTTATCGAAAAAACACTAGCGCATTTTGGTCAGATCGATATTTTAATTAATAACGCAGGCATCATTCGCCGTGAAGATGCTGTGGATTTTTCTGAACAAGATTGGGACGATGTAATGAATGTGAATAGCAAATCACTTTTCTTTTTGTCTCAAGTTGTTGCCAAGCAATTTATCAAACAAGGGAAGGGCGGAAAAATCATTAATATTGCTTCCATGCTTTCTTTCCAAGGCGGTATCCGAGTGCCTTCTTATACTGCATCTAAAAGTGCTGTTATGGGACTTACCAAAGCGATGGCTAATGAATGGGCCAAATACAATATTAATGTTAACGCCATTGCGCCGGGTTATATGGCAACTAATAACACCGCAGCATTACAAGCTGATGAAGCGCGTAATGCTTCAATTCTAGAGCGTATTCCCGCTGAACGATGGGGAACACCTGAAGATATTGCTGGGCCTTGTGTTTTCTTAGCTTCAGAAGCCGCTAATTATATTAACGGTTATACCCTTGCTGTTGATGGTGGATGGTTAGCTCGTTAATTTAGGTTAAAAAGGCGACTAGGTACAAGCGATGGTAGATCAACAGTTTATTGCACAATTTTTAGGCTTTGTTAGTTATGCCCTTGGTATTTATGCCTTTTATCAAAAGGATGATAAAAAACTAAAGGTGATCATGTTTGTGTTCAGCCTTAATCATGCTATCCATTTTTTATTACTAGGCACTGTGGTTTCTGCACTAAGTGCGGTGCTATCAGCGATTAGGACAGGTACTGCGATATATGTTTCATCAACAAGAGTCGCTATATTATTTATTATTATTGGTTTAGTGAGTGGTATTTATTTATCTGATAGCCTCTGGGAGCTTTGGGCTATTTTGGGCATGAGCTTTGGAACCTATTCCGTGTTTGTTTTAAAAGGAATTGCGATGCGGATCGGCTTTTTATTAGGTGCGACTTGTTGGTTAATTAACAATATATCCGTGGGCTCTATTGGCGGTAGTTTACTTGAAGCAACACTGATAACTGTCAATATCATCACGATTATTCGTTTGTTACGAGACCAGCGTAAAGCAAATGAAACGGATTTAGCGGAAGTAAAGTGAGATAAGTTAAATTTAGTGCTTAAAAGGTAGTTTTTAAGACGATTAGATTTAAAGACAATTTTGTAAAAAAAACATATGAATAAGGAGATACTTATGAAAATAGCGTTAATGATGGAAAATAGTCAAGCGGGTAAAAACTCAATTGTATTAAATGAGTTAAAAACTGTGGTTGATCCACTGAATTACCCTGTTTATAACGTTGGAATGAGTGATGAAAATGATCATCATTTAACTTATATTCACCTTGGTATTATGGCTAGTCTTTTAATCAACTCAAAAGCGGTTGATTTTATTGTTGCGGGTTGTGGAACAGGACAAGGTGCGATGATGTCATTGAATATTCATCCGGGTGTTGTTTGTGGTTATTGTTTAGAGCCATCGGATGCTTTCTTATTCAATCAAATTAATAATGGTAATGCGCTTGCTTTGGCTTTTGCTAAAGGTTTCGGTTGGGGAGCTGAGCTTAATATTCGTTATATTTTTGAAAAAGCATTTACAACCGGTGAGCGCGGACTAGGTTATCCATTAGAGCGTGTTGTTCCACAGCAAGCCAATGCTGGGATTTTAAATGATGTGAAAGCGGCTGTTGTAAAAGAAAATTACTTAGATACGTTAAAGGCGATTGATCAATCCTTAGTTAAAACAGCGGTATCAGGTGAGCGCTTTCAACAATGCTTCTTTGAAAACTGCCAAGATGCTTCAATCAAAGAATATGTAGAATCTCTATTGAAATAAACTCACTTATTAACTTCTTAGCTATTAGGGTAACGCATGACTTGTTGTTACCCTTTTTCATTTAATTGAACTATAACTGCAGGAACTGTCTTTATAGGTAACCATTAAAACAACATCTAAATAGGAAGTTATTGCGTGAATAGATTTAAGGATAAAGGAAGGGGGTCTTTTAAAGCAGTGACTTTCACTGGGGTTGTATTATTACTTGCCGCTTGTTCAAATCATGTGCCTACTAAAAACGTTTATAGTAGTTTAGCGCCGACCAATATACCGATTAACTTTACTTCATCTTACCCAGTGATAAGCGAAGGTGTATTAATTGCAGATGGTCCCTATAAAGGTTTGGATGCTTATGCGTTGATTAAAAATTTTGCTGGTCCTAGGTCGATAGAGTCGCCTGGTCTATACGCTAACAATCATCCTGGTGAGCCTCACATTTATGAAGCAAAAGATGCTGTAGTTGGTAACCACTTTGTTTTTACTTTGCATAAAAATAACGATAAAGATCGCGACGTTGTCTCTATTAAAGATCGTCAACGTAATGAAATAAAAGGGTATGCAGGCTCGAGTGATACCTTAAAGGCGTTTAAAAGTGAGGTGGTTTCATATAGTTGGAAGTTTAAGCTAAATGAAGATATTACAATGTCTAAAAATTTCGGACATTTCTTTCAATTAAAAGCCGTTGATGGTGGTGTCGGAACGCCTATTTTGACGATTAGCGGGCGTGATAAAGAGGGCGAATGGTTAGAAGTCATTCATACCATTCATGGTAAAAAAACAGTGCTAACCAAAGTGCCACTTGAAGCCATTAAAGGTCGTTGGTTGCAAGTAAATGCTTACGTTGATTATAGTAATGACGGGAAGCTTGATTTGATGGTCACCGATATGACTAATGGCCGTCGAGTGATTGATTTGTCTTTAGCTGATATAGATATGTTGAGAGGCGAAGGTAAAAACGATTTTGTGCGACCTAAATGGGGAATCTACCGCTCTTTACGAAGTCAGGATATGCTGCGTGAGGAGGAAGAAAAGGTCTTCTTTGCTGATTTTCTAGTGCAAAAACTCCAACCATCTTCTAAATCATAAATTAACTCAATTAAAATAAGCCTATTATTAACCTCAGAAACCATTGTATTCTGAGGTTAACCCCCAATATCAAACCTATCAATCACATTAAATTGCTGATTTAATCAATTTCATTTACAACGCACTAAAGAGAGTTATATGAATAAAACACGAAATATTATTGCCCCTGTTGCTGCCATTAAACCCTATGTACATGAAGCTCATGGGCATCAACGTGATGATAACTATTTTTGGTTGCGTGACGATAAACGAGAAAATCCTGAAGTATTAGCTTACTTAGAAGAAGAGAATCGCTACACAGAGGAAAAAATGGCGCCTTTATCTTCATTACAAACAAGCTTATATGAAGAAATGGTAGCAAGACAGGAGCCTGAATTAGAATCTGTCCCTTATTTCAAAAAAGGTTTTTGGTACACCACGCGTTATGATGAAGGTAAAGATTACAGCGTTTATTCTCGCCGTAAAGGTTCAATGAATGCTGACGAAGAAATATTCTTAGATTGTAATGAACGTGCCACTGGCTTTGCATATTACCAGCTTGGAGATTTAAGTTTATCACCCAACTCAATGCTACTTGCGTTCACTGAAGATACTGTAAGTCGTCGTCAATACACACTACGTTTTAAAAATTTACAAACTGGTGAGCTGTTTACTGACACTATCGAAGATGTAACTGATGTGGTTTGGGCGAATGATAATAAAACCATTTTTTATGTGAAACAGCATCCAGAAACACTGCTTTCTTATCAAGTTTACCGCCATATTCTTGGTGATGATGTGGCTAATGATGTACTTATTTATGAAGAATTAGATGATACTTTCTATCTCAATTTATATAAAACACGCTCAGAAGATTACATTGTAATTTGTGCAGATAGCACAACCACTTCTGAATGTTTAATTTTAGAGGCAAGCCAACCGTTAGGCGAATTTATTTGTTTCTTACCAAGACAAAGAGATCATGAATACAGCGTTGATCATTTTCAAAATAAATTCTTTATTCGTAGTAATTATACTGGGAAAAATTTTGCATTACATACTCTAGAAAACCAAGCTGGTGGATATCAAATTGTTCAACCAACGGATTGGGATATCTTAATTCCTGCAAGAGAAGCTATTTTGCTTGAAGGTTATGAATTAATGCTGGATTGGTTAATTGTAGAAGAGCGTGAGCAGGGTTTACCTGTATTACGTCAAGTGAGCTTTGATAATGGTGAATCGAAAACATTAACCTTTAATGACCCGGTTTACACTGTATTTAGCCATTATAATCCACAATCAGATAGCACTAAATTCCGTTATCAATACACTTCGTTTACAACCCCTTCAACGGTTTATGAGTTGGATTTAAATACGGGAGAAACGACGCTCTTAAAACAAAGCCAAGTAATGGGCGAGTTTAGTAGCCAAGATTATCAAAGTGAACGTGTTTGGATCGAAGCTCGAGATGGTGTGCAAGTCCCTGTTTCACTGGTTTATAAAAAGTCGTTATTTAATCATAGTAACCCATTGTTAGTTTATGCCTACGGTTCATACGGACACAGCTTAGATATTGGGTTTAGCTCCGCCAATCTGAGTTTGTTAGATCGAGGTTTTGTGTATGCGGTTGCACATATTCGTGGTGGTGAAGAACTAGGGCGAGATTGGTACGAGCAAGGGAAATTATTAAATAAGAAAAACACATTTAATGATTTTGTCGATGTTTCAAAAGGGCTAGTCGAAAAAAATTACGGTGCGCAAGATAATGTTTTTGCCATGGGCGGAAGTGCTGGTGGTTTGTTGATGGGAGCAATTGTGAATCAAGCTGCTGAATTATATCGAGGTGTAATTGCTGCTGTTCCTTTTGTGGATGTCGTTTCAACCATGTTAGATGAGTCTATTCCATTAACAACAGGTGAATATGGCGAATGGGGAAATCCTAACGATCCAGAATATTATCATTATATCTTGAGTTATAGTCCTTATGATCAAGTGACTGCCAAAGCTTATCCTAATATGTTAGTGACTACTGGCTTACATGATTCACAGGTACAATATTGGGAGCCTGCAAAGTGGGTAGCCAAACTACGCGAGTTAAAAACCGATGATAATCAATTAATGTTATACACCGATATGGAAGCTGGGCATGGCGGAAAATCTGGACGCTTTAAACACTTTGAAGATATTGCTAGAGAATTTGCATTTTTAATCGATTTAGCAAAAGTAGATTAAGTTTATTACTTAAATAATAAATTGCGCTTGAGTATGTTGATGGAAGCGTATTAATACCATTGTTAGCTTACACAGTGATCGTAAGCTAACAATGAATGTTAAAAATGATAAAAAACTAAACTTTTAATGGAGGCAGCCGAATACCTATTGATAGCTTTGCAAACAATGAGGTAATTTATGACTCCTGTTACAAACGACAACTCAGTTTTAAATCTCAATGGCAGTACCAGTAATACTTCCAACCCCATTGTGGCTGATGAACAACTAAACGTAGACAGTGAAGAAAATCAGCTAGTGAATATTGTATCTAAACAAGATAATGAACTCTCATTAACCGATGAAGGGCGCGCCTTACTTGCCGTATTGGCTGAAATTGATGAATCAGATAAAACAAATGATTTAGATATGGCGGATAAAGTTGAGTCCTTTACCTATGGCGCTTTTGGTATGGAGCACCCTGACGATGTAAAAGAAGTTGCTGACAGTAGTTATTCTGCAGGGCAGTATTTAAAAGGTGCACTTTCAATTGGTGCAATGCTGCTGGCTATTGTTTAATTGTATGATAAATTTAATTAAATGAGTGTAAGTTTTATCATAAAGTAAATATCGTAAATATCGTTTTACCAAGCTGTTCATGTAAGGTATTCCCTCCAATAAAGACGTGAAGTCTCCTAGAAAAACCGAATACATTTACGAAAATAAATATAACGATATAATCACTTTCAAATAATCGTTCTTTGATAAGTCAATTATCCAAAGCTATCTAATACCCGCTATAGAAAAGAGTTTTTATGAATATAAAAGTATCGGTTGGAAAAAAGTCCACAACAATACGGTGGCAGTATCTAGGAGAGCAAAAGTTCCTGCGCCTTTTAGGTCTTGTTTCAGCTCAATATTCAACGGCTAAAAAGGTTATTATCACTATGGGGTGTGATGGAAAAATTAGACAATTAGGGCTTGATGGAGAGCAAATATCTGAGTTTTCTTTTTGCAATAGCGATCATTGTCGGTTTTATACATTAGCAGCGAGCATCGTCAGTGAATTAGGTGTTTGTGCGGTAATGGGGCATACACCAGAATTAAATGGAGAAAGATTTTGGCAGCATGAAATTGATTTTGAGAAAAAAGAATTAGGCCCACCTGTTAGTAAGTGGCGATAAAAGGTTATATGAGTGTCTATTTACCATTATTTTACAAACAAATTAATAATCATAGGGATTTTATTCATGTGCTTATCTACTTTCGCTTCTAGTGAAGAGGAGCTTTTTTTAAATCCTCTAGAAAGTTTTCCAACCTCTAGCGCTAGTTCTATCGCTCCTCCTTTTGATTTAGGATTAACTATTATTTCTAAGTCGCATGTCACTCAAATTACGCGCCTTATCTATCCCGATGAAAGTGAGCATTCTGAAGTTGTTTTACAAGAGATTATTGATGTAGCACCTTCTATCATTGCTGTTATTGATGATTTTTTTGATAAAAATACTAAGATTAATAACCCTTCATTTGACTACAGTATGGATACTTATGATCTGCCTGATTGGAGTATTTACGATAGTTACATTTTACCCGAGGCAGCCTTAGTGGTTACTGCTTCGCTTTATTTTGATCCAAATAAAAAAGAAGAGGAGCCTTTCCATTCAAGTGGTCAAGCTTATCAAATCAAAGTGAGCCAAGTACTTACCAAATCGTTGTCTTCTATGGAAGTTCAAAACCTGAGTGGGCGGTTATTAGAAACGTTAGTTAATAAAATAAAATTGAAAGATTATAAAGAAATATCGTTCAATGATCTTAACCTTGAAAAAATAGAAAATACGTTTGGCTTATTTGAAGCGGGATCGACCACCTATGTACGCGATGATTTATATGATGAGTATTCATTAACGTTTAAAAATAATTTTAATCTTTTTATTGAGCAAGTTGAGCAAACAGGACTGCAAGAGTCAGGGCTTTCTTTTACTGCTAAAGGCGATGCAGATTCAATTGAGTTTACTTTGTCGCATCAATTTTTAGGTGGTTACTTTAGTTATAAAACCAATATAACCAGTACAGAACCCGACGTTAGAGAAAAGAGCGATGCATTTTATCAGCAAGTCACTAAAGATTTAGCGTCTTCTAAAATAGGTAAAGCGACATCATTAGAGTATTTATCTGTTCAATCATTAATCAATAAAGCCGTTACTCGTTTTAAAGAGTTAGGTATTGAAGCAAGGCTGGAAGGCGAAGATAAAGGTCAATATGCTATTTACTATAAAGAAAATACTAAGGTGTATGCTTTTTTATTGGAAAATGTAGAAACAATTGCGGAGTGGTTTAAAGCAAATAAAATAAATAAACTCATCATTAACCCAGATCGTTTTTTTAATGGAGTCGCTTACCAAACGCAAAGTTACCGTAAAGATTCTGAAGTCTCTCTAAATGCTAAAGATTTTAAATATTTAGGTTTTAGTTGGCAGTCTCAAGATACGTTTTTTGAGCATTTAGAAACATTATCTAAAAGCGATTAAATATTTTTAAAAACAGGAAATGGAGTTAAGTGACGCATTTTTATCTGTGATATATAAGTATTTTAAGCAGCAGGTAAAAGTTATATAAAGAGTTTTATTGCGTTAGTTAATCATGTGTTTTTCCGTTGTTTCTACTATATTGAATGTGTACAGTGGATCTTATTGTTGAAAGAATTAATGCTTAATATATAGCTATTTAAAGGGATTATTTATGCGTCAAAAAGTCGAATTCAAAAGTGGCAATCACACTTTGAGTGGATTGTTAGAAACACCAGAATCAAATGTTAAATTTTATGCCTTGTTTGCGCATTGTTTTACCTGTGGTAAAGATGTTGCTGCAGCATCTCGTATTAGTCGCGCACTAACAGCAAAGGGAATCGCGGTTTTGCGCTTTGATTTTACTGGTTTAGGCAATAGTGATGGTGACTTTGCAAACACTAACTTCTCTTCTAATGTGCAAGATCTCGTTGCTGCCGCTGACTTTTTACGTAAAGAATATCGCGCACCTAAGTTATTAATTGGTCATAGTTTAGGTGGTGCCGCTGTATTAGGCGTTGCAACGAAAGTACCGGAATCAGTTGCCGTTGTGACAATCGGCGCGCCATCTGATGCGGCACATGTTGCACATAACTTTGCAGCTCATATTGATGATATTGAAGCTCATGGTGAAGCTGAAGTTAACCTTGCAGGGCGAAAATTTAAAATTCAAAAACAATTCTTAGATGATATTAATAGCTATGGCAATAGTCATATTAGTAAGCTTAAAAAAGCGCTACTAGTGATGCATTCTCCTATTGATAGCATTGTTAAAATCACCGAAGCGGAAAAAATATACCAATCTGCATTTCATCCTAAAAGTTTCGTTAGTTTAGATACCGCCGATCATTTATTAACCAATAAAAACGACGCTGAATATGCAGCCGATGTTATTGCCGCATGGGCAAGTCGATATGCATCAAGTGATACAGATGCCTACCAAAGCAAAGTGCCTAAAGGCCATGTTCTAGTAGAAGAGAAAGATCATAAATTTGCACAACACGTAAGTACTTCAAGCCACTATTGGTTAGCTGATGAACCGGTTAAAGTAGGTGGCAGTAATACTGGCCCAGATCCATACGAACATCTATTGGCTGGATTAGGCGCATGTACTTCCATGACCTTAAGAATGTATGCAGAGCGTAAAAAACTGCCGATAGAACATATCAAGGTTCAATTAACGCATACACGCAATTATCAAGATGATTGTAATAACTGCGAAGAAAAGAATGGCTTAGAAGCGATTGTACGTAACATTAGCTTTGTAGGTGATTTAGACGAACAACAAAAACAACGCTTCTTAGAAATTGCAGATAAATGCCCTGTGCATAAAACTCTGCATAGCAATGTAGCTGTCGTCAGTAAACTAGTAGAATAAAACTAAAAATATTTATTTTGAGTTTTATTCGTTATTGATCAACCTTATTATTGTTTTATTGCTAGATAATTAGGTTGATCAATATATTGTTAATATCAATAAGGTGATGGTGATGGATCTTAATTTTCTCTTAGAATATAACTTAGGTTTGATATTAGTAGGGTTCATTGGTGTTTGCTCGCTTGCGTTTTTATTACTTCAAGCCTTTTTTCATGATAAAAATATTGCGATTGTTGCGCTAGTTGGTTTACTTGCTAGTAGAGCATCGTTAATTTTTCCTGCAATTGTTTCCAATATTATTATCTTATGTACAGCTGTCATTAACCTTGTGTTTATCTCTCTTTTTTTAGTGAAACACTATAAAAGTAAATTTGTATTTATCCCCATTTTTTTAATGCTCATCTCTATGGTTGTTTTATTTCTTTTTGCTTCTTGAATTTAACCCATCACTGCTCGCTGTCTCGTTAACGTAAGTCTTTATTATAAGCTATGGTCTACACTATAAGAGTCGTTTTACACAAGTGTTTATTTTTATAGATTAATAATAGGTTTTCATCATGTTTGAATTACTTTACACAAGCCTTTCTCCTTCAGGATTAACTCATGCTGAATTGGTCGAGTTATTAGAAAGCGCAAGGTTAAAAAATAAGCTGCTTGGTATTACCGGCATGATGATTTATCACGAACGAGAGATCATGCAAATTCTAGAAGGTGAAAAAGAAGTAGTGGAAACTTTATTTCAAACTATTTTAGAAGATAACAGACACACTAGTGTTAATGTTTTTTATCAAGGTGATATAGAAGAGAGAGCTTTCTGCGGATGGTCGATGGCATTAAAACATTTAGACGATAAAGCAATTAAAATGATTGCCGTAGACTATGAGGGAAATGAACAAAAAGCTTCTGCGATAAGCATGTTAGTAGATAATCAAAATCGCGGTAAAAAAACATTTCTTTCCTTATTAGAAACTATTTAGTGGTACCAAGCCCCATAGTTCAAAAATAGCCTTGTCTAACAAATTGAAGGGTAAAAAAAAGCCCGAGAATAATAAATATTCTCGGGCTTTTTGTATTTCTAGCCAGTACTAACGAGCATCTTCACGCGGAGTGCGTTCATTTGCTTCACGTACTTTTAATGAACGTTCTTGGAATTCTTGTTCATTTAAAGCTTCAATAGCACGTGCTGCATCTTGCTCAGGCATTTCAACAAAACCAAAACCACGGCGTTTACCTGTGTGTTTGTCTTTCATTAAACGTACTGAAATAACTTTACCTTGTTCTGAAAATAATGTGCGGATAGCCATTTCGTTTGCACGGTAAGGTAAGTTACCTACATAGAGAGTTGTTGTTGCAAAATCACCTTCAGTTGCACTTGAAGCTGATGTTCCTTTACTTATGTGTGCGATTTGGATTGCAAAACCACTGATAACAGAACCAATTGCGAATAAAGCTGCACCGTTCAGATTGATTGGAAGTAAAGTAATGGCTGCAGCACCGATTAAAGCAACTGCAACAGAAAGCAACACTGGTGTGTTAGATTTCATAATTTAATAACCTCAAAAAATAATAAAAAGAAAAGAATTGAAAACGTAAGCGAAAATCCAAAACAGATTGAATTAAGCATACTAATATAGTGCTTTTGAGAATACAGGCTAACTCCTTGCCATGGATAATCCATTAAAAGCGTTACTATTGTATGTTAAAAAACTGTTTTAGCGTTAATAGATTACAACATCATGTTTAATCTTGTTCAACAAAAGTTGGAAATGTGAAGCAAACCACGCTGTTTGTGATTGAATTATGAACATTTAGTGCCTTTTTTGTGTCCAAGTTTTTAAAAAACTGAAAAAGTGAATGATTTATCTCGGCTAAATTTTAAACATTAAAGACGCTATAAATACATTATTGTTACAATTATGTTATTTGATGGTCGCTAAAAAAGACATTTTATAGTGATAAAATGATCTATTTACTTGGTTTAAATGAAGGATTGTGGATTACAATGTTCAAACTTTTTATCTACAATCCGTTGGCCTCATAACCTACTAAATTTTACACCTTACAAGATAACGGGGATAAGCGTTTAAAGATGGCGATTAAAACAGAAATTCGCTAGAATGCACGGCAATTAAGATGCGTAAAATAGGCGCGTTAACACTAGACATCAAAAATAAGCATCAAAATAGCTAAAAACTTCTATAAATGTAGTTAAGCAGATGGTTCTTAATAACTTCTTAAGTTGTCTGCAATACACATATAGTCACTAAAAAGGTATTTATAGTATTCATGAAAAATATTCGTAACTTTTCAATCATTGCTCATATCGACCATGGTAAATCAACCTTGTCAGATCGTTTAATCAGTACTTGTGGTGGGTTGACTGAGCGCGAAATGGAAGCGCAAGTAACTGATTCTATGGATATTGAGCGAGAACGTGGTATCACGATCAAAGCACAAAGTGTTACTTTGGATTATAAAGCAAAAGATGGTGAAACTTATCAGCTTAACTTTATCGATACGCCGGGACACGTGGATTTTTCATACGAAGTATCGCGTTCTTTAGCCGCTTGTGAAGGTGCCTTATTGGTTGTTGATGCCGGACAGGGTGTTGAAGCGCAAACATTAGCAAACTGTTACACAGCATTAGAGATGGATCTGGAAGTGGTTCCTATCTTAAATAAAATCGACTTACCAGCTGCTGAACCTGATCGCGTTGCAGAAGAAATTGAAGACATTGTAGGTATTGATGCAACAGAAGCTGTTCGTTGTTCTGCGAAAACAGGTTTAGGTATCGACTTAGTTTTAGAAGAAATCGTACGCATGATTCCGCCACCAGAAGGTGACCTTGATGCACCTCTACAGGCGTTAATTATTGATTCGTGGTTTGATAACTACCAAGGTGTTGTTTCATTAGTGCGTATTAAACACGGCCAAATTAAAGTTGGCGATAAAATGAAAGTGATGACTACTGGTCAAGTTCATTTAGTGACTAAAGTGGGTTACTTTACGCCAAAACAAAAAGAAACAGGTATCTTAAAAGCAGGTGAAGTAGGTTATGTTATTTCCGGCATCAAAGATATTTTAGGTGCGCCAGTAGGGGATACATTAACATTAGCGGATAATCCATCACCTAAAGCTTTACCTGGTTTTAAACGTGTTCAACCGCAAGTGTATGCTGGATTATTCCCAGTGAGTTCTGATGACTATGAGAACTTCCGTGATGCATTGGGTAAACTAAGCATTAATGATGCTTCATTATTATATGAACCAGAGAATTCATCTGCATTGGGATTTGGTTTCCGTTGTGGTTTCCTTGGTTTACTACACATGGAAATTATCCAGGAACGTTTAGAGCGAGAGTATGATATTGACTTGATCACAACTGCTCCGACTGTAATTTATGAAGTTGAACAAAATAATGGTGAAGTAGAGTACGTTGATAGCCCTGCTAAATTACCACCAACGAACAATATTAAAGAGATCCGTGAGCCAATTGCAGAGTGTAATATTTTAGTACCACAAGATTATTTAGGGAATGTTATAACCTTATGTATCGGTAAACGTGGCGTACAAACTAAAATGGCTTATCACGGCAAACAAGTTGCATTGACTTATGAAATTCCAATGGGTGAAGTGGTATTGGATTTCTTTGATAGATTAAAATCTACAAGTCGTGGTTATGCCTCACTTGAATATAACTTTAGCCGTTTTCAGTTGGCTGATATGGTGCGTGTTGATGTCATGATCAATGGCGATCGTGTTGATGCATTAGCTTTAATCACGCACCGAGATAACTCAGAATCTTACGGACGAGATTTAGTTGAAAAAATGAAAGATTTGATCCCTCGTCAAATGTTTAATATTGCGATACAAGCAGCGATTGGGAGTAAAATCATTGCACGTTCAACAGTTAAGCAATTAACTAAAAACGTATTAGCAAAATGTTATGGTGGCGATATCAGCCGTAAGAAAAAACTATTGAAGAAACAGAAAGAAGGTAAAAAACGTATGAAGTCTGTAGGTAATGTAGATGTGCCTCAAGAAGCGTTCTTAGCTGTACTTCATATCGGCAAAGATTAGACATTTCTAAACACTAACAATACTTAAGTTAGTGATGAAATAAAAATTAATGCGCAGGTTGGTTAACTTGCGCATTTTGTGTTTTAAACGAGTCATATTAGTTAAGCGTAATGAATACTTGTGCGGTCACCTCATGAGCGAATCAAAGTAATTAAGTAATCTGATTTAAAAAATTAATAGGAAATAAAATGGCAAATACATTTGCATTAATCTTAGTCATCTTGACCATTACAACTGGCTTTGTTTGGGTTTTAGATAAAATTAAATGGGCTAAAAAGCGTAAACAAGCCTATGCAGATTTACGTGCGCGCTCTGAAATTGAATTAGATGATAAAACGCTCGCAAAAATGGTTCCAGAAAATCCAATTGTTGAAAATGCTCGTGGGTTATTCCCAGTGATTGCTGTTGTTTTTATTTTGCGTTCGTTTATTTATGAACCTTTTCAAATTCCATCTGGCTCGATGATGCCAACATTATTGGTGGGGGATTTTATATTAGTTGAAAAGTTTTCATACGGAATAAAAGAACCTGTATGGCAAACAACCTTGATTCCTACTGGGCATCCTAAAAGAGGTGATGTTGCTGTGTTTAAATACCCTGAAGATCAACGTATTGATTTTATCAAGCGTGTTGTTGGTTTACCGGGTGACCGAGTGGTTTATAAAGATAAACAATTATATTTAATTCCTGCTTGTAATGAAGCCAAGTGTGGTGATTATAAAGCGCTTGATATGAGTTTCATAGGTGATGAGAACTTCAAACACGAAAGTGACACTATGCAAGTGTATACAGAAACATTGGGCGAAGCTGAACATCAGTTATTAATTAACCCAAAACGTAGAGAACCGGTAAATGCTTACTATCAGCAGTCAGATGTAAATACTTATGCCTATGAATGGGTTGTGCCTGAAGGTAATTATTTCGTGATGGGAGATAACCGTGACAATAGCCGCGATAGTCGTTTCTGGGGATTTGTTCCTGAGCGCAATTTAGTCGGTAAAGCGGTTGCTAAATGGATAAGTTTTGAATTTGAAAATGGTGCGGATAGCTTCTTACCAAGCTGGATCCCATCAAATGTGCGTTTCGAACGTATAGGTAGTATTAAATGAACATTAAAGAAGAAGAGTTAAAACGTTTAGAAAAAAGAATTGGTTACCAGTTTTCAGATTTTTCGTTGTTAAAACAAGCCTTAACGCATCGTAGTGCTTTAGGTTTACATAATGAACGCTTAGAATTTCTGGGTGATTCTATTTTAAGTTTTGTTATTTCCACTGATTTATATGCTCGCTTTCCAAAAGTAGATGAAGGTGATTTAAGCCGTATGCGTGCCACTTTAGTGTGTGGGAAAATGCTATCGGAAGTGGGACGAGAGTTTGTGCTAAGTGATTGTTTGATCTTAGGTCCTGGTGAATTAAAAAGTGGTGGATTCCGCCGTGATTCAATTATTGCAGACGGCGTCGAAGCCATTATTGGTGCTGTTTTCTTAGATTCTGATATTGATACAGTTAATAAACTAGTATTAAGTTGGTTTGATAGTCGTTTAAATACAATTAAACCAGGCATTAGCCAGAAAGATCCTAAAACACGTTTACAAGAACATTTACAGTCACGTAAACAAGCATTACCTGTTTACGAAGTGCTTGATGTAAAAGGTGAAGCGCATAATCAACAGTTCACTATGAGCTGCGAGATTGAAGGTATGGAAAAAGTGCAAGGTAAAGGTACAAGTCGTCGTAAAGCAGAACAAATTGCTGCAGAAGCAATGTTAACTGCCTTGTTAGGTGAGCAATAATGTTTTCAACTAACAACTTGACTGTTTTAAACTTAACTATCATCTATTTAGGAGCTAAATAATGACACAAAAATGTGGCTTAGTCGCAATCGTCGGGCGTCCTAATGTAGGTAAGTCGACACTTATTAATGCACTGCTTGGACAAAAAGTAAGTATTACTTCTCGTAAAGCGCAAACAACGCGTCACCGTATTTTAGGTATTGATACCGATGGTGATTATCAAACTGTGTTTGTTGATACACCGGGATTACATATCGAAGAAAAACGTGCCATTAACCGTTTAATGAATCGTGCTGCATCCAGTTCAATTAACGATGTTGAAATGATCGTATTTGTTGTGGAAGGGACGCATTGGACTGCCGATGATGAAATGGTATTGAAAAAATTTGAATACCTAAAATGTCCTGTGGTTTTGGCTGTGAACAAAATTGATAACGTTGAAGATAAAGAGCTGTTATTACCGCACCTACAAAAAATAGGTAAGCTTTACAATTTCGCTCATATTTTACCTATGTCAGCTAAGTCAGGTGATAACGTTGAAAAAATACGTGAATGGTCAAAAGCGGTATTGCCTGAATCGGAGTTTTATTTTCCGGATGATTACATTACCGACCGTTCTTCTCGTTTTATGGCGTCAGAGATTGTTCGTGAAAAATTAATGCGCTTTTTAGGCGATGAATTACCGTATTCTGTGACTGTTGAAATAGAACAGTTTAAGCAAAAAGCGAATGGTTTATTACATATTAATGCATTGATTTTGGTTGAGCGTGATGGTCAAAAACGTATGGTTATTGGTAACAAAGGCGAAAAATTAAAAGCCATTGGCAAACAAGCCCGTATTGATATGGAAGAGTTATTTGATGCAAAAGTCTTTTTAGAGATTTGGGTTAAAGTGAAATCAGGTTGGGCTGATGATGATCGAGCATTACGCTCATTAGGTTACGGCGATGATTATAGCGGCTAATCGTAACTAGTTAGCTTTTAGAACACTAACATTTAAGCGGCGTTTATTATGTCAATAGAGTGCCACAATGCATTTATACTACATCGCCGTCCTTACGGAGAAACAAGTCAAATCGTCGATTTGTTTTGTCAGGATGTAGGAAAAGTGAGTTTAGTTTTTAAAGGAGGGCGAAGCAGTACGCGAATGAAACGCGGTATGGCTCAGCCTTTTACATTATTACTGGCAAGTTACTTTGGTCGTGGCAGTTTAAAAACCGTTAAGTCGCTAGAGGCACAAACACAAGTTGTCCCTCTACATGGCCAACGTTTATATATTGCTATGTATATTAATGAATTATTATATCGCCTGCTACAAGCAGAAACGGCCTGCGACGGCCTGTTTGAATGTTATCAAAAAACATTAATTAGCATTGCACGCGATCAAGACCCACAAAAATCATTACGTTTATTTGAATTAACATTATTAGAAACATTGGGTTACGGCATTAATTTTGATCGTGATGTTTATAGTGATCAAGTGATCGAATCTGGTTTTGAATATCAATATAAACAACAACTTGGTTTTTTTGCAAAACAAGCTATCTGTAATCCTAAACAGGTTTATGATGGGCAAGATATTATCAATTTATCTCAACGTGAACTCGATAGTGAAGCAACATTAAAAATGGCTAAACGCTTTTGTCGTCAAGCGTTAGCTGAATTATTAGGTGATAAACCCTTGCATAGTCGTACTTTATTTGCAGCTGGTAAATAATTTAAATAACGAAGTCTATGCGGTTAACTAAAATAAACAGATAAATTAAGGAAAAAGCATGAGCAAAATTTTATTGGGCGTGAATATCGATCATGTTGCAACACTTCGTAATGCACGTGGTACATGTTATCCAGAGCCTGCACATTTAGCAGCTGTTGCTGAAACTTCTGGTGCCGATGGCATTACTATTCATTTACGTGAAGATCGTCGACATATTCATGATCGTGATGTGGCTGTTTTAGCACAAACATTACAAACACGTATGAATCTTGAAATGGCTGTGACCGAAGAAATGGTTGAAATTGCTATTCAAACTAAACCTACCTTTGTCTGTTTGGTGCCTGAAAAGCGTGAAGAATTGACAACAGAAGGTGGATTAGATGTGGTCGGCAATTACGATAAAATTGCTGATGCTGTTAATCGTTTGAATGCCGCTAATATTCAAGTGAGTTTGTTTATTGATCCCGAAGCCGATCAAATTGATGCTGCCGTTAAAATGAAAGCCGCTTATGTTGAATTACATACAGGTCAGTATGCAGATGCTGAAAGCGATGAAATTCAAGAAGCTGAATTAGCACGTGTGGCTAAAGCAGCTACTTATGCACAACAAGCTGGCATTAAAGTTAATGCCGGTCATGGTTTGAATTATCATAATGTAAAACCGATTGCAGCCTTGCCTGAAATTATCGAATTAAATATTGGTCATGCCATTGTTGCACGTGCTTTAGTTGATGGTTTTGCAACCGCAGTCAGTGAAATGAAACGTTTAATGGTTGAAGGTCGAAACCATAGCCTTTAATTCATGTTGTTAGCCACTCTAATGAGTGGCTAATCTTCATATCTATATTTTCCCGCTAGAGGTGTCCGTTGAGTTCAGCATCTTATATTGAACAGTTACGTAACCAATTTCCTATTTTAGATCAGCACGTTAATGATCACCCTTTGGTGTATCTTGATAACGCCGCAACAACACAAAAACCACAATCCGTTATTGATGCTATTTGCGATTATTACCTACACAGTAATGCTAATGTGCATCGCGCTAGCCATGCATTAAGTAATCGCTCAACACAATTGTTTGAAGCAAGCCGTGAGAAAGTGAAGTCATTTCTGAATGCTCAGCGTTCTGAAGAAATTATTTGGACCAAAGGCACAACGGAAGGCATTAATTTGTTAGCTAATGTGTTTGCTGAACAATTAACTGCGGGCGATGAAATCATCATTAGTGCGCTAGAGCACCATGCGAATATCGTTCCATGGCAATTACTTGCATCAAAAACGGGGGCTGTTATTCGAGTTGTTCCGCTGGCTTCTGAGCAGACTCTAGATATGCAAGCGTTTCAACGTTTGTTAAATGTAAAAACTAAACTTGTCTCTATTGCGCATGTGTCTAATGCATTGGGCATTATCAATCCTATAAAAGACATTACCGAATTAGCACATCAACAGGGAGCGAAAGTCATTATTGATGGTGCTCAAGCCGTTGCGCATCTCGCTGTAGATGTGCAACAACTTGATTGTGATTTTTATCTTTTCTCTGGTCATAAATTGTTTGCACCTACGGGAGTTGGCGTTTTATATGGAAAGTATGATTTATTAAATAAGCTTCCTGTCTGGCAGGGCGGGGGAGAAATGATTAAAAGCGTAAGTTTTGAAGAAACAACTTACAATGAACTCCCTTTTAAATTCGAAGCAGGAACACCTAATATTTCAGGAGTCATCGCTTTAGGTGCTGCCATTGATTTCGTTAATGATTTAAATAGAAACGTATGTGAAGAGTATGAAAAAAAATTACTCGAGTATACTGAAAATGCATTGAATCAAATAGCAGAGGTAACTGTGTTAGCTAATGGGGTAGCTAAGTCTGGTGCAATTAGTTTTATTGTCAATGGTGAACATAGTGCTGATATTGCTATGTTACTAAATGCACAGGGCATAGCTGTTAGAAGTGGCGCACATTGCGCGATGCCTTTAATGCAACACCTTCATTGTAATGGCACGGTTCGCGTGTCTTTTTCAGTTTATAATACGCTTGATGAAGCGAAAGCTTTTATATCATCATTAAATAAAGTCATTGAGTTGTTAGTTGATTAACTCATCAGCTAACTTATTTCATCTTTTAATTGTTTAATTTTATCGTGTTACGGAAACCAATATGTCAGCTAATCTAACTCAGTTATTATCTATTATGGAACAATTAAGAACGCCTGAAACAGGTTGCCCATGGGATTTAAAGCAAACCTTTGATAGTGTGGTGCCACATACTATTGAAGAAGCTTATGAAGTCGCTGATGCCATTGCGAATAAAGATTTTGATGATCTTAAAGGTGAGTTAGGTGATTTATTGTTTCAGGTTGTTTTTTACGCGCAAATGGCCAAAGAAAAAGGCTTATTTGAGTTTGATGATATTTTAGAAGTCTTAAATGAAAAGTTAATTCGTCGCCATCCGCACGTATTCGCGTCTTCTGAATTTACAAGCGATGAAGAGATAAATGCGAATTGGGAAGCAGAGAAAGAAAAAGAACGCCTTAAAAAAGCCAAATCACTGAATGTGGAAGAAAGTATTTTAGATAACATTCCATTAGCGTTACCCGCAATGACACGCGCTTACAAAATTCAAAAACGTGCAGCCAGTGTCGGCTTTGATTGGACTGAATTGGAGCCTGTGATTGCTAAGATTCATGAAGAAATTGATGAAGTGTTGGTAGAAGTTAAACGAACGGATTTAAATGAAGCAGATCAAAAAGCACGTATTGTTGACGAGCTAGGGGATTTATTGTTTGCTAACGTGAATCTTGTTCGTCACTTAAAGGCTAATCCAGAGCAAGTGTTAAACCAAGCTAATCATAAGTTTTCAGATCGTTTCCGTTTGGTAGAAAAGCAAGTTAAATCCCTAGGAAAGGAAATGGGAGAGTGTACTTTAAATGAGTTAGATGCAATCTGGAATGAGATTAAAAAGAAATAAATTGAGCGGTGTGAATTTAAGATATTGAATTCCTTTATGGATAGCGAATAAAAGCAGTTTATTAGCAATAAACTACTTTTATTGTTTGTCGAAAATTACAGTGCTTGTTATACTATTGTCCCATCTAAATGTTCAATTTTCTCCATTTTGATAAAGCGGTCACATTTCAATACTCATACTTCACTTATTGATAAGCTGAAGTTTTTTGCTGTGAAACGTTTTTATTAATGGCGAGATTAGCACTCTTATTCTCATTGTTAATGGCTCAGGGTTATTATGACAACAAAATATATATTCGTAACAGGTGGCGTAGTTTCATCCCTTGGTAAAGGTATTGCTGCAGGCTCTCTTGCTGCAATTTTAGAAGCGCGTGGTTTAGATGTAACTATTCTAAAGCTTGACCCGTATATTAATGTAGACCCAGGTACAATGAGCCCAACTCAGCATGGTGAAGTATTTGTAACCGACGATGGTGCTGAAACCGATCTCGATTTAGGCCATTACGAACGCTTTATTCGTACCAAAATGACTAAGCGTAATAACTTTACAACGGGACGTATTTACTCTGATGTATTAGCTAAAGAACGTCGTGGTGATTACTTAGGTGCAACGATTCAGGTGATTCCTCACATTACCAATGAAATTCAAGCTCGTGTTATTGCTGGCGGTGAAGGCCATGATGTTGCGATCGTTGAGCTTGGCGGAACTGTGGGTGATATTGAATCACAACCTTTCTTAGAAGCTATTCGTCAATTAGGGCTTAAAGTCGGTCCTCAAAATGCGATGTATATGCATTTAACCTTGTTACCTTATTTAAAAACTGCGGGTGAAGTGAAAACTAAACCAACACAACATTCTGTAAAAGAGTTACGCAGCTTAGGTATTCAACCAGATATTCTTATTTGTCGTAGTGAAGTCAGCTTCCCTGCAAATGAACGTGCTAAAATTGCATTGTTCTGTAATGTTCAAGAAAAATCAGTGATTTCATTACGTGATGTTGATTCTATTTACAAAATCCCTGCGTTATTAAAACAGCAAGGGTTAGATCAAATTTGTGTTGAGCGCTTTGGGTTAGATTGTCCTGAAGCAGACTTAAGCGAATGGGAAAAAGTAGTTTCTGAAGAAGCGAACACAACCAGCGAAGTTATTATCGGTATGGTTGGTAAATATATTGAATTACCAGACGCATACAAATCAGTGAATGAAGCATTAAAACATGGCGGCTTAAAAAGCGCAGCCTCAGTGAAGATTAAATATATCGATTCACAAGATGTAGAGATCAAAGGCGTCTCGATTCTAGAAGGGGTTGATGCTATCTTAATCCCTGGTGGATTTGGTGAGCGCGGTGTCGAAGGTAAAATTCTTGCGGCACAATATGCTCGCGAAAATAAAATTCCATACTTAGGCATTTGTTTAGGTATGCAAGTGGCATTGATTGAGTTTGCACGTAATGTAGCTGGCCTTAATCATGCACATTCAACAGAATTCCAAGTGGATTGTGAGCAACCTGTTGTTGGTTTGATTACTGAATGGATTGATAAATCAGGTGAAGTTGAATTACGTACTGAAAATTCAGATCTTGGTGGGACGATGCGTGTTGGTTCGCAGAAATGTCACTTAGAAGAAGGATCTAAAGTATTAGAGATGTATGGCAGCAAAGAAATTTTTGAGCGTCATCGTCATCGTTACGAAGTTAATAACAATTTATTACCTATTCTGAAAAAAGCAGGATTACAGGTGACAGGGTTATCTGAAGATAAAAAGTTAGTTGAAATTATTGAAAACCCAAATCATCCTTGGTTCGTTGCTGCGCAATTCCATCCGGAATTCACTTCAACACCACGTGATGGTCATCCATTGTTCAAAGGGTTCATAAAAGCTGCGATAGATCATCAAGAAGGTCGTTTTTCATAGTTTTTATTGACCAGATAACATTAGTTTGTTAAAAAATTACCCAATAAAAAGGTTGCCGCTTTATATGGCAACCGATACAAGCATTTTTAAATTTTATTTTTACTAAAACAAAGGAAAAATCATGTCAAACATAGTTAAAGTACTTGGTCGTGAAATCATGGACTCACGTGGTAACCCAACTGTAGAAGCTGAAGTTCATCTTGCTGATGGTTCTATCGGTATGGCTGCTGCGCCTTCTGGTGCATCTACTGGTTCTCGTGAAGCACTTGAATTACGTGACGGCGACAAAGCACGTTACCTAGGTAAAGGTGTTCTTAAAGCTGTTGCTGCTGTAAACGGTCCAATCGCTGAAGCACTAGCTGGCAAAAGTGCATTAGCACAAGCTGAGCTTGACCAAATCATGATCGACCTAGACGGTACTGAAAACAAAGCTAAATTTGGCGCAAACGCTATCTTAGCTGTTTCACTAGCTGCTGCTAAAGCTGCTGCAATCTCTAAGAAAGTACCTCTTTACGCTCACATTGCTGACTTAAACGGTACTTCTGGTGTTTACTCTATGCCTCTTCCAATGATGAACATCATCAATGGTGGTGAGCATGCAGATAACTCTGTTGACATCCAAGAATTCATGATCCAACCTGTTGGCGCTGCAACGTTCCGTGAAGGTTTACGTATGGGTGCTGAAGTATTCCATAGCCTAGCTAAAGTACTTAAAGCTGACGGTCACTCAACTGCTGTTGGTGATGAAGGTGGTTTTGCTCCTAACCTAGCTTCAAACGAAGCTGCACTTGCTGCAATCAAAGTTGCTGTTGCAAATGCGGGTTACGAATTAGGTAAAGACATTACTTTAGCGATGGATTGTGCTGCATCTGAGTTCTACGACAAAGAAGCAAACATCTACGACCTTAAAGGTGAAGGTAAAAAATTCACTTCAGAAGAATTCAACTTCTTCCTTAAAGAGCTTACTGAACAATACCCAATCGTTTCTATCGAAGATGGTCTTGACGAGTCTGACTGGGATGGTTTCGCACACCAAACTAAACTTCTTGGCGATAAAATCCAATTAGTTGGTGACGATTTATTCGTAACAAACACTAAGATCCTTAAGCGTGGTATCGACAACGGTATTGCTAACTCAATCTTAATCAAATTTAACCAAATTGGTTCACTAACTGAAACGTTAGCAGCAATCAAAATGGCTAAAGACGCTGGTTTCACTGTTGTTATCTCTCATCGTTCAGGCGAAACTGAAGATGCAACAATTGCAGATTTAGCTGTTGGTACAGCTGCTGGCCAAATCAAAACGGGTTCATTAAGCCGTTCTGACCGTGTAGCTAAGTACAACCAACTTCTACGTATCGAAGAAGCGCTAGGTTCAAAAGCACCATACAATGGTCTTAAAGAAGTTAAAGGTCAGTAATTCTTTAAATAGAAACTAATTTTTAACGTTTAAGATTTAAATCCTCAACTTAGGTTGGGGATTTTTTTTTGCCTGCAATTCGTTTCAAAAGCACCTCTATTCAATTCAGTCTTAAAGCAATTAAAGGTCAGTAATTTGACTGGTGCTTAGCACCTCCATTAACTTCAGTCTTAAAGAAGTTAAAGGTCAGTAATATTTATTCTTAACTTCGGTTAAGTTAGATATTCTGCTTTAAAGCTTAAGATTATAAATCCTCAACTTAGGTTAGGGATTTTTTTTGCCTACAATCTTTTTCAAAAGCACCTCCATCACTTCAGTCTTAAAGAAGTTAAAGGTCAGTAATTCTTTAAATAGAAACTAATTTTTAACGTTTAAGATTTAAATCCTCAACTTAGGTTGGGGATTTTTTTTTGCCTGCAATTCGTTTCAAAAGCACCTCTATTCAATTCAGTCTTAAAGCAATTAAAGGTCAGTAATTTGACTGGTGCTTAGCACCTCCATTAACTTCAGTCTTAAAGAAGTTAAAGGTCAGTAATATTTATTCTTAACTTCGGTTAAGTTTAATATTCTACTTTGCTTTATGAATCCTCAACTTAGGTTGGGGATTTTTTTGCCTGCAATTCGTTTCAAAAGCACCTCTATTCAATTCAGTCTTAAAGCAGTTAAAGGTCAGTAATTCTTTAATTAGAAACTAATTTTTAACGTTTAAGATTTAAATCCTCGCTTCGGTGGGGATTTTTTTTGCCTACAATTCGTTTTAAAAGCACCTCTATTCAATTCAGTCTTAAAGAAGTTAAAGGTCAGTAATTCTTTAATTAGAAACTAATTTTTAACGTTTAAGATTTAAATCCTCGCTTCGGTGGGGATTTTTTTGCCTACAATTTGTTTCAAAAGCACCTCCATCACTTCAGTCTTAAAGCAATTAAAGGTCAGTAACTCTTTAATTAGAAACTAATTTTTAACGTTTAAGATTTAAATTCTCGCTTTGGTGGGGATTTTTACTTATCTTTGACTGATATAAAAATGCCACAGGTTAAGCAGCTCAAGACTCTCCTTTTTAGCTTTTAGAGTTAACTACCGATATCTTCTTGATAGCTCCAAGGGTAGAATGCCGTTTTTTATTTATTGAATGTTATCGAGGTGGTTGTGCCTTTTATTATTGATTTATTGGGTTGGACAAGTGTTTTCTTTTATATTCTATTACTCGTGTTCAATAGAATGAAAAATATGCGAGTGGCATCATTTCTTTCAGTTATCAATGATGTGATATGGGGTATTTTAATTGGTGTGATGCCTAAAGTTTTACTTAACTTAGTTGTAGGCAGTGTTAATTTATATCGTTATATTTGCGACTTTACTGAAGTGCCGGCCAATATAGTTCGTTTGATATTAGCGACTATGATTGCATTTCTACTTTATGCGACTTACTTTTCTATTAATGATTATCTAGCAAACCCATCTCAAGGGCTTTTACTCACTTGGGTTGATTTTGCTATTATTTTAACTGCATTGAGTGTTAAGAATTTACGCCTATTCCAACTCTTTATGTTTTTGTCTGCCTTTGTTGGCGGATACGCTTATTATTTATTAGGCATTGAACAAATGCTTGTTATTAAAGCTATTGTTGGCTTGATTATGCTTCATAAGCTATTTATTAATCCTTTATTTCCTAAGCTTGAAAGTGTTCTTTTCTTCTGGAATAAGTGATTTTCTTAATATTTAAGAAGTTTCACTGACACTTAGCTTAAGTAGGTTGATTTTAATTTCTCTATGAATATGGGATGATTCACTTTTTAGATTGAGTTTAAACATCATGCGCTTACTGTTAATCACATTTATTTTTCTATTTGCCTTATTACAATATCATTTGTGGTTTGGCAAAAATGGATTACGAGATCACCGAGAATTAGAGCAAGAAGTTGAACTTGCTCTTTCCGGGAATGCTGAGTTGGTGACTCGAAACCAAGTTATGTTTTCTGAAATTGATAACCTTAAAACAGGTACGGATGCTGTCGAAGAGCGTGCCCGTAATGAACTGGGTTTGATTAAAGAAGGTGAAACTTTTTTCCGTATTGTGCCTAAAGAAGAAAATTAATATATGACGAAACCTTCTTTTTCAGTGGTTATACCCGCTGCTGGTATTGGTAAGCGAGTTGGAGCTGATATTCCCAAGCAATATTTATCTATCTTAGGTAAAACAATTATTGAGCATAGCCTACAGCCCTTTTTAGATCATGCTGAAATACAAAGGGTTATTGTGTCTATTGCTAAAAATGATCAATGGTTCAAATATTTAGCGATTTCTAAACACCCTAAGTTACAAATTGTAGAAGGGGGGAAAGAAAGAGTAGATTCAGTATTAAGTGCATTACAGCAATTACATGCAGATGACATCGTTTTAGTGCATGATGCCGCTAGGCCTTGTATTCAAAAATCTGATATTGATAAATTGATTACGCATGCAAAAAGTAATTCTTGCGGAGCTATGTTGGCGTATCGTGTTCGCGATACCATGAAAAGAAGCGACCATAATAAGCAAGTTAAAAGCACGGTTGATCGAGAGAATTTATGGCATGCGCTAACGCCACAATTGTTTAACAATCAAGCATTGATCCACGCAATAACAACAATACAAGATCAGCATTTAATAACCGATGAAGCTTCTGCTATAGAAATGTCAGGTGGTGATGTTGTTATTATTGAAGGTCGTAGTGACAATCTAAAAGTGACGCAATCAGAAGACTTGTTGCTTGCTGAATTTTATCTTTCTAATTTTTATTCTAAGGAAAAGAAATGATCCGAATTGGTCATGGTTATGATGTACATAAGTTTGGTGGTGAAGGTCCAATAACGCTTGCCGGTGTAAAAATTCCTTATATTCAAGGTTTGATTGCTCACTCTGATGGTGACGTTGTGATACACGCATTCTGTGATGCTATTTTGGGCGCTCTTGCCTTAGGCGATATTGGTCGTCATTTTCCTGATAATGATGATGCTTATAAAAATATTGATAGTAGAAAGCTACTGTTTGATGTTTATAAACTAGCAACAGAAAAAGGTTATCGCTTAGGTAACGCTGATATTACCATTATTGCTCAAGCACCTAAAATGGCGCCTTTTATAAATGATATGTGCACAGAGTTAGCGCGTGTATTAGACATAAAAGAAGGTGATATTAATGTTAAAGCGACAACTACGGAAGAATTAGGTCCAATGGGACGTAAAGAAGGGATCTCTACTCACGCTGTGGTGATCCTATTAAAGGATACTAAATGAGTGATAACACGATTGAAAAGGTTATCTATCCGCTAGATTTTAATTACTTATACGGTAAACCAACTTGCACCGCGCGATTTAAACAACACTGTGAAGACTTTAGAGTTGAAGAGTATTTAGACTTCGAATTAACAGGTGAAGGAGAGCATGTTTGTTTATGGGTTAAGAAAGTGGGGGAAAACACTGATTATCTCGCTCGTCAATTAGCTAAGTTCGCAGGTATTGCAGCAAAAAATGTAAGTTACGCGGGATTAAAAGATCGCCAAGCTGAAACTTACCAATGGTTTTCTTTATATATTCCAGGAAAAATTACGCCTGATTTTGATCAGTTTGAACTTGAAGGTGTCACAATACTCAAAGTGATTCGTCATAATAAAAAACTACGAACGGGTTGTTTATCTGGAAATAGTTTCGCTATCGTATTGCGAGAGGTTTCTGATAAAACAGAATTACAAGCAGCTTTAGATAAAGTCCAACATGGTGTGCCAAATTACTTTGGTAATCAACGTTTTGGATTTGATGGACATAATGTTAACGCCGCACTGCAGTTATTTAATGGACGAAAAATAAAAGATCGTTTTAAGCGCGGTATGTATTTAAGCGCGGCAAGAAGCTATCTATTTAACACTGTGATATCACAGCGTATTCAAGATAATTTACAATCAACACCATTATTAGGCGATTGTGTGCAGTTTGTTGCTAACCGTTCTTTCTTTCCCTTGCCGGATTTATCTGACTCAACAATGCAACGATTATCTTCTCGTGAAGTCTGTTTAACTGCGCCTTTATGGGGAGCGGGTGAATTAACATCGGCAGATGATGCCAAACAATATGAATTAAATTGTCTGCAACCCTTTGAAAACTTACAAGCAGGTCTTGCCAAAGAGGGCTTAAAACAAGAACGTCGTCCTTTATTATTAATACCTGAGAAGTTTAGTTATCAGTGGCTAGATGACGAATCTGTGAAAATCGAGTTTTATTTACCTTCTGGTTGTTATGCGACTAGTATTATTCGCGAACTCATAGAGGTAAACGCATGATGTTATTGATTAGTAATGATGATGGTGTATTAGCGCCTGGTTTGCTAGCTTTGCAACAACACTTGTGTCAAATTCACCAAATTGAGACCATGGTGGTTGCACCTGAGCGAAATCATAGTGGAGCAAGCAATTCGTTAACACTTGAGCAACCATTAAGAAAGCAAGCACTAGCAAATGGCTTTATTTCAGTGAATGGAACGCCTACTGATTGTGTGCACTTAGCATTAAATGAATTATGCCCTTATCCACCTCAGTTGGTTGTTTCTGGCATTAATGCTGGCGCTAATATGGGCGATGATGTTTTATATTCAGGCACCGTTGCTGCGGCAATGGAAGGGCGCTTCTTGGGGTTGCCTGCTGTGGCTGTTTCTTTAAATGGTACGAAGCATTATGAAACGGCGGCCATTTATGCAAAAAAAATAGTGGAAGGGCTACTTAAAACGTCGCTTCCACATCATCAAGTTTTGAATATCAATGTACCCGATTTACCGGTTGATCAAATCAAAGGCATTAAGATAACGCGTTTGGGTAAACGTCATAAAGCGGAAATGATTGAAAAAAGCATGGATCCAAGGGGGCGAGAAATATTTTGGGTCGGGCCTCCAGGCGAAATCGCTGATGCAGGCGAAGGAACTGATTTTCATGCTGTACAAACCGGGTATGTGTCAATAACCCCGCTTAAAGTTAATTTAACAGCATTAGAACAATTACCTGTATTAGAGAATTGGTTGAATACCTTATAGACGAAACTTATCGTTAAAATAAAAAGAGAGATTTAGTGAAAATATTTGCTCCCCTGTATAAAAAAGTAATGCTTTGGTCTGAACATAAATATGCGCCTTGGTATTTGTATTCTATGGCTTTTATTGAATCTATCTTTTGGCCTGTGCCTGTGGATATTATGCTTGCTCCTATGGCTTTATCTAAACCGCATCTTGCTTGGCGTTTTGCTTTCTGGTCCACTGTGTTTTCTGTCTTAGGTGGTGCAGTAGGTTATTATTTAGGGTATTTTTTATATGATCCTGTTGTGTTACCTTTTATCGAAATGATGGGGTATCAAGATAAAATGCTAACGGCTGAATCTTGGTTTGGGCAATGGGGAATACTTGTTATTTTTATTGCTAGCTTTACACCTATTCCTTTTAAAGTATTTACAGTTAGCGCTGGAATGATGGGCATGGTATTTGCTCCTTTTTTATTAACTGCGTTGGTTGGACGTGGATTACGTTTTTTCTTAGTCGCTGGTTTAATGGTATTAGGAGGCAAAAAAATGGAAGCAAAATTAAGTCAATATATCGATATTCTTGGTTGGGGGACAATAATTGCCGCTATTATTCTTTATCTGATCCTAAAGTATTAATTTAATTGTGAAAGCCTTACTACTCTTAACATTACTTTTCTTAACTGCATGTTCTTCAACGGAAGGGCGTGCCCCTGTCTATGATGCAATATCAAATAAAAGTAGTTCTGAAGGCAAAGTTGGCACACACATTGCTCGTACTAAAATAATAGGGCAAGACACTTATACGGTTCGTCCTGGTGATACTATGTATTCGATCGCTTGGCGTGCAGGTATAGATGTTAATGTATTGATTAAACGAAATAATATTAAAAAACCTTACACTATTCATACAGGTCAGGTTCTTAAGTTATATGAAAATAATCAAAAAACAGTTTCTAATTCACAAAATACAAAAAATCAAGGCTTAATAGGCTGCACAGCTCAAAGCTGCAAGAAAAAAACACAATCAAAGGTTGTTATAAAATCATCAAAAGAATATCCTGTTAAAGTAAGTGGTGAAAAAATAGTCAAAGAAGAGCGAGTTAATCAATCTGAGACTATTCAAAAAGTAACGGGGTGGAAATGGCCAAGTAAAGGGAAATTAACAAAGACCTTTGCAAATTCAGTTCAAGGGATGAAAGGAATATCCATTTCTAATACGCGTGGCACACCTGTTTATGCAGCGGCTTCAGGTAAGGTTGTTTATTCTGGAAGCGGGTTAAGAGGTTATGGGAACCTTATTATTATCAGGCATAACTATGACTATTTAAGTGCTTATGCACATAACGAAAAATTACTAATAAAAGAGAACGAACAAGTAAAAGTTGGTCAAAAAATAGCAATAATGGGTGATAGTGGTACAGACTCTGTCCGCTTACATTTTGATATTCGATATCGGGGCAAGTCAGTTGACCCCCTGCGTTATCTACCTAAACGACGTTGACCTTTGATTAGCTGCTACTTGTTTAAGTTTTTTGATAAGAAATATGGCTATTACAATAATAATATAACATCAAAATAATTAGAGCTTAGATAGGGAGCGTTAACCATGGTAGGAACAACCTCAATTAGTATAGATGACATTGAACTAGAAAATTATAGTCAAAGTGCAAACATCGATGGTGACGATCAAAATAACCAAGAGCTTGAAGTTATTGAAATCAACCCTCCTGCATTAAAAGTAGAAGAAGTTGAACGTTATGCCGTCAGTTCAGATTTGAAAACGATGGATGCAACGCAATTATATTTGGGTGAAATAGGTTACTCTCCTTTACTAACCGCTCCTGAAGAAATTTATTATGCGCGTCGCTCTTTACGTGGAGATGATGTTTCACGCAAACGTATGATTGAAAGTAATTTACGTTTAGTTGTAAAAATATCACGTCGTTATAACAATCGCGGTTTATCATTACTTGATTTAGTCGAAGAAGGAAACTTAGGCTTAATTAGAGCGGTGGAGAAGTTCGACCCAGAAAAAGGTTTCCGTTTTTCAACTTATGCAACTTGGTGGATACGTCAAACCATTGAACGCGCAATCATGAATCAAACTCGTACCATCCGCTTACCTATCCATATTGTGAAAAAATTAAACGTTTATTTACGTACTGCACGTGAATTAGCACACAAATTAACCCATGAACCCACTCCAGAAGATATTGCTAAAGAATTAGACGTTTCAGCTAAAGAAGTGTCTAAAATTCTAAAATTAAACGAACGTATTAGTTCCGTTGATACACCTATCGGCCATTCCTCTGACAAAGAGTTATTGGATATTATTCCAGACAGTAATGAATCAACACCAGAAAACGAATTACAAACTAATGATATGAAATTACGTATTATTGATTGGTTGGAAGATTTAAATCCTAAACAGCGTGAAGTATTAGCGAGACGGTTTGGTTTATTAGGGTATGAAGCCGCTACTTTAGAGAATGTAGGGAAAGAAATTGGTTTGACTCGAGAGCGTGTTCGCCAAATTCAAGTTGAAGCTTTAAAAACTCTACGTGAAGTTTTGTCTCAACAGGGTTTATCAATTGATTTATTATTTCAATATTAAACTTTAGGGCAGTATAGCTTATTCATTTAGAATAAAAAAACGCACTTTTAAGTGCGTTTTTTGGTTTAAGTTGATGCTTTATAACTAATTAATTTAGCTCACCTTGAGAGAAACTGAACGAAGGGTCAATTTCTCGTAACTCTCTAGCTAATAACAATTTAGCCTTCATTTCTTCAATTTCACGCCACTTTCTAGGTTTTGGCTGTCGTTTCGTCGCACTTAAATGCTGTTTATCGTTATTCATTTCTAAATCATTGAACTGGATCTCTTGCATGCTTGCTCCTTAGCTCTAATACTCAAAGTGTGTTTTAATACAAACACCTTAAAGTCATTAAGTGACATTTATATGACATTAATATTGTATTTCATCCAAGCAGTAACGATTTATTTGAACTATGATTAATTTCTGTTTTTTAACTTTTCAAGATAAATAAGTTAACAAAGTGTAAACATTATTTTGGTCTCCAGTATAAGGTTCTAATTTCATATGATATTACCGGCTAATTTCTTTACAACGCAATCAGTATTGGTTGTCGATGATATTGATACCATTCGCAGCGCCGTTAAAGGCATGTTGCAAATGCTAGGTTGTAAAGATATATCTACAGCGACTAATGGAGAACGCGCTTTAGAGGTTTGTAAGCATCATGAATTTGATTTTATTCTTTGTGATTTTAATTTAGGCAAAGGTAAAGACGGCTATCAATTATTTGAAGAATTAAAATTACGTAAGTTATTAAAAAACAATACGTTGTTTGTGCTTATTAGTGCTGAAACAGCAATACAGATTATCCATGGTATTGTTGAGCTTCAACCTGATGATTATCTACTAAAGCCCTTTTCCTATAAAAAACTAGAAAGTCGCTTAACTAAAGCATTAGAAAAACGCAAAGTATTGGGACTCATTTTCGATGCTGTAATGGCTAATGATTATCAAGGAGCGCTAGAAGCTTGCGATACCATTACTAAACTACACCCTAAGTATGCGATGGCTGTAATGCGCCTTAGAGCGGAAGTGTTTATCAAGTTAGGTCGCTATCAAGAAGCGTCTATATTATATGATACTGCTTTAGTGACTCGAGAATTTGGTTGGGCGAGGTTAGGTAAAGCAATCACCTGTTATTACCTCAATGAATTACCTAAAGCGATTATTATATTAAAACAGCTCGCTGAAGTATTAGAGACCAGGGTAGAAGCTTTAAACTGGTTAGCAAATATTTTTGTTAAACAAAATCGACTGGAATTGGTAGAAGAAACGCTTATTGAATCAGTTAAAATTTCACCTAAAAATATACCTCGTCAACGTGCTTTGGCTAATTTCTCGGTTTTGAATGGGGATTGGGAAGTCGCGTTACGTTGTTTTAAAACGGTATTAACCAATACTCGTTTTTCAATTCATGAAAATATTGAGCATCATTTTAATTATGTCCATTGCTTAATAGATAAAGCACAAACAGAAAGTGAATTACAACGTGCTAAAATATTTTCTCAAGTCCAAGCCGTACTTAGAAATGCTAAAAACAGGTTTGATCCTACTATCTTCTCAGAATTAGAAAAAGTAGCTAATGCTCGTATAGCGGTATTACGAGATGTTTTACATGAAGCAAATGCAAGCCTTTTAGACTGTAGCCAAGAGATAGTGGTTAATTGTGGTAAAGATAGTATTTTACAATTAGCTAAAGCTTGGTTTGAGTTAGGTGATTATGAGCACTATGAAACCTTAATGAAGTTACTTCCTAAAGAATCTCCTAGCGAAAGTATAGAAAGTGTTAGCGAAATGCTACGCATTGAAAAAGCAAGTAAAGAAAGCAATGTTAAAATAGCTAAATTATTAGAGCTTAACCAACAAGGCCTTGCTCTTTACAAGAGTGGTTTATACCAAGCTTCTACAGCTGTATTTTTAGAAGCATTTCAGTTAGTGCCAAACAATTTACAACTTGCATTAAACTTAGCCCAATCTATTAGTAAAGGTTGGCCGTCCAATGAGACTTACTTACTTAAAAAAGTAACGATTAAACGTTGTGTGAATATTATTGAATCACAACCTCTACCATTAGAGAGACAGGTTAAAGCACGCTATGATTCTTTTGAGTATGATCTTAAAAAATTAATAGTTTAACGTGAGTATGTGGTAATACTTAATTTGCTATAGCCTTTGGGAGGAGAATGAGATTACTCATTATCAAAGGCTTTACCCTTTTTGAACTAATTATTTCTATTGCTATCATTAGCATTATTTCTATTATTGGTATTGCGTCATATCAACCTTTAATTGCTAACCAAGCGCTTTCCTATCGCGCTGATCAAATCTACTACACATTAAAACTCGCCCAATCAGAAGCTATTAAACGTAATAAAACTATCTATGTTCATTTTTGCCAGCAGCAGTCCGTGTGGAAAATGGGGATAAGTGAATCCTCACAATGCGATTGTTTTACCTATAATGCCTGCCAGTTAGATGGCATTGAAAAGGTGCAGAATTTAGCTGATGGTAGAACGTTATTTATTAACGAGGAAGCTATTACCTTTAGTGGAAATCAAGCTTCTTACAAAGCATTACGCTTTAAGGTTGAAATTGGCTCTATCACATTAACCAATAGTGAAAAAAAATCACTTTCTATTATTCAAAGTGGTAAGCGTTTAAGAGTTTGCGCACCAGGCATTGAAAAGTTGGGATATCCTCAATGTTAAAGCGTACAAATAAAACACTCGGATTTACCCTAGTTGAGTTGCTTATTTCTTTGCTATTGGGATCTCTTTTATTAGTTATGTTGATTGGTTTATACGTCAATAGCGTGTCGGCATCAGCTAAAGCACTTCAATTCTCAAGGTTACGTACTGAGCTTCAAGGAATGCTCGCTTTAATGGAAAGTGATATTCGTCGTGCGGGTTATGGCGGTAGTGAATACAGAGTGGGGAAAGACAGGAATAAGGTATTTGATATCCTCAACACAGAAACACAAAAATGCATTATTTATGCATATAATTATAAATTAGCTGAATCCATCAGTAGTTCTTATTTTATGGGCTTTCGTTATTCAACGGCCACAAAAAATTTGCAGTTTGGTAGCAAGGTGGATACACAAGCAATCAATTGTTTCAGTAGTGGATCTTGGGTTAAATTAAACGACCCTGATTTTTTAAAAATTACCTCATTAAGTTTTATTGAAAGTACTGCTGTGATTGGACAAACCACTAAGCGAAGTGTCGATATTGCTATTGCAGGAGAATTGACCACTAACAGTGATTATAAATACAAGGCAAAAATACGTGTGCAAGCACGTAATAGTGAATTGAATTAATAAAAAATGACCGTTATGATGATGAGTAAGTATGAACAACTAACTAGTTGATTTCTTTATTCCTATTTTTCTATTCTACTCATCTGGAAGTAATACATGCACATTGCCGCTAAATCTTGGTTGAACAGCTACTTCATTTGCTTCTTTTTTATTTGGGGAATCTTTTTACCTTTTTGGGGGATCTGGCTAGAAGCCAAAGGGGTAAGTCCGGAGCAAATAGGCACCTTATTTTCCTTAGGATTAGTACTGCGTTTTTGCAGCAATATTGGCCTGTTACCTCGTTTAAAAACAGCCCGCGGTACGTTAAAGCTATTAAGCGTTTTAAGTTTTGGTTTATTAGCTTGTTTATTACTCTTAGTCTTCTTTCAAGGTTGGTATGCCTTAGCGGCTTTAACTTTATTACTTAACTTTTTAATTGGACCAATGATGCCACTGGGCGACATCATTGGAACTCGTCTAGTTAAACAAATTAAAATTAACTATGGGCAAGCTCGCTTATGGGGTTCAATAAGCTTTATTGTAGGCTCTTCTTTTGTTGGCTGGTCTATTAGTGAATTTGGTAGTGAAAGTATCCTTTGGATCATCATTGCTGCCGCTTTGGTTACCTATTGTTTAAGTTTAATTAAACTAAACCCACAACTACAAGATCCAACGGATAAACCTAAAGAAAAAGTTAATATATTTCTTTTATTAAAGCAGCCAACAGTTATTTACTTTGTATTAGTCATGGGACTGATACAAGGTAGTCACGGTGCTTATTATGCATTTAGCTCTATTTATTGGAGCTCAATGGGGATTTCTGAATTTAATATTGCTTTGTTATGGGGGATTGGTGTTTTAGCTGAGATTATTCTGATGCGCTTTAATGATCGTTTATTTAATCATTGGAGTATTAAAAACATGTGCTTATTAGCGCTGGTTGCTGGCATTATTCGTTGGTTTGTTCTCTGGTACACAACGGATTTAGTTTTGTTAATGTTAGCTCAAACCTTTCATGCCTTTACTTTTGCCTTGGCGCATTTAGCGGCGATGCGTTTTATTGCAAAACAAGCAGATGAATTAATGGTGGGCTATCAGTCTTTATATTCAAGTCTATCATTAGGGTTAGTGATGGCTTTATTAACCTATATTTCAGGTTGGGTATATGAGCCACAAAGCGGAACTGTATTTTTATGGATGGCTGCAATTTTATTACCTGTTTTTATATTATTAAAAAAATGGCGTATTGAATAATTGAACTTATGCTTGCTTTTAAACCTAATAACTTGAATTTCATAATTTAGACCCCAGTTCTAAAGTGTATTCATTCTATTAACTGAGGTATTTATGTTCGCACGATTGTTTTTGGTTTTTACTGCTGTTTCATTACTTGAGATTTTTGTACTCGTTAAAGTAGGCAGCTTTTTAGGTGCATTAACAACAATACTTCTTGTTATTGTGTCAGCATTAATTGGCTCTGCGTTAGTGCGTAGTCAAGGTTTACAATTATTAACACAACTTCAGCAGCGTGTTGCTGCAGGCGAAATGCCTGGCCAACAATTAGTTGAAGGCATGATGTTAATTATTACAGGTGTATTATTAGTCACACCCGGTTTTGTTACTGATTTTTGTGGTCTGTTATTATTACAACCAACGATTCGCGCCAACATGGCAAAAATGGTAATGGCAAACATTAAATTTACCTCACAAACAACTATGGGTGGTTTCGGACAGCAACAAGCAAACCGTAATACTCCATATGATGATTCTGTGATTGAAGGTGAGTTTGAACATAAAGAAGATAAAAGAATTGATTAGTTGATCATAAATTGTAGTTTTTTTTGGTAAATTTCATATTAGCTACTATATTCTCTGACGCATAATCAAGATTTAGCAATTCGCTAACTGATTAGACTCGATGTTAATAAAATTGTCATGTTAACTCTGTATTATTCGTGCCTCAGTTATTTATGCACTAAATAAGATAAAAGGAGAACCGATGAAACTTAATCGTTCTACTACTCTAAGAAGTTTTAAAAAATACCAACCTCGTCAAATTGCAAAGTTTGTTAAAGGTTTTTTCAATGGTCGTATCTTCATTGCTGGATTAGGCCGCTTTCGCGTAATAGAGGGCAAAGTTGTTGCCTATAAACATCTCAAAACAGAACAAAAAATACTGATGGCAGTCAGTGAGATTAACCAAGTTGTTGCTGAACTTTCTCGTCCTAAAGTTGCAATTGCTTAAGTTCCTCATTTACAAATTCATCTAAATTAAACCAGCGCCTCAATTGCTGGTTTTTTTTCAACAAAAATAACGCCTCTTTTAAATATTTTTTCATAATAGCCTTGAATCGAATTTTTTTGGCCCCATCAGTTAATGCATCATAGAATTTAATTTGTTAACAACCAAAGGAGTCATAATGTCTATTCGTCCTCTACATGATCGCGTTATTTTAAAACGTACTGAGCAAGAAACTAAATCTGCAGGTGGTATTGTTTTAACTGGCAGTGCTGCTGAAAAGTCTACTCGCGGTAAAGTGATTGCTGTGGGTAATGGCCGTATCTTAGAAAATGGTGAAGTAAGACCATTAGATGTAAAAGTCGGTGATACTGTTATTTTTAGCGAAGGTTATGGTTTAAAAACAGAAAAGATTGAAGGCGAAGAAGTCTTGATCTTAAGTGAAAGTGACATTTTAGCAATTGTTGAATAATTGTTAAAAATTGCTGTTTATTCTCTTGTTTTGAAAACAAAAATTAAAGTACAAAATTAAAGGAAAATATAATGTCTGCTAAAGAAGTTAAATTTGGTAATGATGCTCGAATTAAAATGCTTGAAGGCGTTAATGTCTTAGCAAATGCTGTACGTGTAACATTAGGGCCAAAAGGGCGTAATGTTGTTATCGATAAAAGCTTTGGTGCTCCGCACATCACTAAAGATGGCGTAACAGTAGCGAAAGAAATCGAACTTGATGACAAGTTTGAAAACATGGGCGCACAGATGGTTAAAGAAGTCGCGTCGCAAACTAATGATGCTGCGGGTGACGGAACAACAACCGCAACTGTATTAGCGCAATCTATTATTACTGAAGGTTTAAAAGCCGTTGCTGCTGGCATGAATCCAATGGATTTAAAACGCGGTATCGATAAAACAGTAAAAGCTGCCGTTGCTGAGCTTAAAACACTATCTACGCCTTGTTCTGATTCTAAAGCAATCACACAAGTTGGTACTATCTCTGCAAACTCTGATTTAGAAATTGGTGAAATCATTGCGAAAGCAATGCAAAAAGTAGGTAACGAAGGTGTTATCACAGTTGAAGAAGGCCAAGGTCTAGAAACAGAATTAGACGTAGTAGAAGGTATGCAATTCGACCGTGGTTACTTATCGCCTTATTTCATGACCAATCAAGAAGCTGGCACAGTAGAATTAGATAACCCATTTATTCTAATTGTTGATAAGAAAATCGGTAACATCCGTGAATTATTAACTACATTAGAAGCAGTAGCGAAAGCGTCTAAACCACTATTAATTATTGCTGAAGATGTTGAAGGCGAAGCGCTAGCAACATTAGTAGTAAATAACATGCGTGGCATCGTGAAAGTCGCGGCTGTTAAAGCACCTGGTTTCGGTGATCGTCGTAAAGCTATGCTACAAGACATCGCAATCTTAACTGCAGGTACTGTTATCTCTGAAGAGATTGGTTTAGATCTTGAGAAAGTACAACTTGAAGATCTAGGTCAAGCGAAACGTGTTGTGATCAATAAAGATGAAACAACGATTATCGATGGCTCTGGTGAGCAAGATGCAATCTCTGCTCGCGTTGCTCAAATCAAACAGCAAATCGAAGCGTCTTCATCAGACTACGATAAAGAAAAACTACAAGAGCGTTCAGCTAAATTAGCTGGCGGTGTTGCAGTGATTAAAGTCGGCGCATCAACTGAAGTTGAAATGAAAGAGAAAAAAGACCGTGTTGACGATGCATTACATGCAACGCGTGCTGCGGTTGAAGAAGGCGTAGTTGCTGGTGGTGGTGTTGCACTGGTTCGTGTTGCTGGTCTATTAAAAGATCTTAAAGGCGATAACGACGATCAAAACGTAGGTATTCGTGTAGCACTTCGTGCAATGGAATCACCATTACGTCAAATCGTTTCAAACTGTGGCGAAGAAGCATCCGTTGTAGCAAATAATGTACAACAAGGCACAGCAAACTATGGTTACAACGCAACAACTGGCGAATATGGTGATATGTTAGAAATGGGGATTCTTGACCCAACTAAAGTAACACGTAGCGCATTACAGTTTGCAGCATCAGTAGCAGGCTTGATGATCACAACTGAATGTATGATCACAGATTTACCTGTAGATGCGCCAGCAGCGGCTCCAATGCCTGATATGGGTGGAATGGGCGGAATGATGTAGTTTCTGAATGCATAAATGGTCTACTTCATCGTTGCGTTGCCACTCGTTTAAGAAACACTAAACGTCGCGACAAAGCGCCTTGAATTAAACAATTTCTGCTATCCAGAAACGGCTCAGCTGTTTATGAATGAAAGCCCACTTCGGTGGGCTTTTTTGTACCTGTTATTTTTTAATCAAAATAAGGGGGCTTCTTTAACGTTCCGTTCATACATCATATCCTTGTGGCGAGCTGAACTAGAGGAACGGCTCTATTGATTCAGGGAAACGAAGCTAGGCGGGATATCGACACATTAAACATGTTTTTTATTAACCGAGCGCCTGCCAATATTTATATTCCGTTTGCATTATTAAGTTGGGCTAATATTCATCTAAAGTCGTAGTTAGTCTAAAAAAGCAAAAAGAGCGACAGTTCAATGAACCATCGCGAGATAATTATTTTACTGTTCGAACCATTAAAGTGTAGTTTTTAGTCATGACTAAATCTGTCGCATTTTCTGATGACATATCATAATCAGAAGGTATCCCTGATTTAGGATCACTCCGTTGCGCTCCTGCACCATGCCAATCATAATACTTGCTTGCTGAAGAGTTCTTTTTACTAAAGGCTTTACTAAAAGAGATATAGGTTGCGGTATATTTAAAGTCACCTTGAGTTGTATTAGACCAAAACCATAGTGGATCTGAAGTATCTCCACTGCCTGTCAATGTAAATATATTGGTATTAATCGCGGGCCAAGAACCAACCTTACCTCCATACTTAACGATACTTTGAAGTTCTTTAATATTTGGTAAACGCCAGTCAGAATAGCCTGCTAGATTAGAGGTTTTAGCATTTACAATAGCAGTCTGCCAATCCCTTCTTACACCGTCATCTGATTGTTGCCACATTAATCCAGTGGCTTGATCAGTTATAGTTCCATCGTTATTCTTAACAAAATCATTAACACCATAAACATTTTCTTCACCACGGACACATCTGACAAAGTTACCCGGAGCATGGATATTTTTATTGTTTGTACCGAAAGTGTAGCCTGTTTCATAAGCTTTAATATGGCCGTCAGCAAAGTTATAGCCGAATGCTGCTTCTACGTCCTCTGTATCATGGACGGGGCCTAGAGTATATTTGGTTATTGACCAATATTGGCCAATATAAGCCATTCTTTTGTCATATTCAAAATCAAAATAATCAGTATCAATATAAGGTGTATTTTCACTTTCGTTACGAGGATTAACAATTTCTCCTCTAAAATCAGCTAGAGAAAATAGCTCTTTAATTGTAGGTAGTCGCCAGTCTGTATTGCCTGCAATCGATAAATTTTTACAATAGCTAATTGCATTCTCATATGAATAGTGATCATAATCTGGAGTCTTTTGCCACATCATGCCTGTATTATTATCAGTGACAGTTCCATCTCCATTATTAGTATATGAAGCTTGTACACCTAGGTATTGTGCGTCTTGCCCATATAAAACATTATTTTCTGCAGGGCATATTATTTCGCTTCCGCTATTATCAAAACAATTATCTTGGCTTGTATCAACCACAATAAATTGAACTTTAGGTAATGGTGTTTCATTATTTGTTATTACTTGAAGCTGTTGACTACATCCAACCAAGGCTCCAATAGTAATAGTTAGAACTGAAATTTTAAAAGATTGATTCTCAAATAAATATTGCATGACAGTTTCCTTTTAGTCTGATGAACTGAAAATAGTGTAAAAATAAAACAGTGTCGTCCATTTGGCGTCATTTGGACGTTTTTATCGCTAAATATATATAAAAATAATCCTATCGCTAAAATGTTCTTTTTACTCTTTCTGCACTTACTATAAAATAAAGCAGAATTTACTATTAATTCTAAAATAATTAGGAGTCCTTAACCTTGCAGATTGTAAATAATACATCATGGGGAATCAGTCTAATTGGGTTATCTCTGTCAGTTTTTACTTTGCTTAATATCTTTATTAAAGTAGATAAACACAAAACAGATTTATTGCTCTTTGGCTGGTTAGTGACTCTTAATATCCCTTTATTATTAACCTTATTTGCATACGCTAATTTAGATCTTCACTGGTTAAATATGTTTATCAATCCAAGTGTGAATTTATTACAAGGACCCATTTTATATACTTATGTTCAGATGTTAATTAGTGGGAATGGCAAATTTAAGTTACCTTATCTTTTACATCTAACCCCATTCATATTTTTTTATTTTCTGTTTGTTTTTATGCCACACCTAGTTCCAATCCCTCTACATAATGAACAATCAAATTTAATGCCAGATGTAGAAAATAATAGTCTTTCTTTATCATTTAAAGCGCTGTTTGGTTTCTTAAATTCACTAATATTCATTGGCTATTCAATAATAACCATTATCTTATTAAGAAAGCATCAGAAAATAATCAATAAGTTTTTTTCACAAAAAAACAACCAAATCAGTTTAAAATGGATATATTCACTTCCTTTGGTATTTATTATTTTATTGTTTATTAATATTGCCAATGAAAATAATAACGGAGCTTTTTATCAAACCCCTCCGATGACTTTACATCTTTTATCTTATTTATTTTTTATTATCCTCCTTTGTTTTTTCGGTATGAAACAAAAACCTGTGTTTTATCCTGATCCTCTGACCTTAAAGAAAAATTCACTAAATAACCAATTAGCTAAAACAGAAGAAGAGTCAAAACCTAAATGTGCTTCGACTGCAAATATGCTAATTAATGAAAGCCTAGTTTCAGAAATAATTGTAAAAATGCAGAAGTATATGGAAATTAACAAATCTTACTTAAATCCAGAATTTTCTATTTATCATTTATCTGAAGAACTCAACATTCCTAGGCGAGCATTATCTCATGTGTTGAATCACGGATTATCTAAGAATTTTTTTCAGTACGTTAATGAATACAGAGTTGGGGAGGTGAAACGACTATTAGAGAACCCCGAAGAAATGAAGTCAACAATATTAGATCTTGCATTTAAATCTGGGTTTACTTCTAAATCAAGCTTTAATGGTATTTTTAAGCAGTACTGCCATGTTACGCCTTCACAATATCGTAAGATGGTCAGAAAATGATTTTTATAAATCGTAAATAAGGGGAGATGGAATTTCCCAGTGATTGCATGCTTTAATAAAGAATGTCGTAGGGTTTGAACGGGATATACTAAAATTACTCTTTGAGTGTAACAGACACTCTTTCAGTATCATCTGGAGTTAGATGCCCCATTTTATTTAGTGTGATTGGGAGCCGTTGTGCAACAACAAATTATATAACGTTTGTTGTTGCTTTATAAAGTCAGTTAAATAAATGCTTTATTTATGCTGCAGCATGGAAATTATCTTCGTAATACCATTTAGCTTTAAAACAAAGATATAACCCTAAAGCAAAAGGATAAATTCCCATCAGGCGATCAATCCCTTCGAGAATTAAAAATGGTTCATCAGCACCCATAGGAGGCGTTTGTCCGGCTACTGCCATATAGATACCAAGTGCTAAACTTACGAAACTTATTCCCAATAATATAGAGATATTAATTTTTAAAAAATTCATCTTAATTCCTACCTTTTTCAGTCTAAATTAGTCAATAAAATAATTTGCAGTTCCATTTGCGATTCAATACATCAAATGACCTTTAAATTTAGTGTTTCTAATGCAAGACCCCGTGATAGATACTACGGCAAATGAATCAGATAACTCACCGTAACAGCTTTAACTAGCATTGTTAGTTATTTACACTAATAATCACTCATAGAGCAGTATTTAAATAAAAACATGTATTGAAAAGTAGAATAAAAATCTATAGTAAATTGATTTTGTGAAATTAAATACTGCTTTCAAAGCGTGGTTTTTAACGTATTTAACTTCCCTAGACCTAGGTGTTTTTTGCGGATTAATTCAATAAATATTAAGGCATTATTTATTTATAATTTTGCTCAAAAAGTCGATTGCTAATAATAAAACTCTCGTTTATATTGCGATCGTTTCTTACCCTTTAATTGGATGACAATCTTGTCTAATAAATTAGCTCCTTGTTCTTTTGGCACCTTGCTTGGCTATGCGCCTGGTGGGGTTGCAGCTTATTCTAGTGACTATGACACTGCCAGTGATCTTGAGTATCCTAACCGCAGTGCTTTTCGTAGTTATATTGATGGCATTTACATGGGATATAAATGGCAATGCGTTGAATTTGCCCGCCGCTGGATGTATCTAAATCATGGTTATATTTTTGATGATGTCGCCATGGCGTATGAGATATTCAATTTACGATCAGTACGTGATATTGCATCGAATACCCGTTTGCCTTTGCAAGCCTTTAGCAACGGCAGCAAACGTCATCCTCAACCCGGTTCATTATTGATTTGGGAGCAAGGTGGTGAGTTTGAACAAACAGGGCATGTTGCCATTGTGACAGAAGTATTTGCCGACAAAATTCGCATCGCAGAGCAAAATTTAGATCATCACGTATGGCCTGAAGGGCAAAACTATAGCCGCGAATTAGAAGCAAGGATCAGTGAAGAGGGCGAGTACTGGATTGCTTGCTCATTTAATGACGTGTTGATTCTAGGTTGGATGATACAAACGGAAGACGATCAAGATGCAGAAATTAGCGTAGAGACTAACAAAAAACTGTTTGCGTTAGCTAGTCATCAAGCAAAACCAATAGTTGGAAAAGATAAGCCTTGGCTTAATATTGCCAATCAAGATGAAGCGGCTTATGTAAAAGCATTAAATGGCCATAAATTAAGTACCGATCTTGACGATCAGTATCGTTATTATGTGTTATCAAAAACAGCGCAAGATACCCTGCGCAGAGCAACCAATGAGCTTCACGGTTTGTTTATGCACGCAACGGATTACGTGTTGGATAACGAAGCGTTATTAGAGAAATTTAACCTACCGCGTGCCTTGCTAGCAAAAATCAGACAATCTTGGGATAACCGATTAAATCAGTTGATCACAAGCCGCTTCGATTTTGCCATGACAACAGAAGGGTTAAAGGTTTACGAATATAACTGTGATTCCGCTTCCTGTTATATGGAAGGGGCCAAAATCCAAGGTAAATGGGCGCATCATTACGGTGTTCATGAAGGCGAAGATGCAGGTAAGGATCTATTTAAACAACTCGTTCAAGCATGGCAAAAAAGTCAGGTAAAAGGGCTGATACATATTCTTCATGATGATGATCCAGAAGAAAAATATCACGCTTTATTTATTCAACAAACATTAAAAGCTGCAGGTATTAAAAGTCGCATGATTGCAGGGATTGATTCCTTAACATGGGATGAACTAGGTAATGTAGTGGATGCCAATGGTGACGTATTGAATTGGGTTTGGAAAACATGGTCATGGGAAACTGCATTAGACCAAATCCGCGTTGAATGTGAATCCGATGAAGCAGAGCCTGAACATTTTCAGCCTTTATCTAAAACCGGAAAAACACCAAGACTTGCCGATGTGTTATTGCATAAAAACATCATGATCTTTGAACCGTTATGGACCTTGATCCCAAGTAACAAAGCGATATTGCCTGTACTTTGGTCATTATTCCCTAATCATCCATTATTATTGCAAGCAGACTTTGAATTAAATGAAGAGTTGAAAGCAAAGGGTTATGTAAGCAAACCGATAGTAGGGCGATGCGGTGCAAATATTGAATTAGTCGACGAGGAACAAAGCGTCATAGAAGCCACGGGGGGGAACTTCGCCGCGCAAGATAATATCTACCAAGCTTTATTCCCATTGCCGTTAGTGGAGGGTCAATACGTGCAGGTATGTACTTTCACTGCTGCAGGGAAATATGCAGGCAGTTGTTTACGTGTTGATTCGTCGATGATCATTAATAAAGACAGTGATTGTCTGGCATTACGGTTTGTGAATGACGAGGATGTTTTGCAGTAAGAGATGACTGGTTGATCTTTGGTTGTATTTTGTATTAGCTCATTGCGGTGGGCTTTTTTGTTTTTTATTTTGGCTTTGATTTATAGATTTAGATGGTGGCTCGTCTGCGCTCGTCGAGGCTGTTTGATATTTATTCGCTTGGTGTTTCGCCCTGTCGGCGACTTTACTTTCTCTCTGCCAGCAGAGAAAGTAAGCAAAGAGACTGGTCCCGACTCGTTTTTTTATCTGAATAAATAGCTACCTTCTTAACGCACCGTTCATACGCCACATCCCTGTGGCGAACTGAACTAGCAACGGCAAAGGGCACGCAGAGCTTAGCCCGCTCATAACACTATGCTGCCGCATAAATCGCTCCATGCCTTTACTTGCTAAAGGCATCTATTGATTCAGAAAAACGAAGACGGGAGGGCTAGATGTAGCCACTTTGCGTATCGTTATTTATTAACTTATTGAGATTATTGATTGTAACTAATGGCTGTCCATTGCTTTCTAGATTGCAGTTGCTTGTTTGGCATTAATTACGGATACTGCCTTGCTAGACTCAATATATCTTTAATTTTAACATGGACATATTTAAGAAATATATTGATCTCACTTAGCTCTAGATTTTTCTGATTTGTTGTAATGCTTGATGGTGTCGCATGTAAAAGCTTACTTGTGTACGAATAGATATATTCATACTCGTCACCTAAGTCGACTTTTTTTGCCATATCACACCAGTTCCAACGGCTAGGGATAAGAAGTTTAATGTCGTTAGATATTGAAGACGAAAAACTAGCCTTTTCGTTTTCAAGCTCAGTAATGGATCTTGTAATAACTGGTAACTGTTTATTCTCAACTAAATGAGCTTGAAAACTATACCCATTTGATTTTGCTTCCTCAGCATAAATAGAGAAATGTCGAGCTGCTTTGTCATCAATCTTTTTCATTACGAAAGAGCTTAGATTAAAAGCTTCTTTCTCTTTTATTTTAGAATTCGTAATGTTATTAAGTTTTTTAAGCTCCTCTTTCATTATTGCTTTTTCTTCATTTTCAAACTTTTTCAAGAGTAGAACCTCTCGCTCAGTTTGAGTTTTACAATCTTTCCAATACCTCAGTTGGGTGTCAATTAATCGGCTGTAGTAAACCAAACCATATCGTGAATCCATCTTAAACAATAGCAACCAAACAGACATCTCAAAAATGTATCTTGTCACTGCTAATATGCTCATTGTTTCTATGTAGTTAAAATTCTGTTCCGTAAACAATCTTAACTTAACTAAGCTATCTCCCATTGCCGAGCGACACCATGAGTCAGCGTCAAACTTCATCCTTTCAGTAACTGCGGCATCTTTCCGAACCCTTGAAGCTTCGTCATTAAGTTGTGGTTGGAGTTCTGTTATAAGCGTTATTAAAGTCGATATTTGACCTTCTATATTTAAATTCATAATCATCTCTGCTTTGCCAAGTTCGCGTGCTTTGACTTGTTATATTCGGATTTTAATTCTGTCATAGTATGACTCTATAGCGCTTGGTCTAGGCTTTCTAGAGCAAAGATAATCGTAGACACAGTATTTCTATCAAACTCTGCTCGGTCATTTTCTTCGTGCGTGCCTTTATTTAAATATTGCCATTCACGTGAATCACCACTCATTCCAACTAATGAGTTAAGAGGATCAAATATTTTACTCTTATCTGGGTCGGAAAAATTAGCCTTACCAATTTTAGCTTTAAGTTGTTCAGATAAATTTCTCAGTTCTATTGGAGCGTTATGGCCTCGTAACTTTAAACTCAAGTTTCCGTCCCCAAATTTACTCACATAACGCCATACTTTACCTTTCGTCAATGACTCCATTGCTTTTCGTGATTTTGATAGAGCCTCTCTAACTTCATTTCTATCAAAGTGCTCCCTAGCCGCAATAATGTAGTTTCGAGGCGCACAGTTAAAATCTACACGAATATGAGATTCATCAAGCCTAGGTAAAAAAGTCAGCGTTTGAGACTGAGCAGCAACTCGGGCTGGCAGCAGATTTTGAATGTCCTTGAAGAATTCTTCGCCGTGGCACGTCAATATAATCTGTTTTCCTGAAAAATACTGATCTTCAAATAGGGTATGTCTAATTGACTCTCTATGGTCGTCATCAATCGCATTCACAGGGTCATCAAAAATTAGCATTGGGCAATTTTCTTTCAGGTTCTTTGAAAGGAGAATAGCAAGTCCAATGCAACGAATATGGCCTTCACTAAGCACGTGTAAAGGATCATAGAACTGATCTGGGTTGCTCTGAAATGATATTTCTAGGCGTTGATTTTGAGTCAGGGGGAATTTAACTGTGGCTAAAAGTTCAGAAGGCAAATCGTTCCGATTAAATGAATTGTATAGTTGAACAACCCTCTCTCCTAAATCAGCTACAAGTTTTCCTGGAAGTGCATCCTTATAAAAATTAAGGCGTGTAACTAACTTTGTATAAGCTATCGATATGGCTTGATTTCTTTGAATGCTAGCAATTTCAGCTTGAACATCTGAAATCAACTGAGCATTCTCAACATCGAAGCTAACGATTGTTCTCTGAGCAGCTTGAATTGCTTGACTGGCTGTCTGTCTTCGAGTTTGAAGCACGGTAATATTGCGTGAAAATTCGCGCAATCGATTTAGTTCTGTTTGTTTCGTTGCACGTAATTGAGTAACTTGTGCAATTTCTTTGTCTGCTCCCTCGAGTTGCTGAACTTGTGACCGTAGGTGTTGCCATAGAGTGTAACCATCATGAGATGGTTGCTGTAATCTATTCCACCATTCAGTATTTTCTTGAAAATTGGGTGATATTTGATAATGCGTAAGCACATTGTTAGAAAATTGACTATAACAGATATTTACTATTTGAGTTAGTAAAAGTAATTCTTGATTTGTTGTTTGCTCTAATTGCTGAAGTAATTGTTGCCGCTCAGCCAAATACTGAAGTTTTTGTAACTCTTCACTTGAGTGAATAAATGGGTTTACTGCGACTTGGTTAAGCGGAGTTTTGCAAGCAGGGCAGTTATTTGGACTGCTTTGTTGCACTTGGGTAACAGCATCATAAAGGTTTTTGTATGATAATTGCTGACTGGCGCTTGCTAACTCCTGACGAATGGAGCCAACTTCATTTAGATGATTAGTGACCTTAACACCTAAATCGTCCAATGTAGCCAGACTCAAAGAAGATTTGATGGGTAAAGGCTGCTGTAATTCAGATTCTATCTGAGAAATTAGGCCAACACTTTCATCACACCCAAGTAATTCTAGAACCACTTGGTTAAAGTCTGAGCCTTCGCGGTAATTGCTAGCTAAGGTTTGCTCATCAGTACTAATTCTTACTAACTCAGCGTTATTAGTATCTAGTTGCTGTTTAGCTCCATCAAGTGCTTGGCGCTTTTGAGCCAATAATGTTGCTTTTTGGCCCACAAGGTCAATATATCTTGGATCAATTTCAGCCGTAAACTTGCGAACAAACTCAGTAAAAGAATCTAGACCAAAAAGTGTTGATATTAACTCTGTTTGCTTAGCCGGAACTTGAGCTGCAATTCTTGAAAAGTTATCTATTCTATTTTTCTCAACAAAACAAAATCGATAAAGAGCGTCATCTGAAATAATAGGAATTTCCTGACCTTCTGCATTTACCCCTAGAAGCTTTGGAGCGCTAAAGCTATCTACATACGCATTTTTCAAATATCTTTGCTGGTCTCTAAAACGCTTGCTCTCTGCCTCTGCAACATTTCCCAATAGTGAATACTCGAGAGCCTCGCAAAAACTTGATTTACCTGTTCCATTTGGGCCATAAATTAGAACTAAGTTACTGCTAAGGTCGAAACGCTCTTCCCTAGAAAAGCCACGAAATGGGCCTACTGATAAACTCTTAAGTTGAGTTATGGGTGAGTTATCAACAGCTAGATCTTCTGGTAACGGTTGAATCTCTACGCTTAAATTATTCCAATGATTTTGAGCAAGTTGAACAACGGCTCTGATTCGCTGGCCTTGATGGGTTCCAAGCGGTATCAAATCGTCTAGGTTTTGAATAATGAGATTGGCTAATTTACGCTCATCGTCGGTAACAGTACCTTCATTGAGAGTTTGTAAAAATCTAAAGTACTCAGCATGGACCATGTAACATCCTTATTTTTACAATAATAATTACCTTAAAAATTCAGTAATTATTCTAGATTAAACACTAGCCTTAAATATTGCAGCGAGTATATAACGCCGCAAGCAGCTGCGGCTTTGTAGTGGATTGTTTTGTGGTAGCGTAACGCAAACCGCAAAAAAAGTAGCGAAAAAGCCGTCAGACTGACTTGCCTTGTTATAGCTTAACTTGCGACTGCTGTACATAACTCTAATAGAATACCAGACGGGCAGCGAACGTAGGAAACAACTTGCCCCCACGGTTTTGTTTCGGGCGATTTTAGTTCAACAGCACCATATTGTATTGCGCGCTGATGAATGGCACCAACATCATCGGTTACAAGTACTATTTCAATGCCTAATGGCTTACCAGAGTCAGTAGAACTGATATACCCCCCAGAGAAATTTGATAATCCTAACTCATGAGACGCAAAGGCCAGAACTGTTTCACCAGTATCCAATTCACCATAATCATTTTCGTCAGTGATAAAGCGTCGCTTCATTTCAAATGCTTTTTCAAAAAATGACAAAGCAACATCTACATCACGAACATAATTTATTGTGTATCCAAATTTTACCATTCGATAGCTTCCTTTAGCTGTTCACTGCTTGATTTACAAAGTACTCGGTATTTTTTTGAACGATATCGTCACCTGTGTATATTTTTAGGTGCCGCCTCTTTTTACCCCCACCCTCCAAGATAGAATCCGTATCAATAAAGTCAGCCCCATTACTGAATTCAATTGAAATATGTTCTTTGTATGTATAAATGCCTCCAATCAATGAACTGGAAGCATTAAAAACCAAACCACCGTACTTAATACCTTCAATTAATTCTTTATTGGCCTTTAAGAATATATTTCTTATTGAAATCACCATGTCGAACTGCTCAGGTGATATGGATTGTATATCAGAAAAGAAATCGTTTATTCTTTCATCATTTGAAATATTCATATTCCTCTTTGCCTGAATTTTGGGGAGCTATAACAGTACATTATCCATAATTCACGATAAGAACGGGTTATGGAATATCAAAAATAGTAAAACAATAATAATCAAAACACTATCTGTCAAAGCTTTATAGAGAAATAAGTCATTTTTTTATGTTTATTGAGAGGTAATTAGCTTTGTGAAAACTAAGCACTGCGCCATACTCAGCTCTTTTGTTCTGAGTATGACGCAGGCCTTAAAAAATTAAATACTATAAATCAAGTGATTAGAAGTTTAACCATGTAGAAAGTGTGCATGTTAATGCTCACTTTCCACACAAAACATAACACGATGGCCTAAAGCTTATTACAACGATGCAAAAAGCATAACAACAGTAATAAGTCTCCATTATTCAAGCTAGCTAAACGGGCGCAGACGAGCCTGATATTTTGCTTACCAAAGGAAGCTTAAAAGCCACGCCCCAACATAGCGATAATAAAAACATAAACAATGCTCAATACAGGAACGAAGAATATTGCTTACCAAAAGTGGCTTAAAAGCCACGTCCCAACATAACGATAATAAAAATATAAACAATGCTCAATACAGGAACGAAGAATATTGCTTACCAAAGTGGCTTAAAAGCCACGCCCTAAAATAATGACAATAACCACAATAAAAACATAAACAATGCTCAATACAGGAACGATAACACCCACCGTTGAGCTTTCCCAAATCATTAATTGCTTTTAGCAAACCCAAACAGGACGTTTGGGTTAGGCTCGTTCTGGCCATGGATGGCCAGCAAGAGCCGGTGCGTTATAAAAGCAATGTATTATTTGGATAAGAAAGCGATTCGGTGGCCAGTTTCTTTGTATCCTTTCTTTTCTGGTAAAAGAAAGGGTATCGCCGACAGGGCGAAACCACAGCAATGAATATTCAAAATGATCCGTCGAGCGTAGACGAGCAAAAAGCCAAGCCTAAAACAAGGTAGGATGAATCCTACATCCCTAAAATAAAAAATAGCCGATAGCCAGTCATTGAATCTAAAAAATTTCAATTAGTTATTGAGTAAATCGATGCCCAATGCGGCTACAACTTCGCCTCCGTTGAGCTTTCCCAAACGATGGATAACTTTCAGCAACAGCAAACAGGACGTTTGCTGTAAGTTCATCCGGCACAGGGAAGTGCCGTATGAACTGGTGCGTTAAGAAAGTTCTACATTGGTTGGATCAGAAAGTGATTCGGAGTCAGTTTCTTTGCCAACTTTCTTTTCTGATAAAAGAAAGTTTGGTCGCCGACAGGGCGAAACCACTGTAACGAATATTCAAAATGATCCGACGAGCGCAGACGAGTCTAAAGCCAGTCCTAAAACTAAGTCTAATATCAAACAAGGTAGGATGAATCCTACATCCCAAAGTAAGATGAACCCAGCGGACAAAAAAACTGAAAATAACATTGCTTTTGACTTTGGGACGTCGCTTTTAAGCGACCTAATATTGCGAAAACCAGAACAAGATAAATCCGTGCCCCAAAAGTGACTCTAAACACATACCCAAACTCAATCTCTAAATTATTAAACCATGCCAATTATTCTCCAAAAACTCATATTGATGCTTATATTCTGTTTTTTGTAGATAAATCGACGCTTATTAACTGTTTGTATTGTTTATTTTTTTTTTTAATCTAGCCTTAATCAAGATAGTCCATTTTAGAGATTAGGCAGGTATAACATGAACCAAAAATCAGATATTTTAGAACAGATATTTACCCAGCTAAAAACGCATTTTACGGCACTCGAACAACCTCTATTACAAAGCTTCATTAACGCCATTTATCGCGACGTGAGTATTGTTGATTTAACAACAATCAGTCCTGCCGATTTATCCGGTTTAACGGTTTCATTATGGCGTGAAGCGCAGGAATGGAATGGGAAAGTGGCCAAAGTTAAAGTCTTTAATCCTGATGTTGAACAGGATGAATGGAAATCTACGCATACTATTATCAGTGTCTTAAGTCGAAATATTCCTTTTATTATTGATACGCTAAAAATTGTATTAAACAAACAAAACATTAATTTACATCGTATTTTATATAGTGAAATTCATAGCGAACGTAGTAAATCAGGACAATTGAAAGCACTTAAAAAAGATAACGACACTGAGTTATTACTTTATATCGAAATCGATCACACCACTTCTCCTACCGAACGTTTAAAAATTAAAAAGAGCTTAGATAAAGCTTTATCTGATGTGTCTTTGGTGGTGGATGATCACGAACAAATGATCGCCAAAGTAAAAGGCGCGATTGCGACGAGTAAAAAAGCAAATAAAAATCCAGACCAAGCGCTTGCGGAAGAACAAACCTATTTAAGTTGGATGGTGGATAATCACTTCACTTTTGTCGCTTGTGATGAATTCACTGTGAAAGATAATAACATTACAATTGTTGAAAATAGCCAATTAGGTTTGTTAAAACACAGTGATTTTATGCGTCAAAAGAATCAATTTGATTGTGTGCATGAACTTCAAGCACCTTCATTATTACATTTTAGTAAAGCGTCGCAACGTGCTGTTGTACACCGAATTGCCTACCCTGATGTAGTTTATGTTAAGCAATTTAATAAACAAGGACAACTCACAGGCGGTATTCGTTTTATTGGTCTCTACACTTCATCGGTTTACAGTGGTAGCCCGTTAATGATTCCTGTTGTGCGCCAAAAGATCGCGAATGTTTTAGCGCAATCTGGGTTAACTTTAGGTGGGCATTATTATAAAGAATTAACACAGATATTATCGACTTATGCGGTAGAAGATTTACTGCTTTGTGATGAGAAAACGCTGCTTAATAATGTAGTGGAGGTGTTACATGCGCAAGAGCGCAAACACCTTAAACTGTTTTTAAGAACCGATGGTAATAAACGATTTGTTACCGCTTTATTATATGTTCCGCGTGATGTTTATAATACTGAAGTGCGACTTAAGTTTGTGGAGTTATTGTCACGTACTATGCCGATTGCTGATAGTGATTTTCAGACTTATTTAAGTGAATCCAATTTAGCGCGTTTACGTTTGGTGATCCACCTTGATAAGCCCTATGAAGATGAGCTTGAAGTGACTGCGATTCAGTTACGCATGCAACAAATCATTAAGGCTTGGACGGAAGAGTTGCAATATTCGTTAATTGAACATTATGGCGAAGAAACAGGTGTTAAATTAACGCGTAAATATGAAGCCGCTTTCCCTACAAGTTACCAAGATATTTTCAGTTCTCGTGTTGCTGTGACAGATATTGAACGTATTGAATCATTGTTTGAATGTGATGAGCGTTCGATGGCATTACGTTTTTACCGTTCTGTTGAAGCAAATGACAGTGAATTAAAGCTTAAATTATTCCATCAAAATGGTGCTTTACTGTTATCGGATCTTATTCCTATTTTAGAAAATTTAGGGCTTAAAGTTGCTCAAGAATATCCTTACCAAGTCTCGCCAATTAATGAAAATACCTTCTGGTTATATGATTTTACCTTGCTTTATACGGCGGATGATAAATTTGAGCCTGAGCAATATCGCGATTTATTTTCCGACGCCTTTATTGCTATTTGGTATGGTGAAGCGGATAACGACCCCTTTAACAAACTCATTCTAGGTGCAGGTATTGCGTGGCGCGATATTGTGATGCTGCGTGCTTATGCAAAATATCTTAAACAAATTCGTTTTGGTTTCAGTCACTTTGCGATTGCAAAAACCTTGTTGGATCACAGTGCGTTAGTGAAGAAAATTGTGGCTCTATTCCATGCTCGCTTCAATCCTGAAAAACAAGTGTCATTGGAGAAGCAAGCTGAACTTGAACATGTTATTTTGGAATCCTTAAACGAGGTGAGCAACCTTAATGAAGATAGAGTTTTACGTAAATACGTTGAGTTAATTATGGCGACGATTCGTAGTAATTACTTCCAAAATAAAGAAGGACGACATCAAGCGGATCAATTTAGAGATTATATTAGCTTCAAATTTGATCATAATAAAATCACTGATATTCCTTTACCACGTTTAAGTTACGAAGTGTTTGTTTATTCACCTCGTTTTGAAGGTGTGCATTTACGTGGTGGTGCAGTGGCCCGTGGTGGTTTACGTTGGTCTGACCGTGGTGAAGATTTCCGTACTGAAGTGCTTGGTTTGGTAAAAGCACAACAAGTTAAAAACTCGGTGATTGTTCCTGTTGGTGCGAAGGGCGGTTTTGTTGCTAAACGTTTAAACGCAAGTATGGATCGCGATACCTTTATGCAAGAAGGGATTGCATGTTACAAAATGTTTATTAGTGCGTTATTGGAAATTACCGATAACCTTGAAAATGATACTTTAATTCCGCCATTACAAGTCGTTCGCTACGATAACGATGACCCTTATTTAGTGGTTGCAGCCGATAAAGGGACGGCGACTTTCTCTGATATCGCCAATGAATTAGCAACGGATAGAAAGTTCTGGTTAAACGATGCCTTTGCTTCAGGTGGTAGTAATGGATACGACCATAAGAAAATGGGGATCACTGCAAAAGGGGCGTGGATTAGTGTACAACGCCACTTCAGAGAATTAGGTGTGGACGTTCAAGAGCAACCTATTTCAGTGGTGGGCATTGGTGATATGGCCGGTGATGTATTTGGTAACGGCATGTTATGTTCTAAAAAAATTAAGCTGTTAGCTGCGTTTAACCATTTACATATTTTTATCGATCCTAATCCTGAAAACTTAGATGCTTGTTTTGAAGAACGCCAACGTTTATTTGATACACCAAGAACGAGTTGGGCGGATTATAACGCTAAGTTAATCTCTGCTGGTGGCGGTATTTTTGAACGTTCTGCAAAATCCATCGCAGTGACTCCTGAAATGGCCAAAGCCTTTTCTATTAACCAACCTAAAATAACGCCAACGGAGTTGATTTCTTTATTATTAAAATCACCGGTTGATTTGTTATGGAATGGCGGCATCGGGACTTACGTTAAGAGCGAGCAAGAAAGCCACGCTGATGTAGGTGATAAAGCCAATGATAACTTACGTGTTAACGGTTCTGAATTACGTTGTAAAGTGATTGGAGAAGGCGGTAACTTAGGCATGACGCAAAGTGCGAGGATTGAGTTTTCTTTACACGGAGGTCAATGTTTCACCGATGCCATTGATAATGCGGCTGGCGTAAACTGTTCCGATTTAGAAGTGAACATTAAGATCCTATTAGATAAATTAGTCTCTAAAGGCGATTTAACACCTAAGCAGCGTAATGTGTGGTTGCAGAAAATGACCGATGAAGTGTCTGCGTTAGTGCTTCATAATAATTATCGCCAAGCACAAAGCATTAGCCTCGCTTATAAACAGGGTTATCAAGATATTGAAGAATACAGACGATTAATTGATAGCCAAGAAGAAAAAGGTAAGTTAAATCGAGCGTTAGAGTTTATCCCAACGGATGAAGGGATCACTGAACGTAAAAATGCAGAGCTAGGATTAGTAAGACCTTGTATTTCAGTCATGATTTCTTATGCTAAAAATGAAATGAAAGAAGAGCTGGCTAAAGCGCGTATCGCAGAAGATGGCTATTTAGCAAAAGAAGCAGAAAAAATATTCCCTGCAGCTTTAGTGAAAGCCTATCAAAGTGAAATTCACGAACATCCATTATTATCTGAAATTGTGGCAACACAAGTTAGTAACGATTTATTTAACGTAATGGGCGCAACCTTTGCGCATCGTATTATGACAAGTACAGGTTGTTCATTTCTTGATTTGGCCAAAGCTTGGGTTGCTGCACGAGATATTTTCAACTTGCCTGAGTTATTAGCTGATATTGAATCTTTAGATAATAAAATTGATAACCAAGTCCAAGTGACCCTGATTAATAAATTAGTACGTATGGTGAGTCATGCGACGCGTTGGATCATCAGAAATGATAGAGACCAGCTTGATTGTGCATTATTAATTGAAAAATATAAATCGTCATTACAGGCTGTTAAAAATAACTTACCTAAATTGTTAAGTGAGCAAATTTTACAGCAGCGTGAAGTTGAATTGGCTAAAGCTAAAAAAGAAGGCGTACCTGATTTATTAGCGAATAAGCTAAGCAATACGGAGCAGTCATACGCGCTACTGAGTATTATTTCAGTGGCAAGTAAGCTCGAAGTTGACGCGCAATTAGCAGCACAAGTTTACTTCTTTGCTGAAGAAAAATTGAAATTAGTGAATATTTCACTTCAGTTAAACCTACTTCCGGCCGATAGTCATTGGCAGTCTCTTGCAAAAGAAGCCATGCGTGATGATTTAGAATGGCAGCAAAAACGGATCACTGGTGCAATTTTATTATTGTTAAAAGGTAAAGACGTAGCCAAAGCTTATACGGATTGGGAATCACAACATCAAAGCTTAGCGGATCGTTGGCACAAAATGTCCGATGCGTTAACGGCGGTGAGTGTACCTGAGTTTAGTATGTGTCAGGTTGCTTTACGTGAATTGTTAGATTTATCGAAAAGTTAATCTGCTGCTAGATAAGCATGACGTAATGGGCGATTAAGTGTGTCTCAAATGAGTTTGAAGCACGCTTCATCGCTTATTTTTATTGTTATTTTAATAAACATAAAAGGTTAATTCTGAATAATTAAAAAGAGATAACACCGTAAAATTCAATTAAATATCATTAACTTAATCAGTTTTTTAGATAAGAAAAAGCTTATTTATTTTGACAATGTCAATGAATGGTAAAAATGAGTTATTGGTTTTACCGTGAAAATAACTAAAATAGTTATAAACTAATAACAACGATAAAGTAATGCTAGGAATCGAAACTATGAAAAAAATTGTTATGTTGAGCTGTTTGTTGTCTCCCTTTACCTTTGCGAGTCAAACTTTATTTAATCCTATTGTCTCAAGTACAAGTACAAGTAGTAGTGTTTCAAATCCTGCAAGTAATTACCTTACTTCAAATGAAAATATTACAGGGCTTGTGTTAATCGAACCGTTAGCGGTTGGTTATGAACTCGGTGATGTGAATTCGTTAATTGAACAAATCGATGACTTAGAAGATATCCTTGATAATGGTGTTTCAAGTGTTGCTGAAGCTAATGCTGCCGAAGAAAAATTTGATGCATTTTTAAAAAATGCGGGCGAAGATGGGTTTGTGAAGGCTAGTGCTTCTGGCTCTTTGGTTATTTTCCCGAGCCTTTATACCAATGAACGAGAAGGCGTTTTTACCTTTGATTTTAATTACGGTGGAATGACAAAGCTGGGCATACTCGATGACCCTAATGGCGTTACAGTAAGTGGAACTTCATTGTCCACTGATTCAGGTGTTTATGAGCAATATGTTACCGCTAAAACCTTTGCGTTAGGGTACAGAGAAACCTTTTGGACAAATGGGTACAGCGAAATCTTAGTTGGTACTAAAATCAATTTAAGAGAAATGAGGATGTTAAGACGATTCTCAAACATAGAATATCAAGGTGAAGATGAAGTCGAAGGTGAAGCAACTAGCACAAATATTGGTATCGATGTTGGTGTGTTATGGGTGATTAATTCACTCAGTTTAGGGTTAACGGTTAATAATCTTAATGAGCCGGAATATGACTTAGGCAATTTAACCTGTGATCCTTCTACTGGTACAACATATGATGATAACTGTAATTCACTTAAAAATATTTCAAACGCCGATGGTGTTGAATTGACAGGGGATTATGTTGCAGAGCGCCAAGCGAAAGTAGACTTCTTTTTATCTTCTCCGGGTAATGCTCTTAATATCCAAGGCTCTTATGATGTTAATGGCATTACTGATGCCACTGGTGATGAATATCAATGGGCTGAAATTGCATTAAGTTATTTAAGTGATTCTTTCTTTGTACCCGGTTTACGCGTAGGTTATAAAAAGAACTTAATTGGTAGTGAATTAAGTTATGTGAATGCAGGATATACCTTCTTCAAATATCTTAATTTTGACTCGGGAATGTCTTTAGATACGGTTTCTTATGATGGCGCGAATTACCCGCGTTCTTTCTATGTTAACTTAGGTTTAGCACTCGCTTTCTAGTCTTTTAATGTAAGTTATACCAATTGCTAACAAAAATGCCAATGAGTTAACTTCATTGGCATTTTTGTTTGTTAGTGTGTATTTTTCTTGATTAAGATTTTTTGGCTTTTTCTGCTATTTTTTTCAACATGAAAGCACAACCTACAAATGCAAAACTTGCTGTCACCATAGTCGAAGCGCCAAATCCACTTGCACAGTCCATCTTCAAACTGCCATCGGATTCGGCTTTTTCTTTACATACTTCACCATTCATATCTGGATAACTTAGCTGTTCCGTTGAAAAAACACAGTAAACATGAAATCTTCGTTTAGGGTTTTTACTGAAATTAAAATGGCGACGCAATTCTGAACGTACTTTCGCAGCCAGTGGATCTTGGATGGTTTTAGCTAAATCAGTTACCTGTATTTGTGTTGGGTCTAGTTGACCACCTGCGCCACCACAAGTTAGTAATGGATATTTATTACGCTTACAATGAGCCACTAAAGCGACTTTAGCGTGAATGCTATCAATGGCATCAAACACATAGTCCATATCGCTAGATAAGTATTCAAAGCAGTTGTCTTTATCAATAAAGTCATCAATGCAATTAACAATAATATCGGGGTTTATCTGCTTACAGCGTTCCGCCATCACTTCAATTTTTTGCTTTCCAATTGTGTCTGCTAAAGCATGAACTTGACGATTGGTGTTAGTAACACAAAGATCGTCCATATCAATTAAAGTGATTTTACCAATCCCTGAACGCGCTAAAGATTCAACCACCCAAGAGCCAACACCGCCAATGCCTACAACGCACACATGACTATCTTTAAATGTTTGTAATGCGCTAGTGCCATATAAGCGTTTAATGCCACCAAAGCGGTTTTCATATTGTTCGTTCATGGTTTCGCTCTTTGTGATTGAGGCTGATAATTGGGAGGCGAATTATACCCATTGTTTTTTAATATGCAAAAATACGCGAGATAATAAAAAAGCGAGGTTTATACGAGTTTCAATAAATTGTTTCTCTATGTGACTTACTAAAACAACTCTCTTTGTTGTTGTGAGTTTTGTAAAGCGAACAAGCAATAAAGCATTGAAATTCTTTACATAATAAAGAGTGTTAGTTTAAGTTTAGAATTGAGCTGATGTTCAGCGTAAAACTTAGGTTACTTATTGCCGGTATTCCTTTATTCCCATCCATATAGCCAAAGTGCTACTCATTTAATTTTATCTGAATAGATATATTCCCTATTTTTATTTGTTTTATTACAAAAGTCGTAATTGTCTAAATCTTCTTATTTTATAAGCCTTTAAATGATTTTTATTAGCTATTTGAATACCTATTAAGTAAATATTTTTGATTAATTTGCAACTTGGTGAATAAAAAAATCGTTTTGTCGGGTCTTAATAAAATAGGTGCTAGTGAGTTATTAAAGTTAGTTTCAAAAAAATAATCTAATGAAGTTAATTTTTACTTTGAAAGGGCATCCATTTTAGGTGGTGGTTTATGTAATTCGGTGATGAATTATTACCACCAACTGGTATTAGTAATTTAGCGTTTATTTTAATTACCGTTTAAGGCCATTTTAAAATAATGAAAAACGCGTTTTTATAGTGAGTAACAATAATGTCAGATCATATATTAATCGTAGAAGACGACCAAGATATTGCAGAATTGATCAAAGTGAATATGCAAGACTTAGGTTTGCAGGTAACACATTGCGACAATGGTGAAGATGCTGTTAAACAAGCTTTGGAAAACAATTTCTCATTAATTATTTTAGACCTTACTTTACCGGGTTGTAGCGGTTTAGATGTTTGCCAACAAGTTAAAGAGGTCAAACAAGAGCAGGCTATTTTAATGTTAACGGCTCGTTCTTCGGAAGTTGACCGTGTTGTTGGTCTTGAATTAGGGGCTGATGATTACATGGCGAAACCTTTTAGCATTAGAGAATTACAAGCTCGTGTTCATGCTCTACTGCGTCGAGTTCACCTATTACAAAAAAGTAAGCAAGAAGAAACAGAAGACGAAGGTGCAAGTATTTGTCACGGCCAATTAATGATAAATCAACGCACACATGAAGTGGTTTTACGTCAAAAGTCATTGGATTTAACGGCAACTGAATTCGATTTATTACGCTTTATGGTGCAACACCCTGGACAGGTTTTTTCTCGTACTCAACTGTTAGATAAAGTATGGGGTTATCAATATAGTGGTTATGAACACACTGTAAATTCGCATATTAACCGTTTACGTAATAAGTTAGTTGCTGGTCAACCGCAATCTAATAACAAAGTGTTACCTACTATTATCCAAACGGTTTTTGGTGTTGGTTATAAATTTAGTCCTGAAGGTGTGCTTTAAATGAAAGTATCACTATATCAACGCATTGCCGTTGCTTTAGTTTTACTGTTTATTGCTATTGCTTGTACATTCTCTGTATGGTCTGCAAAGTTAGAGACAACCGCTCGGCATAAAGCTGAGCAACGCTTACATTTACAACTCGCTGACCATATTGGTAATGATAACCCGCTTCTTAAAGAGGGCGTCTATGATTACCAAGCATTAACAAATCTTTTTCATAGTCTGATGATTTTAGGGCCAAGCTTTGAGTTTTATTTTGTTGCGCCTAACGGCGATATTCTCAGTTATTTTGCTGAATCTGAACAAGTACAAAGACAAACTATCAACATTGCCCCTTTAGTCGACTTTATTAACCGTAAGAAAGCTTTGCCTATTTATGGCGATGACCCAAGAAATAACGAGCAACAAAAAATATTCTCAGCAGCGCCTGTTTATAATGGTCCTAACTTACAAGGGTATTTATATATCATCATAGGTGGTGAAGTTTATGATGCCGTTTTTTCCGATGTGCAATCTGAAAAGTATTTATCGCAATCTTTAGTTTTTTTACTTGGTGTTGTTGTTTCTTTCTTTTTGATTTTATTGATTCTAGTGCGCTTCCTAACTTTACCTTTAAAGTTACTCACTGAAAATATTCGAAAATTTAAACAAGTTGATTTTGATATCAATGAAATGACCCTGTTAGCTTGGCCTGCGGCAAAGCACAATGAAATTCATGAATTGGGACAAGTGTTTAATGAAATGGCATCACAAATTAATTCTCAATTTGCATTACTTCAAAATAACGATAAAACTCGTCGTGAGATGCTAACTGACCTTTCTCATGATTTACGTACTCCATTATCAGCGCTACAAGGTTACCTTGAAACAATACAGTTTAAAGGTGCTTCTCTGAGTGAAAAGCAGCATCAGCAGTTTATTGCAATTGCTTTTAAAAATGCCAACCAGCTTAAAAAATTGGTTGATCAGATTTTTGAACTCGCTCATCTAGAAGGAGGAGAAGTAACACTTCAGCTTGAAGCTTTTCCACTCGCAGAGTTGTTGCACGATATAGTGGCTAAATTTCAGCATCGTTTAGATGAAAAGCAAATTCAATTAACTATTGAGCCCTTTGAGTGTGAGTTTATGGTGCACACCGATATTGGAAAATTGGAGCGCGTATTAAGTAATTTAATTGACAATGCAATTCGTCATACGGATGTTGCAGGAAAAGTCATGATGAAAGTGACTAATAAAAGTAATGAGCTGGTTAATCTTGCTGTTATTGATAATGGTACTGGCATCGACAGTAAAGAGTTAGCTTATATTTTTGATCCACGTTTTCGAGCTAGCAATGCTATTTGTGATGATAAAGAGCATGGAGGGTTAGGGTTAGCTATTACACAAAAACTATTATTGCTATTAGGATCTGATATTCATGTTAAAAGCGAAATAGGTAAGGGAACAACTTTTGATTTTGATTTAACAGGCATTAAATAACTTATTATGTGTTATTTATTCAGCACATCATCAAGTTCTTTTGATGATGTGCTTTTTTAGTTATAAAAATTCCCCTCTCTTTTTTATCATTTTCAATGTAGAGTATTGCCTTCAAAAATTATTAAAATAGAAAGGCTGATAGCAATGGAAAATGTATTTCCAATATTCTCAACGGCAGTATTGATCTTCTTTATCTTAGATCCATTAGGCAGTGTGCCTTTATTATTGAGTATTTTAAAAAATATAGATAAAAAGCGACATTCTAAAATTATTATTCGAGAAATGTTGATCGGTTTATTTATTTTGCTGACCTTCTTGTTTTTTGGAGAGCAATTTTTAGGGTTGTTTCACCTGCAACCACAAGCCATCACAATATCTGGTGGTATTATCTTTTTTGTTATAGCGCTTAAAATGATCTTTCCTAATCCCGATGGAAGTGATTTGTTCTCTTCAAAAATAGGCGATGAACCTATGGTGGTTCCTATTGCAATGCCAATGATCGCTGGACCTGCTGCCTTAGCAACCTTGCTTGTTTTAGCTAAAACTAATGCTGAGCATACAGGCTCTTTATTTCTTTCATTACTCATTGCTTGGGTATTTGCCGCTATCGTATTACTGTGTTCAACACGACTTTATAAGATATTAAAGGCGAAAGGATTAAAAGCCTTAGAGCGTTTAATGGGGATGTTATTGTTGATCATGTCAGTACAAATGTTTATAGACGGTATTCGTTCTCTTTTACCCACCTTGGTGTAATTGATTTCATCTCATTTTATTTTTAAACCGTAAACACAACAAAGCCAAGCTAATGCTTTAATGCCTGTCAGTTAAGAACTGATGGGCATTTTTTTACCTTTTCTTTCTGCGTATCTTTTGGGTCTCGCTTTAACCATTCTTGGGTAACTTCTCTCTCGCCGTTCAGGCAAAACAAATGC
>NZ_SNUB01000016.1 GCF_004378355.1 Psychromonas algicola
TGTCCATTAGGTTCAACTCATTCCAAGGCATAAGTACCTCCTTATTTTGGGTACTTATAGTTTAAGAAATTGTTACCTATGTATAAGCAACAAAGTGTCACCTATGTTTATAACTCATACAATGCTTTTCTTATGACTAAAAATTCTTTGTATATGCCGCAACATTTCACTTTTCTAAGTGTTTTTTCAAATAATAAATTTCTTTAGCGTATTTTCATGTAATTGTGACGTAAGCACTGTTGATAGTTTTTAATGTGGCATGTGTAACTTATTTGATTAAATAAGGTAGTAAGGTTTGAGTGCTATGTACTATGCTTAAATGAAACCTACATATAGATAGGGTTGTATATTCAAGGAAGGTAGAATATGAACGGAATTCAGCAATTATCTTTTAAAACAAAAATTATCACAGTAATGGTTGTTTTATTATTAACATCAACAGTGACTTCATTTTTAAGTGCAGACTACTTTATTGAAAAAGAGCTTTCTGCAACAGACACTAATCGTATTAAATCACAGCTCATACTCGTTTCTAAAATTGTTGATGAAGAATTCACAGCAAAACTTTTATTGGCACAAACACTTCAACTAAGTATCTCTAATTTAGGAGAAACACTTCATAAAACAGGTTTTCATAGTCTTTCTAAAGTAACCTATGGTTCGGTTTTTACACCAGATAATAAAGTTGAATACTCACCTTCAAAAGCGACACCATTAATTGAATATGATGATCAAAGTCAGCAGAAATATCTCGATATTGAAGCGAAAGCAAAAGGTAAAGAAATATATATCAGTGATGTGTATTACGAGGAAAATCAACCTCTAATCACTATTGCGCGATCGAGTTCTCGCGGTACAGATGTGTTTATTCTAGATTTGAGTTTTATCATTGATACGCTGACAGAGATTAAAACAGAAGGAAGCTTTTTAGAGCTAATTGATAATTTAGACCAAGTTATTTACAGCGATAAATCAACAAATGATGTTACTAAACTAGAGAAATTAATCACTGTAGCTGGGCGAGAGTGGAAACTGAATGGTTATATAGATAATCAATATGTTAAAGATCATACCTCATCACTAAGTAATAGCATTAATTTAGTTTCTTTAAGTTTTGGTACATTAATTATGCTCGGAGGTATTGTTATTATCATCATGACTTACCGTCCTATTGTTGCCCTAAGAGAGTTAGTGGAAGATCTTGCCCATGGTGACGCGGATTTAACTAAACGCCTTAAAGCTAATAACAATGATGATATTAGTCGAATCTCAAAAGGTATTAATAAATTTGTCGAACGACTACAGGGATTAATGTTGGAAGTGAAAGATTCCAGTGAGCAATCCACACAAGAGATTAATTCATTACAAGATAAAACCACCGCTAACAAAGAAATGACCAGAAGTCATAATGAAGAGATCGAATTAGCTGTTACTGCAATCACTGAAATGAGTACCACGGCAAGTACAGTTGCAGAAAGTGCAAATAACGCAGCACATCAAACAAGTGCGGCATTGCAAGCGATGCAAACGAGTAAAGTGATAGTCAAAGATGCGGTTAGCAGTGTAGATAGTTTAACCGAAGAATTTAACCAAATGGCGACATCAATTAATACCATGGTGTCGGATGTTGAAAAAATAGGACAAGTCATTGATGTGATTGGTGCTATTCAAGAACAGACAAACCTACTTGCATTAAATGCCGCTATTGAGGCCGCACGCGCAGGGGAACAGGGAAGAGGGTTTGCTGTTGTTGCAGATGAGGTAAGGGCACTTGCTGCTCGTACAAAAGATAGCACTGCTGAAATTAATGAAATGCTTGAGAAGTTACAAAGCGGCAGTACTAAAGTTGTTAAAGCATTGGATGGAACCATGGTTAGTTGTCAAAATACGTCATCTAATACCAATAAAATCCATGAATCACTCGATCTTGTTGGTGAGTCAGTGACAAATATTTCGGAATTGAACGAGCAAATTTCTCATTCTGCTAACGAACAACGAGAAGTGAGCCTTGAGATTGATAAAAATATGGTTGCGATGCGCGATATGGTGTTAAGTCTTGGGGAAAATGGGGAGTCTGCTTCTCGAAAAATGGAAGAACTAGCTAGAACAAATCATTCATTAGAAAAGCTTGTGGGACAGTTTAAACTTCAATAAACACCTATAAAAGGTAGATTCAAAGCCCCATTTTAACTCGTTTAAATGGGGCTTTTTATTAGCTATTGTTTCGCCGCTATTTTTTGTAATTCAGGAACCATTTTATCTAATACCAATCACAATAAATAGCTTATTTAATTTTCACTGGTAGGTTGATGATTAACGCCTGCTTTGCCATTCATTACGCAATTTTTACCCTGAGCTTTTGCTAGATAAAGGTATTTATCTGCTTGTTTTATTAATTCATCAATATTAATCATTTCATCACAACAATAATGAGCGCTAATTCCAATACTTACGCTGGCATTAAATGCCTTTTGAGTAGAAGGTAAATATTGAACTTTATTAAAATCCGAACGAATTAATTCTGCAATAAATGTGGTTTTTGTTAATGAAGTATTCGGTAGAAAAACAATAAACTCTTCTCCTCCCCAGCGCCCTGCAACACCGTCTAGCTTTTTGACTGTATTTTTAATAATACTAGATAAAGTTTGAATTACTTGATCGCCCACTTGATGTCCATGGGTATCATTTACTTTTTTAAAGTCATCTATATCCATTAATATACAAAAGATATCATCACTACTTTTTAAGTTCTCATCTAGCCAGTCATAAACTGCACCACGGTTATATAAATCAGTTAACTGGTCGTGTGATGCTCGGTATTTCAATGCTTTTTCAAATTCAACTTTATCGGTAAAGTCTTCTAATACAACCTGCATTGCAGGTTTTCCTTCCCATTCGATAGGGCTATCATAAATATTAAAGAAACGTTTTTTACCATCAAAGCAAATATTTTCAACGATAACGCTTTTACTATTTGAAGTTCCGTCCATTAGCTGTTGATAATGTTCTATGACTTGTTCGTGTTTTTCAGCGGGAATGAATTGCAATATTGAATCAATTGCCATGGCTTGTTCAATAGACTCTCCATGCATAGCGTCTACCCACGCTTGATTAATCATCAAAGGTTTAAAGTTTCTATGTACTAATATGCCTTGCCCTGAATTCATAATTAAACGTTTAAACATTAAGTCTTTTTCACGGATTTTCTTATTTGCTTCTACCATGATAGATAAATCAATGACTGTTACTTGTAATGCAGGCTTACCTTTCCACTCGATGACATGATCAACAGAAAAGACTGTAAAACTCTTGCCATATCTATCGATATTGGTGAATGTTTTTCCTCGGGGAGTCATTTTTCCTGCGATCGTGTCTGCGTAATTTTTTTTAGCAATATCGTGAAATTGTGGAGGTATGAGTTCAAAAAAAGAGTGAATAGAGCTTAACAATTCTATTTCTGTCTCGTAACCATACATGTTAGCGTAATTATTATCAGCATAAACCACGTTAAGGTCTTGAATGATCACAACTCCATAAGTAGAGTCAATATTTATATTATTCATAGATTTTTATAGACTAAGTTATTTGAAAAGTGTGGTTTATATAAATTCAGTATAACTAAATTATGTAATAATCGGATTAAATTTTTAACAAAATGTAAACATTAGGGATTTTTCAATGAAACTTTGTTTTTCAGATCAACAGTAGATAAGCATTCTTATTGTTTGTTTTTTCTTTCTAATATAAATTGTAATGGAAGTGCTTACTGGCATTAACAGCGTATTATTGAAGAATATATTTATTAGGATAACTATGAACAAAGCTTATCTAAGTGCCTTGCTAACGATTTTAATGTGGTCATCATTAGCTGCGTTAACAATCACTATTACCCATATCCCATCATTACTTTCAGTGGGATTAGTCTTGATCTTTGCTTCACTACCTGGCCTTAAATATTGGCGACAATGGAAACTCCCATTGAAAGTATGGTTAAGTGCAATAATCGGTATGTTTGGTTATCACTATTTATTATTTGATGCTTTTGCTCGTTCGCCTGCAATGAGTGTCAATATGATTCAATATTTATGGCCTTTATTTATTGTATTAGGTACGCCACTTTTCAGTCATGCTAAGCTAAATTTAGGGCATGTTATTGGCGCCATTTTAGGGTTTTCTGGCGTATTACTAACACTTGCACAGGAGCCTATCGCATTTAATATTGATGACTTGTTTGGTTATGGTGAAGCATTTATCGCTGCTTTATTATGGGCTTTTTATACTTTATCTAACCGTCGTTATACGCAAATGCCAATGTCTGCGGTCGCTGGCTTCTGTTTGGTATCAGGGATATTAGCGCTGAGTAGTTACGCGCTGACTAATGATGTGTCTGCGGTTATTCCTTCTTCTTTTGATTTAATAACAATTGCTTTGCTTGGATTAGGGCCGATGGGTTTAAGTTTCTATACTTGGGATTATGCTATTCGTCATGGAGATACTCGAATTATTGGTGCTCTTGCCTATTTAGCCCCATTATTGTCGGTAATATGGATGGCTACCTTCATACCTGAAATTACACTCTCGCCGATACACCTTGTTACTTTATTTTTAATTATCGGTGGTGCTTATCTAGGACAAGTTATTGAGAAACGAAAACAAGAACTTTTGGCTAAAATTGAGCCTGCTGCTTAGTTATTTCAAGTTGATTTTGTTGTAATTGTAAATCTTCTGCTATTTTGTCAATTCGTTTCGCATAACGATTGGCTAATACTGCACAGTAAAATATTTGAATTGGGTGGTATAACATTACGGGTAATAAAATCATGCCTAAATGAGGATCATTAGCAAATATAGCGTTGGCCATTGGGATGCCAGCAACCAGTGTCTTCTTCGTCCCACAAAAAACAGTGGTAACTTCATCAGCGAGTCCAAATTGACATTGCTGTGAGCCCCAACGTACTAAATTCACCATTATAAGTAACAATAAAACACAGATAATAATACTTGATACAAGCATCTTAATTGAAAATGAATGCCAAATTCCATTCGCCACGGAATTACAAAAAGCGTTATAAACAATTAATAGAATCACGTATTTATCGACTTTATTAACAATCGCTTTATGTTTTTCAATAAAAGAACGCAAAAGAGGGCGTAGTATTTGTCCAAATATCATGGGTAAAAGTAATAGCTTTGTTATTGAAATAATAGACGTCATTAAATCTAATTTTGCATCTTCTAGCCCCATAAATAATTGAATCAATAGGGGAGTGATCAATACCCCTAACATAGTGGATAAAGAGGCATTAAAAATAGCGGCTGGTACATTCCCTTTTGCAACACTCGTCATCGCAACCGATGAAGAAACTGTGCTTGGTAATACAAGTAAATAACAAAAACCAAAAGCTAATGCTGCTGGCATGTAAGTTAATAATAGATCGCCAAAAATAACCCAAAGTAATGGATAAATAACAAAGGTCGCGAGTTGAATATAAATATGCATACGCCAATTGCTGATACCTGACTTAATCGCAGAGGGGGATAAACCTAAACCATGTAAAAAGAAAACAATCGCAACACCTATTCCTGTGAGTTTATCGAGATGAATTATTCCACCGGAACGGCCAATATCTGCGCTGATAGTGGCTAACAATATGGCGATTACCATCCCCACTAGAAACCAGTTATTTTTAAAATTATCTAATATCTTCATTTATGCTTATTTTGATTAGGGTTATTTAAATAAAGTATTTTACGCCAATTATTTTATTTATCCTGATTTTTTCTGTGCTTTAGTTAACGGTGTGGGGGATAATGAGAAGGGGGGAACTCGTAGAGTTCAAAGCCTGATACTACTGGCTTTGAACTATTCACTTTAATTTAAAAGTCTTTTACTATTTATTAACATCAACAACTACTCGGCCTCTTACTTTACCTGACATTAATTCCTCTGCAGTGTTAATTGCTTCATCTAGACCGATGTCTTTACAAATATCTTCAAAAACATGAGTATCTAGAATGTCTGCAAGACGTTGCCACGCTTCAATTCTATCTTCGATAGGACGCATAACACTATCAATACCGGCTAAGGTGATACCACGTAAAATAAATGGCATAACAGTACTTGGAAAGTCCATACCTTGTGCCAAACCACAGGCTGCGACAACACCTCCATACTGTAAACTTGCACAAATATTGGCTAATGTATGACTGCCCGTTGAATCAATCGCTGCTGCCCAACGTTCTTTTGCAAGTGGACGTCCTGCCTCAGATAAAATGGCACGATCAAGTACTTCTTTTGCACCTAATTTTATAAGGTATTCAGCTTGTTCCATTCGTCCAGTTGAAGCAACCACGTGATAACCGAGTTTCGCTAAGATAGCGATTGCAAAACTACCTACTCCACCATTCGCACCGGTCACTAAAACTTCGCCTTTGTCTGGTGTAATACCATGTTTTTCAAGTGCAATAACACAAAGCATTGCAGTGTAACCAGCAGTACCAATTGCCATTGCTTGGCGAGGTGAAAAGGCTGCTGGTAATGGAATTAACCATTCACTTTTTAGGCGGGCTTTTTCTGCTAAACCACCTGAATGTGTTTCCCCAACACCATATCCATTAAGTAAAACGCTATCGCCAATTTTAAATTTATTACTGCTAGTCTCTTCGACTGTTCCTACTAAATCAATACCAGGAATCATTGGAAAACTACGCACGACAGGGCCTTTCCCGGTGATTGCTAATGCATCTTTATAATTTAACGTACTATGTGATACTTTGATCAGCACATCGCCTTCGGGTAATAAGTTTTCGTCAATGTCTTTGACTGCGGCTCTGTAACCTTGCTCATCTTTTTCTATTAAAATGCCTTTGAACATTTTTTACTCCTATTAGACCGATCGTCTATTAATGGTTAAATAATTTATCGAGGCAATCCTGCGATAAAGTTTTTAAAGTAGTTATCTAGCGGTTTATTGTTTTTTACTAATCGTGCTCTGCTCACAGCACCTTCCCAACCTATCCAAAAACATTCAGCTAAAAATTCGCAATTAGCTGTCTTTGATAATTCACCGTGGTTTTGTGCTTCTTTAAAGCAACTTGCAACGCGTTGTTGCCAAGTATTAAAAACATCAATTAATATAGGTCGAAAACTTTCTGGTAATAACTCTACTTCTTGGCCCAAGTTACCTATTAGACAACCACGTTTAAATTCATATCGAATCATGCCTCGTTTAGCACTTTCAACATAATTACTTAACCGCTTCAATGGAGAAGTTTCACTATCTAATAAACAACTATCGAGCTTTTTTGCAAAATAATTAGCGTAACTCTCAATCACAGCTAAACCAAAAGCTTCTTTGCTTGCAAAGTAATGATAAAAAGAGCCTTTGGGAACGCCAACTTTTTTTAAAATAGGGTCAATACCTGAAGATGCAAAACCATTTTCAGTCAGTTGCTCTAGGCCACTGCGAATCAATTCAGCTTTTGTGTCTGAATTATTTCGCGTATTTTTAGGTGGTCTACCACGTCGTGGTTTAGTCTTTAAAGTTGTCATTTCATTATAATAGACCGATCGTCTAATTAAATGCAATGATTTGTGAAAATGATTAACAATTATCTATTATCTAAATAAATAATGCGTAGATTAAGTTAACGGTACTTTAAGAGATTTGAAGGTTCTGGTGATGTGAATTTGAAACGCCTTGTTGACTTGTTTGCACCAATTTAGGCATTGAATGCACCATAAGGAAGTCTGGATGAACATAAAAACCGCTACGAGTACGAGCAACAAGATAACTATCATCAACTAAACTTTCGTATACTGCGACAACTGTATTTCGTGACACTTTAAGTTGCTCTGCCATTTTTCTTCCCGACGGTAAAGGGTTGTTAGCAAAGGCATTTCCTTTGATTAATTCAATAAGTTTTGCTTTGATTTGCTTCTGATAAGAGCTATTACGATGTAATTCAATATCCATCAAAAAGTTAATCATTTTGTCACCTATATGCAATGTAGTGGTTAATTCTATTTAAATTTTATGGTGTGTTAACCCATAACCCTCTTAACTAGGCAATTTCTAAGCCAATGATGACAATAAGTGTGTATTCTTATTGCTTGTGTTGCTTATCAAGGTAATAATATAAATTAATCATAAAAACATAGATGCAATAAATAACACTTAATACCTTCTCATTTATTACATCTATTTTTTGGCAGTGAAATACATAATTGAACATTTAAGAGGCATTAATGAAGGATATAAAGCGACGTTCAGTAATTTTGCTTTCATTATTATTAGTAATAGGTTTTTTATTTACAAGTTTTGTAAGTTATCTCACTGCACATGACTCAATTAATTCACAAGTAACAACCTCAACACTTCCTTTGACTAGCGATAATATTTATTCAGAAATACAAAGAGATCTCTTAAGACCTATCTTCATTTCTTCAATGATGGCAAAAGATACTTTTGTCCGAGACTGGGTATTAGATGGTGAAGGTAATGAAGATGAAATTATTAAATATTTGAAAGAAGTACAAGAGCAATATGGTGCAGTGACTAGTTTTTTTGTTTCAGATAAATCGAGAAAGTATTATCACTCAAGTGGTGTTCTACGTATAGTCGAACCGTTTAATAAACAAGATGTTTGGTATTTTAGAGTCCAAAAAATGTCTCAAAACTATGAGATTAATGTAGATACTGACACATCAGATCGGTCTTCCTTGACTGTGTTTATAAATCACAAAGTTTACGATTACTCTGGGAATTATATTGGAGCAATAGGCGTTGGATTAGCATTAAATAAAGTAAAGGAGTTAATAGAAAATTATAATCACCGTTACGGTAAAGGTGTTTATTTTATTAATTCTGATGGTCTTGTTATGCTTCGGGGTGGAGCAAGTAACCATATCGATGATATTCATCAAATTACTGGCTTATCTAAATTCTCTAAACAAATTACGTCTTCACTTAATAGCTCAATAAAGTATAAAGATGGCAATAATGATGTTTTTTTAAATAGCCGTTTTATACCAGAATTCGGGTGGTATCTTATTGTTGTTCAAGAAAATGATGAAGTACAAACTCGTTTGCAAAATACATTGTTTATGAACCTAATCGTAAGCTTTGTTATTTCTATTATTATTATCCTTCTCGTTAACTTGATCATTGCCAACTATCAAAAGAAATTAGAAACAATGGCGACAACAGATAAGCTTACAGGCGCGGCTAATAGGCATATGTTTGATGTGCTTTTTAAACAAGCTCATGCTCAATCAAAGCTGAGTAGTGGTGGCTCATTATCTGCTATTATGTTTGATCTCGATTATTTTAAGCAAATTAATGATACATACGGTCACCCTACTGGAGATGTCGTATTAAAAAAATTAACTCAAACTATAAAGTCAATGCTTAGAGAGTCAGACCTAATATTTCGCTGGGGCGGTGAGGAGTTTTTTCTTATTCTGCCAGAAACTGATTTAAAAGTTGCTTATGAAATGGCAGAAAAAATTCGAGAGGAAATTTCAGGCTTAAATGTTGTTTTTGCAGGAAAAAATATTTCAGTCACTATTAGTTTGGGGGTTGCTTGTATTGGACCAAATGAGTCAAGTAACGAGCTTATTGAACATGCTGATACGGCACTCTACTTGGCAAAAAATAATGGTAGAGACCGTACAGAGTGCTATCAAATTTAAGCTGTAATAATTAAATAAAGATCTAGTTATTCAAAGCTATTTTTTATTAACGCTTTTTTAATTGAAATAAATCAGTGCGTCTGTCTTTTAAATTTTTCACGCTACCAAATTGATTGAGCTCTCGTAGCAAATAAATATCGACATCGGCGATTAAAATCATTTCAGTGTTAGGTGTGGCTTCGGCTTTTATCCCATTGGCAGGGAAAGCAAAATCACATGGAGTGAACACTGCTGATTGGGCGTATTGAATATCCATGTTATGCACTTTAGGTAAATTGCCGACACCGCCAGCAATGGCAACATAACATTCGTTTTCAATCGCGCGCGCATGAGAACAGTTTCTTACACGAGAGTAGCCATTTTGGGTGTCAGTCAAGAAAGGAACGAAGAGAATATCCATGCCTTCATCTGCTAAAATTCGACTTAATTCAGGAAATTCAGAGTCATAACAAATTAAGATGCCAATTTTTCCACAGTCAGTATCAAAGGCTTGAAGTTGCGAACCTCCTTCCATTCCCCATACTTTGGTTTCATCTGGCGTGACATGAAGTTTTTCAAAGCGCTCTTTAGTACCGTCACGGCGACATAAATAACCAACGTTATAAAGTCGGTCGTTTACAATTTCAGGCATACTTCCTGTGATTATGTTGATGTTGTAACTAATCGCTAAGTCAGTAAATTTTTGTACTATGGTTTCGGTATGTTTAGCTAATTCTCGAATCGCTTGCGGTTCACTTAAATGGTTATTTTCAGCCATTAAAGGGGCATTAAAAAATTCAGGGAATAATGCAAAATCAGAGCGATAACCAGCAACGGCATCCACAAAGTATTCGACTTGTTCCATTAACTCATCAAGATTTTTATAAGGTCGCATTTGCCATTGTATTAAGCCTAGGCGCACTAGCATCTTGGTTGGTACTTCTTGTTTATTTAACTCTTCGTAATAAATATTGTTCCACTTTAGTAGCACTGCATAATTATTTGATCCTTTATCACCTTCTAAATAACCTTTTAAAATTCTTGCGGGTTGAAAGTCATTCGAAACTTGGAAGTTTAAAACGGGATCGTGTATTTCTTTACGTTTTACTTTTTCGATATATTGTTTAGGAGAGAGTTCATGTGAGTATTTATGGTAGTTTGGAATGCGTCCACCAAAGGTGATCCCTTTTAGGTTTAATCTTTCACAGAGTTCTTTGCGGTAATCATAAAGGCGGCGACCGAGGCGTAAACCACGAAATTCTGCTTTAATAAATACATCGATACCATATAAAGTATCACCTTCATCATTATGCGTGCTAAAGGTATCTTTACCGGTTCCTGTTATATCATCGTAAGTATGGGCATCATTAAAATCAGCATCATTAATTCGAATCGAAAGGGCGCAACCCGCTAGTTGATTATTAATTTTAATAACCACTTGTCCTTCAGGAAACTTATTAATAAGTGATTCAATATGTTGCTCTTCCCAATAGGCTTCAGAAAGGGATACATTAGTATAAGCTTCGATCATAGCTGCCTTAAGCTCTTGATAATCATCAAGACTTAAGTGAGATAATTCTACATTTTCTATGGTTTGCATGGCAAGGCTCTATATAAATGGAAAGGTTTGAGTATATTTTAATTTTTAATTTCTTTACAGAAAAATAAAGAAGTAGGGCAATTAGGTTATTTCCTTTAAATTATGAATGTTGTTTTAATTAGTTATCTAAATATTAGATATTTAATCAATGATATATTTCCCATTTCACTCGGAGGCTTTTGTTTATGTTAATTGGACGAGTTGCAGAACTCACTGGCGCAACGCGAAAAGCGATTAGGCATTATGAATCAATTGGTTTAATTCCAGAGCCAGAGAGAAGTGGTACATATCGTATTTACAATGAGCTCGATGTAAGTGTAATAGCGATGATCCGACAGGCTCAAGTGCTTGGTTTTACGCTGAAAGAGTTAAAAGAAATTGTGAGTATAAAAATAAAGAAGAAAAATTACCAGTTGATCTTGCTTGTTCATTGATTGATGAAAAAATATTCGCTCTAAAAAAAGAAGTCGAATTAATTTTATTAAAAGAAAAAGAACTACAAAAATTTAAAATTGATTTAGTTGAAAAATACGCTTGACCTTCACCCTATGGGGAAGGTTTATAGTTAATAACTCCTTTATTAACTGAGTAAATTTCAATGGAAAAATTAAACTTCAAAAACAAAACTGTTCTGATCACTGGTGCATCGTCAGGTATTGGTAAAGAGTTTGCCAAAAGTCTTGCGAATCAAGGTGCAAACTTAATTCTAACAGCAAGGTCTGGCGATGCTTTACTGGTATTATCTAAACAGCTTGAAACCAGTCATACTGGCATCTGGGTTAAGACTGTTACGCTTGATTTAAGTGAATTAAATGCGGCTCAAATATTATTTGATCGTATAGATGAAATGGGCATCTCAGTTGACTATTTAATTAATAACGCTGGATTTGGTAAGTTTTGTGAGTTTTCAAATGAGAGTGTTGAAACTTATAATAAAATGTTAATGCTAAATATTAATGCACTTGTTGAACTGACCCATCTATTTCTACCTGAGATGAAACAAAAAAATATTGGTGGCATCATTAATGTAGCTTCTACGGGAGCATTTCAACCATTACCTTATCAAGCGGTATATGGTGCTTCTAAAGCATTTTTTTTAAGTTTTTCTGAAGCGTTAACGGGAGAGTTGTTAGATACGAATATCCGTGTAATGGCATTATGTCCAGGCACAACTGCATCGCGCTTTATGGAAAATGCAAATGCTGATACTTCTAAAATGAAATTAATGCCTGCAAAGCAGGTAGTGAGTGAAGCATTAGTTGCCTATGCAAACAATAAGATGGTCACAATTTCAGGAACAGCTAATTATTTAACTTCTTTAATTCCACGACTAGTGTCGCGTAAAATGACAGTAAAAATAGTGGTTAATATGTTTAAAGATAGTGTGTTGAATAAGTCTTCTTAAAATTTGCAACTATTCTACTGATGTTTTATTGGAATGCTGTTATCACTGATTTTGCAATTGCCAAACTATTAACGAGTTGATTAAATTTGGGTAGTTGTTATTGTGGTTTTAACGGTAACCAATAAGATTAATTAGATTATATTAATGGCAGTATTAAAAAGTAAATTTGAAGCGCCCAAGCGTAAGCCGATAGGCACTATAATTAAACATGCGCTATATGGCAGCATATTTGTTTTTGCTCTGACTCTCTTCTTTGAATTGCCATTAAAGCATCAAATTAGTAATGTTCTTCTTTATTTTGCATTCTCTATTATCTTTAATTATTTCCCTAATAAACATAATGAATCTGCTGCTGGAATTATTGAAAACAAGCTTCTCTTTTTAGATTTTTCAATCGATTTATCTTCTATTGAAAGTGCTTTTTACTGGCAAGAAAAGCAATTAGAGCATGTGCTTAAGATTAATTATACTAATGAAACCTACCAAGAGTTTTGGTTAACAGATGCCGATTTAATTGATGATCTGCGCTTTTATCATTTTTTAGTTGAAAACCAATTATCTGTTCGACTGATTGGTGAGGAACTCATTTAATAGCATAATATTAAAGTAGTAAGTTTAAAGTAATCAAAAAAAGGGAATATTAATGGTGAGTTTTTGGGATAAAGTGCTCTATGCAATTTTTTCAATTCCTTTAGCTATAGGCTTAGGACTTATGGTTTGTTGGATTTTATCTTTTTATTTTCAAGGTATTAAAGGTTTTCCTGTCTACTTGTTGTGTGTATTGATAGCAATCGTTTTTACCACCGTACTTAGCTTTGTGTTTCCTACTTTTATATCTAAAATATTAACAGCACTTGTTTTAGCCTGAGTTCATATTACTTCTTAATATATTATATAAATAATCTATTTATATTTTACTTAAAAATGGTTTGAACAGTCGTTCATATGCGCGTATATTCATTGCTATCAAATACCTATGTGAATTACATAGCTATGCACTTGGTTTAGGTTGTGCCGTTTTTTATCTCCTTTTGTATTGCAATTGTTAAATGTCTTTTCAATTCGCTTTAATAAGATAGCAACTCCACTTTCGTTCGTCCGGACCTGAGTCAAGTGCATAGTTATGTTCTATATCGCTTGGTTAGCATATCCTCACCTAGTTTTATCGTTCAAAGGCAATTCATGACAATGACAAAAAAAACGGGCAATAATATCTTCGTGGATATTTGGAGATCATTTTCTTCAATGCCATTTTGGGTGCAAGTTTGGATGATGTTGTTATTGGTTCCTTTGAATGGTTTTAGCTTGTTCTTCCTTGACCAACCAATGGGAAAGCTAATTGCAATATTAGCTGTGGGTGGAATATTGCCTAATATAGCGGTGCTATTTTATGAGCGCGGTTTTTCAAGGTTAATGGCATTGGTACATGTTCCACCATGGAGTTTACTTATTCTTCTTATATTAACAAGTAGACCTGAAGTGTCTGAAGCATATGAAACTTATTTATTGATACTCGCCGCTATTAATATCATCTCACTTGCCTTTGATATTCCGGAAGCAGTGCAATGGATAAAAGGCAAAAGAGATACGCTAGGTCTAAAATAAAGCTTCTTTTTCAACAATCAACTTTAAAGCTTTTTAATCGTATTTGCTCGTCAAGTACTAGGTTTATTCTATTATTTGGTTAATGAGCTTTAAATGATTGAGCTTGTTGTGTCGCTAAAAACTGAGTGCCTATTTCAAATCCCATTTGGTAATCCGCATCTAACGCTTGATTAGTACTGCCTAGTAATCGACTTGCTAATTTTTTAGGTGGCGCAATTTCAATTATCTCTACATCTGCAGGTGGTTTATGCATAAAGTTTAAAGCTTCATTATAAGCATTTTCATGGCCTGTAATGATATCTAATACTTTAGGACATGATTTTGTAGGGCATACCCAAGACTTTAATTTATGCGCCCAAGGGGAACGGATGTTTTGAGTGGTAGGAATTGTGCGTAACACTATTATTTTTTTAGCGCCACGTTGATATGCTTCTTGAATAGGAAGTGGCGATGCAACTCCGCCATCCACATAATAATCTTCTCCAATCGCTATTCCTTTCTTATATAAGTAAGGTAGCGCGCTTGAAGCTTTAAGTGTTGTTAACCAGTTATCTGCGGTCGGTTCAAAGAACGTTGCTGAGAAACCATTGCGGTTTGTTGCTGAAAATAATAATTGACGATCTTTTAATTGCGCTTCAGCACAACCAATATTGAGTTGATATTCAGGGTGGCAAACTTGATTAAAGAACCAATCAAGATCAACAGTATTGCCGCCTGCCAATGAACGTTTCATGCTAAAAAATGCAGGGTGATTTGATAACTGCATAATAGAGCGTTTAGCGTGTCCTAACTGTCTCGTCATATAAGTTGATAGATTCTGAGCACCCGCGGAAGTGCCAATTAAGAGAGCAAAAGGGTTGAAGTCCTGTGCTAACCAACTATCTAAAACTCCTGCTGTGAAAATACCTCGTTGTCCACCGCCTTCAACCACTAAAGCTGTATTTTGGATCGGAGTTGTTGCTGGGCAAGGGATAATTTTATTTATGTGAGATGTTGTCATAGTGCCTCCTAGATATAAGAAGAAGGTACATGAATAATTTTGATAGGGTAAATTGTTTGTTTTTATTATTGCGATAGCTTTTAGCTATTTTAATGTGGGGGAATAATTTAAGGGGAATAAAAAATGCCGTTCATATATATGAACGGCATTCTAGATTATTCACTAATTTAAAATTAGAGAATTACTCTGCAGCGTTAACTAATTCGTGTAATGCTTCTAGAGTAGGTGCGATTTTAACACCTGGGATGTTAGTACCAACAGTCGCTTCAAAAGAACCTTCAATAGCTGAACGGAATGAAGTGAAAGAAATACGGTAAACACCACGTACTAATGCTTTAGTAGGGTTGCTTGTGTCGCTTACATGGCGAAGTAAAGAATTGTATTTGCTACCTGATGGGTTAGCTTCTAATTCGCTGCTGTCATCGTTAGAAGTAAGCGTTTGTAAAACATCGCCGCCTTTGTTGATTGCAGTTGGGTCAACAATTTTTAAACGATCTAATACAATGTATGTATCGAAAAATTTGTCTGCATTTGCTTCAGCAACTTCAGTGTATAATTCACTTACGAAATCGCTTTCAGATGGCGTGTTAGTCGCTGGAGAAACCATTGAAACACCGATTTCATCAATTACAGCTGGAACCCATAGGTATAGGTAGTATGCATCTTTACCTTTGTATTTACCTTGAGGAGCGGTACCTTGCTCTACGTAACCAAAGTAGCTAGTGTAGCTAGTGTAAGGTGCTTTAACTTCGTAGAAGCCAGCAATGTTTGTAGAGTTAGAGCTAGTTAGTGCTGGACCAAAAGAACAAGCAGATAGCGTAGTTGCAACAGCTAAAAGAACAGCTGCTTTTTTGATGATTGAAAAGTTCATTTATAATTCCTGTTTATGTATTTGTACTTCGTATATAAAAATCAATTGTGATTTTGCTGGCGGAGTCTACTCCATAAAAATTATTTATTAAATGCTTATTAAAAAAAAATCGTTATTTCATTAACTATTTGTCTATTATTTGGGCGAATTTGTTCTTTTTATAGACTTTAATATCATTTTATTCGTTTTTATTGCTGTTTTTAGAATAATATTTGGTTTTTGAGGCGGTTGTTATTTTTAAAGTAAATATTAAATGATTTAAATTGATATTGTGATGGTAAAAAGCAAGGGGGGGGATGATGATCAAAGGATATAAAATAAGTTGTAAAAAAGAAGATATGGACCTAGTTGCTATTCATAACTATATAGTTAGATCCTATTGGGCTAAAGGTATTTCATTAGAAACAATGAATACAGCTATTAAAAATTCATTATGCTTTGGACTTTTTAATAATATGAATGAGCAAATAGGTTTCGCACGTTTGATCACTGACCAAGCAACTTTTGCCTATCTATCTGATGTGTATGTATTAGAGGACCATCGTGGTCAAGGGCTTAGTAAATGGCTGTTAAGTGAAATTATTAAGCATCCTAATTTACAAGGCTTACGTCGTATCGTGTTAGCGACAAGTGATGCGCATGGTTTATACCAACAATTTGGTTTTCAAGCCTTAGGTGCGCCAGAGAAATTTATGGAATTACATCAACCTAACATTTATAAATAAATACGGGTTTAAAGGTTATAGCAGATGAATAATATAAAAATACTTATTAAAGCTTATGGTTGTATAGGTGATGATTACGAAGGCAAAGAAATCATCAAAGAAAAGTTAATAGAAAAAGACTCAACCCAAGTCGATTTAACTGAGAATGACTTAAAGCAAGTCCTCAAATATTTAATAAACGCAGTCAAAGAGATAAAAACATTATATCCAGATCAGCAAACAAAGGTTATTTTTCATCATGATAATAGAGTAGAAAGCCTTAAATTTGAAATAACTTATGCTACAAAAGACCAAGGTATAAATGTACTTGAAGAGAAAGCATTTTTTGATCTAGTTGCACTACACCCTAAACTCAGCGATCTTATTCTAGCGTATTGTGACATTACGGATGATGGTGAAGAAGGCACTAGAATAATTATTGATAGTGAGTATGGTGATGCACCTCCTGCAGGCACTTATGCAATGTTGGCACTTGTTGAGCAGAACAAAAAATGGATACACCACTATATTAAATTTCTAAGAACCAATAATCTTGACCATGAAGTTGAGCAAATGTGGCATATAAGAGCGATTGTCGAAAAATATGATTGGTGTACAGAAACCACTCGTTTGGCTATTGCCCGAAATGTCAGTTGCTGTGGTCAAGGTGGAAGCGAGCAATTTAATCAATTATTAGCAAACGGACTCTCTGATTATTTAAATCAAGATGTTAATAAACTCCAGTTTTTAAAAGATATTAAACAAGAATTTATCGATTATGAATCAACATCGCGTGGGATAAGTTTATTAAAAGGCAATAAAGATTATTATATAAAATACAGAACACCTAAAGTAAATGCTTTCGCTCAAGTTCTCTCTGAGCAAGAATTGATTTGGCTGACGGAAGAAGTGACAAGTCGGTGGGATATTTTTCATAAATTAGTTGAGTAAATGCAGTTACACAGAGTTATTTACAGGGTCCCTAAGAAGGTAGTGTATTAAAATATAACCTTGGTTCCCGTTTGAAATATTCTATCTTTGTTTTTCTTTTCTATTGCACACCAACATTTAGAGCACATAATACCTCGTGACTCTTGTAAGATAATATAACTCGGTACTTCAAAGATATCGCCAACTAGCTCAAAGTCGATATCTTTTTCAACCAACATGATATTGCCATCGCTGCGATCGTTAATAATATTATTTACTGCATCTCTTTGATTTCCATGTTCTTCAAGCACTTTTAATATCGGTTGTAAGTGACTACAAACTTCATTTTTAGTCGCAGGTTTAAAAGGACTTTCAATAATGTTAACTTTCATACGATTGGCCTTATGTAGAGGTAAGTGTTTCTTGTTAGTAAACTTTATACAAAATAAACTGATCTAGATAGGCGAATTTTACGTTTATAAGGCGTATATTTTCTATTCTGAAATCGCGTTTAGCATTAAACGCTCTATTCATAAAACCAATACTTAAAACAATCACAACCAATAGGACAGACAATGATCACTCTTCATCACTTAAATAAATCTCGCTCAAAACGTATTATTTGGTTATTAGAAGAATTGGAATTGGAGTATGAAATTAAACCCTATCTACGTGATAGCGTAAGTTTTCTTGCACCGCCTGAATTAAAAAGTATTCACCCTCTAGGTAAATCACCAGTCATTGAAGATGATGGTTTAATTATTAGTGAGTCTGGCGCAATCACTGATTACCTAATTGAAAAATACGGTAAAGGTAAGTTAGCTCCTAAGCGTGGTACTAATGCTTATGTTGAGTATTCTCAATGGTTACACTTTGCTGAAGGCTCTGCAATGCTACCGCTTTTGTTGAAATTGTTCGTTGCTAAAGATGGTTGTGAAACTAACTTTTTAGCTGGATATGCCGATGCAGAAACATTAAAAATACTAACCTACTTTAATCAAAGCCTGGAAGGTAAAACTTATCTAGTTGATGAGCAATTGACTGGTGCAGATATTATGATGTCGATGATTGTTGAAACCTTAGTGAATAATGGCTCTATTGAAACATTCCCTAACTTAGCTCGTTATGCGAAACAATTAGCAAGCCATGAAGCCTTCCAAAAAGCAGATCAAGTAGAAGCGAAATTTTCCTGATTAGTGCCTTTAGAAAATATATTAAACTCTAGCCCGGCCTGTTATTTCCTTCAGGGCAAAGAGCATCTAAGTATTATGATGGCTTAAAGCTTTACAAAATTAGATTCTGTTCTTTAAGCCATTCCATGACTTTAACTCCGCCAAGAGAGAAAGTGTTTTTACTTTGGTAATCCACAAAATTAATTTCTTCAATCTCTGAATTAGGACTGAGTTCGCCTTCAAAGTCAGCAAAATAACAGGTTAGTTTAACAATGACGCCAGCTTCTTTTCCATCTGCTTGTGCTTCAAAAGTGGCGGCGTATTTAATTGAATCAGCTATTAAATCAACAGAGATTTCTTCTTTGACCTCTCGAATCAATGCTTGCTCATCAGACTCTCCTAATTCACGTTTGCCACCCGGAATATAAGAAAGGGCTTTGCCTTTAGATCGTGCGGCTAACAATTTACCATCTCGAATATATAACCAGGCTAGTTTATCTATTACTTTGTTCACAAAAACTCCAAGGAAATTTAATACTTATTATTTATTAAGTAACTTAGACATATATAATTCATTAATATACTCGCCCGCTATACAAATAGAATCTCTTTTTATACCTTCGCGAATAAAACCAAATGTTTCATAAAGCCTAATTGCTTTTAAATTATGCTCCATCACAGTTAATTCAATACGATGAATTCCATGATTATTAGCCCATTCTTCTAGATTGGTTAATAAAGAATGACCAATTCCTTTGTCGTGATACTCGCTCTTAACGCCAATCACACAATATAAAGAATGCTTATTGCGTATAAAATTACCCGCAATCCCAACAACGAAAGCTATTAACTCAGCCTTATCATTTTCTTTAACTAACATCACTTGAGTATTTGAATCAGTAAAGTTAGCCATCTGTTTTTGTTGGTTTTCTAGTGATGTGTCACGCTCACTAGGCTCTAATAACATAAATGTAGATTCTTGATCTAATGTTTCAAATAATGAGATTAATTGTGCGGAGTCATTTATATTTGCGGTTCTAATGCTCATTCTAAACTCTCTCGTAGTTGTTTTTTATACATAGTCGCTTTGCATGTTCTAAATACGCGACTTGGTTGTAATTATCTGAATGTGAATTCATAAAACCATGTAAGTAATTGGTTTGCGTTATCTTTACATTCTTCTTTTGAGATAGTTCAGCTTGAAGCGCTAACACATCAAAGTGATCTTCTTTTTCAGGAAATATTAAGTCGATATCAAAATGGGGTGTAACCGTTGTTAAGTTTCTAATTTGAGAGCCGTAATAACAAATACCACTATGTACATTGGTGATAGCTGGATTATCAGATAATTTCCAGATAGCAGAAGCACCAATACTAAAACCGATTAAGATATTCATATCGTCAATTGGACTGGCTTGATTTTGTAGTTCACCTTGTAAAATATCGAAATATTGTTCAAACCCTACATGTTCAACAAAGTAAGCATAAGCTTTACTTTCATCTTCAAATTCCATATTAACGCCATCATAAGGATCAACGATAGCAGTCGCACCAATTGCTTCAGCTAACTTGATTAAAGCGGGTGTTTTACCAAAGATATCTGAAACTAAAATTACATTCATTATTCTGCCGGTGGTGTTTAGAGCGTAGTTTTTATTTTAACAAAAGACTAGAACCAGAATTGTACTTTTATCTGCTTTTTAGCTTTATTATTTTAAGTGACAATTTCCATTGATTTTAATGTTAAGCCAAACAGCTTTCCAGCGATCTATTTTCTCTATTGCGGTAAGCTTTTTTGGAGAAACAGTAGTGGGATGTTGAAGTAGTGAAAAGTCTGATAATAAGCTCGCATTTAAAGCTCCTATCAGTTTGCCTTCGCATTCTAAAGCCGCTGCAATAACCGTTTTACAATTATGGCAGGTTATGAAACTCGCTTGGTTAGAGCCTTGTTTTTGGATTTCAAGTTTCTCAATGCTTTCAATGTTGAGTTCACCATTAGGGTGTGAAAGGTAGGATATATTGTTAGCAATACAAAAATCACAATCACATGCACGAGGGCTGTATCTTTCTAAAGGCTCAGGAAGATTAAGCATAATATTGCTTTCTCCACAGTGACATTGCCCGATGCTAGTGAGCATTGATAGCTTTTTATTGTGCATGTAACCTCTCCTTATTTTACTGCTTGTTCTTATTTTAATTCACTGGCGATCATTGAAGCTGTTTGATATTCCATTACTTGTTATTCCGCCATGTCGGCGACCTTTTTTTTACCAGAAGAAGCTTTTTACTCACAGCATCAAAAGGAATGTCTCCAGTTAATTTTAGGCAAAGTAAAGTCATACTCATTTTGCATTCTGTCGGTGGTGTTATTTAGTTCGTCTTCGCTCATCTAGGCTGTTTGATATTTCATTACTTGGTATTTCGCCATGTCGGCGACCTACTTTTTCTTACCAGAAGAATAAAGTAGGCAAAAAGACTGGCTCCCAATTCGTTTTTTAATCTGAATAAATGACAGCCTTCTTTACGCACCGCTCATACGCGGCGTCCATGCCGCGAAGTTCGCTAGCAACGGCATCCCTGCCTTAGCTTGCTAAAGGCAATCATTAATTCAGAAAAACTCAACGGGAGGTTAGTCGTAGCCACATTGAGTGTCGTTTTATATTAACTTATTGATATTGTTTCGCTCAACGAGTGGGCTAGAGGTTAGATACCTCCGGCTACCCGATTATGAATATATATTTCGGTATTTTTGCAAAAACATCTCTATTTCACCTATTTTTTTCACACTTTCATTATCAGCAACTTTAGTATGTGAGCAGTATAGTTTACAGAAGTTAGCTAACAAATATGAAGCATAGAAATATAATATCGATTGCTTATCTCTGCATGTAACATTACGACTGTTTTCATCGCTTGCCAGCTGCATCAATGACTCATACCCGGAGTGCGAGTAACCACATAAATAGGGATATACAGTTTCTACGTATGAGTTTGCTAAAGAACTTTTACGACCTAATTGAATCCAACCATTTCCAGCACTCCAGCCTTCTTTTAGCGCCTTTCGTATATATTTTTGTTCTAAGTCAAGAGAGGCTGATACATTATTAATTGATGCCTCAATAGCTTTTATTAATTCTGATTCTTCTTTTTTCTTTGCATTTAAATCAAAATTCAAATTTTTATCTGGTAGCTTATCTTGCCTTTCTTTTAAGCCGGTGTGTTTATATAACAACACCCTAATTTCTGTTAGGTTTGGCTTTTCAAAGAATAAGTGATTCATTACCAGGTATGACTCAAAAGATGCTCTTAAAAGTATTTTTGCTGACGAATGATCAATTTGCTCACTATTTTCAACTACATCATTGAAATTGGTGCCATTCAACACTGTATAAAAGCTATTAATATGATTTAATAACTTTTTACTAAGCAAATAGAATATGCGTCCCTCCTCAGTAGACAAATGAGAGCTAAATGTATCATCAAACAATATGATGGCTTTTTTTCTAAGAGATAAAAATTCTTTTTTATGCAAGTTACCACCCAATTTGGAGTATATTCATAACGTTGTTTTAAGCGGGGAATTAACGTTGGATAGAATTGCGAAGCGATGGTCAGCGGTAAATCTTCCAGCTTGAAAACTCTTGTAATACAAAATTAACTCTGCGCTAATAATTGTACGTTGTTGTTTTCTATCCAGGTATTAAGATGGTCTTCATGCTCACCAAGAATAACAATAGCTAAAGGTTCTCTAGTAGCTTCCATTGACGAGATTGCTTTATCACTAGGGTGAAATGCACAGAAAAGACCATAATTTTGGTGGCTTTTTAATGAGAAAGGAGATTTAAGGGAAATGTTTACCCCCTTATAACTTAAAACATCTCCTTTCTGTAATTTTTTTGAGCTTGTTTTATCTATAAATTTATCTATGAAATCAGAACATTGCTTTACATTATTAACAATCAGAGTTAAGTCCTTCGATTCTGATGTTGCAATCTCGAATGCGTAATTAAACACCGCAGTAAAAGCACTATTATCAAGTTTTTCCCAAATATTTAAATATGCGAAACGTTGAATCATAACTTACTCCTTTTGTATAACAACGCAACTAAGTCGAATTATTCCGTATTTACGGTGAAAATGCGGAATAGTTTAATTTGATAAATTAGGTGTTACTTTAGTGTAATCAAGCATTAAATCAAGCTATTAAATAAAAACATAAAACCTTTGTCATGTGGAGAGACGGAAAAGTTCCGTGTTTACTGTAGAAACACGGAATTAAGTTTTCCTATAAATAATAGAACATGACTCAACGCGGCTACGGCAACTCTCCCGTTGAGTTTTTCTGAATCAATGATAGCCTTTAGCAAGTAGAGGCATGGAGCGAATTATGCGGCAGCATAGTGTTATGAGCGGGCTAAGCTCTGCGTGCCCTTTGCCGTTGCTAGCTCGGCGCATGGACGCGCCGTATAAGCGGTGCGTAAAGAAGGCTGTCATTGATTCAGATTAAAAAACGAATTGGGAGCCAGTCTTTTTGCTTACTTTATTCTTCTGGTAAGAAAAAGTATGTCGCCGACAGGGCGAAAACACTGTTAATAAATATCAATCAGACTCGATGAGCGCAGACGAACCTTAATTTAAAATATGCATTCCCACGGAGGACTATGGAAACGAGAGAAATACATTCCTAGCGGTGATGAAAGTAACTAGAAAAAAGGATAAACCAACAATCCTTTGTTGCATCACCCCTCTAAGATCCGAATCGAAATCGCCGCCGCAGACGTCCTATTATCCACTCCCAATTTCTTATAAACCTGCTCTAAATGTTTGTTCACTGTGCGTGGGCTCATTTCTAAAATCTGTGAAATTTCCCAACTGGTTTTGCCGTATGACACCCAATACAAGACTTCAGACTCGCGTTTGGTAATAGGTAATTTTGCCTTTAAATCTTCAGGTGATTTTTGTGTTTGATTTTGCACAATACGTAGTAAATGCATGTCTTCTTGTTGACGTTCGTAGGCGATTGTTACTTTTTCTGCAAAACAATTAACGGTCAATTCTTTGCTGGTATCGGTAAGTAACCAGTTTTCAATAAGTGGTGCTAATGTTGCCCATGCGCTGTAATCCCCTTTAGTGATGGCTTCTAGTATTTCATGAACGTGAGGTGTCGCCCAAGAGAGACGGCCTAAATGACTCACACAAAAAATAGTTTTGCCTGCATGATCTAATGCGTCCTGTGCACTGAGTGCAAGCTTGGCTGTGGCGATATGACGTTTGATGCGTACAATCACTTCATCGGGTGAAATTGGTTTAGTCACATAATCTACACCACCAGCTTCGATCCCTTTTACAATATCTTCCACGTCGGTTAATCCCGTCATGAAAATAATTGGTGTGTTAGGTAGCAATTCTTTCAAACGACGACAGGTTTCAAAACCATCCATTTCAGGCATCATGGCATCTAACAATACGACATCTGGGGGGACTTTTTCGGCAATGGATAAAGCTTGTTGCCCACTTAATGCCACCAGCGCAGTATAACCTTGGCTGTTTAATGCTACATTCAGCATGCCTAACGATTCCGGAGAATCATCAACCACTAATACAACATCGCTGCTTTTAGGATTCATCGCTTAACTCTCTTAAATATTCAATAATTTTAGGGAAGTTACAAACCTCAACATACTCAAGTATTTGTGACGCGCTATCTTCTGGAAAATGGTACTCACTTTCTATTTCTGTAAATTTATCTTTAAAACCCGATAAGAAACCGATTTCAGCTAATGCAATTAATGCTTGATATTGTTCATTACTAATATCTATTTTCTTTTGTTTTTGAGGTAACAGTTGATTCGTGTTATCTGTGCTTTTGTATTGCCATTGTAAGTTAAGTAATTGGGCAATTTTACCTAACAACGCATCCATATTAAGTGGCTTTGCGATATAACCATTATGGTAACCTTCCGCTTGTAAGTTGTATTCTGCATCACGCGCGTTTGCGGAAACCATTAACACTGGCATTTGATAATGTTGTTCTCGTAAGCTTTTCACCATTTGCCAGCCGTTCATATCTGGCATTTGTACATCCATTAAAATCAAATCGATATCGTTGTTTTCTAATAGTGTAAAACCTTGCTGTGCACTTTCCGCTAATAGCACTTCAAAACCAATCGGCGCTAATAAGTTAAGCATCAATTCTCGTTGATTAAGGTTATCGTCAACCACCAATACCGTTTGTTTTGAGCCGTTATAGCCAATCGCTTCTGACTTGGTTAATTCTGGCTCTTTAGGATCCTTATTTAATTTAAATAACATGAGTTTGAAATTGAAGGTAGAGCCTTTACCTATTTGACTGGTTAAACTGATTTCACCCCCCATTAATTCAGCAAGAGAACGAGAAATGGTTAAGCCTAAGCCTGTTCCCCCAATTGATTGTGTGTGTGTATTACGAATCTGCTCAAAGGGTTTGAAGATCAAATCTTGATTACTTTTAGCAATACCTGCTCCAGTATCGATAATGCTGAAGTTCGCCACTTCGCTGCGATAGGTGACTTTGAAAGTTACTGAGCCTTGCTCTGTATATTTAATTGCATTAGAAATTAGGTTGATTAATATTTGTCTAAAACGTTGTTTATCCGTTGCTACATAATCAGGTAAATTGGCACTGGTTTCGTAGTGGAATTTAATGCCTTTTTTACTCGCCTGCATTTGGAACATATCTACAAGTTGTTGCAGTATGGCTTTTAAGTTGAATTCGTCTCGCTGCAGGGTTACTCGACCTGCTTCTATTTTGGAGACTTCTAACAAGCTTTCAATTAAGTCTGCTAAATGCTCTCCATTACGGCGAATGGTTGAAATGGTTTCACGCTGTTTGGGAGGTAACACTTCATCTCGCATTAACAATTGCGCATAACCTAACAATACATTTAAAGGCGTTCGTAATTCATGACTTAATGCCGCTAGATAACGGCTTTTTGCTTCGTTGGCAGATTCTGCAATATTTTTTGCTCTCTGTAATTCAGAAGACGTTTCCTCATGCGCATCCACTTCTTTTGCTAATGCATTGGTTTGTGAACGTAATTCTTTTAAGGCATTTTTACTGCCGCCACGCGCAAGAATAAACAACCAACTGACGATGCCGATAATGATCATTAATAAAAAGAATATCTTAATTAAGGTGCTTGCAAAGACGTCTTTCACTTGTAAATCGTCAAGGGGAACTTGCAGGTACACTAAAAATAGAATGGCTGCGCCAATTAAACTCAAACTCATGGTTAACACTAGGAATTGCGTTAACGGCGTAGTTAATAAGCGTATCGCTCTATGGCTAAGAAAACGGCTAAAGAAACCATGAGCTTGTTGTGACAAAGTGGCTTCTGGTCGACATTGGTCAGCACAACGAACGTCTAAGCTACAACATAGTGAACAAATGGCTTTGCCATAAGCGGGGCAGAAGGTCATATCTTCACGGTCAAAACTGTTTTCACAAATATGACATTCGGTGAACGTGGTGATCTCTGGTTGTTGGTTATCAACTAAATAATATTTTCCTTTAGTTAACCATCCAATTAAAGGCACAGTAATAAAAGGTAAAAAACAAGCCACAAAAGAAGCGAGAGCTTCCATGGTTTCGCCATAAATACCCATGTGTGCGGTAAAGCCTGCGATTGATGCAAGCAACATCGAACCAACACCAACAGGGTTAATATCGTAAAGATGCGAGCGTTTAAATTCAATATGGCGAGGGCTGATGCCAAGTGGTTTATTGATAATTAAATCGGCAACCACTGAGCTTAACCAAGCTAATACAATCACAGAATAAACCGACAGCATACTTGCAATAGTTTGGTAAATCCCTAATTCCATTAACAATAAAGCAATGGCAACGTTAAAGACCATCCATACAACGCGACCGGGGTGATTGTGCGTAACACGCGAGAAGAAGTTAGACCAAGCCAATGAACCTGCATAAGCATTGGCGACGTTAATTTTGAGTTGAGAAATCACCACAAAGGTACAGGCGACAATCACGCTGATTGCGGGATTATCAAAGACATAGGTAAACGCAAGTTGATACATATGTGCAGGGTCGCTTGCGTTTTCTGGTGCAACACCTTGTTTTAATGCAAAATAAGCAAGGAAGGATCCTAACAATAATTTAAGTGCACCAAAGATGATCCAACCTGGACCACCAGCGATCAAAGCTAACCACCATTTCCATGCTTTCTTATGCGGTTTCTCTGGTAAAAAGCGAAGGAAATCAACCTGCTCACCAATTTGCGCAACCAAGGCCAATAAAACTGCCGAAGCGCCGCCAAATAATAAGATATTAAAGGTTTTACCTGATTCGCCTGCATCGCCTGTGAAGTTGACCCATTCACTAAATTGGCTATCGGCGTGAGTAAATACAAAGAATAAAGGCAATATTTGTAATGCGACCCAAATAGGAGAAGTCCAAACCTGAAAGCGGCTGATATAAGTAATACCGTGCGTGACTAAAGGGATAATTAATAGGGTACTGACGATATAACCTGCGAATAAGGGTAAGCCAAAGAGGATTTGTAATGCCATTGCCATAATAGCGGCTTCAAGGGCAAAAAAGATAAAGGTGAAGGAAGCGTAAATAAGAGAAGCGATAGTTGAACCAATATAACCAAATCCGGCTCCTCGGCTGAGCAAATCAATATCAACGCCATATTTCGCCGCGTAATAACTGATTGGTAACCCATTAAAAAATACAACTAAGGTGACCGCTAAAATGGCCCATGCCGCATTTTCAAAACCATAGGTCAATGTAATTGCACCTCCAATGGCTTCTAATACAAGAAAAGAAACAATGCCTAATGCCGTCATGGAAATGCGATTTAATGACCATTTTCGTGCACGTTTTGCAGTGAAGCGTAGCGCGAAGTCTTCCATCATTTCGTTGGCAACGAGTTTGTTGTACGTGCGGCGTGCTTTAAGTATTTTTTGATTGGACTGCATAGTTACTCGTTAGGTTGACTCGTCGTTGAGTTATCTTTAGTTATTGTTTTTTAAATCCTACTTATAGAAATACGTTTCCGGCTTGCGCGCGTATTTTAACCAATTAAGTGTTGTTTTTATATGCGCATAATTGCGTAGTTAGTTGCGCGCTTTTACGCATTTAAAGCTTGCGCTCATTGCTAGATACTTACATCACTTGAAATTGGTTGTGATTAGGACCGTAGAGTCTTAACACTTAAATGATAAAGGAAAGGAACTAGCTATGAAATTGAAGAAACTAATTGTTGCGAGCTCGATTGTTGCAACGGGACTAATGACTAACTTTGCTTACGCAGCAGATACCATCAAAGTAGGTGTTCTACATTCTTTATCAGGCACAATGGCAATCAGTGAAACAACGCTGAAAGACACTGTATTAATGATGATTGCAGACCAAAACAAAAAAGGTGGTTTATTAGGTAAAAAAATCGAACCTGTTGTTGTTGACCCTGCATCAAACTGGCCGCTATTTGCAGAAAAAGGCCGTGAGCTGTTAGCAAAAGAAAAAGTAGACGTTATTTTCGGTAGCTGGACTTCAGTATCTCGTAAATCTGTTTTACCTGTATTAGAAGAATTGAACGGTTTAATGTTCTACCCAGTTCAATACGAAGGTGAAGAATCATCTAAAAATGTTTTCTACACAGGTGCAGCTCCAAACCAACAAGCGATTCCAGCCGTTGATTACTTAATCAATGATATCGGTGCAAAACGTTTCGTTTTACTAGGTACGGATTACGTTTACCCTCGTACAACTAACAAAATATTAGAAGCTTACTTAAAATCTAAAGGCGTTAAAGCTGAAGATATTATGGTTAACTACACGCCATTTGGTCACTCTGATTGGCAAAACATTGTTTCTGATGTGAAACGTTTTGGATCTAAAGGCAAGCAAACTGCCGTAATTTCTACCGTAAACGGTGATGCAAATATCCCATTCTACAAAGAGTTAGGCAACCAAGGTATTTCTGCTGAAGATATTCCTGTTATTGCATTCTCTGTAGGTGAAGAAGAATTATCTGGTTTTGATACTAAACCTCTAGTAGGCCATTTAGCGGCTTGGAACTACTTCCAAAGTGTTGAATCTGAAGAAAACGAAGAGTTTATCGAAAACTGGAAAGAATATATCGGTGATGATAAACGTGTTACTAATGACCCAATGGAAGCGACTTACATTGGTTTTAAAATGTGGGTGAAGGCTGTTGAAAAAGCAGGAACTACAGATGTTGATGCTGTTGAGCAAGCAATGATTGGTGTTGCTGTACCTAACTTAACTGGCGGAATCGCGGTTATGAATCCTAACCATCATTTATCTAAGCCTGTATTAATTGGTGAAATCCAAGAAGATGGTCAATTTGAAGTGGTTTGGGAAACGCCTGATACTGTGATTGGTGACGCATGGTCTGATTTTTTACCAAGCTCTAAGAACTTAGTATCAGATTGGACAGCACCAATTAAATGCGGCAACTTCGATGTAACTACTGCTAAATGTTCAGGTCAAAAGTTCTAATTATTACTCTCCGTCATAATTAACTTTAAAAGGGAGGTTTTACACCTCCCTTTTTCTGGACTGAATTAATCAATACTAAGGAACGGCCCATGTTGCGACTATTTCCCCTATTACTTTTCTGTGTCATGTCATTCAACGCTTCAGCAGCTGTTAGTGAAACGCAAGAACCTTCTGCTCTTTCATCTCTTGTCGAGCAATTACCAACAACCAAATTAAATAAGATGGCGCCTTTGATTGAAAATATCGCGGCGACATCAGCACCTCAAGTGCGTGATATTTTAGAGCCTTTAATAGAAGGCGATTTGTACTATTTGAAATCAAACAAACAAGTGGTTTCAGTACAAAAAAATGAACAAAATAAATATGAATTGATTGATGTATTAACAACAGAATCACTGCCTGCAGTTAAAAAATCTGCGATCAAGAAGGTAAGAACGAACAACCGTTTACGTGGACAAATTCGTGTTTTATTAGCTAATTTAGATTTAATGAGCGTCGAGGAAGGTGTTCGACTCGATGCCCTTAATCAATTATTAGAAAATCCTAATCAAATCGGCATTAACCTAGTTACTAAACTCGTCAAAACTGAAAAAGAAGATGATGTCCGTGAATTGATGTCAGTGATTTTACTAATTAATCAATTACAAACTGGCGCAAATGAAGAAAAATTAGCCGCCGCGAAACAACTTTCTGAACGTTTAGAGCCAACGGTTAAGAACGCATTAGTAAAGCAATTAGATTTATTACCTAAACAAGATGACACAGCAGAGCTAAGAAAAGCATTAGTTAAATCAATCGATAATATTGAGCAAAGTGCAAGTGTTTACGGTTTAGTTGAAAACCTATTCTTCGGTTTAAGTTTAGGGTCGGTTTTATTACTAGCGGCTATTGGTTTGGCTATTACCTTTGGTGTAATGGGCGTGATTAATATGGCGCACGGCGAAATGATGATGCTTGGTGCGTATACGACTTATGTTATCCAGCAACTATTCCCTAATTTAATTGAATATTCATTATTGATGGCAGTGCCAGCGGCATTCTTGGTATCAGGTTTTGTTGGTGTATTGATTGAACGTGGTGTGATCCGTTTCTTAAAAGGGCGTCCTTTAGAAACCTTGTTAGCAACCTTTGGTATCAGCTTGATTCTGCAACAATTAGTAAGAAGTGTTTTCTCTCCATTAAACCGTCAAGTGGAAGCACCACAATGGATGAGTGGTTCATTAGAAATTAACCCAATGCTATCGCTTACTTATAACCGTCTTTACATTATTTTATTTGCCTTAGCGGTGTTCTTCACTTTATTAATGATCTTGAAAAAATCGTCACTAGGTTTACATGTTCGTGCGGTTTCTCAAAACCGAGATATGGCAAGAGCGTTAAGTGTTAAAAGCTCATGGGTTGATGCGATTACCTTTGGTTTAGGATCGGGTATCGCAGGTGTTGCTGGTGTGGCATTAAGTCAGTTAACTAATGTGGGACCGAATTTAGGGCAAGCTTATATCATTGATTCATTCTTAGTGGTTGTGTTTGGTGGTGTGGGCAACTTATGGGGAACCTTAGTGGCAGCGATGACCATGGGCACCTTTAATAAATTCCTAGAGCCTTCAATGGGGCCAGTGCTGGCAAATATTATTGTGTTAGTGGGTTTAGTGTTGTTTATTCAAAAACGACCTAAAGGATTATTTCCACAAAAAGGGAGATCTGCTGAATAATGAAAAATTTACTTAATTCACCGTTTGTTAAAAAAATGAATAGCTTGCATACGGTTATCGCTATTCTATTCATCTCAACCATTTACGTTACTTTTTGTAATTTAGTGTTTGCTGAAGGCTCATTACTTTATGTTAGTGATTACACTGTAAGTTTGTTAGGGAAGTATCTTTGTTATGCCTTACTCGCGTTAGCAGTAGATCTAGTCTGGGGATATTGTGGTATTTTGAGTTTAGGTCATGGTGCTTTTTTTGCGCTAGGCGGTTATGCAATGGGCATGTATTTAATGCGTCAAATCGGAGACCGTGGTGTGTATGGTAATGCTGAATTACCTGACTTTATGGTGTTTTTGAATTGGACTGAATTACCTTGGTATTGGGCTGGCTCTGATAACCCTTTGATCATGATTTTATTGGTCTTTGCAGGTCCTGGTTTATTAGCTTATATCTTTGGTAGTTTAGCGTTCCGTTCTCGTGTGAGCGGTGTTTACTTATCAATCATGACGCAAGCCATGACCTATGCCTTGTTACTCTCATTCTTCCGTAACGAAATGGGATTTGGTGGTAATAATGGACTCACTGACTTTAAAGAAATCTTTGGTTTCTCATTACAGTCTCCTGATACTAAATTAGCCTTGTTTGTAGCAACTGCTGTGATGTTAGCCATTGGTTATGCAATCAGTCATTTTATTGTTAATTCTAAAATGGGACGTGTTGTAACTGCGATCCGTGATGCGGAAGACAGAGTCCGTTTTGTTGGTTATAAACCGCAACATTATAAAGTTTGGATCTTTGTTGTATCGGCTATGTTAGCGGGTGTTGCTGGTGCGCTTTATGTACCGCAAGTGGGCATTATTAATCCGGGGGAATTCTCTCCATTAAATTCAATTGAGATTGTTATTTGGGTTGCCATTGGTGGCCGTGGCACATTATACGGCGCTCTCGTAGGTGCGATTGTAGTGAGTTATGCTAAAACGCGCTTTACAGCCATTATGCCTGAAGCTTGGTTATTTGGTTTAGGTGGTTTATTTGTATTAGTCACGCTTTTATTACCAAAAGGGCTGGCAGGTTTAGTCTTTAACTTGATGGATAAAATAGATCCACCCGCTAAAGAAAGTAATGCCAAAGCCATTATTAACAATAAGAATACTGCGACGGAGAACAAATAATGATAGTAGATAAAAATGGTTCGCCGCTCTCAACAGTGACAAGTAAAGCGCCAGATACAAAACATGGTGTGATTTTATATGTAGAAGATGTCAGCGTGAGTTTTGATGGTTTTAAAGCCTTAAACGATCTTAATCTTTATATCGGTGATGGTGAGTTACGCTGTTTAATCGGTGCTAATGGCGCGGGTAAAACGACGTTAATGGATGTGATCACAGGTAAAACTCGGCCTGATACAGGAAAAGTTAACTTTGGTCAGCAAATCGATTTATTGCAATTAGATGAGTCTGAAATTGCACGCGCTGGTATTGGACGTAAATTCCAAAAACCAACTGTTTTTGAAGCGTTAACTGTATTTGAAAATATTGAATTAAGTCTATCCGGTGATAAAGGCATTTGGACAGCGTTGTTCCATAAATTAAGTGGTGAGCAGAAAGATAAAATTGATGAAGTGTTAGCTACCATTGGCTTAACCGCAGAACAAAATTACCCTGCAGGGCGTTTATCTCACGGTCAAAAGCAGTGGTTAGAAATCGGTATGTTATTAGCTGCAGAACCACGTTTATTATTGGTGGATGAACCCGTTGCCGGTATGACAGCGCAAGAAACTGAACGTACTGCTGAGTTGTTAACCTCACTTGCAGGTAAGCATTCTGTAGTAGTGGTTGAGCATGATATGGCCTTTGTTCGATCTATTGCGCGCAAAGTAACTGTATTACATCAAGGTTCTGTTTTAGCGGAAGGTTCAATGGATGAAATACAAGAAAACAAAGATGTACGTGAAGTCTATTTAGGTGAGGAGCAAGCGTAAATGATTGAATTAAAATCAGTAGACCAAAAATATGGTGGCACTCAAATCCTTTGGGATCTTGATTTGAAAATTGAGAAAGGTTCACGTACTTGTATCATGGGACGCAATGGTGTCGGTAAAACAACCTTGCTCAAAACCATTATGGGGTTGTTACCGATTAGTGCTGGTAGCTTAATGATTAACGATCAAGATATGAGTAAAAGTAGCGTTGAAAAGCGACCTGAAATTGGTGTGGGTTATGTGCCTCAAGGACGTCATATTTTCCCGCAATTAACCGTTGAAGAAAACTTAAAGATAAGCTTAAACTGTTCAAGACAAACAAGTAAAACCATCCCAAATCATATTTATAAGTTGTTTCCTGTCTTAAAGGAAATGCTACATAGACGTGGTGGCGATCTTTCTGGTGGTCAACAGCAACAATTAGCCATTGGTCGTGCGTTGGTTTTAAATCCTGATATATTGATCTTGGATGAACCTAATGAAGGTATTCAGCCAAACATAGTACAACTGATTCGTGATGTATTACTAAAATTAAACAAAGAAGAAGGTATGACCATTATTTTAGTTGAGCAAAAGCTTCCCTTCGCTCGCGCAGTAGGAGAGAATTTTCATCTAATGGAAAAAGGCCAAGTGATTGCGTCGGGAGCAATGGATGAGCTTGATGATGAATTGGTGTCAAAGTATCTAGCCGTTTAAATTTGTCATGTTAATGATAATACTAAGGTAACAATGATAGTAACCGAAACCACAAGGTCAACACTCAATAAGCTAGTGAAAAACCATTGGCTTGCACATTTATTGTTGGAATTCAGCAATACACCTGTTGGCACTCAATTAACACGTACGCAACGTAAAGGCCCACTCTCAGTTCAAAAAGCGTTTTATCCTGAGGGCCGAGATTGTGCTCATATTTATCTTTTACATCCACCAGCAGGTATTGTTTCCGGTGATGAATTACGTATCAGTGTTGAAGTTAAACAGGATGCTCATCTCCTATTTACAACACCCGGAGCGGGACGCTTTTATCGTGCTCGTACCAATCTTGATATTGGTGAATCTAAGCAAGCGCAAATCACTAAGTTTGTATTAGGCGATAATGCTAAGTGTGAAAACTTTCCACAAGAAACGATCGTTTACGAAGGAGCTGATGGTTTTAATACCGTTGATATCGAGCTAACTAGTCATAGTGTTTACCTAGGTTGGGATATCACTTGTCTTGGATTACCTGATTCTAATGAGCCTTTTGTTGAAGGTAAATACTGCCAATTAAATCGTTTATTTTGCGATGGGAAATTGATTTACCATGATCGTATTGCATTATCTCCTGCTAATCATTTATTAACGCATCCTGCAGGCTTAGCTAGTAATAGCGTGTTTGCTACTTTCTTAGCGTATGCACCTGAAAAATTAATAAATACTTACCAACGAAAAGGCATTGTTGATTTATGCCGAGAAAAAATAAATGAGCAAAACGCACAGATGAACATCAGTATTACAGATATTGATGGGTTGTTAGTGATTCGTTATTTAGGCGCACATGCACAACAGTGCAAACAATTATTTATAAGCTTATGGGAAATTTTGCGACCTTTACTAACCGATAAAGTCGCAATACAACCTCGAATTTGGCATACATAAAACCTTAAATTTTTTCATATATAGAAAGAGAACGTTATGGATCTATTACCAAGAGAAAAAGACAAGTTACTGATTTTTACTGCGGCATTATTAGCAGAGCGTCGTTTAAAACGAGGAGTAAAACTGAATTACCCGGAAGCGATGGCTTATATCTCGATGGAAATTATGGAGGGGGCTCGCGATGGAAAAACTGTTGCAGAAATGATGGATTATGGCCGTACCTTATTAACCCGTGATCAAGTAATGGATGGCATTGCTGAATTGATCCCTGAAGTACAGGTTGAAGCGACATTTCCAGATGGTACTAAATTAGTGACTATTCATAACCCAATTATTTAATGGAGCAGCTTATGATCCCCGGTGAAATAAAAACGGATACAGGTAATCGTGAACTCAATGTCGGCCGAAAGCAACTAACGGTGAGAGTCGCAAACTCAGGTGATAGACCGATTCAAGTGGGCTCTCATTTTCATTTTTATGAAGTTAACCGAGCCTTGGTTTTTGATCGTGAAATCACTAAAGGTTATCGATTAGATATTACTTCAAGTACTGCGGTGCGTTTTGAACCAGGACAAGAGCGCGAAGTGACGCTAATTCCTTATCGAGGTAGGCAACGTGTATTTGGTTTTCGCGGTGAAATTCAAGGAGATCTATAACCATGGCAACGATTGATAAAAATTCTTATGCGCATATGTTTGGGCCAACCGTTGGTGACCGCGTGCGTTTAGCTGATACCGACCTATGGATTGAAGTTGAAAAAGATTTCACTGAATATGGCGAAGAAGTCACTTTTGGTGGCGGTAAGGTGATTCGAGATGGTATGGGGCAAAGCCAAGCAGCATGTTCAGAAACAGTCGATCTTGTTATCACCAATGCGTTGATTCTTGACCATTGGGGGATTGTAAAAGCTGACGTTGGTATTAAAGATGGGCGCATTGCGATTATCGGTAAAGCGGGTAATCCTGATATTCAAGACAATATCGATATTGAAATCGGTGCGGGTACCGAAGTGATTGCTGGTGAGGGACAAATATTAACGGCTGGTGGCATCGATGCGCATATTCATTTTATTTGCCCGCAGCAAATTGAAGAAGCACAAATGTCAGGTGTGACAACCATGATTGGTGGCGGAACAGGTCCAGCGACAGGTACTAAGGCGACTACATGTACGCCGGGACCTTGGAACATTCATAAAATGCTACAATCCACTAATGACTTTGCCATGAATTTTGGGTTCTTAGGTAAAGGTAATGTGAGCTTACCTAAAGCCATTGAAGAGCAAATTGAAGCGGGTGTTTGTGGCCTTAAATTACATGAAGATTGGGGGACAACTCCTGCGGCTATCGACAACTGTTTATCGGTTGCAGAGCGCTATGATGTACAAGTTGCAATTCATACTGATACGTTAAATGAGTCAGGATTTTTAGAAGATACCTTGGGCGCGTTTAAAGGTCGTACTATCCACACTTATCATACTGAAGGTGCTGGTGGCGGTCATTCTCCAGATATTATTCGCGCTTGTGGTGAGCCGAATGTATTACCATCGTCAACGAATCCAACGCGACCTTATACCGTTAATACCATTGATGAACATTTAGATATGTTAATGGTATGTCATCATCTAAACCCATCTATTCCTGAAGATGTTGCCTTTGCAGATTCACGTATTCGTAAAGAAAGTATCGCGGCAGAAGACATCATGCATGACTTAGGTGCAATCAGTATGATTTCATCTGACTCTCAAGCCATGGGGCGTGTGGGTGAGATGATCACGCGTACTTGGCAAACTGCACATAAAATGAAACAACAACGTGGACCACTTGCGCCTGATACTGAGCGGAATGATAATTTCCGTGCGAAACGCTATATTGCTAAATACACAATTAATCCTGCGATAAGTCATGGTATTAGCCATGAAGTTGGTTCGATTGAAGTGGGGAAATTAGCGGATTTAGTTCTGTGGAAACCTGCTTTCTTTGGTATAAAACCCTCGATGATTTTGAAGTCTGGATTTATTGCTGCAGCGCCAATGGGCGATGCTAATGCCTCGATACCTACACCACAACCTGTTTATTATCGTCCAATGTTTGGTTCATTTGGCAGCGCAGCGGCACAAACGTCAATGACTTTTTTATCGCAGGCGGCGGTTGATAAAAACGTACCTGAAATTGCAGGAATGACACGTTTAATCGGGGTATGTAAAAACACCCGTAATGTGGGTAAAAAGGACATGATTCATAATGATTGGATGCCGAATATTGAAGTGGATCCACAAACCTATGAAGTACGTGCCAATGGTGAATTGTTGACCTGTGAACCGGCTACGGAATTGCCGTTGGCGCAGCGTTATACTTTATTCTAAGGGGCTCTGAACATCATGTTAAAAGTATTTGAAAGGCTGGACCATACGCACGATGAAATCAATGATTCAATCACGCTAGATCACGATACACGTAAAAAATCACGTATCAAAGGCGTAACCGATAAAGGTGCGGATATTGGCATTTTTGTTGAGCGTGGGCATCCATTAGTAGTGGGTGAAATATTAAAAACGGAATGTGGTTTGTTGGTTGAAGTAAAAGGCCAAGCTGAAGATGTTTCAACGGCTGTTGGTAGTGATTGGTTAGCATTCAGTAAGGTTTGTTATCACTTAGGTAATCGTCATACTACATTGCAAGTAGGTGAGTTGTGGGTGCGTTTTAAACCCGATCATGTGCTAGAAGAGTTAGCTGAAAATTATGGCTTAAGTATTAATAAAAGCCCTGCGGTTTTTGAACCAGAAAATGGCGCTTATGGAAAACGTAGCGGTCATTCACACGGACACTCACATAGCCATGAACATTAATATTGCGGATCCACTTAAGCTTAATCGCCTATTACAATTATGTAGTGCGAATCTGCCTGTCGGTGGATTTTCATTCTCACAGGGACTTGAATATGCGACGGAAATGAATTGGATAAGCTGTCAAAAAAGCACCTTTGATTGGATTGAGTTAAACCTTCATGAATCTATTGCTCGTACTGATTTGGCGTTATTTAAGCGTTTGTATCAAGCATTAGAAAACAAAGACTTTGAGAGTTTTAAATTGCATAACGAGTACTTAATTGCTTGCCGCGAAAGCAGTGAATTACGACTTGCTGATGTGGCTATGGGTAAAGCTTTAGTACGTTTATTAAAAAAACTGGATGGTGTCGATAGCGAACCCTATAAGGATTTATTCGCACAGCAAGATTGTAGTTTTGTCAGTATTTTTGCGCTAGCCGCTTACTTGTGCAAGTTAGATCTAATTTCTGCTCAAAGTGGTTATTGTTGGACTTATTTGGACAACCAAGTTGCTGCTGCTACTAAGTTAGTGCCATTAGGTCAGACACAATCACAAAATTTACTGTTCGAATTAAGTGAACAAGTGAGCAAAGCCATCGATATTGCTAATGCCATTGAAGACGATGATATTGGTGCGAGTTTACCCAGATTAGCGATGGCGAGTGCTTGGCATGAAACACAGTACACGCGCCTTTTTCGATCTTAGAAAACTGAAATTACTGAATATGAGAGAAATACAATGAGAAAAAAACAACTTTTACGTATTGGTGTTGGTGGCCCAGTTGGTTCGGGTAAAACCGCATTATTAAGCCAATTATGCCTAGCATTACGTGAAAAATATGAAATGGCTGTGGTGACTAATGATATCTATACACATGAAGATGCGCAGTTTTTAACGCGTAACGATGCTTTATCTGCGGATCGTATTATGGGTGTTGAAACCGGCGGCTGTCCACATACTGCGATTCGTGAAGATGCTTCTATGAATTTAGCTGCCATTGATGAGCTACATGAACGTCATCCTGACTTAGATTTTGTATTAGTAGAAAGTGGTGGTGATAACTTAAGTGCTACCTTTAGCCCTGAATTATCGGATCTAACCTTATACGTAATTGATGTTTCTGCGGGTGATAAAATCCCTCGTAAAGGTGGACCGGGTATTACAAAGTCTGACTTATTAATTATCAACAAAATAGATGTCGCTGAATTAGTGGGAGCATCATTGGAAGTCATGGATAGAGACGCTAAGAAGATGCGTGGTGATAAACCCTTTATTTTTAGTAATATGAAAACCCAACAAGGTTTAGCTGATATTATTGAATTCATTGAAACCCAAGGCATGCTTAAGTAGAATCGCGCTTGTTATTATTGAAACCTAAACTTTATACGTTATTTAAAGGAACGATTATGAAATTTATTACCCTAGTTTTCGCACTATTATTATCGTCACAAGCTTTTGCACATACTGATCACGCATTAGGCCACGGCACTTTACACATGATTTACCATGCTGTTTTTTGGGCTTTATTTGCAGTTGTTGTTTTTAAAGCGGTGACCTACTTTAAAAATAAAAATAAACAAAAATCAGACCTTTAAGTTTTAAAACTTAATTGCTCATCCTCATATTTAATGAGGGTGAGTATTATAGAGTGCACTTTTTCTGTTTATTGCTTCATAAACTATTTTACTTTTCCATATAAACCCCAAAACCAGCCTAAATAAGAATAGCGTCAAAACATGTTATAGTTTTATTTTTATTACTAAATGGTTTGTAGTGCCTATGCGTTTTATATTGCTTTGCAGTTTTTTTGTTTTTAGTTTTGCTCAAGCCAATGAGTTTGATTTTAGCGCAATGGACAAAACGGCGAAGACATTCCCAAATATTAAAACCATTCAAATCGCTTATCAGGGCGATCTTGTTTGGGCAAAAGCTTATAACAATAGCCATTTAACATCGCCTACCAATATCAAATCAGCTTCAAAATCCATTATGTCCGCTATTGTTGGTATCGCTATTGAGCGTGGTGTTATTGATAGTGTGCAACAAACCGTTGCCTCGTTATTACCTAATCAGTTACCCAGCAAAGCAGATCCCCGTATTAATGAAATTACTGTTGGCCACTTACTTTCAATGCAAGCTGGATTAGAGCGTACCTCGGGTCGAAACTATGGTCGCTGGGTGACAAGTAAAAACTGGGTTAAGTCAGCTTTGTCATGGCCATTTGTTGAAGACGTTGGTGGTAAAATGCAATATTCAACAGGCAATACGCACCTGCTTTCTGCGATCATTATGAAACAAAGCGGAGAGAATACTTACAAGCTCGCGAATAAATGGTTACAAGGATCAGGTGTAAAGATACAGAGTTGGGAGACAGACCCACAGGGAGTGCCAATGGGCGGTAATCAGGTGAGTATGACTCCCGCTTCTTTATTAGCATTCGGTGAGTTGTATCGTCGAGGTGGCGTAACTGAAAAGGGCGTTCGCATTATCCCTAAACAATGGATTGAAGAAAGTTGGATACCAAGAACGCAATCACGTTTCCATCGAGGTCAATACGGTTATGGTTGGTTTATTCAACCTTTTTCTGGTGTGCAAGGCTATTACGGTTGGGGTTATGGCGGGCAAATGATTTATGTCTTGCCCGAATTAGCACTAACTATTGCTATTACTTCTCAAGAAAACCTACCTTCTGGGCGAACCGGTTACCGTGACTTATTACATGATATGGTAAGCAAAGATATTATTCCTACCATTCAGGCAATTCAATAAAGCGTTAGCTCGTTTTACAAGCTAACTTAAAGTAGTGGTTATTGTTAAAATCAAATTCGCTGATCACGTCTAAATTGACTTTTCGCGTATGTGCTTGATAAGAACGAAGATTGATTTTGTTAATAAAAGTGACCATGAACGGGTAACGAGCTGACATTTCTTTAAGTGCAAATTGGAATACAGCCTCAAACACACCTTCACCACGTACACTTTTATCAACGCAAACTGGCCCATATTGATATGAGTTGTTTTCGGTGAGTTCATTACCTAATAATGTGGCGTCATGTAAATTGGCTACCATGTATTCAAACATGGGCCATTGGCACCAAAATCCCCAAGAAGCAGACATGGCATAAGCGACGATCTTTCCATCTTTGACGGCGATAAAAAGCCCGCTTTCTTCTGTGATTAATCGAGTTAAATGTGACTCTGTAAAAGCAGTGGTAATAAAACCATCTTTTTTATCTTCTTCAGAAATAGAATCTACTTGATATTTATAATGCAAGGTTAACACTTCAGCTACGTTTTCTAAGGTCGCAATTTTTAATTCAAGACTCATGGATAAATCCTTTTGATTTGTTTATTTAAGAATGGGGTAACCTAAATTAAGTTGAATAATGGTAATGCTATAAAGTAAAAATCCTGCGAAGAGACAGATTGCGTAAAATTTATTCCCTCCCTTAACTAGCTTTAAAATCCCGAGTAAATGTAATGCAGCTAGCACCATTAAAATACCTGTGATTATTGCAGAGTTGCCCCAGAAACTGTTTATATGACGTAAACCATACCAAAATGTATTCCATAAACCGCCAAGTAATAACACAATGCTAATGCTCTTATGTTTCCAGCGTGCATTAACGAGCACTAAAACACCTAGAAGCATGATGACAGCCATGACAATTCCCATGAGATTATTTCCTTTTCTGTTGATTCATTTGTAAACAAACACGACTATTGATTTAACTATGTCTGAATATTTTACCGTTTTCTGATTGTGCTTCGTTTTTAGCTTTAATCACACTCTAAGTTAGTTACTTCAAATCACTTTCAAACTAAACACTGAGTAAATTATTCACTCGAATAAACTGACTTTACTGAATGGCATCTTCGCGTTCTTCTTTTATGAAAGTTGCTAATTCAGCGTATTCCTTAAGTAGTCCTTCGGGATCGGTATCTAAAAACTCATACACTCCAAATATCTCTAAGCTGCCATCTGGCGCTTTTAATGATTGAGATAGAGCGCCGATATTGGTGACGCTTTTATGGACGAGGAAAGGGATTGCAAAAGGGCGGTATTCTCCTAAAGTTAAGTCGTATTTTTCAAGAATTGCTGCAGGCCAATTAATGTGGTTGCCAAATACACTTCTTATAAAATTAGCTGGGATATGAATGCGAGTTTTTCCATTAGCGATGAGATTCAGTGCTTCTTTGTCGTTAGCTATAACAAGTGCATACATGGCTGCCCATGCAGTAGTACCTTGCTCATTAATTAGGTGTTGAAGTTCAATCGCGGTACCACTAGAAATAACAGAACTAAGGTCTATCATTGAAAGCAGACCTGCAATTTGTTCTTCATTTAAGTCGATCTCATTAATTGAGTGCTTACTGATTCCTGCAAAGCACATGTGCTTCCATTCTGTTGCTGAGACTGCAGTTTGTTGATTCATTGTTTGACCCTTTTTATAAATCTATGTCGCCCTGTATTGTGATAATAGTTAAGCACGATAAGGTTTGCTGTTTGGATGTTGATGATTGAATTCAACTGTATAGTTTAATGGCTACTTAGGTCAATGTAGAAATACAAAACCTAGCCTAGGAAGTATTACAAAATACGTATTAATTGGAGTAAATTTTTTTTTTGATCGCACTTTTACATTAAAGTCTATCTTTATGCCTCCTTTAGCTCCTTTTCTCGAAACTCTTGTTGACTTAAACTCATAAACCTATAAGATTCAACTCAGCAAAAATCAAGCCTTTTGTTTACATTCTTCATCGTTGTTTTATTAATAATACCTCGCTCTGTAGTCTTTAAGTTCCAGTCTAATTTTACGCTATTCAAGCCTATTGAAGGCAATTTTTATTAAATTTTACAGGATATTATTATGTCTAAAGTTCAAGGTACAGTTAAGTGGTTTAACGAATCTAAAGGTTTTGGTTTCATCGAGCAAGCGTCTGGTCCAGACGTATTCGCACATTTTAGTGCAATTGCAAGCGAAGGTTTCAAAACTTTAGCTGAAGGCCAAAAAGTAGAATTCACTGTAAGCCAAGGTCCTAAAGGCCCGCAAGCAGAAAACATCGTAGCTGTTTAATCCGCTATGACAAATTAACAACTTATGTTGTTAATTATGTTTTGAGAGAATGGTAAATCTGAAAAGGTTTACCATTTTTTTTGCTTAAAATTTATTGATTCAAAATAATAGCGCCTACGTTAAATCTATTATCTAAATTCTGCTCAGTAAAATATTCAATTGCTAGGCTAAGTGGATATCTTCCGAGTGGTTAACTCTATCGGTGATATTAAGGTAAACACCTTAATACTTTAATTGTTGTTCTCTTTACGAAATTTACAACAAAGAAGTGAGCGCTTTAGCGAGAAAAATCGATTTACTCTATATCGTAATTGCTATTAAAAGCTATAACACCAAATATCGGATGCTTGAATTCAATCTATGCACTGGAGTTGTTTGGTGTTTTATAGGGAGTTTTTTGTGTTGATAGTTTAATGCTAATACAATTGGTATAACAACACAATTTCACTCGCACGTTATAGAGCGCGAGTATTTAAATTTGATGAGCGATATGTTCTTGAAAAGAGCTAAGGTAGAGGAACCTTATGCTGTGGCACGTATAAAATAATTTGCTTACTACTGAAATTATATATTCAGTCTTTTGCTTAACCGAGCGGGGCTATTCTGCTCTTGTTAAAAAGTTTTAATTAACTTCTATTTATTCTTTGTTGTGTCTTTCTGTTCTATTACTTGTTGCTTATCTTCGTCTTTATTTTGTTGGAACCAAAATCTTTTTCTACCTGTAGAACGAGCCATATATTTCCTTATAAGGATGATTGTTAAGTTTTCTGTTAATGGCGAAAAGCCAATTCACAGAAGTTAATTGCACAAAAGGTGCATTGCTAAGATCGAAATTATTCAATGATTTGATGAAGCTAGGGAAATACTGAGGACAACGGTAACGATGTAACTGAGGATATCTTGGACTTTATTTGACATTAATAACTCTGATGCTTTAGAGCGATTTGGATACTAACCCAATAAATGATAGATAGATAGTTTTATTTCCATATTCATTGTTTTATTTTATCGCTTAACCTTAATCTTTCGTTAATTTTATTTTAAGTAACCCATTTCTGGCTAACATATATCGTAAGCAAAGTAACAAGGTTAATGACAAGGAAATACTTAACATGACAAAAATTGCAATTAAGATAAGTAGCTGATATTTAATAGCGATGATTGGCGTTACACCTCCTAATATTTGCCCTGTCATCATGCCTGGCAAGGTTACAATACCGGTTGTTGCCATTGTAGCTAAAATCGGGGCTTGTGCTTTTTTCATCGCTTGTTGTAAAAAAGGAAAGGCGGCTTGTGAGGCGGTTGCGCCTAAAGCAATCGCTGCTTCATATTCATTTCCACGTTGTTTAAATCCATCAAAGAAGGTTTGTAAGCCAACAATATTACTACTTATACTACTGCCTAGTAGCATGCCCGCTAATGGGATCATATATTGTGCGCTGTATAAAGGCGTGGGTTTAATAATAGCAATTGAAAGTATCAATAACAGTGGTAATAAAGCGCTGCTCAGTGCTAAAACATTAATAAAAAATAGCGTGCGATGAGGCAAGTTGCTTTTGTTGATGATGCCATGGCTACCAATAATGATCATCACAATAACCCAAGCTGCATTAATCCATATACTGTCTAACACAAAGATATATTCAAGGTATAAGCCAAGAAAAAGTAACTGCAGGAACATCCTGATTAATGAAGTGATTGTGCTTCTGCTAATGCCTAGTTTGAAGTAAGCATTAACGGATAATGGGATAAGTAATAACGTTGAGAAAATTGCTAATTGCAACCAACTAATATCAATATTTGCTTGCATATAAAACAGCGCCTCACTAATAGTCGTTGGTTTTTGTAAACGAAATTATTGTTCGTAATTCTTTTTCGCTTTGGTTACTTTTTCTAAATAATAACGCGATTCATCACGCGGATGATCGTATCTTAATATTTTATAAACACCACTTGCAGAAGTTTGATTTAACTTACTCATTGCTGTGGTTCTATTATTAGGGTCAAAAGCTTTTAACACATTACCTGTACCGCCATTATAAGCAGAGATCATTGAGTATTCTTGACTTACTTTATTAGTGACTTTCGCCAGATATCGCGTTTGCAAGATATATAAATAAGCGCTGCCTATATCGATATTATTTGCAGGTGAAAAAAGTACTTCTTTAGTAGGCTGACCCGACTTGTTTTTTACCAAATTATAAACATCTTTACCGGCTGTCGCTGGCACAACTTGCATTAATCCATAAGCATTTGCTGGACTAACGGCATAAGGGTTGAATGAACTTTCTGTTTCAATAATACCGTAAATAAGCGCGGGTGGTAGATGATAGCGGTTCGCTGCTGCAATCACATATTGGCTGTATTTTTCTTGGCGTAAATGTTGATGCTGCTCTACTAAATTAAATTCCACTGCGTAAACAGTTTTACCATTAACGACAGATTTTTGTAGTTTATTTGAAACCAAATAATCTGAATAACGTTGCGCGCGCCAAGGGTATTTGACCAGTTTACCTTCATGGTCCACAACTTGTGGATACAGAAATGGTACGCCATCGGTATTAGGAGCAGAGCTAGAAAAGATATCTGTTTTTGTAGGATCTGATGTTGTTAATAATGTGGTGGTGACTGCTTTTTTTAATGACCAAATTGGTGAGTCTGTTGTCAATGTTTCAACTCTGACGATGCCTTTATCAAAATCGACAATAGATCTTGCTTGGTAGTTATTACTGTATTTTACATACTTTTTCTTTGCGGGTAATTGACTGTTGCTTGAGCCCCATCTTTTGTTTACTTTTTGATCCAATTCTTTATATAACGCTTTAACAACTTTGAGATCGGCACTGATCAAGGCTTTGCTGACTTTTGCTTGCTTCGCAATCGCTTTAACATCTTTAATATTGTCAGCATTTTTAATTTGATCTGATAAATTCTTTACTGAGTTTAAAGACTTGAAGGACGACATTGATTCGCAGCCAGTAAGCGCTAGCAAGGTGATACTTATTAAAATGAAAGTAGGGCGGTGAAAGTAGCTAGTTGATATCAAATTTATTACTCATCATTTATGATTCATTACTAAGCAATATAATGAGATAGCAATATTGCTTATGTCGAAATACTCAAGGCTAACTGTTAAGGAAGTTAACCTTGGATCTTGAAGTTTCAATTGTAACAGAATCAATATTAATGCAAAACGTGTGCTTTATTGAGTTAACTCTTCATCTAAAGGTAACCAATCCACCTCTACCCCTGCTTGAGTAAACATTTCTTCACTGAGTTTTATTTTGTCACCCCAGCGCGATAAAAAGTCTTCACTTTGCGCGTGGCAATGTACTGCTTTGATACCTGTTTGAATGATTTTCGCCGCACAATTTGGGCAAGGGAAATGTGTTACCCAAATTTCACACCCTTTTAAATCGCGTTTTGCATAAAGTATTGCGTTTTCTTCTGCGTGTAAGGTTTTAAGTAATTTTATTTCACGGTTATCGATTGCGGCATTATCAGAAATTCCTTGTGGATAACCATTAAAGCCTAATGAAACGATACGGTTATGCTCGGTGATCACCGCGCCAACCTGCGTTGATGGATCTTTACTCCATGAACCAACTAGTTCTGCCATTTGAATAAATCGTGATGCCCATTTAGAAATCATAAGTAAATCCTTCCTTGTTGTGTCTGTGTTTATTGTGCTTAAGCATTGAGTTGGTTACAAGTTTCATTGTTGTTTTTATCTATACACTGAATCGCTTTTTAGATATTCGCATGAGTTTAGTGTAATACCTACTTATTAACGCATAATTATAGCTATTTTCAGCCTTTTGGGCATACCTTATAACGCTTTGTCTATGCTAAACTGCTCGCCTTAAAATTACCCCTTAAACAATATATTAGTTCTATTGAACAGTAGAGTGAGCAAACATGAAGTTTCCTGGTCAGCGTAAGTCAAAGCATTATTTCCCTGTCAATAATAATGATCCGTTATTAATTGGTCTACGCCCTCAGCCAGAGGCTGCTTCAAGTTATATTGCTGGTATTGATCAGGTATTAGTTGATATAGAAGCGAAAGTGGATATGCAACTTATTGAGCGTTACAAATTAATGAAAGGCAACTCAACCTTAATTGATGATCAAGCCGCTCATTCGTTATATCAAGAATTGAAAGAAAATCAGTTAATTAGTGGTGAATTTGCAGGTGGGACCATTGGTAATACTATTCACAATTATTCAACGCTTGCTGATGCTGAATCCGTTTTATTTGGTGTAATGAGTAAAAATATTCAAGTGGGAAGTTATGCTTACCGTTATCTTTGCAATACATCTTCAAAGGTTAACTTAAATCACTTACAACCTGTTGAAGGGCCTATTGGGCGTTGCTTCACTTTAATCTCTGAAGATGGTGAACGAACTTTTGCAATTAGCAAGGGCGCAATGGATCAACTTTCCCCTGATTTTATCGATAAAGACGTTGTTCAAGGCGCATCTGCTTTAGTGCTTACAGCTTATTTGATGCGCGCCAGTGATGGTGACCAAATGACTGAAGCTGCATTAAAAGCAATTGAATATGCTAAGCAAGCTAAAGTGCCTGTGGTATTAACATTAGGAACGCGATTTTTAATTGAAAGTGATCCTCAATGGTGGTGTGATTTTATTAACAATAATGTTGATATTCTGGCAATGAATGAAGAGGAAGGGGAAGCATTAACTGGTTTTAACGATCCCCTTTCTGCTAGTGAAGCTGCGTTAGAGTTATGTGATTTAGTATTAACAACAGCAGGCCCATTAGGTTTGTTTATGGCGGGGTATGCTGAAGATTCATTAAAACGAGAAACAAATCATCCGCTATTACCAGGAATAATTCCTGAATTTAATCGTTATGAATTTTCCCGTCCAATGTTGAAAGAACATTGTGTTACACCATTAAAAGTTTACGCTCACATTCCACCTTTTATGGGCGGACCTGAAGTGATTCGTAATACTAACGGTGCAGGTGACGCCGCGCTAGCTGCGTTATTACATGACTTGGCTTCTAATGATTTCCATAAGATTAATGTACCTGGCTCAAGTAAGCACGTAAACCAAGGTTTATGTTATTCATCATTCTCGCAAATTTGTAAGTACGCTAATCGTGTTGCTTATGAGGTGTTAGCGCAACATAGTCCTCGTTTATCTCACGGTTTACCCGAACGTGAAGATAGTTTAGAAGAGGCTTATTGGGAGCGTTAGGTTTTTAACAAACTGTATTTTAATTGCAGTGCTCATTATTAGATCGTTATTTTTAAAACAATTTTTTGATGAGCATTATTTCTTTAGGCTTTACCTCTTTTAGTTAGTCGTTTGCTATAAACCTCATGTTCAGAAAAATTGAACGAGTACTTAAATTCTTTCTAATATTTTTAATCTCTGCTTTTTTGTATTATCAGTAGTCATAATTAAAGGGAAACTTATGACCACTGCGTGCACTTCAGTATTAACTAAAATTCAACAAAAAAAAGGTATGTTCCCCTTTGTTGCTTTAGGCTGTGTGTGTCTATTTCCTATCATCTCTTCACCTATCGCTTTAATACTTGGTTTTACAATTGCAACGCTTGGTTTAGTGCCAACTCAATTAGATACTGGTGCATTAACAAAGAAGTTGTTGGCGTTATCTATTGTAGGTTTAGGTTTTGGTATTAATGTAGAACAAGCCGTGCAAGCGAGTTCTGACAATTTTGGACTCATTGTAGGCTCAATTTTTACTACTTTGTTAATGGGGACTTTATTAACTAAGTTATTTAAAGTAGATCCTAAAACAGGGCATTTAGTCGCTTCTGGTACGGCTATTTGCGGCGGTAGCGCGATTGCTGCAGTTGCTCCTGCTATCCAAGCGAATAATGAGCAAGCTTCTCACGCGCTCGCGACAGTGTTTATTTTAAATAGCATTGCGCTATTTGTATTTCCACTGGTAGGACACGCTTTAGCAATGAGCCAATATAACTTTGGACTTTGGAGTGCCATTGCCATCCATGATACTTCTTCTGTTGTCGGTGCTGCTTCTGCTTATGGTGACGAAGCATTACAAATCGCGACAACCGTTAAGCTAGCAAGAGCTATGTGGATTGTGCCTATTGCCTTTGTAAGTGCTTTATTTTTTAAAGGTGATGGTAAAAAAATCACAGTGCCTTTGTTTATTCTATTTTATTGTGTTGCCATTGCGATTGCGCATTATCTTCCTCAATTTGATGGTCTTTACCAAGGAGTGTTCTTTGTTAGTAAGCGCTTATTAGTTTTATGTTTATTTTTGATTGGTTGTGGATTAACCATTAAACATATTCGCAATGCAGGTTATAAACCTATGTTGTTAGGTGTTTTGTTATGGATAACCATTGCTAGTAGTGTATTAGCTTACATTGAGTTGCTTAAATAAGATGATCAAAAGCATAGAGTCATAATATGTCTAGACACTAAAAGGCATTCCTTTTATGCTATGCGAGTAATTATTAATTCGGGTAGCACAGAGATGACAAAGTTCGACAAATCAATTGATAAAAATTTAATCACTTCCAAGTTCGGCAGGTTACAACGCCAATTTTATAGTATTAGAAATAACAAAATGTTCGAGCTGTTTGTTATTTCAATTATTATCTTTTCAGCATTAATGATTGGAGCAAACAGTTACCAAGTGTCTGCTACTACCTATCAAGTTCTATCTGTCTTAGATATTACCATCACAGTTATTTTCTTAATTGAAATCATTATTCGTTTTATTGGCGAGCCTAATAAAAAACGTTTTTTTCATAATGCCTGGAATGTGTTTGATACCTTTATTGTATTGGTTAGTTTAATTCCTATTGAAGACAGTGAATTAGCGGTCTTAGGACGTCTGGTTCGTATCTTCCGTGTATTACGTATGGTTTCAATTATTCCAGAGTTGCGTATTTTAATTAATTCATTAGTTAAAGCTTTACCGCAATTAGGTTATGTCATGTTGCTCATGTTTATTATTTTCTATATTTATGCAGCGGTGGGGACAACATTCTTTGCAGCAATTAATCCTGATTTATGGGGAGATATTGCGGTTAGTCTGTTAACTTTATTTCGTGTCATGACTTTTGAAGATTGGACTGACGTTATGTATGAAACGATGACTGTTTATTCTTTGTCTTGGTTTTATTATCTTACTTTTATCTTCTTTACCGCGTTTGCTTTTTTAAATATGGTGATTGGTATCGTGGTAAATGTTCTAGAGCAAGAGCGTCAGATAGAAGCTGATTTATTAAAGAAAGATTCTGATGAGCCATCAATGAAAGAATTGAAGCAAGAGCTTGCTGAAATTAAAGCATTATTACAAAAATAGTAGGATAGAAAATCTAAAGCCAACTTAATGCAAATAAGTTGGTTTTTTAATCTCGATGAGACTTATGTTTTTTTTCAGTACTTACTAAATAGAATAAAAGTGAGAAGGCAAATAGTGAGCAAGCAGCGGCAATAATACCATTGCTTAAGGTCGCAATGATCACGGACAGCATGACTAAGGTAATAATAATAGGTGTTTTAAACATACTCTTTCTACTTAATTAATTATTCAAGGCGTTATTATTAACAAGCTTGAATCAAAACGATAATAAGAAATTCTTCTAACTAATACGATTTACTTTTTAATGAAGTGAATCTGAGTAAATGAATAAAACGATGAGAAAAACAGATAAAAAAATTGAAAATCAGTTACGTCAATCTTTAACTGAAGTGTGCCATTTTGCGCTTGAGAATATTGAAGGTTACCAATGGCTCACGCATAAAGTGAATTACGATAGTTTCCCTAATTCGTTACAGATCATTTGCGCCTTTATGTCACGATCAGATATCGATGAATTAAAGCGTTCTCAACAAGACCGTATGTTGAAAAAAAACATCGAGGCTAAATTAACGAGCATTAATATCAAACTAAAAAATGCTGATAAACAAATTACTTATACAGTCGCGTAACACTTCGACTGATTTTCCGCTATAAAAAAGCCAGCAAATTTGCTGGCTTTAGTTTATTAACTATTTAGCTAATCAATTAACCTTTATAGATTTTTGGATTGAATACATCACGTAACCAATCTCCTAATAAGTTAATCACTAAGACTAAGCTAATTAATACAATACCTGGGAAGATGGTGATCCACCATGCGCCAGAGAATATGTATTTAAAGCCAATACTAATCAAAGCACCTAAAGAAGGTTGGTCTACCGGTAAACCTAAACCTAAGAAAGATAACGCAGCTTCAGACATGATTGCATTGGCGACTTGTACCGTTGAGATAACAAGAATAGGCGATAAACAGTTAGGTAAGATATGACGGAACATGATCCGTATGGATCTAAATCCCATCACCTGTGCAGCTTCTACATATTCTTTTTTCTTTTCTGCTAATACTGATGCTCGAATAGTACGTGCGTACTGCGGCCATTCAGCCACACCAATGATCACCACTAACATCACTACGGCATAATCAGCAAAAAATTCAGCACCAAAACTTGCTTTAAAAATTGCGGTAATAATAATAGCGACCATCATAGTTGAGAATGAAAGTTGTACGTCTGCAAAACGCATTAGGAAGCTATCGATACGACCACCGTAGTAGCCTGCTGATAAACCAATAATAATGCCTAAGATTAGCTGTACTGCAACGGCTAAGAAACCAATCGTCAATGATAATCTCGACCCATATAATATGGTTGATAAAATATCTCGACCTTGATCGTCTGTGCCTAGTAGGAATCGTACATTACCGTCTTCTAACCATGAAGGAGGTAACTCAGAATCCATTAAATCAATCGATGTTAAATCATAAGGATTAGTAGGCGAAATTAATGGAGCAAATAAAGCTGCAATTAAAAACGTTACAAATAAAGCAAAACTAAGCATTGCTACTTTGTCGCGTTTAAAGTGATAAAGGAAATCTGAATCCTTAATACGTTGCCAGCGAGATGGAGCTGCATTTTGTTCTGTAATAGTATTCATATTATGCTCCTTTGCCAGTGATATTAACGGTTGGATTCACTACGCCGTATAACAGATCAACGATAGTATTAGTGATCACAAAAATAAGACCCACCACAATAACATAAGCCGTAATTAATGGTGTATCTACACGGTTAATCGCGTCTAAAAATAAATAACCTGTTCCCGGCCATTGGAAAACAGTTTCAGTTAAAATGGTGTAGGCAACCATAGTACCAATTTGAACACCACCTACTGTTAATACAGGTAACATTGTGTTTTTAAGGGCATGTTGGTAATAAATTTTATTCATTGCTAAGCCTTTAGCCGTCGCAAATTTTACATATTCAGAGCTTAATGCCTCTAACATTTCTGAGCGCACTAAACGAATAAATAAAGGCAACATAATAGAAGCCAGAGAAATACACGGTAATACGAGGTGTAATAAGCCATCAGAAGTTAAGAAACCTGTTTCCCAACCAAGTACCGAAACCGTTTCTCCACGGCCATAGGAAGGCAGCCACTGTAGTTCAATGGCAAATATATACATAAGTATAATAGCGGTTAAAAAGACCGGGATTGAAATACCGATACTACTGAATGCCATGATTATTTTCGTCCACACGCTTTTGGGGTGGATTGCGGAATAAACACCGAGTGGAATTGAGACCACGATAATAATAATTGCAGCACCAAAAACAAGTTCTAGTGTTGCTTGTAATTTGTCTAAAATTAGCCCTACCGCTGGACGTTTAAAGGTATAAGAAGTACCTAAATCACCTTGTACGGCATTAGTCACAAAACGTGCATATTTGGTAATGTAAGGGTCATTTAAACCAAGTTCATCACGTAAGGTTTGTCGCTCTGCTTCTGATACAGATTGGCCTACCATTTCTCGAAGTGGATCGCCTAGGTTATCTTGGATTGCAAATGCGACTAGGCTGATCACAAACATTACAATAAATGCCTGAAACAGTCGCTGGACCAAAAAGGTAAACATCAGTTGTTTCCTATCAATTTATAAACACCCTCGAAATGAGGGTGTTTTTATTACAGTTAAAATATATTAAAGGAGGGTATGAATTCATAACCTCCTTGTCTAACCACTTACTTATTTAACGACTTATTTTACAACAAGGTCACCAAAGTAAGGGAAGTTCATTGAGTTAACAATTGGTGTAATGTTTACGTTAGATTTCGCACCCCAAGCAAGGTTCTGCCAGTGTAGTGGAACGAATGCCGCTTCGTTATAAAGAATTTTTTCAACTTCTTGTAACATTGCAGAACGTTTCGCTGGATCTGTTTCAACATTTGATTTTTCTACTAACTCATCCACTTTTGCATTTGAGTAGTGGCCACAGTTGTATGCGCCTTTACCTGTTTCTGCGTTACGTGTCATTGTTAAGAATTCTGAAAAGTTTGCAGAATCTTCTGTATCTGCATGCCAACCAATCATCATCATATCTGCAGAACATTTATCAAACTCAGGCCAGTATTGTGCTTTTGGCATTGTTTTCAAATCAACTGTGATACCGATTTTTGATAACATTGACGCCGTTGCTTGTGCAATTTGAGCATCGTTAACGTAACGGTTATTAGGTGCCATCATTGATAATTTAAAGCCTTTTTCATAACCGGCTTCTTTCATCAATTGTTTCGCTTTTTTAAGGTCGAAACGTGGTGTTAGACTTGCGTCGTAACCTGCATAACCTTCAGGGCCTTGTTGGCCAGCTGTTGTCGCGAAACCTTTCATGATTTTCTTAACGATTGCATCATTGTTGATTGCATACACAATCGCTTGACGAACACGTACATCTTTTAATGCTTCATTTGAATTTTGGTTCATTTGTAGCTCAATAATACGTGTTCCACCTAGTGTTACTAAGTCGATATTTTTAGTACGTTCTACACGTTTTTGGTCATTAGGTGCTACTGGATAAATCATATCCACATCACCTGATAATAGTGCCGCAACACGTGTCGCGTTTTCTTTGATTGGTACTAAAGTGATGTTATCTACGTTACCTGGAGAATTAGTATCCCAGTATTTATCAAAGCGTTTAAACTCAACTTTTACACCTTGTTCACGAGATGTAACAATGTATGGACCTGTACCTGATACATTTGTTGAAGAGAAAGAGTTACCGTGTTTGATAATGATTGATTTATCAACGCCATCAATTTTGCCCGAGTAGAACTTGCTATCCATTGGGAATAAGTAAGTTGCTGTATGAAGTACTAACGGGAAAGCGTCAAAAGAAACAAGATCAAATGTGTAATCGTCAATTTTCTTTACTTTCTCAAAAGGTGCAAAGATACCTTTGAAGTCTTGAGATGTTTTTAGACGGTTAAATGTCCATACCACATCATCAGCAGTTAGTTTGTTTCCTGAATGGAAAGTTACGCCTTTACGTAGTGTAAAACGGAATGTTTTTTCATCGATACGTTCCCACTTTGTCGCTAAACGCGGTTCAAACTCTAATTTTTGAGTGAAACGAATAAGTGGATCAAATAGCATGTGCGACATTTGTAACACACCTGCTGAAAGTTGCTCATGTGGGTCAAGTGTTACTGGGTCTGAATCATATGCAACAGTAATATCAGCGGCAGCGGCTGAGAAAGTTAAACCTGATGCAAGTAATGCGACAGCTAGTTTTGTTTTAAAAAATTTCATTTACAACTCCTTGGTGAAAAAATACTTTCGATTATTGTTTTTATTATTTTTCATTGTGGTCGAGCATAAAGCAGCAAGTTTAAATGCTACTTCTTAACCCTTTAAACTCAGGCATTAACGAAATCAAATGCTGGCTATAAGGATGTTCTGGTTGAGTAAACAATTGTTCACTTTCATTTACTTCTAATAACTGGCCTTTCTGCATCACACCAATACGATCACACATTTGGCGTATTACAGGTAAATCATGGCTAATAAATAGCATGGTTAAGTTTAATTCGTCTTGTAAATCTTTAAGTAGATTTAGAATTTGTGCTTGTACTGATACATCTAATGCAGAAGTGGGCTCGTCACAAATTAATAAGCGTGGGCGTGTTGCTAATGCGCGAGCAATAGAGATACGTTGACGTTGACCACCTGAAAATTCATGCGGGTATTTAACGGCAGCCATTCTACCTAAACCAACATGGTCTAATAAATCAAATACAATTTGTTGTATCTGCGATTCGCTTGTTGCTAGTTTATGGAAACGGATTGGCTCTGCAATGATGTCATAAATCTTCATTCTAGGATTCATTGAAGTGTATGGATTTTGAAATACCATCTGCATTTGACGACGAATAGGGCGGCGTTCACTCTCTGATTTTATTGCTGTTAAATCAATGCCTTCAAAAGTGATTTTACCTTCATTCGGTGGAAATAAACCTGTGATAACTCGTGCAATTGTTGACTTACCTGAGCCTGATTCACCAACTAAACCAAAGGTTTCACCTTCATTAATACTAAAGCTTACATTTTTGTTGGCTTCAACATATTCACGTTTACTTTCAAAGAAAGAATCTTTAGTTAGAAATTTTAAACTGACATTTTCCACGTTTAAAAGCGGGCCTTCATAGCTACGCTGCTCTTCACTTTGACCTAACCAATGATTCTTAATGTCTAATGCTTGATGTTCATGCGCTTCTTCAATGTAACTTACCAAAGGAAAGCGATCTAACTTTCTATCTGAACGAGGTACCGCTGAAATTAAACTACGTGTATATTCATGGTCTGGATCGCCTAATACTTTAGCGGTTTCACCAAATTCAACTAAATCGCCACGATACATAACAGCCACTTTATCGGTGACATTAGAGACTACGCCCATATCATGGGTTACTAGCATACACCCTACATTTTTCTCAATGCATAAGTTGCGGATAAGAGTCAGAATTTGGTCTTGAATAGAAACATCTAAAGCTGTGGTTGGTTCATCGGCTATAATAAGATCTGGTTCGCCCGATAAGGCTATTGCAATCACTACACGTTGTCGCATACCACCAGAGAATTGGTGAGGATATTGTTTAATACGTACTTCAGCTTCTGGGATGCCAACTTGTTCCATTAAACTAATTGCACGTGCTAAAGCTTCTTCTTGAGTGACTTCTAAATTAGCATGAATAGTTTCAAGTAATTGTTGCTCAACAGTAAAAAGCGGATTGAGCGATGTCATTGGATCTTGGAAAATAAAACCAATTTTATTGCCGCGTATTTTGCGCATTTGCTCAAGTGTTAGGCCTGATATTTGTTCTCCGTCTAAAAACACTTCACCGCCAGCGATTACTCCTGGAGGGCTCAATAAATCGATAATGGCATTACCTACAGTAGACTTTCCTGCTCCAGACTCACCTACGACGCCGACAATTTCGCCACGGTTAATAGAGAAAGATAATGATTTTACTGCTGCATGAGTCCCGAATCGTGAAGGGTATTCAATGCGTAGGTTTTTGACTTCTAATAATGACATTTAGTGGATCCCTACAAGTTTAAAATTAGTCTTATTAAACCTGTATCTACTTTTATTTTGTGACGGAAAGCGTATTAAGGTACCCTTATTGCAGTGTAATGCAATAAAGTTATATCTTAGAAGAATTATTTGTGTGATCTAGATCATGCTTGTTGAAGCTGTTTTTTGTTACAAGTTTAAACTTTCAACAGTCCTAAAATTAAATTTTCAATATTTTAAATCTAATAAATATCTGTTTATATAAAGATTAAGTATTTATAGGGTAATTTGTTGATGAATTTTTAAAGCGTAAAATTTCGCTCCTATCTTATTCAATGTTATATTTGCTTTTTAATTCATTGATACTTTTTATCTCGGGCTGGTTATGAAACATCGACAGGCTGTTTTTTTACAAGAAATGGGGATCTCCCATTGGCAAGTGCGAAAACCGGCATTATTTACAACAGAAAAAGAGCTGAAACAACTCAACTTATCTGTATATAAATTATTAGTGGTGTGCACGGAGCAAGATAAAAATCATGCATTAATGAAAGCAATTATTAACGCATTCGGTATTGAGAGAGATAGCGTTGTTTATTGTTCATTGAATCAGTTTGAAAATCAGCAAGGCACATTGCCTAAATTAATATGGTCAACCTTAGGTGAAATAGAAGTTTCTCCACATTGTCAGCTATTATATTCACCTTCTTTGGCTGAGCTCAATAACACTCCTTCAGCTAAAAAATCATTGTGGAAACAATTCTGTGCCTATCAACAATAATCTTTTAAATCCTTCCATTATTGCAATGGCCGTTACAGATATTCCCGCTGTTTTGACCATTGAATGTGCGGCGCATAGTCACCCGTGGTCAGAAAAACTCTTTTTAAGTAATTTTGGTAAGCGTTATATCAATCATATACTTATTATTGAAGATGAAATAATCGGTTACTTTATTGCAAGTTATGTTGCTGGAGAAGTAACTTTGCTTAATATTGCGATTGCGCCTAAATACCAAGGGAAAGGGCTCGGGCAAAAATTGTTAACTTATTTAATACAGTTTTCACACAAGTTAGAGCAGCAGGAAATTTGGTTAGAAGTAAGAGCATCAAACCAATCCGCTATTGCTATTTATCAAAAGTTAGATTTTGTAGAAGTGGATATTCGTCCTGCTTATTACCCTGCTGAAAATGGTCGAGAAGATGCCATTGTGATGTGTTGTTACATACAATAGCCATATACTGTAATTTATAGTGGTGAGTTGTTGTTATTTATAATTTGGAATTTTTATGATTTCTAAAAATCAGTTAAAACTTATTCATTCTTTAGATCAAAAGAAGCAACGTAAAAAATCTGGCCTATTTCTAGTGCAAGGTGAAAAAAATGTTGCTGAATTATTCGAATCTGATTTTGAGATCGTTAATTTATTTGCAACAACAGACTATATTAATAAACAAGCAAGTTTATTAAGTGCTAAGCAATTAGTCGGGCTTACCATTGACAGTACAGCTGAAGAATTACAAAAAGCTGGAACCTTGAAAACCAACAATAGTGTTATTGCGATTGTAAAATGTAAAACATCTGAAGTGCCAGAAATTACTCATAATGAGCTTATTCTAGTGTTAGACCAAGTTGGCGATCCTGGTAACTTAGGGACAATTATACGTGTGGCAGATTGGTATGGGATTAAAAAAATTGTTTGTAGTACTGATTGTGCCGATCTTTATAACCCTAAAGTAATCGCAGCTACTATGGGCTCTTTTGCTCGCGTACAAGTTAGCCATACAGACTTAACAGAATATCTCGCTTCTCAAAATACGCCTATTTATGGTGCTTTTTTAGAAGGAGAAAATATTCATAAAAGTAAATTATCAAGCAGTGCATTTATTGTGATGGGAAGTGAATCTCATGGTATTTCTGAAGCTGTTGGAAAATTTGTTACTCATAAAATTACCATTCCTAATTTCGGACAAGCTGAATCATTAAATGTAGCGATGGCAACGGGAATTATTTTAGATAACTTTAAGCGCTAATGTTAAGTTACTGCTATTCATTAGCGATTAAGAAAAGCGAATAAAAAATAAATAACAATTTAAACACCATTGAATTTGAGTGGTGTTTTGCATTTCCTACACAAATAATGAGTGCCTTTTGCTACTTTATTATGTCGGCGAATAGTCAACTGATGTTCAGAGCAGGCGCAGCGATAATCAAATAACTTTCCTTGTACATCTGTAATATCCAGTTGATGAGTTGTACTCGCTGGCAGTTTAAAAACTTGCGTCATTATATTTTGCCACTCTTTACCGTGAGGCCTGACTTTACCAAATAACTGATAAGTGATGAGATGAGCTATTTCATGAGCGACAACTTGCTCAAGGAAAATCTCTTTATTTTGTAGATACAAAATAGGATTAAACTTAAGTATGTTTTTCTGTAAATATGCACTCCCTGCACTGCGTCCGCGTTGATTAAAAAAGTAAGTTGGACGTGGGAAAGCTCGATCAAAAAAGCACTCGGCTAAAATGAAACAATCTTCACCTTTCACTGCGAGTGCTTTTTTATCTTCGAACGTTAACATTAGTCTTCTTTATATAAGATTTAAAATGCTGCTGCTTTTAAGTCTTCAACTTTGTCTAATGATTCCCATGGGAATTGTTCACGCCCAAAGTGTCCGTATGCTGCCGTTTCTTTGTAGATAGGTTTGATTAAATCTAACATTTCAATCAGGCCGTAAGGGCGTAAATCAAAATGCTCACTCACTAAGCTAACGATCAAATCTTTTGCTACTTTTTCAGTACCAAATGTTTCAACACTAATTGAAGTTGGTTCTGCAACACCAATTGCATATGATACTTGAATCTCACAACGATCTGCTAAACCAGCCGCTACGATATTTTTGGCCACATAACGTGCTGCATACGCGGCACTACGGTCAACTTTTGATGGATCTTTACCTGAAAATGCACCACCACCGTGACGAGCTGTACCGCCGTAAGTATCAACGATGATCTTGCGACCTGTTAATCCACAATCACCTACTGGACCACCAATGACAAAGCGACCTGTTGGATTGATATGGAATTTAGTGCGTTCTGATAATAATTCTGCTGGTAATACAGGCTTAATGATCTCTTCCATTACCGCTTCAACTAAGTCTGATTGCTTAATATCTTCACGGTGCTGTGTAGAAAGTACAACAGCATCAATACCAACAATTTTTCCTTGGTCGTAAGCAAAGGTGACTTGACTCTTAGCATCTGGACGTAACCAGTCTAGTTGACCACTTTTACGAACTTCAGCCTGTTTTTTTACAAGGCGATGAGCATAAGTGATAGGTGCAGGCATATAAACTTCTGTTTCATTAGTCGCGTAACCAAACATTAAACCTTGGTCACCAGCACCTTGTTCGCGTGGATCTGAACGGTCAACACCTTGATTGATATCTGGAGATTGTTTACCGACAACATTTAATACAGCACAAGAGTCGGCATCAAAGCCCATTTCTGAACTTGTATAACCAATTTCACGCACTGTATTACGAGTAATTTCTTCAATATCAACCCATGCATCAGTAGTAATTTCACCACCGACCATGACCATGCCAGTCTTTACATAAGTTTCACAAGCAACTCGTGCTTTTGGGTCTTGCTCTAAAATTGCATCAAGTACCGCATCAGAGATTTGATCGGCGATTTTATCTGGATGACCTTCAGAAACTGATTCTGAAGTAAATAAATCACGAGACATATGTGCTCCTATATATTCTATTTAAGTTCTTATTTAACTAAATTCTTTGGATGTTTTTACATCTAGACGTCTATAATACATTCTTTTATGATGATTAACACCTTATTATTTGATATTAAGATGAACTGTTTGATGACTTTGATAGTCAATAAGGTTTAAAATCAATATATTTACTTAAATGTGTATGCAATAGAGCTACAATATGCTGCATTTTTGTTTTTTCCGGTTTCTGTCTGCTCTGTATTATTGAGATTTTTATGCTTCTGTTGCTTCAATTAAAGTTTTTTCTGAAAATATTGCTTTCTTCTTTTTGTAGTTTGCCTAGCTTTATTCGTGGTCTACCTCGTTTATTTTCCAGCTTGCCACGTATCCATATTCTGCTCATCGCTTCGTTATGTGCTTTTGTATTAATTGTTAGTTTAATTCCTACTGAAATTATTATCGATAAACCTATTAAGCGCGAACTGATATTACCTGCTAGTGATTCTTTAAAAGGTAAATATGCAATCGCTCAACCATTAACAGCCATTCGTGAAAGTAGTGCTAAATTGTTTCCTGACTTTTCTGGCAATAGAGAAGTTGAAATTACTATTGCAGCTGGTGATACGTTAAGTGGTATTTTCTCAAAGGAAGGTTTATCTGCAGCTGTTTTACAAGAACTTCAAGAAGCTGATACTGAATACTTACGCTTAGGTAACCTATTTCCAGGGCAAAAAGTCCAGTTATTGATAAACCCTAAAAATCAATTATTGTCCTTAAAAATCATTGTAGATCGTGCTCATACATTAAGTTTCACCTTAAAAGATGGGGCTTATGTTCCTCATTTAGAAGTAAAAGAAGGGGAATGGCGTAATAACTATTATCAAGGTAGTGTGATTGGTAGTTTTTATGTGAGCGCAAAAAAAGCAGGATTGTCTGTTGGTCAAATTCAACAAATATCTGGTGCGCTACAGGATAAAATTAATTTTAATAGAGAGTTACGAGCTGGCGACTCTTTCCAAGTGCTTGTTGCTAAAAAATATATTGATGGTGTTTATAGTTTTGATAGTGAAGTGCTCGCGACTATTATTAAAACTCGCTCTGCTACTTATACTGCATTTTTGCATGAAGATGGACGTTATTACGATAAAAATGGGAAAGGCTTAAGTAAGGCTTATCGTCGTTATCCAATAAATGGTAAACACTACGTGACTTCTCGTTTCAATCCTCGTCGTTTACATCCTGTAACCAAAAGAATTAGCCCGCATAATGGAACTGATTTTAGAGCTAAAGTAGGTACTCGTGTTTATTCTGTTGGTGATGGTGTCGTTACCAGTGCTTATTATCATCCAGCTGCTGGTAACTATATTGTTATAAAACACGGTCGTAAATATACTTCACGCTTTTTACACTTAAGTAAAATTCTAGTGCGTAAAGGTCAACGAGTTGAAATGGGGCAATTAATTGGTCGCTCCGGTAATACAGGGCGTTCGACAGGGCCTCATTTGCATTATGAATTTCATGTTTATAATAAACCAGTGGATCCAATGAAGGTTAATTTACCTTTATCACAGGAAGTATCGAAAAAAGAGAAAGCAGCATTTAATAAACGTCGCGATTTATTTTTACGTGAAATGGGCGAAATTAAATAAAAATGTCGCATTTTAACTGATAAACTTAATATTATTAATTTTAGTCTATAGTAGAAGAGATAATTAATTTAAGGAGAGCTCATGTTATTAAAAAGCGATGCATATGACGCATGTATTGGATATTTTGCAGATAATTTAAATATATTTGAAGGCAAGTCAAATACTGCAAGCGGAACTCCCATTTCGGATATAGTCACTGATCAAGTCGCTGATATGTTAATGAGCTTTTGTTCTCAACAAACACAATTAAGTAATGAAGTACGCTTAACGGTAGTTGCTGAAGGTGATCGTTTGGTTGATGATATTGAGCAAATATTAGGAATGCATTGGAATAATGCCGCAACGCCTGAGCAAAAAGAATTTATTGAAGAGTATTTTTTATTGTTAAAAAATAGTTTAGATTCTCAAGTTAATAATTTATAAACAAATATTTTGAGCCATTAAGCCTTTTAAAAGCTACTTTTAAAAATCTTAAAAATAAAAAACCAATCCATTAGGATTGGTTTTTTGCTATTCGGACTTAGCTTAATTATTTAAGCTAATGTGTGGTGTAAGTGAATGATCTCTAACAGTTGATCTTCACGTTCAAAGCGACTTTCCATGATTTGACCTAACTCAGATAAATCATCGTCAAAGTTTAATAACTTCTGTTCCGTTGCATTTTCTGCATAGTTATCATTAAAATTTAATGCCGTATCTGTGGTTGTATTAATACGAGAGTACAACTCCTGTGCAATTTTTAAGTTTTCTTCGCCATGAAGCTTTGAAGTCTCAATTATTTGTTCGTAAACTTCAAAGTGTCCCGTTGAAGCATAATCTAATAAACTTTGGCAAAACTCTGTAATTAAAGCTTGCTCTGGTAATCCACGCTTTTCTTTTTGATAAGGTGGAAGACCCGCTAATTGACAATATAAAATGACTATTTTTTGGCGACTATCTAACCATTTATCCAACACAGAAAGTGTGCCACCCCATTCTTCTTTTGCATGCGCGAGTTTGGTAAGCATAAAACCTCCTGAGAAAAGAACATAATAATATACATTTATTTTATATATAACAGAAAAAAATTACTGTGAGCTTATACCCATTGTAAAAATCCAAAGTGTAAAACTTTAGTCGTAACCGTTATGATTCTGTATCATAACGGTTTTTATCGATGAAACAATTTTTAACCTTTAGTTTGTTAAAGCAACATTGTTGAGTCTAAGTTTGTTATAATTAAAACATCCAAACCAATTCAAAGAAACGAGTATTGAGCATGACAGAAATAAAACAAACTATAGATGGAAACGCTTGGTGGTTTATTTTGTCTGAAGGAAAAATAGTGGCATTAGACAGAGGGGATTATATTCCTTTTGGCACTATAAGTGATTTACCTTTTCCAAACGGTCTTATTGATAATAAAGTCTTACTGGGACAATATCAAAATTCACCTTGTTATCTTATTGAAGTTGAAGCAAATTTAGATGTTGGTTTAGGTGAGTACGTTACTTTACGTTCATTACTCGGCAATGTAGCTGATAAATTATTTGATATGGCAGGACGTGCTTTTCAAATTGCACTCTTTTATAAAACTCATCAATTTTGCGGTCAATGTGGCCAAAAAATGCAAAGAATTGATTGGGAAATTGCAATGAAATGTTATCACTGCCAACATCGTGCATATCCTCGCGTTTCGCCTTGTATTATCGTTGCTATTCGCCACAAGAAAAAAATACTATTGGCGTTACATAATCGCCATCAAAATGCCGAGCGTCCTATGTATACAACGCTAGCTGGATTTACAGAAGCAGGAGAAACGTTGGAAGCTTGCGTGGAACGCGAAGTCTTTGAGGAAGTGGGGATAAAAATAAAAAATATCCAATACGTGTCTAGCCAACCATGGCCATTCCCACATTCTTTAATGATGGGGTTTATCGCAGATTATGATTCTGGTGAAATTCAAGTAGACCCTAATGAGTTAATTGAAGCACATTGGTATGATATTGACGATTTACCTGTTATTCCTCGCCATGGCACTATTGCACGTAAATTAATTGAAAAAACACTAAAACGTTGTCGCTAAAGTTAATTACCCGTGATAACTCGCTTTGCATGATAATGTAAGCTCTTAAACATGAGACAGTAAAAGATACCGCCTCCTAATAGATTGAAAAGGTTAACAATGACAGAATTAAAAAACGACCGTTATATTCGTGCTTTATTAAAGCAAGAAGTTGATAAAACTCCTGTTTGGATGATGCGTCAAGCTGGCCGTTATTTACCAGAATATAAAGCAACACGCGCGCAAGCGGGTGATTTCATGTCGTTATGTCGTAACGCGGATTTAGCGTGTGAAGTGACGTTACAACCTTTACGTCGTTTTGATTTAGATGCTGCTATTTTATTTTCTGATATTTTGACTATTCCCGATGCAATGGGCTTAGGCTTATATTTTTCAGAAGGTGAAGGACCTCGATTCGAACGTCCTATTCGTTGTAAAAAAGACGTTGAGAATTTGATCATGCCTGACCCTGAGGGCGAATTACAATATGTCATGAACGCAGTGCGTACTATTCGCCGTGACTTGAAAGGCGAAGTGCCGTTAATTGGCTTCTCTGGTAGTCCATGGACATTAGCTACTTATATGATAGAAGGCAGCGGTTCAAAATTTTTCACTAAAATCAAAAAAATGGCCTTTGCAGAACCACAAACATTACATTTATTATTAGATAAATTAGCGGATTCTGTCATAGATTACTTAAATGCTCAAATTGCAGCGGGTGCGCAATCTGTGATGGTGTTTGACACTTGGGGCGGTATTTTATCCCCACGTGATTATAAAGACTTCTCATTACAATATATGGCAAAAATAGTTGATGGTTTAACACGTAATTATGATGGTCAAAAAATCCCTGTTACTTTATTTACCAAAAATGGTGGCCAATGGATTGAGCAGATTGCTGACACTGGGTGTGACGCCATTGGTTTAGATTGGACAATTGATATTAAAGAAGCAAGAGCGCGTGTTGGCTCACGAGTTGCTCTTCAAGGCAATATGGATCCATCAATGTTATATGCTTCACCTGAGCGTATTCGTCAAGAAGTCGCAACAATTCTTGAAGGCTACGGGAAAGGGACTGGACACGTATTTAACTTAGGGCATGGTATTCATTTAGATGTTCCACCTGAGAACGCCAAAGTATTTGTAGATGCTGTGCATGAATTGAGTGGCATTTATCACGGTTAACAAAACTGTAGTATTTAGACGATTAAAGACATGCTTCGGCATGTTTTTTTATTTGTACAGGATCCTTGCTACAAGCATCAAGAAACAGGTTTTTTCTTGTCCGATTGGTCAAGAGTGGCGTGATTAAAAGGTTGCTTTTAGGTTGTTCGCTTTATTTTTACCTTTAAACCTTTGTTATTACATTTATTAAGTGAATTTTTTTGTACTTTTATGCAACAAAGTAAATAAAATGTTTTCATTTCGGGTAGAATGCCGCCCAAGTTCTACTTTTTAGAAAACTCCAATCATTTGAGTTTTTCACCCATGAAAACATTAACCGAGGAATGTGAAAGATAATGGAAAATAACCGAGCAATTAAACGCGCGCTGATCAGTGTTTCTGATAAAACTGGTATTGTAGAGTTTGCACGTGAACTAGCTGATAAAGGTGTTGAGCTTTTATCAACAGGTGGTACGTGTAAATTATTAGCTGATAACAATATCAAAGTAACAGAAGTTTCTGATTACACTGGATTTCCTGAAATGATGGATGGCCGTGTAAAAACATTACACCCTAAAATTCATGGCGGTATTCTTGCTCGTCGTGGTATCGATGAAGCAATTATGGCTGCAAACGATATCGAAGCCATCGATATGGTTGTTGTTAACCTATATCCATTTGCTGCAACAGTAGCAAACCCAGACTGTACATTAGAAGACGCGATTGAGAATATCGATATCGGTGGTCCAACAATGGTACGTGCTGCGGCAAAAAACCATAAAGACGTTGCAATTGTTGTGAATGCATCTGATTATTCTCGCATCTTATCTGAAATGGCTGAAAATAACGGTAGTTTAGTTTACAAAACACGTTTTGATTTAGCGATCGCGGCTTACGAACATACTGCACAATACGACGGTATGATTGCTAATTACTTCGGTACTATGGTGCCAAGCTATGGTGAAAACAAAGAAGGTGATGAGGAATCAAAATTCCCACGTACTTTCAATGCTCAATTCCAAAAGAAACAAGATATGCGTTACGGTGAAAATTCTCATCAAGCGGCTGCTTTCTATGTTGAAAACAATATTCAAGAAGCGTCTGTATCTACAGCGACTCAATTACAAGGTAAAGCATTATCTTATAACAACATCGCAGACACCGACTCTGCATTAGAATGTGTTAAAGAATTCTCTGAGCCTGCATGTGTGATTGTTAAACACGCAAATCCATGCGGTGTTGCGGTTGCAGGTAACATTCTTGATGCTTATGAAGGTGCATACAAAACTGACCCAACGTCTGCCTTTGGGGGTATTATCGCATTTAACCGCGAATTAGATGCTGCAACAGCTGAAGCAATTACCTCTCGTCAATTTGTTGAAGTAATTATTGCGCCATCAGTGAGCGATGAAGCCGTTGCGATTATTGCAGCTAAAAAGAACCTACGTTTATTAGCATGTGGCGAATGGGCTGACAAAACTACTGAGTTTGATATTAAACGTGTAAACGGTGGATTGTTAGTACAAGATCGTGACCAAGGTATGGTGGATTTAGCTGACCTTAAAGTGGTATCTAAACGTCAACCAACAGAATCTGAAATGACTGATTTGTTATTTAGCTGGAAAGTGGCTAAATTTGTAAAATCAAATGCGATTGTTTACGTTAAAAATAGTACAACAGTGGGTGTAGGCGCAGGTCAAATGAGCCGTGTTTATAGTGCTAAAATTGCTGGAATTAAAGCGGCGGATGAGAATCTAGTTGTTGAAGGTTCAGTCATGGCATCGGATGCATTCTTCCCATTCCGTGACGGTATTGATGCAGCAGCAGAAGCTGGCATTAGCTGTGTGATTCAGCCTGGTGGTTCAATGCGTGATGATGAAGTTATCGCCGCTGCCGACGAACACAATATGGCGATGGTATTCACGGGAATGCGTCACTTCCGCCACTAATCAGGATATCTCTTAGCCAGTTGATTCGATCTCTGCGTCAGAAGTGCTCACTTGCAGTAGCAAGCTCCGCGCTTCTTCCTTGACCTCGAACCAACTGGCGTTGAGCTAACCTAATTAATCTTTTACCTTGATTTAAAATGAAATCACTTAGTAAAAGACAACAAACCTTTTTAAATTATTATTAAAGAATTGCAGTGAGTCAGAACTAAGCAATTTAATGTTAGTTCAAGGAAAAAGCACGGAGTTTAGCGCGCTAAATGAGTACTTTTGACGCTGAAATAGCATTAAATCGCGACGTACTGTCTTACGTGAGGAAAACGAATGAATGTACTGATTATTGGTAATGGTGGTCGTGAGCATGCATTAGCATGGAAAGTGGCACAAAATGAACAAGTAAAAAATATCTTCGTTGCACCGGGTAATGCAGGTACAGCATTAGAAAATAAAGTTAAAAACGTCAACATTGGTGTTGAAGACATTGATGCTTTAGTTGCTTTTGCACAAGACAATAATGTTGAGTTAACAATTGTAGGCCCAGAAGCGCCTTTAGTTATTGGTGTCGTTGATGCATTTCGTGAAGCTAAGTTAGCGTGTTTTGGCCCAACGAAAGGCGCTGCACAGTTAGAAGGCTCTAAAGCATTCACTAAAGACTTTCTAGCGCGTCATGATATCCCAACGGCTTGGTACCAAAACTTTACTGAAATTGAACCTGCTTTAGCTTACGTTCGTGAAAAAGGTGCTCCGATTGTGATTAAGGCTGACGGCCTTGCAGCGGGTAAAGGCGTGATCGTTGCGATGACATTACAAGAAGCGGAAGATGCTATTCAAGATATGTTAGCGGGCAATGCTTTTGGTGAAGCGGGACATCGTGTTGTTATCGAAGAATTTCTAGATGGCGAAGAAGCTTCATTTATCGTGATGGTTGATGGTAAAAACATTGTACCAATGGCAACAAGCCAAGATCATAAACGTGTAGGTGATGGTGATACAGGACCTAACACTGGTGGTATGGGCGCTTATTCGCCTGCGCCTGTCGTCACGCCTGAAATGCATGATCGCATTATGGATTTAGTGATCCGACCTACCGTTGAAGGTATGGCTGCTGAGGGGAATACTTATACTGGTTTTCTTTATGCTGGTCTGATGATCATGGCCGACGGTACACCTAAAGTCATTGAATACAACTGTCGCTTTGGTGATCCTGAAACACAACCAATCATGTTACGTATGAAGTCTGACATAGTTACTTTATGTTTAGCGGGCGTTAATGGCGAACTTGAAGATATGGTTGCTGAGTTTGACTCTCGTGCGGCAATTGGTGTTGTATTAGCGGCTGGTGGTTATCCTGCGGATTACAGCAAAGGACATGTTATTTCAGGTATCCCAGAAGCGTCTGAAGGACTTAAAGTGTTCCATGCTGGTACCGCTGAAAAAAATGGTCAAGTCGTGACTAGCGGTGGTCGAGTGCTTTGTGCAACGGCATTGGGCAATACAGTGACAGAAGCGCAACAAAAAGCGTATGAGTTAGTTAAGCAAATTAGTTGGGATGGCATGTTCCATCGTAATGACATTGCTTATCGTGCTATAGCACGTGAAAATAACAAATAACTTTTGCTAGTTAAGTTGGTGCAAGCTGACGTTGTTAATTATAAAAAAAGCACCTTCTGGTGCTTTTTTTTATAGTCATACCAATCATATTTTGTCATTTGGCTGATTGTTTAAATATTTTTGAATTTGTATGCCTGACCATATTCCTACTAATATTCCGCCTACAGAAATAAAGCCCGCGGGAGATAGCGTTGGGATTGCTAACAATAATTGGACGCTATTTCCACCAAGTGCTATCGATGCTCCAATGCCCATCAAGATCCCTGCTAACAGATGTAATATCCAATACCTAAAGCTTGAAGCGATAAATAAAAATTTCTTTCTATTCCATGCGCCTAAAAACATTCCAATAAGTAATGCAATAAAAAATAGATATTGCTCTAATGAAGGCCATTGGTGTAATTGATTATCGAGAAATGCTTTGCTTAAATTACTTAATAAAGCGTTAGGTGACCATTTAGGTTGATAAAGGTAAATAAACCCAGATAGAAGGCCAATGCTGAGCATGCTGAACCAAAGTTGCTTTCTTTTGTTGTCGCCGAAGGAAACCCAAATAACCAAGCCAACAGAAATCGTGCTAAATAATAAATAGTGAGATATTTTCAGTAAAGGCGCTTCTATCAAGCCTCTCTCTGGTGCCCAATAGGCAAAGATTGTCCATCCAACTAACCAGCCTGTAATGGTGGCTAACATCTTTATATCGCCTTTAGTTAATTTGGTTAAAGTTGAAATGCCACAGCCTTTATTAAATGCAGTGCCTAAACCAAACAAAAAGCCGCCCAATAGAAACCAAGTGTTAAGTTCATAGATTCTAAAATGAAAGGGAATATCGGTTAAGTAAGCAAAAAGCGTAGAAACCCAAACTAATACGCCACTTAACAAAATAGCAATGAGGTGCTCTTTATTTCCTTGCCGCCATTCGTTAACCCCTTTAAACATACATAAACCGGTTGCTTGGGCAAGGTAACCCATGGCAATCACAGCTAATAAAACAAGACTCAGTAACATAATGAATCCAATTAATAAGAAAAAAGTAGAGAGCCCGTAAGCTCTCTTTTAATATTGATTACCAAGAAGACGCTTTGGCTTCTTGCATATCGTAACGCCAATCTTCAGGAATGGTTGCCTCATCCAATAAAGCATTTTCAGCGATAGTTGGGTAAAGCTGAGCGTAATTCTTAACATCCGTGCCTTGTACTCGACGGTTAATGTGCTTAGGTTTAAGCTCATGTATGCCGTTAAGCCCGGCAGCACCGACTAACTCAACTAGATTTGTAACGGTTTCTCGTTGGAAGTTAGCAACACGTTGTGCTTTATCTGTTACTACAATTGCTTTATTGCGCGAAGGGTTTTGCGTTGCGATACCTGTTGGGCAATGGTCGCTATTACAAGTACGAGCTTGAATACAACCCAACGACAACATCATACCGCGAGCTGAGTTTACTGTGTCAGCCCCTAATGCAATGGCTCTTAGTATATGGAATGCTGAAAACATTTTACCTGAAGCAATAATACGAATTTTGTTTCTTAATCCAAATCCTATCAGCGCATTATTAACGAAAACTAACGCATCTCTAATAGGTGTTCCCACTGAGTTTGTCATCTCTGTTGGTGCTGCACCTGTCCCGCCTTCGCCACCATCAACGGTAATAAAGTCTGGCGTAATACCTGTTTCTATCATCGCTTTACAAATGGCAAGGAATTCATCACGTCGGCCAATACATAATTTGAAACCAATAGGTTTACCTGCAGATAGTTCACGTAGTTGTTTTACAAAGTGTAATAGTTCTGTAGGCGTTGAAAAAGCACTATGAGAAGGCGGAGAGACAACATCTTCGCCCATAGGTACATGACGTATTAATGCAATTTCTTCAGTAAGTTTAGCTGCTGGTAAAATGCCACCGTGACCTGGTTTTGCACCTTGCGACATTTTTATTTCTATCATTTTAACAACATCATTTGATGCGTTCTTTTTGAAAGTCTCTGGGTTAAAGTTACCTACCGCATCTCTACAACCAAAATAACCGGTACCGATTTGCCATATGATATCGCCGCCATGTTCTAGATGATACGGACTCATGCTTCCTTCACCTGTATTGTGAGAAAAGCCACCGATCTTAGCGCCTTTATTAAGGGCCATTATAGCGTTTTTACTTAATGCACCGTAGCTCATTGCAGAAATGTTCAATGGAGAGGCCATATAAGGCTGTAGGCAGTCTGGACCACCAAACTTAACCCTTGGATCTAGATCTGTTAGATGTTTAGGTTGCATTGAATGATTAACCCACTCATAACCAGCACGATTTGTATCGAAAATAGTACCAAAAGGGCGGGTATCTCGATCTCCCTTTGAACGTTGGTAGATTAAAGATCTGAACTCGCGAGGAACAGGAGTTCCACTGGTATCAGATTCAACAAAATATTGTTGTATTTCAGGTCTAATTGATTCTAATAAGTATCTAAAACGACCGAAGACAGGATATAAACGACGAATTGATTGCTTGGTTTGAAGCATATCGTATAAGCCGATTAAAATGATGGGCGCTAATATTACTAAAACCCATAACCAAGCAGTTGATAATAGCGATAATAACGCGACTAAAATTAGCGATGTAAACATAAATGTTACGAAGTGTTGACGTATTGTCATATTAGGGGGCCTTATTTTTCATTAAATTTGTCAATAGATAGACCGAAGCAGTATGATTTTTATTTCAAATAAAATAACAGGAAGAGTTTTTTGTTATTGGTCTTTTTGAGAAAAAGTAAAAAGAGAATTTAAAGGGATAAAAAAAGCCCTCAACAATGAGGGCTTATAAATATTATAAAAACGTTAAATTAACAGGCTTGATCATAAAATAATCTTAGCGGTGATAATTTAATACTTTTACTGTAAGTAAAATAATTGCTTATTTGTTTACAGATTCTTTAAGCGCTTTACCAGCAACAAAAGCAGGAACGTTAGCTGCTTTAATTTGAATGTCTGCACCCGTTTGTGGGTTGCGGCCAACACGTGCTGCACGGTGGTTTACTTTGAATGTACCAAAGCCGATTAGTTGAACTGGTTCGCCATCTTTAAGGCTATCAGTTACGCTTGCTAACATTTGTTCTAGAGCTGCTTTAGCTTGTACTTTAGTTAGGTCTGCTTTCTCTGCGATATCTGCCACAAGTTCAGTTTTATTCATTATTTGACTTCCGTTATTATAAAAAGATGCGTAAGCGTGTAAACACGTTAAATAATGTATTGCATTCAAACCTTGTAAGTAAAGAATAATCACAATAAAAATTAGAAAAAATACAATTTATTTATTTTAATGTGTTAAAAATCACAAATTTAAAATTAGTTTTCTACTGTTGAGATGCCAATATTGGTGCTTTCAAGTGATTTTATGTATTCACGAACTGATTTTATGACTTCAGGGCTTCGCTCATTATCTATCATTTTGAGCACATTTTTTTGCACTTCTAGTTGTTCAATAAACAAAGGTTCGAGTAATAATTCAGTTTCATCGATCTCTTGATCGGTTTGTAATTCTATAAAACTAGCGATAGTCGCGAAACTAGTTTGGCTTGCATTTATCGCTTCTTCTTTAGATTTAGTGGTAAAAGAATTGAAAATACAGCTAACAATTACGCAATAATCAACAGCAGGGTAAACACCATAAAAATCATAATTACTACTTTCAGGAATGATGGCATTAAAATTTTCTTCTTGAATAGTGAAGTTAATTTTGGCGCCTTTTACGGTTAGCTTTTCCCAAAATAGTTGTAAAATATTTTCTGCAATAACACCATCTTCATTTTCAATAGATTGACTGAACATTTTGAAATGAGTGAGATTTTGCTCTGCAAGTGCCATACAAAAAACACTTTGTTGCCAAGCTTGTAAATTAGTGAGTTGTTCATTAATGGGAAGAGATAACATAGCGTTCCTAATTTGCACCTTCAAAAGAAGTTAAGATTATAGGCAAATTTTGATCCTGTCTTTATCTATTTATTGATTTTTATACTTAATTGTCAAAAGCAGGGCGTTCTAGAAAAGTTAAGCATAAAAAAAGCGACTAAAAAGTTAATGCCGATCAGTTAAGAAAAATTAGTTGATTTTTAACGTAAGAAGATCAAAATCCTATGACTCAAAAGGTCATGGGATTTTTTTATGGAACTTTCAGAAGCACTCGCTCGCACATC
>NZ_SNUB01000017.1 GCF_004378355.1 Psychromonas algicola
TTGATGTGCGAGCGAGTGCTTCTGAAAGTTCCATAAAAAAATCCCATGACCTTTTGAGTCATAGGATTTTGATCTTCTTACGTTAAAAATCAACTAATTTTTCTTAACTGATCGGCATTACGCTTTAGGCGCTGTTTTTTTATTTAAAATATATGTTGAACTTAGCACTATTCGTGCTCAAAAATACCTACTTGATTACGACCATTTTCCTTAGCCCTTGTTAATCCTAAATCTGTAATGTTAATCCAAGCTTGGTAATCAGCCATGCTTTCTTTCATTTGCGCAATGCCAAAACTTGCTGTGACTTTTATTGTTTCTTCTTGGCAGTTAAAAACGATCACTTCAATTTTCTTTCTTATTGCTTCTGCAATCGTTTGCGCATTGTTTAATTCAGTCTTAGTGAGCAATACTGCAAATCGATCTCCATCGATACGTCCTATAAACGCTGACTGTGGTGTTTCTTTCTTAATTAAATCAGCAACACCTTTAATTACATCATCTCCGAATTGGTGACCATAAGTATCATTAATTTTTTTAAAGTTATCTATATCGATCATTATGATAGTGGTTGGAGTCGATGACTGTTTCGCTCGCTCGAATTCAAGCGCACAATTTTCTCTCCAAAATATTTGATTATTGAGTTGAGTTAAATGATCAGTATGGCTTAATTTCTCTAGCTTTTTGTTCGCTTCTTGAAATGCGAGTCGATTCAATGCCACTTCGGTAACATCATAAACAATCATGCATATTTGCGTAACATTACCGAGCATGTCTGTAAGGGGTAAAAAAGTGACGTTTTGATACATAAAATCTGCATCACTTGTAATAGGGCGGTAACTTTTAAATTTAAATAAATAAGGTCTTTGCTGCCATGTAGTAAAGGCTTTATTTTTTAGTAAGCAAACACTATCCACTTTATGCTGTAACCAATCTTTTGGGATGCTTGTGAAAATATCGGTGATTTTTTTATCCACCATATGTTTCGTTAATAAACCTGAATGGTTTTCCATGAAACCATTCCAGACTTTAACGTTAAAATCAGGATCGATGATCACAATGCCAACGTCTATGTTATGCACCATGTCAATCATCCAATGAATATCTTTTAACTCTATATTTGCACTCATTATTCTAAAAGGTATCCTATTTTATGCTTAATGACTTTAATGGAGTCTTCAGTAAATAAAAGTAGCAAGTCACATTTAATATCATGTGCTTCAATTCGGTAATTTACTTCAATAGTTAACATTCTGCTGCGTACTTTTTGACAGTTTTTTACCATGTTTTCTATTTTTCCATGCTGCCCTAATACTATGGGTTGGCCTTGGCTAAAGTGAATATCTAATTGTTTTGCTAATCCATTTAAAAATGCACCAATTAAAATATTAGAAATATCATTCATCATTTCGATTTCTAGATCGTCGCCAACCATGTTTTCATATTTTAATAATTTGTTCATATCCTGAAAGCCAGAATCATGGAAGATCATAATTGCTTCACCGCTGATACCTGAGCTTATAAACCCTTGGCTAACAACCGAAACAACATCATCTTTTGATATTTCAATTAAGGCTTCGCTTAATTTACTGCATTCAACTGTACTGACATTAGGTATGGGTAACAGAATAAAGGTATCTAATAAGCGACCTAATAAATCACCAGCTCGTCCCATGGCTATATTTGAGGTTTCTTGCAATACGTCTCGAATGCCTGCTTCTTGTATGTCGGCATCTTGTTGTGCTTCTGGGTTAGAAAGGGAGTTATGGCTGCCTGCTTTGTAGATACCATATTGTTCAAGTATGGTCGTTAGTTTTTCATTGTTGATTGGTTTTTCTATGAAGTCGAGCGCACCTAATTCACGTACTCGCGCATGTGCTTCAGGTTGTATATCTCCTGATATAACGATCACGATGGCAGGAAGGTCTGATTTTTGTATTTCTTCTAATACTTGATACCCATCCATAACGGGCATATTGAGATCTAAGAAAACAATATCGCCTTTCCTATGCTGAATGCACTCTAAACCAATTTTACCATTCTCAGCAAAGCTGATTTCTATATCCCAGTCTTTTGGTAATGATCGCGCAATTTGTTTTCGGGCTAACCCGGAATCATCGCAGATTAAAACAGGTAATGGCATAATTTTCCTATGTAAAATAAAAGGCGTTTTTTTTCTAACTTTTGTATCTAATGAGGATAGGCTAATAAAATGAAATTTGGCTAATTTTAGTTGTATTAAAATAAAAAAATGTGATTTAAAAAGCATCTGTCACTTTTAAATCATTAATTGCATTTTATTAGACTGTTTAATTAAACTTTCTGAAATGTAATGGTGTTACATACAGGCTATCAAACTATTTAGATCAATTAGTTTTAATTACTTTGCGCTTGCTGCAATGCTGAGAACATCTCATCTGGATCTCGAATCGCTCTGACTGATTGTAAAAATAATTCAGCTTGAGGATGTTGAATTTTCATAAACATTAGCCATTGCTTGATTCTACTTGGCATAAATTTTTCTTTATCATCAATAACACGCAGAGATTCGAAGTATTGTTCCATTAATTTTAGATTTTGTAACCATGTATAAGGAGCTTCAATGCCTTTAATTGCGTTTGCTAAGTTGGGAACAGCAAGCGAACCACGCCCGATCATAAGTTGATCACAACCACTGATTTCAATACATTGTTGTGCATCTTCGAAGCTAAATATGTCGCCATTTGCGATAACTGGGATAGCAATAGATTGTTTTATTTTTTTAATCCAATGCCAATGTGCAGGTGGTTTGTAACCTTCTTCTTTGGTGCGAGCATGTACGGCTAATTCTGAAGCACCTGCTTCCGCGATAGCTTGCGCATTTTCTATGGCTAAACTTTTGTCTTCGTAACCTAAGCGAATTTTGGCACTCACAACATGTTCGCTAGGGACGTTATCTCGTACTGCTTTAACAATTTGATATAAGGCTTCTGGATCTTTTAATAGGACTGCTCCACCTCGACTTTTATTCACTGTTTTTGCTGGGCAGCCAAAATTTAGATCAATACCACTGGATCCTAATTTAATGGCTCTTAATGCATTTATAGCAAGACATTCTGGATTTTGCCCTAGCAGTTGAACCCGAACAGGCGTACCAAATTCAGTTTGACTTGTGTTGTGTAATTCTGGACACAATCTATAGAAAACACGAGAAGGAAGCGGTAAATCAACAACGCGAACAAACTCTGTGACACAACGATCGATTCCACCAATTTGGGTTAAAAGTTGGCGCATGTGAAAATCCATCACACCTTCCATTGGAGCAAGCGTTATATGCATGGTTTGTCTCGGTTTATTTAGGAGCGCGGATTATACCGTTTATGATTATAGATGCAAAAATACACAGAAATTAAAGCTTGAAAATAGGTTCTTTTTTTATTTGAACAGTGCAGCGTTTTATTGAATATAAATAATTTCTATTTATTCAATATCAAAATAGGCTTTGAAATTAATTTATAAGCTTTATTTTTATACAAAATAGCATTGTTTTTTTATGTATTAGAAAAATAATAACGACTTTATGATATGACAACTTGCACTAAGGCAAGCAACTATTTACTCTAAACATATAACTTAATGACAGGATACAAAATATGAGCATTGAACAATTAACATTAATTAAAAACAGTATTAAAACTATCGAAGATTATCCCTTACCTGGCATTATGTTTAGAGATGTAACCAGCTTGATTGAAAATGGTGCAGCCTTTGCTGCTACTATCGAGCTATTTAAAGTACGTTACCAAGGTCAAAAAATCGATAAGATAGTTGGTACGGAAGCGCGTGGTTTTATTTTTGGTGCACCGCTTGCCGTTGCGTTAGGTGCAGGATTTGTTCCTGTTCGTAAACCGAGCAAATTACCTCGAGACACGATTCAAGAAAGTTATGATTTAGAATATGGGAGTGATGTATTGCAAATTCATAAAGATGCAATACAACCTGGTGACAAAGTTGTTTTAATGGATGACTTACTCGCAACAGGCGGGACTGCTGAAGCTTCAGTTAAACTTATTCAACGCTTAGGCGGTGAAGTTCTTGAAGCTGCTTTTGTTATTGAATTAAATGACTTACATGGCGCAGATAAGTTAACGGCTATGTCTGTACCTATTTATTCTCTTATTGAATTTGCAGGTAAATAAGTGAGCTATCAGGTTCTAGCAAGAAAGTGGCGCCCACAAACTTTTCAGGAAGTGATTGGTCAGCCACATGTATTAACCGCGTTAGAAAACGGATTAGCTCAAAACCGTGTGCATCATGCTTATCTGTTTAGCGGTACGCGTGGGGTTGGTAAAACAACCATCGCACGTCTTTTAGCTAAAAGTTTAAATTGTGAAACAGGTGTGACTGCTACACCCTGTGGACAATGCGCTAATTGCCAAGCGATTGATCAAGGACGTTTTGTTGATCTCTTAGAAATTGATGCCGCTTCAAGAACAAAAGTTGATGATACGCGTGAATTATTAGATAACGTGCAATATAAACCTGCTCAAGGTCGTTATAAGGTTTATTTAATTGATGAAGTACATATGCTCTCTAAGCATAGTTTTAATGCTTTATTAAAAACCCTTGAAGAACCGCCTGAGTATGTAAAATTTTTACTTGCCACTACCGATCCTCAAAAGTTGCCAATTACGGTTTTATCTCGCTGTTTACAATTCCATTTAAAAGCGATATTACCTGAACAAATAGAACAACAACTTGCAACGATACTAACGCAAGAACACGCTACCTTTGAGCAACCTGCGCTGACTGTTATCGCTAAAGCCGCAGACGGTAGTATGCGTGACGGTTTGAGTTTGACAGATCAGGCGTTAGCTTTTGGTGCAGGGCATATTGAATATAATGCAGTATTAAAGATGTTGGGAACGATTGACCAATCTCACCTGTATTATTTAATGCACTTTATTGCTTCAGGGAATAGCCAAAAAGTATTTGAAAAAATACAAGAATTTGTTCATCTCGGCGCTGATTTTTCTGCATTACATCAAGAGCTTGCTAGTTTATGCCATCAAATTGCATTGGCTCAATTACAGCTTAATGCAAACGTGACCAAGAAAACAGCCGTACAACTATTGGCTGAACGTTTAACGCCAGAAGAAGTGCAATTGTTTTATCAAATCGCACTAGAAGGATATAAAGACTATAGCTATGCACCTAATGGAAAAGTTGCATTAGAAATGACTGTGATGCGTTTGTTGGCTTTTAAACCTGCAAATTATGTTGATATTGATGAAGCGATGTTAACCGAAGCAAATCAGGTCGAAAGCATAGAGCCTGAAAGTGAACCTGTAAGCCAAGTTAATTCAATTCAACAAGCTCCGGTAATCAGCCCATCTGTTAATGAGGCTCCAATACAAGAGCCTGTTTTAACCAATGATGCTAGGCAACCTGTCGAAGTACCTCAACCAAATATTATTGAACAAACTCATGTTAACCATAATCAAAGCGACGATGTAAACGCTAATGAAGTGGCACAAGAGACAACAAAACCTGAAGTAACGCAAACAAATACTACTTCTTTAGAGTCTAGTAACTCTCGGAATATGCTACGCAGCCATCGTTTAAAGCGAGAAGCATTAAAAAAGACTGAAGCGACAACTGAGCAGCTATCTACTGGTACTGAACAGTTTGTCGCGCCTACAAAAACAGCAGAAGCTGTGACTGATACAAAAGTGACCTCAACAGAAGAAAGTCACAAGCATACGGCTCCTGTTACCATAACAGCTGAACCAGCTAATACGTCATTAAATAACAATCAAGAACTTCCACCTCTGACGAGCTATCAAGATCAGCAAAATAGCACTTACCATGCATTTAACGAACATAATGATGATCCTCGTTTTATAGATAATCAGTTGCCTGAGAATGTTCAAGTTAGTCAAAGTGAGCCAGTCGTTAATAATGAAGTCGTTTCTACTCAAATAACGCCTGAAGATGCCGATTATTTACCTTATGCAAATAAGACGGTGGAAGAGGTCGTTGACCTTCCTAAAGAGAATGCTGATATTTCTGCTCTTCATCAATCTGCTGACGAACAAACCGATGTGCTTTTAGTTGAGAATAACAATTTACAAAGCGCGGACATTGATATCGCCAACTATGTTGAAGATAAAATGACAGATCCTTGGTTTTTGGATATTCAAGCAATGCAACTTGTTGGGTTTGAAAAATTATTGGCTAAAAGTGCGGTTATGCAAAAACAAGGTACAAGTATTGTATTAACATTGCATGAACCGCAGCAACATTTAATTAATAACCAGAGTTTATGTGACGAATTAAAAGTTAAATTGCTTCAATACTATAATCAAAAAGATGGACAGCAATACACTGTTGATATTCAAACAGGTAAGGTGGAAGGTAGCCATACTCCAATGGAGTTAGAGCAGATTGTTTATCAACAATATTTAGACGGTGCTAAATCATCGATTAAAAATGATCCAATTGTACAAACTTTTGTGCGAGATTATGCTGCAAAAGTCTATGAAAATAGTGTCGTGCCGTTATAATCAGCATAGTCAAACTGTAACTTATAAAGAGAGAAATTATGTTTAGTAAAGGTGGAATGGGCGACTTAATGAAAAAAGCCCAAGAAATGCAAGAAAATATGAAAAAAGCACAGGCAGAAATCGCAAACACAGAAGTGGTTGGTGAATCTGGTGCTGGCTTAGTTAAAATCACTTTATTAGGTAATCATAATGTACGTAAAGTGGAAATTGATCCAAGTTTAATGGAAGACGAAAAAGAAATGCTAGAAGATTTAATTGCTGCGGCAATGAATGATGCAGTTCGCCGTGTTGAAGAAGTTAACAAAGGTAAAATGAGCGGTATTACTGGCGGTATGGATTTACCACCGGGTTTCAAAATGCCTTTCTAGGCTTTACATTAATAGGTACTTATTAATTACACTGAGAAGCGGCGTTTGAATTTTAAATTCAATGCCGCTTTTTTATATCATCATTATAGGTTTAGCTATGTTTTTACTTATTCCACAAATTTAACTTAATTGGTATTAACATTTTTAATTATATTTATTGATTTAATTGTAATTAAGTATTCCTACATCACTTATTTATTCTGCATTAAACGCTAAGCTCTGATTTTTTACTTTAATTAGGAGTTGTTGTGGAGTTAGTTTTATTATTATTACAACAGCTTAGTGTGTATTTAGTTATTGCTTATTTATTGAGTAAAACCCCCATTTTTATTCCTTTGACATCAATTTCTGGACGTAACTCCCATCGTTTTGTTTATTATATTTTATTCAGTTCTTTTTGTATTTTAGGTACCTATTTCGGTTTGTCGATCGAGAATGCAATTGCTAATACTCGAGCGATTGGAGCGGTTATGGGAGGATTGTTAGGTGGTCCTTTAGTCGGTTTTTTTGTGGGTTTAACTGGCGGTCTACATAGATATTTTATGGGAGGTTTTACTGATGTTGCTTGTACACTTTCGACAACGACAGAAGGGTTTATTGGTGGCTTATTACACTTATATTTTTTACGAAAAGGAAAAATAGGCCATATATTTAAACCTAGTGTTGCTTTATTAGTTACTTTGTTTTCAGAAGTCATTCAAATGCTGATTATCTTAATCGTAGCGAAACCTTTTGAGCAAGCTTGGGCGTTGGTTCAAGCGATTGCTCTTCCAATGGTAATTGCAAATGGGTTAGGTGCTGCATTATTTATGAGCATTATCCAGGATAAAAAAGCCATTTTTGAAAAAAACTATACTACTTTTTCTAATAAAGCCTTACGGATTGCACAAAGGACAGTCGGTGAATTCAGTCAAGGGTTTAATAGTGATAGTTGTAAAAAAGTAGCTGATATTATTTATCAAGAAACGGGCGTCGGTGCTGTTTCTATTACAGATAGAGATAAAATTCTCGCGTTTATTGGTGTGGGTGCTGACCATCATTTATGTGGAACCGTGATCTCTTCTGGTTACACATTAAAGGCAATAGAAAGCGGTGAAATCATTTATGTAGATGGTTATGAAACGGATTATCAGTGTTCGATTAATACTTCATGTCGATTAGGCTCAGTGTTAGTTATTCCGCTACTGGAAGCTGATGGTAGAGTGCTAGGTACTATCAAGCTTTATGAGCCTAAACAGAAGTTCTTTTCTACGCTTAATCGAAACTTAGGAGAAGGAATTGCTAAATTAATTTCTAACCAAATTTTAACTGGTCGCTATATACAACAGAAAAACTTATTGAATCAGGCCGAGATCCGTTTATTACATGCACAGGTTAATCCTCACTTTTTATTTAACACCTTAAATACGATCAGCGCTGTCACACGTAAAAACCCTCAAAAAGCGAGAGAGCTAATCCAACATTTATCGCAATTTTTTAGAAGTAATTTAAAGCAGAATATTGAGCAGGTAACAATAAAGGAAGAATTGGTACATGTTCAGTCTTACCTTGAAATTGAACTTGCGAGATTTGAGGAGCGTTTAAGTGTAGAAATTAATATTGATGATCGTTTATTACCTTTAGAAATTCCAACATTTACCTTACAACCCCTTATTGAAAATGCGATTAAACATGGTACTTCAACTTTGATGCGTAAAGGCGAACTTAAGGTTAATGGTTACATTTTAAAGAAAGATAATAATGCAGTTGTTGTATTAGAAGTGATCGACAACGCTGGGAATTATTGTACAAAAGGTAAAAAGGTAGGCTTGGGTTTGCAAATAGTTGATAAGCGCCTTAAAAATAAACATGGTCAACAATATGGTTTAGTCATTAGCTGTAAAACAGATGAATTTACTAAAGCTACTATTTCTTTTCCTTTACTTAATGGTCAGGAGTTTTAATGTTAAAAGCAATTATTATTGATGATGAATTATATGCTCGTGAAGAGCTCAATGAACTATTAGTGGAGAGCAATGCTGTTGAGGTTATCGCTCAATGCTCTAATGCAATTGAAGGTTTAAAAGTGATTAATAGTTTAAAACCCGATGTTGTATTTTTGGATATTCAGATGCCGCAAATTACAGGTCTAGACTTAATCAGTATGCTTGACCCAGAGAGTATGCCTAAGATTGTTTTTGTGACAGCATATGATGAATATGCTGTGACTGCATTTGAAGATAATGCTTTTGATTATTTGCTAAAGCCTGTTGAAAGCGATCGTTTACATAAAACATTAAAGCGTCTCAAGAATAATAATATTAGCCCATCTAATTATTCAGCAGTGGTTACTCATCATTTAGAGTTAATTCCTTGCTCTGGTTTCAATCGAATTATTTTATTGGAGCCTAATAAAATAGAAATAGCGATGTCTGATCAAACTGGCGTTCATTTATTAACGGGAGATGAGACATTAACTGCAAGTTTATCGCTTAAAATTTTAGAGGAAAAAACAGAGTTAATACGTTGTCATCGGCAATATCTAGTCAATCCAATTTGTCTTCGTGAAATAAAATTATTAGATAACGGATCTGCTGAAATAATTACTCGTTCAGGCCTCAAAACGCCTGTTAGTCGACGTTATTTAAAAAAAATTAAAGATCGTTTTGGACTTATATAAAGCGTTATTTTTATTCAGCTCAAACCACTTAAAAGTTATATTAACCGTTTAAATCTCTATTTAACCGCTCTCTTTATTAACAACTGTTATTTAAAATCCAAACTTTATACTGTAATAACCAATCAGCTCACTTAAAAGGACTTAATTATGCTTTGGTTTTTATTTTGTTTAGGATTATTACTTGGTGGATACTTTCTTTACGGGCGTTTTGTAGAGAAAGTATTTGGTATCAAAAGTCAGCGTCAAACACCTGCTTATGCGAAGCATGATGGTGTTGATTATGTTGCAATGTCTACACCTAAAGTTTATTTAGTACAGTTACTTAATATAGCTGGTGTTGGTCCTATATTTGGACCTATTATGGGGGCTTTATATGGGCCTGCAGCAATGCTTTGGATTGTTGCTGGTTGCATATTTGCTGGTGGCGTACATGATTATTTTTCTGGGATGTTATCTGTCCGTAATGGCGGGGCCTCAGTACCTGCTATAACTGGTAAATATTTAGGTAATAATGCAAAACATTTTATGAATATTTTTGCATTGGTATTATTGCTTTTAGTTGGCGTTGTTTTTGTTTCCGCCCCTGCAGGTATGCTTACGAATCTTATTAATGAACAAACCGATATGTCTGTTTCTTTATTAACAATGGTTGTTATTATCTTTACTTATTATGTTGTTGCTACAATAGTTCCTGTTGATAAAATTATTGGTCGATTCTATCCCTTCTTTGGTGCCTTATTAATATTTATGTCTATTGGTTTAATTACAGCAGTGTCACTTTCTAGTGATCATAGTTTGTTAGGTGATTATGAAATGAGCCAAATGTTTATTAATATGAATCCTAATGATTTGCCATTATGGCCTGCTTTATTTATTACCATTGCTTGTGGTGCCATTTCTGGTTTTCATGCAACGCAATCACCTCTGATGGCACGTTGTATTGAGAATGAAGGTGATGGGCGTTTTGTATTTTATGGTGCAATGATTGGCGAAGGTATTATTGCTCTTATTTGGTGTGCACTTGCCTTATCATTCTTTGGTTCTGTTGAAGCCTTATCTGATGTTGTTGCTACTGGTGGTCCTGGTGCTGTTGTTTATGGTGCTTCTTTTGGACTATTAGGTGTGTTTGGTGGGATCCTTGCTTTCTTAGGTGTTGTTATATTACCTATTACTTCAGGTGATACCGCTTTTCGCTCAAGCCGTTTGATCTTATCTGAATATTTTAATATGGAGCAGAAATCAATCCGTAATCGTTTATTAATGGCATTACCTTTATTTATATTAGGGGCTATTTTGACTCAGGTTGATTTTGGTATTATTTGGCGTTATTTTGGTTTTGCAAATCAAACAACAGCGGTAATGATGTTGTGGACTGCAACAGCTTATCTTGTTCGCCATAATAAATTCCATTGGGTTGCAACGGTTCCTGCGATGTTTATGACAGCCGTGGTGATTACTTTTATTTTGAATAATTCTACATTAGGCTTTGGGTTAGCAATACAAACAGCTACGGTTATTGGTATTTTAGCAATGGTTGCGATTACAGTTTATGTTGTTATGAAATCTAAACATACACAATTTATTAACGAAAAGGGTGAGCGTTTAGATGATGATGGTATAGCGATTGATTGTAACGGAGTTGCAATACGCAAAGGATCTTCAGCGAGTTAAATTATTCCGCTTTGTCCTATCCTGAAATATCTTGTCAGTTTTAATAAAAAGCCAATCTATTTACATAGATTGGCTTTTTTACTATTTAGATTTTAACTTCAAAGAAGATTAATCTTCGTCTTCATCGTAATCATATTCGTAATCATCATCTTCACTTGCTTCTAAGGCTAATGCGCGAGACTCTTCTCTTTTTGCTAAGAAAGCAGCATGTGAAGCTTCTTTTTCTGCTTGTGCTTTTGCTGCCGCTTCATTACGTACAGTACGACGTTCTGATTTACGAGCATTGGCTTGCTTTTGTTTTTCTAAAAATCCTGCTAATTCAGCTGTTGCCCATTCAATGGCTAAGGCTTCTGTTGCAAAACCGTCTTGTTGTTTAGAGACACTGCTTCTGCGAGCACTAACACGACGGGTGATTTCTGCACTCCAGGTATTAGCGTCCTGTTTGATTTTGTAATCGAACTTTTTTTGTTGGGTCATGAGCTATTCCTAGTTTAGACATTGATTATTTTAGGCGCGCGATAATAACACAGATTGTATGGATTCATCATCGATTTATTTACTGTTAATTTTAGCCCACTCAAAGCCTTCATTACTTTTAATGACAGAGGGCTTTTTAGCTTGTTTTTTTACAGTTGTTTGAGCTTGCGTATTTTGTGCTGCAAGAATACTGCGGATCAATTTTGTGGTTTCAGGATGCTTACTGCAAAAAGTTTTTAAATATAAAATCTCAACACGGCTTCTCGCCCAAGGTGTTTGGCGTAAAAATTTTAAGCAGGATTTTTGCGTTGGGTTATTCAAAAAGCATTTAATCCCTAACTTTTCTCCCATTGCATTCCATGTGTGTTTTGTTTGTAACTCAGTGAGTATTTGAGCTAATTTTATACCGTATAAAGGGTCGTTAGTTTGCATATATCTTCGTCTTTTTTAAATCGTGTTATGTATTGTCTATAATTTATTCGGCTAGCTTACAGTATGTACAAATTAATGCTTAATTAAATCTGTTATTCACATAATAATAAGTATTAATTTTTATAGAAATAGTTCACTTATGGTGAATGAAAACATATGATGAGTGAATATTGATAGAGAGAGGTAATAATGGCTTACATTCCAAGTAATTATAAAAGTTTAGAAAGTGATTATCGCGATAAAGCGCTAAAACTGTTCCCTTGGGTTTGTGGAAAATGCGCTCGTGAATTTGCCTATTCAAATTTAAAAGAGTTAACCGTTCACCATATGGATCATGACCACAGTAATAATCCAGCTGATGGCAGTAATTGGGAATTATTATGCATTTATTGTCATGATCACGAACATGATAAATATACACAAGCGGATTTATATGGAAGTCATGTTGAAGCGGGTGATGAGAATGTCGCCACAGCAACTTATAATCCGTTTGCTGATCTGCTATCTAAAATGAATAAATAACATCGCAATTATCTAACTGTTAAAAATAAAAAAGGGCACTTAAATAGTGCCCTAACAAATGGTTAATTTACCTTGTCTCTGGCTTTTTAATAACCCGCTCGTTTCATTTCTCGCGTTGCAATTTTTTGTGCGCTATCTAGTGCTTGTTCAACACTGATTTTTCCTTCAAGCGCTTCAGCTATTTTTTGTCCCGTTGTACCACCAATAGAAACAAACTCTGGAATTGCCGCAAATTGAATACCAGTATAAGGCGAAGGTAATAAGGTATTATTATTAGGATCCGCATTATAAACAGCGGTTAACTCGGCTTCTGCAAAATCACCCACTGCTTCTACATAGGCTGCTGTTTTATAAGTTGATAAGCGAGTTCCCGTTGGTACGCTTGCCCATCCATTTTTACTTGCCACTAATTTGATATAGTCTTTTGATGTTGCCCAGTTAATGAATGTTTGTGCAGCATCTACATTAGCCGCTTCTTTAGGGATTGCCAATGACCATGACCAAAGCCAGCTAGCGCCTTTGGTAGTGACTTGATAGGGTGCTTCAGTATAAGCCCAACGATCTGAAAACTTACTGTTAGATGAATCTGTTAAAAAAGAAGCTGCAACAGAAGCGTCAATCCACATCCCACACTTACCTGCGCGAGACATTGCTAATATTTCAGTGAAACTATTGTTTTGTGAATCTGGTGGACCATATTTGGTCAGCAGGTCAACGTAAAAGGTCACCGCTTTATTCCAAGCACTACTATCAATATCTGGTGTCCAATCCATATCAAACCAACGGCCACCAAAACTATTTACAATAGTTGATACCAAGGCCATGTTGTCACCCCAGCCAGCTTTACCACGAATGCAGATACCGTAAACATCATTATCAGGATCATGCATTGCTTTTGCCGCTGTTTGTATATCATTCCAAGTTGGTCTTTGCTCAAAAGATAAGCCTGCTTTTTGTAACAAATCTTTACGGTACATTAGCATTGAACTTTCACCGTAGAAAGGAGCTGCATACAGTTTCCCTTCATAGGATAAACCATTCTTAATTGATGGAAGTAAATCGTTTACATCATAACTAGCGCTAGTTTGTAAAGGGATTAGCCAATCACGTTTTGCCCAAATTGGGGTTTCGTATAAACCGATAGTTACAACATCATAGCGTCCACCTTCAGAGGCGATATCTGCAATTGCTCGCATACGTAAACTACCTTCATTGTATACATGCCATTTTAATTTGATATCTGGGTGTTCACGTTCAAATTCAGGGGTCAGTTTTTGCATCTCTATCATATGAGAATTATTAACGGTTGCGATATTAAGATCTGTAGATAAAGCACTTGTGCTTACTAAAGCCGATAACAAAGTCATTGAATATTTAGAAAGTTTTATCATTAGTTTTCGCCCTGATCATTTAATTTTTATGTAAAAGTTCATATAAATATAGCAAGCTTAAAATTTATGGTTGGATTTTATTTTTATAAGTGTAGATCTGTATCACATTGCTGGTTAAATTATTGTTTTGTAAACTTTGAAGCATGTCATATTAATTACTGTTTTTAATTGAAAAGTATTCTATCTTTAAAGATATTACTTCTATACACATTACAATTACTTAACTATCCGGTGATCAAAATTTATGAAAATATTTAGCATTAATTTGTCGACTAAAATAACCTTAAGTTTTGCTGTGATAGGGTTGTTATTTATAGGAATGGTGCTTTTTAGCTTTGCGAATGGGAAACAAGTTATATCAGGGTTAACCTTGATTAATAATGAGTCTTCACCCGTTATTCGCGCTTCATCAAAAACCAATGAATTGGTAAAGGCAACTGAACCGTTGGTCATGAAGTTGCTTCAAAGTGAAGCTTCTCAAGCTTACAAAACTGCAGCGGATAAATTAAATGCAAACAATGCATTAATTGCAACCACGCTTGATGAGTTTGCAAATATTAAGTTACACGGCGAGTTTTCAAGTACCGTTGAAAATACACTGACTCAGTTGAATACTGATATGGCAAGTGTCAAATCTACAGCTTCTGCGTTGATTAAAAATCAAGGCAGTATAGTTGAAGCCATTGAAGAAACACATAAAATTGTGACCACACTTAATGAGTTAAGAGAAAAAATATCTCCACTCCTTTCTAATACTTTAATTGAACTGGAAGATGAAGCTGTTATTTCTGTTGTTAATGAAATCAACGCTTCGGTTATCTCTGGTATGTTAGTGATTGAGCGTATTGCCAATACAAAGTCTTTAGACGAATTACAACAAAATAATCGATTATTTGTTAGCTGGCAGAATACGCATTCCAACTTATTACCTTCGCTAATTTTTGCTTCATCTGAAGCGGGTTTCCAAAGTTTTGTTCGTGAGTTATCTCAATTAACTTTATCGTTACTCGATGCCGTTGAAGGAGAAAAAGGATTACTCGCAATACAGGAAGCTGAGCTTAAGTTAATTGCAAAACAAAAAACTGACTTTGCTGCTTTACAGGCAAAAAGTGAGAGTGCAAGTAACCTCACTGGATTATTATTAGAAAATTCTTTCGCGCAAAATAACGCGCTTTCTAACAACATTACACGCAATACTGAAAACCAAAATAATATTGGGATTGTTGTTGGTGTTTCGATTTTATTTGCCATCGTGATTTTATCAATTGCAATGACACGCTTTATTCGTAATGCAATGAAACAAGTTATTAATGAATTGAATTGTTTATCAAAAGGGGTTTTGCGTAATATTCCAATTCCTAAATCGAACGATGAGTTTGGTCGCCTTAATGGTTACCTGATCGAAGTAGTCGATAATCTAAAACAAACGGTGCGTGATATTGAAGCATCTTCTAAACGTGTTGAGCAATCTGTTGATTCGGTGGTAAGCGGATCTCAAAGTACGCTTAAGATTGTACATCAACAAAAAAATGAATTGGACATGGTTGCTGTTGCATTAGTTGAAATGAGCTCTACTGCGAAAGATGTTGCACAACATACTGAACAAACGCATGTTGCCGTGATGGATGCTGTAGCGCTTGCGAAAGATGGGCGAGATAAAGTACAGCTTAACTATAAAGGTATTGAGCAGGTTTCAGCACAAACGGATAAAACATTAACTGCTATAACTAATCTAAATGACGGTGTTAAAAGTATTGAAAGCATTATTGATACTATTACTCAAATTGCTGAGCAAACAAACTTACTAGCTCTTAATGCTGCTATTGAAGCTGCACGAGCGGGAGAACAAGGTAGGGGATTTGCTGTTGTTGCTGATGAAGTACGTACTTTGGCGACAAGAACACAATCTGCAACGCTAGAAATTCAAGATAAAATCTCTTCAATGGTCGTTGATTCTCAATCCGCAGTAGAAGTCACCACTCAAAGTGAAGCGTTAGTGGGCGATAGTTTAGAACAAGCTAAACTAGCGGATGACATTATTGCTAGTTTTGAAAGTAAAATGGCTGAAGTTCAAGACTTAAGTTACTTGATTTCAACAGCAGCAGAAGAGCAAGCAGCAACGGTTACAGAGCTTGACCAAAATATTAATAGAATTGCGTCTCTAGCCGACGAAACTAACCACAAAGCCGAATCTGCAAAAGACGAAGCAATGGGACAAATTGAAATCGCTAAAAATTTAGAGAGCAATGTGTCTAAATTCGTTTTTGAAAGATAGTCTTTAAAATACAGTTTATTCTTTTATTCAACAGCACCTTTCAAAAGGTGCTTTTTAGTTTTAATCCGCAAACAAATAATACCAATTTTGTTAAATATATTATCTAAATTTTACGAAGAAAAAATAGTTTAATTCGAGGCGTAAATTGGCGTAAATGGGTTTCCTTTACGAAATTTATAACGAAGAAGTGGGCTGTTTTAGCCAGTAAAACAGATAAGCTATTTATCGTAATTGGTATAACATTGTACTTTAATAAAATGTACCGTTAAGGTAATGTTCTCTTCATATAAATTTTTTTAACTTTCACGCCGAGATGTTTATCCTAAATTTTCTGCTCATTTCTTTTATCTTTATTGGGTGTTATTTTGTACTTTCTTTTATTGTGTACAGAACACCTAATTTTAAAAAAATAAAATGCTTTGAAGGGGAAGTTGTCTTTAAAGCTATTGAACTTCATTTTGATTTAAGAGACTTTTTTGAAAAAAACTTACTAGGAAATCACTCGGTAATGCTCGCTTCAGAGGATATTCGTTTTTATATTAGTAAAAAAGATTGGCTTAAGCTTTGGGAAATTAAGCCACAACAATTAATTAAAATGGATTGTGGCTTAAACGTTAAAATTAGCACTCGACCATTGTTCTTTGGAGGTTATGGTGTATCGGTTATTGATGAAATTAAAAAAATAGAAACAAAAATTAAAATAATTAAATAAGATGCTTAACAATGATAATCTTTAAGTACTCTGTGAACCGCATAACAAGTTAATTTCCTTATAATTAAAAATAGGCACCACGCACATGAAGTTGATTTTTATCAGTCTGCTGTTTTTATTTACGAACCATTCCTTTGCTTTAGGACGTGTTGTTTCCTACGAAGAGGTTAATACATCTTTGTTTGCTTCAATAGAAAACATTGAAACCTGTGGTGATTGGCGAGTTAATGGAAAATTGGGTAATTTTAGATTATTGACACTGTATTACTCAGGACAAAATTTGTTATTCGTTGATATCGTCGCTTTAAACGATTCTGAGACTCAAATGATACCTATTAAAGGTTTTACTTTTAAAGAAGTTAATAACGACCATGCCGATATTACAATCGATAATTTAGTATGTCATTCCCTAGCAATAAATAAAATACAGATTAATGCCACTGCAACAAATGGGCATAATAACCAAGTTTTTAAATTTTCATTGATCATTGATGGTGAAAAAAACACCTATCAATACAAAGAAGATTTTAGCAATCAATAACTTTATCTTATATAACATCTTAGCCGGATATTAAGAATGAAATCATTTATTCGTAAAGCGTTAACCTATAACCTTTTTTTGATTTACATATTCGCTTTAGGTGGGGTTTTATATAAATTTACCTTATATCACGATTTACCAGTAGCCGCCGGTGAGGCCTATGGTATTGGTGATATTATCGATTTAATGTTTGCCTTAGTTGTTGTTGTATTGTGGTTAACATCAATTGTATTCTCGCTAACTCATTGTTTGTTTTCTTTTAAAAGCAACAAATGGCTTTCTTTGAAGATGTTTTTATTGTCCACTTCTGCTTTGCTAGGTTACCTTTATATTAATTAGAATAATTTAATCAGCCTTCAATTTAGACCGTTATTAAAAATGAGAAAGTGATGCAACTAGATAAAAAGAAAGGGCCGTTAGATAAAATTAAAAGAACGGTGGTTATTACAATGGCTGCCGTTGCTTTTATATCAACATTAATAAAACTATTTACTTCCATTATAACCTTACCTGATGATGCTTCTATTTTGCTTGTATTAAGATTTCCCCCATCATTTGACAATTTTATTGTGACAAGTGATTTATCTGGAATGATCGTTTTGATATTAGATGAGAATGAATTGTTGGGGCGCTCATTTTATGAATTGACCACTGATTATATTTGGTGGATTTCTTTAAGTATCGTAGCCTTAAATAGCCTCTTTCAAAGAATTAAAATAAAGAGTAAATCAGTTTAAACTGCAGGAAGTATTGTTAAGGAAAGTAAATGAATTCATTAAAAATAGCAGTAGCACAAATTCATTCAATTAAAGGCAATGTTGAAGAAAATACAAAAACGCATGTAAAGGCAATAGGAAAAGCCAGTTTAGAAGGCGTTCATTATATTGTTTTTCCTGAATTATCCTTGACTGGTTACGAGCCTGAACTTGCTCAACAATTAGCTTTTTCTAAACAGGATATTCGCCTAACACCATTTATTGAATCTGCAATTAAAAATAATATAAGTATTGCGCTGGGTGTTCCAATCAAAAGTCTTGGACTCCCTAAAATTGGCATTATGATTATTTCTAATAAAGGGCAAATTGATAGTTACGAAAAAATGTATTTACATGAAGGTGAAGCGTTGTTTTTTGGTAAAGGCTCGACTCCTTGTCTATTGAATATTGCTAACACTAAAATTGCGAATGCCATTTGTGCAGATACCAACAACCCTAAACATATACAAGCTTGCGTTCAATTAGACGCGGATATTTATATTGCCGGTGTATTAATAAGTGAAGCGGGCTATAAAGCGGATACTGCGGCTTTGGCTGAATATGCAAAACAATATAATATGCTGGTATTAATGGCGAACCATAATCAAATAACAGGCGGGTGGAAACCAATAGGGAAAAGTGCAATTTGGTCCGAACAAGGCTTATTAGCTTGTGCTAACGAAACAGATAATGCATTGGTTATTGCTGAAAAGCTTTCCGCTGGTTGGCAGGCAAAAATCGTGACCTTGTAAACTAAAACGAGGTGTGGAGTAAATAAATCATGACATTCTTTAAACGACTTATTAGTTGGTTTGCTAAATCACCCGATAGACGTCATTACGGTTATATGGTGGAGTCAAAACCTAATCCTGAAACGGGTGAATTAGAAGCGGTTCATTATTCACCTTATTATGAGTTTGAGTCGTATAGTGAAGACGGATCTATGCTTATTCGCTTAGTGATCACGCTCGGTTTAGAAAGAGTAGTCAATACTAAGTTAAGCTCAGAAAGCAGCGTTGCCGGATTTCTTGAAAGCCGTGATGAATTTTATAAAGATGGTCTTGTGGATTGGGTTTCTGAAATTTATTTTATTAATCAATCTGAATCAGATATACAAGTTAAAGCGACGCATATTAAAGTAGGGCAGGAGGCTTTAGCACTTGAAGATGAGCTAACCATCGCGCCTTTTACATCTAGCATTACACACCCTTTACGTTCAATTAATAGTGTTTATGGCAGTGAATCTGATATTGAAATTACGTTTATATATAAAAATAAAGAATACAAAGTTGCTGGCGTTGCAAAAAGAATGACTGTTGACGCCATTAATTTAAAGTATGCGGGCCAATAAGGTAAGTAAAATATGAACAATACCATGACTAAAGAGCAGGAAGCTTTGTATAAACATATTGATGAGATTCTTTTTTATAAATGGGATCCTATCGGTATTTCATCAGGCAACTGGCCGAGAAATGAATACGAATCTTATTTACCAAAGGTTTATTCGCTTGTTGTCACTAACAGTGAACCATCAATAATTGTTGATTATTTAACCCAGTCAAGAGCTCGCATGGGGTTAAGTGAATCATTAACAAAGGATACGGAAATTACTGAACTATTACTTTTAATTAGAAAAAATTATTTTGAAAAGGTTTGAAGGCATGAAAAAAGTATTTGTTACGTTTTTAATTTGCTTTATCAATACATGCTTTGCTGAAAACACATCCGCAATATATGGCTATGTCAAAGGTGAATATTTCCATCCAATGCTCTCCATTAAAGACAATAAAATACTGATAACATCGGGAATAAATATAAATACACCTGCCCAAATAAAGCCAATATTTGAAGACAATGCGATTGTTATTAATTTAAGTGTGCCTGAAAATTATAATGAAGCATTAGGCGTTGAAGGCGGCGGAACTCGGTCTAAATTAATACAACCCCTTAATCTAGATGGTCAACAGCCAGCGCCATTTTTGTTTTTTCAAAGCATTAATTATCCCTCTATAACACGTTATAACAATGAAAGTATTAATATGAGTTTTTATCATTATTTCTCAAAAGATGATTGGGGGCAGCATTTTGTTAATAAAGCGTTGCTTGTTAAACCAAGTAAAGAAATAGGCAATGAAACGGATGTTAATATCCACGGTTTAACTGATCTCGATAGCGATGGTAAAAAAGAAATCTGGGTTTCTTACAAACTAAGATATGGAGAAATAGGCGTTATGCTATACGAACAAAGCAATGGCGATACATGGGATTTACTGATTAACCATTGTTATTGGTGTGATTAGTGAAAGGTTAGGGTTGATGTTAAATGTGAATGAACTTGTAGAGAAAGGTTTATTTGAAGAAAAGTTATTAACAGATAACGAGCAACTGATTTTTGCTAGTGGATTTTTAGAAAGCATCGTGGATATGCAAGGATAGGAGCATTTTTTACATACAACTTTAAGTACGATGCTTAGTGAATTATCGGAACAAAGATGATTTAAAGTCCGGTCAGATTTTCTTATATCTTTCTATTTTTATTATTTCTAGAAACATATAATAAATGAAATTTAATAGGCGCATAAAATGAAAAATATATTTTACTTTTCAACGACCTTGTCTCTGCTGTTATTTATCCTGTTTACTGGTTCTGGTGAATATGCTTTTTATATAAATAACAGGCTTGAGCGAAGTGTTGATGTTGTTGGTTTTCCATTTATATGGCTGATGGATGGCGTTAATTCTTTGGAAGTAGATATTGCAATTATTCCTTTGCTCCTCAATCTTCTTATTTATTTTATGAGCTGCAGTTTAGTGCTTTTTCCTTTTTCTACTTTTTTAAAGAAAATAAGTGAAAGATCTAAAGCGATTAAAATTGCATTTTTCATTGTTTCATTTATTGCTATTCTCTCTTGGTTTTTGTTGATGTCTGTGAATGAAATATATTTCGTTTCTTCATTTCCAACAGAAGGTTACGAAATGATTCTTAACAATTATCATCTTTCTTTTTATGCTTTAATTAATTAATAAATTTACGAGCAGCTTTTCATGTGGCTGAATCAATGTGTAGTCTTTAGCTATTGTAAATGGAGTTATTATTGATGAATAAAATAGCAATTATTGGTTCTGGTGGTTCAGGTAAATCGACGCTTTCTATGTTATTAGGCAAACAATTGAACTTGCCTGTTTATCATCTCGATAGTTTATATTGGCGACCTGGTTGGCAAAGAATGGAAACGACTCAATGGGTAACGTTGCAGAAAGAACTGTGTAACAAAGCGCATTGGATTATAGATGGTAATTACCAAAGTACTCTTGATATTAGAATTCAAGCTTGCGATACCATCATCTTCTTAGATGTTAACCGTTTTAAGTGTATTTATAGAGCGATTAAAAGAACATTCACAAGTAAAAATCGGCCTGATATGGGGAAAGGTTGTAATGAAAGAATTGATTTCGCCTTTATTAAATTTCTATGGCGTTACCCCAACAAAAGCCGGCCTATTCTTATTGATAAGCTCAATACAGTAGCAAAAGATAAAAGAATAATTATTGTAAGATCAGCTAAACAAGCACTTCAATTATGTAAATAATCGAGAATGAAGTCCTTACCGAGAAAAGGTTCGCAATGTATTTAATTAACGTAAAACGAGATAGTGTAAGCATGGGGGATGATATGAATTCACCTCATGAATATACTTTTAAACTTGATGAGCATGCCTGCTTAAATAATGTATTTACTTATTTAGCAAAGAAACGCTATCTTCCAAAAGTTCAAGGTAATGGGCATAGTTGGGATGCTACTTTTGATAATGAAAATGTTGTTCATTTTATAGCAAACCAACAAACACCAGAACAATCAGAATTACTTACTCTGCCTATTAGTAGGTTTGCTGGTGAAGGCATTGTAGCTGTTTTCTTTAGTTATTATAGCGGCAATAAACAGTAAAAAGAGCGTGTATTATGAATCTAAACGATGAAATCGCAGCACTTAACTCTCTGTTAGTGAGGTATGGCGAACACAAGAAAAAGCTATCAAGTGTCAACAGTCCCTATGATGCTAAGCGTGCATTAAAACAGTTTGCTGGTATGGGCAGCCTCAGTGATTTATATATTTGTAAAATGAATGGGCATAATATCGATCAAGGCGAAGAAGCTTCTGTGAATACGACGATTCATAACCATTTAAATAATATTCGACTAGCATGCGCAGATTTAACAACTAACAATACCTAACTGTATTTGCTATAAAGTGAATGCGGTAACTCAAATTCAAGTAAGGAATATTATGTTTGACGACATGTTATCAGAAATGATCGAACTACTTAAAAAATCAGGAAATGAACATTGGACTAATTGGTTTCAAATTGCCTATGACTTTAACCAATCAGGCAAAGCGTCTGAGTCTTATCGCAAAGTGTTAGGTGCTTATGGTGGAATGGGAAGTTTCAATGATGTTTTTTGGAATTTACCTGAAACTGAATTTGCTAGATTAGAGTATTTAAAAGGTGAAATTTGGAATTATGCTAAAGCCAATGTTTAATAAAATAAAAGGTAATTTTTATGCAAGCTGAACGACATATTTTATCTAGTCATGAACAACTTATCGCTTTATTTTTAGAAGTTAAAAAGGCTTATGAGCACTTTGATGGCGATTATGCTAAAAGTCGTTATGGTGCTTATAACATGTTGAAAGATATGCCTGAATATGAGTTAGCGTATTCACCTTATATCGAGATTGCTAAGGAATGTGAAAGGAGCTCTATTAGTTTAAAGCAAAGCCCTGAAACTGGTCGTTTGTACGCATGGAATGCCAATGTCGCCGGGCATGGGCCGAAACTTGAGTTAAGAGCAGTGACACTAGAACATGTTGAAGATAAAGCGTTGATGAAACTGTATCATGAAAACTGGGCTTATGAATTAGGTTGTCATATCGACCTTGATGCGGCTTATGAAATATAACGTTTTTAAGTGATTCACAAAGGAAAATAAAATGGAGCTTGAACAATACTTCCATCAAGGAAGGATTACATTAGAAATCGTTCCACATGAAATGAAAATGTCTCATTGGGTTTATGCGCCAACATTAACCGACACTTTATCTGATCATTGTTACTTTAATTTAACCAATAAAGTTTGGGATTTGATTTCAGCTAAAGAAGATGAAAGTTCTATTACTTTGTTATTAAGAAAGTATTCCAAAGACTTACAAGAATATGAGATTCAAATTTTTATAGATAAAAATGAAGCCTTAATTAATGGTAAAGCAATTTCTGTATTTGAAATAGACACCTTTTTAAATCATTCGGCGTAAACAAGTCGCCTTAAACATTTTAATAACAGTCGTGATAGTTAGCTAGTCGTTAACTATCACTTTTTATCTTATTGATGCTTTAGCTAGCTTTCCTGAGGTAATGGTTTTTCATGAATAAAAGCTTGATGAGTTGAGCTGCCTTTTAGCTTGTGCATCACCAAGGCCGCGATCAATAGGGTGATTCCTACAATAGCAAAACCCCATTCAATCACCTGAAAATAACTTAAAAAGGCAATAATCACATAGCTTAAACTTTGCGCCAGTGTGGAAAATAATTTTAACCCACCGTCAACTCTTCCACGTTGTTCAATCGCAATCACATTGTGCATTTTATTAATTCTGGCAATTCGGTTATAGGAATTAAAAAAGCCTAAAAGAAGAGTGAGTAAAATGATCACAACCGGAGCAAGGTAAGAGCCCATCAATAACAAAGCAACTCCCATAGCCAACATTGATACTATCATTGCATTTTCATGGTTATAACGCTGTAAAAGACGCGCAATCACTAATCCTGTTAATAATGCGCCGAGTCCATAGCTCATCTTCCATGTTGCAAACCAAGTACCGCTAATACCTTCTGCAGCAAAGTAAATAGGTACCAGTTTGACTAAAAAGGTAAGCACAGGATAAGACAAACACGACAGTGCTAAAAATAAATAAAAGCGGCTTTGTTTTGCAAAAATGCTTTTACTTTCTACAAGCTGCTTAAAAAAGCTTTCTTTTTTAGAAGACCTAAGCTGATGAATATAAGGCGTTGCGATATAACAAATTGCAGATAAAAATGACGCGATGACGGCAAGTAATGAAAATTCCAACATAGACCAATGTTCAAGTAAAATAATGCCTAGTGCGCCTGCGCCTAATGTGGTGCCTTGCATAACCATTTCTTGATAGCTTGATATTTGTGCATATTCCTTTTGGCGATAATTTTCCTGCGTAAAGGCATTATTACAACTCCACGCTAAATCATTAGTTAACCAAAATATTAACTGAGCAAAGGCTAATACCCAAGCCGATTCAAGGTGATTGTAATAAGCGATAAATACAACCAAAGCGGCGCTAACTTGTAACACTTGCATGATAATTAAAATATTTTTACGTGAATGGCGATCAATGAGTGTTGCAAAAAACGGAGTGACAACAAAAGATAGGGAAGTACAAACTAACGCTGTGATTGCTACAAAAGTCCCCATATTAGGTTCGGCTAACATCACCCAAGGTAATGCCATCATAAACATGCCTGATGATATGCCATCAAAAAATCGTGCTGATAAATAAGGAACTGTTCTTTTTTTCATCTTCTTTTCCATGCTTTTTATTTTTATTGCTGCTAGTCTAATACCTCAAGTTAGGTTGAGGTGAAGTTTTATTTTTTGAAAGTTATAAAATATTTTAAATACTGATTAATGGAATAAAAAACATGGAAATGAGCGTCGGTCAAATTGCCAAAAGAGCTGGGGTTAACGTGTCTACTTTACACTTTTATGAGGAAAAAGGGCTCATTGAAAGTTGGCGTAATTCGGGAAATCAACGTCGCTATGATCGCAGTGTGTTAAGGCGTATTGCCGTCATTAAAACAGCACAGCAATTAGGCATGTCATTACAAGAAGTGGCTCTAGCGATTCAACACTTTCCTAAAAACCATGCGCCGACGGATCAAGAGTGGGGCGTGATGGCTGATATTTGGAAGACACAATTAGACGAACGCATTCGTCGATTACAAGTATTACGCGATAACTTGAATGAATGCATTGGTTGCGGGTGTTTATCCAATAGTAAATGTCGGTTAAGAAATCCTGAAGATATTTTAGCAAAAGAAGGTAATGGTTCGATTGTGTTAAAAGAGGCTTATCAATAAAACGTTTAATTTTTTTGATGTTTTAATTGCTTATCTTGATGCAAATCTTGAGTGTTAAAGTATACTGCTAAACGGTGTTTTTTATACGTAAAAATGAGTATGTATACTTTATATTATGATTGTAATATTGAATGGAAATATTTTACAATAAATAGTTTTTGTTAATTTTTTATCAAGGAGGTGTGAGTGAATATGAAATTATTGCTATGGGGTGTTATTCTCATTATTGCTCTAGCTCCATTTTTAGATTCGTTAGATACTCCCTATATTGGTTCTTTTATTCTTTCTCCTTATTTGACGTATATATCAGTAGCTGTTACACCAATCATTGCATTATATGCATATTCGGGAGTTAAAAAGTCGCTTGAATTGCAAGATTCAGAGTTGAAAATCATATCAAATGAAAACAAAAAGCAAGAAATAATTCGTTGTCTAGAAAAATATGAAGTTCTAATAAAAGAGTCGTTATTAAATTATAAACAAACGTTTATTACAGAACAAATAAATGAAGATCAAGAATGTAATGAGTATGATTTTTATCAGGTAATGACAATGTTGTTATTTGAAACTGTTTATGAACAAACAGTTAAGCCCAAAAATTATTACGTTGAAAAAAGCAGTATCCCAAAAACATTTAAAGAGAATATGATGTTCGAAGCTATCGTTATTACATCGTTGCATGTTTCTAGAGTTGCGGAATATATTCATGAATATAAAAAAATATCAGACGATAATTTAGCTGTTGGATTTTATTATAACAAGTACAGAGTTTTAGCTAAGCGTTTGAAAATATTGGGATATATTAACCAAGGAACGTATTGTTTTTGGGAAGAAAAACTTAATAATTTTTAATTTACTATAAGAGGATATCATTAATGGAGCCAAGCTCATTATATATAGGTATAACTCGTATTCTCGGGAAAGCAGGTTATGAATTATTTAAAGAAAAAAACGTAATGAGTTAATTAAGCGCTTAAGTGATGCTCAAATAGATATTAACTCTTTAGAAATTCAGAATGATGACTTTTTTAGTTGCTTTATAGCTACATCTGAAGCTATGAGTAAGTGTACAAATAAGATTAAATTGTCTGCTTTGATAGAAATGTTTGTGAAGGGAGTAGAATCAAAAAAATTATTTGAAGATACTGATAGATATCAGGAAGTTTTATCTATAGTTTCAGATTTATCACATCGTGAAATAAAGGTTCTTTATTACATGTATGAATTTGATATTAAAGAAAATAAGAAAGATGAAAAGTCAGAAGAAAAAGCAACAAGGCAACTACTTTATATAGCAAATAAATTTGATACTAAAATTGAATCTGTTAAAGCTTGGATTGTACGTTTAAAAAGAACAGGCTTGTTGCTTAGCGAAAGTGAATTAAGAACTAATGAAAACTCTATTTCTTTTTCTATGGGATTTGAATTACACCATTTATCACCGATGGCTAAAGATTTAAAGAATTGGATTTTATTTGCAATCGAATCTGACGACATGTAATTAATTAAGGAGCTTATCATCCGGTATAAAGTAGCTAAATAAAATACTATTTTTATACTGTATCAATTATTAAATTTTAAATGTTTTTCTCTGGTTTCCAAATCCAATTCTTTTACTTTAAAAACAACACCTAATTCACAAGTTGTGTTATTACCGCAATCTAGTAAAAATAAAGAGATAAGGCATAATGGCTTATTATTTTTGTTTTTATAAAGTCATTAATTCTCATTAAACAAGGTCAATATGCAACGACATTCCATCGCTTTACCCGCTTCTGCGACACTTTATTTGGGAGAGAATCAGGACTTTTCATTATATCTTTCAGAAAAAGAAATGTTTGCAGTGCAATCGCTTTTAGAGGGCAATTTAGTTGTGCTTGTTGATGATACTTCGGTTAATTTTTTCCTTGGAAATAAAGAATTAGGATTTTCATTTGCGGCCATTAAACAGGCTAAATTAAGCGTTATCAAAGCACAGGGGAAAGTTTGGATTGTCTTAATGGCGACCTTGTTAAAAACAAACAAACCTTTTTATATATTGAAAATAGATGCAAGTTCAAAGTCTGCCATTAATTGGTTTATTGAGCACAAGCAAAGGTTAGAAAGCTATATTGGAACTCCCATTTCGATTGAGGACATTAAGGGCATGATCGATGAATAAAGAAGACTTTCGTTTGGGAATGAGTTTTTATTGTGGTGGTAAAAAATGGCAATGTACGGATATAGGCTCTCGTGTGATCACCGCGATTTGTTTGTCTGATTATAAAGATGACGAGTCATGGTTTAATGGCCCGCCTTATGCTGTTAGTGAAATTGTGTTTGATGAAGATGATCAACAAGTCTGTACACTTGTTAACGAAGATGGTTAGTTCTTTCCTTAAGCTTGAATATTGACTGAAACATTCAACTTATTGCCATCTAGATCGCGCGCATAAGCGCCGTAATAATCAGGATGATAATGACGAGGTCCCGGTGCGCCTTCATCAGTTCCGCCATTTAATAACACAGCAGCATGAAATGCTTTTACTGCTTCACTATCTGGCGCATAAAACATGACTTGTGTGCCATTACCTGAGGTCGCTTTTTGTTGATCAAAGGGTAGTAGAATAAAAAAAGTTATTTTTCCATCCTTACCTGCATAACCTCTTTCTTGAGGATCTGAGAATACACAAGTCATCCCAATTGTGGCTAAAACAGCATCATAAAAATCACCTGAAGCTTTTAAATCATTGGTTCCAATACAAACACCTGAAAGCATAGTACAACCTTGTTTTTATTTGAATAAATATGAAAACGAATGTTACAGTATGTTTTTTAATATGTAACTGTGAATTAATAAATTCAATTTTAATGGTGATAGATATTATGCACTGGGTGTTAATGAGCGAACGCTCTGATGAATATGAACTAAGTATTGATGGATTGCCGCCAGATATTGAACGATTAGATTTGTACTTTGATAGCGGTAATCGCATTACTGACAATGTTGATACTATCGATGTGCCTTACGAACTGTATCCTGAAGAATATTTTGTCGATAATATTATTGCGCCAACGCGATTAGGGCTTTTAATTAACAAAAAAGTTAAGGCTATTTTTGATTCTTTGGATATCAAAAATATTCAGTATTTAAATGTACGGTTATTGGAAAAAAATACTCAATCAATTAACCAAAACTATTACATTGCCAATGTTGTAGGGAAATACGCTTGTGTAGATAAAGAAGCGTCAAAATTAGAGTTATTTGATGATGGAGATATTCAATTCATCAATAAATTAGTATTGAACATTAACAATGGAAAGGATTACGGGCATATTTTTCGTTTGTCTGAATTTCCATCAATTTTGATTATTAGCGATTTATTAAAAACAGCACTGGCTCAAAATAACGTAGCAGGCTTTAAGATTTACAAACCGGAATTATTCTCTCTTTGAGAATAAGAAAGGCCGCCTATTCCAATTTAAAATTGGCATGGAGTTAAAGTGAGTCGATTAGTTATCAAAGGTTTTCGTTATATGGATGTTTGCTTTCAAATTATTAAAAGATGCTCTAGAGCAAGAGCATTTATTGAATGCGATTACCGTTATCGCTATAACTTAAATTTTACATAGGAATTTTTTATATTATGAAAATGGAATATTATTTGATCACCGCATTAATCGTTTCAATTTTTATTCAACTGATTCATTTTATTCGTTCCCTGCCGTTATTAAAGCTTCCAAAAATTAATGTAAAATTAATTAGTACAGGTAAAAACGGTTCCAAAGAACATATGCTTGTAGAGTTTAATTTTGAAGGAAAGTATTTTAAGGAATCATGCGATATAACAGGGATGGGAATCAGCCATTCAACCAACCCCACTTATGTGTGGTTTAGTCCAAGTATAAAAGGAGCGTGTTTTGCTTTTAAGCCAACCATGAAATATATTCTTAAAAATAATGTTAAAATTGCTAAATATATTTTGGGGACTTTTGTTTGGATTTATTTCGTTCTTATCTATTTTGTTCCTGGTTGGCTTTATCAATAGCTATTCTTTAAAATAGCGTTGTAATTTAAGTTAAAGGGACGATATGGCACATCAATATCGAGAATTATTAGCCTACGTGGCTGACCAAGACGGAAATATATCTGTTGAACTTATTACGTTAACACGTAACGGACTTTCCTATTATTTTCAAGATAAGCGATGGCGCAGACCTTATTCGATGTTTTTTAACGATGTTTGTACAAATGATTCAGGCGACTCGTTAAAAATCGCACCATTGACGCGTCATTCAACGCCAAGTTGGGTTAGCTTGGAGCAAGTGGTTATTTCAGATTCTGCTAAGGATCGTTATGAAAAGTGGAATAAAGGTAATCGAGGCTCTAGTTCAATAACCTAAAAGAATAAAATAATGGTAATGAGTTTCCATAGAAACTTATATTTAATCTATTCAATGACTAATTATTTATTATCTGCAGAGATAATGGGAGCAAAAATGGGTAAGTTTGATCGCGCTATATATAAGATTGAGGAAATAGTTAATGATGTACCTCTATCATTTTTTTTTCTTGGTATTCCGACTATTGGAACAGCTCAGGCTATTAATAATGGCGCAGGTTGGGACGCTTTTTATTTTTTTGTTGCTGGCTGTTTAATTATGATTATCCATGCTTTTTTTATTTATAAATTAGTGAGCGTAGAGCTTGAAGAACCTCATCGTTACTCATGGCTCATTAGGCTTATTTTTGTTGGTATTTATTTCTTTGCTATTCCAATTTTATTTATTTATTTTAGTTATTCAATCTCGCTAGAATCCTATGGTGGAATTGCCCCTCTTTAGTTAAATTGGGTTTTATATAAAAGGCTTTATGATGAATACATATACGTACGTTTTTATATTCTTGCTTTCTATCCCTAACTATCTTTTAGCTGAAGGGAGTGGAAACTCACGGTCCATATTTGCTGACTCTGATCTTGAACATGTTTTTACAGAAGAAATGAACATTGAGCCTCCTTTAATTCATTTTGAAAGCGGTCACCATCTGCTTAAGTTAAGTGAAAAAATGGAAGCGGCACTTGCTGCTTATAATCCAATATTTAAAGCTTGGAAAACTGAAGATTATACGCAAAGTATTGTTGATAGTTTAAAACATGACGGCGAAAATTCAGCGCCTTTTGCGTTTATTAAAAATATTAATCAAGACGATAAACCCGATGTGATCATCGATGGTTTTAATGGAAAAGAGCCTGAAACAATTGCGATTATATCGAATAATGATGACTACCAAGTAAAACATGTGGCTTCTTTGCATACTTATTCCGATCCTAAAACCGTCACTAGTATGAATGATGGTGTTGCAGAGCATGGTTTAAATTATTTATTGTGGCCAAATAAAGATGAAAAGACACAGGCGGTTAATATTTTTACTGTTGGCTTTCCTCAAGAAACCGATTCAGAAGGGGAGTTATTATCTGATGGTGGATTAATTGACTTCCACTTTGAAAACGGTGAGTTTGTTCCCTATTACCCTGAATTTTGATGTAGTTGGACTCATTGTTTATTAAAAATAAAGCCTGAGTCCATAGAAAACAACAATCCGCTACTTTTGTGTGCCAGCTTCGTATAGAATTGACAGTTCTGATCTTTTAAAAGTACAGAGTTTATATCTCGTACGCGATCTCTTTTTTAACGAAATATTATAAGACTGAAGCAATCCAAATGACTGATAAAATAATAGTAACGCACAATGGTAATTTTCATGCAGATGATGTTTTTAGCATCGCTACGCTGAAAGCGGTTTTTCCTCATTTTAAATTAATTCGTACTCGTGATTTAGAAGTCATTAATAAAGCTGATCTTGTGATTGATGTTGGTGGTATTTATGACCCAGAAGCAGGGCGTTTTGACCATCATCAACGTGGTGGCGCGGGGGCTCGTGAAAATGGTATTCCTTATTCGTCATTCGGTTTAATTTGGCAAAAATACGGCCTAGAATTGTGTGAAGGTAATCAAGAGTTAGTTGCTTCTATTGATGCGGGTTTAGTGTCAACAATTGATGCCATTGATTGCGGTCACGTTGAAGGGGTTGCTACTGGTATCAGTCTTAGTCAAACCATTTCAATGTTTAACCCTACTTGGCAAGAAGAAGGCGATTTTGATGCGTGTTTTGATCAAGCGGTTGAATTTGCTTCACGCGTTTTAGCACGCTTTATTGCTTCTGCAAGTGGTGGTTTGAATGCTAAGGCAATAGTGGCTAAAGCCATTGAAGATGCCGCTGACCCTCGAGTGATTGTATTAGAGAAATACATTCCATGGAAACGTACTGTGCATGCTCTATCAACCGAAGCCTTATATATGGTTTATCCATCACAAACAGGGCAATGGAGAATTCAAACTGTGCCTGTTGAGCCAGGATCATTTGAAGACAGAAAATCATTACCTAAAGCATGGGCTGGGCTATCAGATAAAGCCTTGCAAGATGTCACTGGAATCGACGACGCAATGTTTTGTCATAATGGATTATTTATTGCGGGATCTGAGTCATTTGAAAGCACAATGAAAATGGCAGAAATGGCGCTTAAAGCTTAATATTTGTTAATTGATACACCTTTAGCTCGAAAGTTAAAGGTGTCGTCGTTAACGTCTTTTAACGCTTAGTTTCATTATCAGTACCGTTTTTACCAATCGTATTAAATAACTGATTGGTATTATTCAAGGAGCAGAGAATGAGTAAAGTTGCGATAGTTATTGGAGCGACAGGGTTAATCGGTTCAGCTTTAGTGGAAAAATTAATTGATGCAACACACGTATCAAAAATAATCACACTGACACGAAAGCCTATCAGCTATGCTTCACCAAAAGTCTTCAATGAAGTGGTAGATTTTGAAAATCTAGCGCTTTATGCTGAATTGTTAAAAGGAGATTTGTTGTTCTCTTGTTTAGGAACCACGCTTAAACAAGCTGGAAGTATTGAAGCACAGCGTAAAGTCGACCTTGATTATCAATTTAATGCTGCAGAGATTGCTGCCAATAATGGTGTAAAACATTACCTTTTAGTTTCCTCTGCTGGAGCTAATCAAACAAGTAATAAAGCTTATTTGAAAATGAAAGGTGAGTTAGAGCACGTCATTAAATCCTTACCATTTCATCGTATTAGCATATTCCAACCTTCTCTATTAATAGGCCATAGAGAGCATTTTCGTTGGGGAGAGAAAATAGGATCTTGGTTATTACCTGTCTTATGTTTTCTACCTTGGTTGAAACGATATCGTCCCATTTCCGGTGAACAAGTTGCAGCTAAAATGATACAAGTCAGTACTCAAGCGGGTAACCCACTTGAATTCTTCTGCCTTGATGAAATTTTTTTAAATTAGCGAGTTCCTTGTAGACGGTTAGTAAAGCCATTGATACTTTAGTTGATGGTTGTTTTATTTCGTTTGATTTATTTCAGACGTTTAGCATTGTCACAATTCATTTTATTTATATCTTTTTATTGATATAAATCGACATAATTGATAGCGTCATCAAAGATTTACCGCTACGCTTAGTAATGCCTTTTTATTTTCTGTTTAGTATATTGTTGAGATTAAAATATTATGACGATTAATTTACGCTTGATTATTGGTTTTGCCGTAATACTTTTTATGATGGTTGTATTGACTGTTATTAGTATTCATCGTGTTAACTTTATTGACTCTACCATCTCTGAAATAACTGACGTTAATTCAGTGAAACAACGTTATGCGATTAATTTTCGAGGTAGTGTGCATGATCGTGCCATTGCTGTGCGAGATGTTGTTTTTTCTAGAGCAAATAACGAGTTGAACAAAGAGATTGAGTTGATAAATAAGCTTGATGCCTTTTATCAAGAATCTGCATCTTCAATGAATGGTATGTTGTCTTCATCGGATTCCTTTACTGCTGAAGAAAAGTCTATTTATGCCAAAATTAATGAAATAGAAAAGAAAACACTTCCTCTTATTACACAAATTATTAACGCTCAAAAATCAGGCGATGTAGAAGCGGCGAATAAAATTTTGCTTGATCAAGCAAGACCGTTATTCGTCGACTGGCTAGCTACCATCAATCAATTTATTGATTATCAAGAAGTGGTTAATCAACAGGCGACAAAAGAAGTACGCCTTGTCGCAAGTTCCTTCCAAAATTGGATGGTGAGTCTCACTGCGATTGCTATTATTTTAGGTTTATTAACTGCATACCGAATTATTACTCAAATAAGAGATGCTGTTGGTGGCGATCCACAACAAGCGGCCAAAGTGGTTGCTCGTATTTCTAAAGGTGATTTGACTGGTGAAATAAATTCTTGTTGTCCGGATAGCATGATGGCTTCTGTAAGCGTTATGCAACAACAACTTAAAAGTACAGTGAATAGCATTATTCATTCTTCTGGTGAATTATCTGATCGTGCTATTTCGGTGACGGCTGGTTCATTACAAGCACTCACAGCAGCTGACAAGCAAGTGACTGAAACCACGCAAGCTAAAAATAGTTTACAGTCAATGAGTGACAGTGTTCATAGTATTTCTGAAACAGTAAAACAAACTGAAGATAACTCTAAAACCACTGTTGATTTATCGCAGCGTGGTAGAAGTGCTGTTCAAAATGTAGCGACAGAAATAGAAAAAATATCAGACACAGTAAAAGGCACTGTTTCTCAAGTGAATGTGCTACAAGAGCGTACTCGCGAAATTGGTGAAATCATTAATGTTATCCGTAGTATTTCTGATCAAACTAACTTGCTCGCACTAAATGCTGCCATTGAAGCGGCGCGTGCAGGTGAAACTGGTCGTGGTTTTGCTGTTGTTGCCGATGAAGTTCGTCAACTTGCTATACGCACTGGTGATGCAACGGGTGAAATTGAATCGATGATCAAACAGGTTCAACAGGATACACAGGCATCTGTTACAGCGATGGAAACGACGGTTCCTCAAGTTGAAAATGGTTTAACGTTAACGCGAGAAGCGAATGAGTTATTGAATGATATTCAACGTCAAGCGGATGATTCTTTAGCGAAAGTATTAGAAGTGGTGAGTGCGACTAATGAGCAGGTTGCTATTATTTCTGATGTGTCTGGTAGTATGGAAGATATTACAGTGATGTCGCAAGAAACAAGTGAAACGCTTAAGAACAATGTAACTCAAGCAGAGTTGCTTGAAAACCTATCTAAAACACTTAAGAAAGATACGGATTACTTTACTGTTAATTAAAGCTTTTAGTTTATTCTTGAATTCAAATAATAAGTTAGTTATCACTGAATGTTATAGGTGATAACTAATACCATTCCGCATAATATTATGGTCAGGGCTTGTTGAGGGAAAATGATAAAGAGCAAGGCGCATGATTGAGTAATAGCTTGCTATTGCGATTGAATGCAACGTAGCTATCTATTATTTTAACCAACAAGATAGAGCAGATACTTATGTGGATTGGTATAACTTAAATTGTTAATGCTAACGTGTTTAGAAATAGCCTTGGATTAGCAATTACTTCTAATTGACTCTTATCTGGCAAACAATCACTATCAACATAATCTGCGTAAATAGAACCACTTCCTGTTGAATCGAATATTAAGATATCAAAGGCTAATCTATCTAACCCATATAACCCTCTGTGGATCATATCGGCTGAAAAAACTAATAAATCACCTGCATTTAATTGAATTTCTTTCCCTGTTGAAAGGGCTTCACTGCTTACTCTATTATTTTCTTCTTGCCGTACTTCGTATTCTTCTTGATTGTCCCAACGTTTGTGCGAGCCTGGTACTAATTCCATTCCGGGTTCATCAAATAAAGGCACTCTAAAATGAACCACCTGTGTGTCTTGTATTATCTTTTTTTGGTCTTCAATACCATAGTCGTATTGGCAATCACGGTGCCAAAAATTAGTCTGCTCAGCATTATATGGATCAAAGAATAATTGAGTGTTCATAAAAGCAGGCTGGTTAGGAATAAGTGAATCGACTACCTGCATAATTTCATTTGAGCTAATAAAATTAAACAGCTTTATGCGATCTAATGAATTTAAATATTGGCTGCCAGTGATAAGCGAGGAATTAAAAGCTTCTTCTTGGTAGAACTGTTTATTGTCTGATTTCCAGTTTTCATGGAATGTTGAAATAACTTTTCGCAATGCATCCATTTGTTTTGGTTTAAAATAATTTCTGAGTACAAAGTAGCCTTGATCTTCGTAATCATTTTTCCATTGTTCATTATTTTTTTGCATTAATGCTTATTGCCTTTCTCATTTTCAAAAACAGCAGAATGATAACGACTCTGCTGTTATTTTACTAGTTACATTGATCATTAAGATGGTTGGCATATGTAAGCATTTATCAACACAGTGTTATTGTTATTCACTGTGTTTATCGCTGATAATAATTGCTTCTACTAGTTTATTCATATTATCGGCAATGATTTTAGGTTGTTTATATTGGGGATGATAAGGCGCTCCTGTGCGATTAATATAAGCTGCTAACATACCTGCAGAGATTGCTCCATGTGTATCCCAGTCATGAGTTGCTACTAAACGTAATGTTGCTATTGGCTGCTTTAATTGCTCTGCAACGAATTGATACACTTTAGGATCAGGTTTAAAGCTTCCTGTGCTTTCTACTGAAATGACCTGATCGAAATAATCCGATAAATCCGCATTTTTTATTTGCTGTGTAATTAAGTCTAATGAGGAGTTAGAAAAAGCGACGGTACGATATCCATTCTTTTTTAATTTTGTTAATGCTGATTTAATATCGTTATGTGGCGCTAGGTTCGCAAAGGTTGTTAATATTTCATTTCGAGCTTGGTCAGTTAATGTAATGCCTCGGCGTGTCGCTACATTCTCTAACATGTCTGACGCTAACGTTGCAAAGGTGCTTTTTACTCCTGTTAATGCAGCAACAGTAGATGAATGCAATAACATTGAAAACCAAATTGTGACAACGCTTTGATCATTAAATACTTTCTCAAATTTAGGTTTCAATAAATCTAAATTAAGCACCGTTTCATTAATATCAAAAAGTATTGTTTTTTGTTTCAAGATAATTCTCCTATGCCAGATAATTTATGGAAGCTTATTAGCTGTTTCTAATGTGTTTGGTTTGTCTAAACTAGACATGACTATGCTGGCTATAAAGCCGGTTATTAAAATGACGGCCGCCGAAATATATAACATGTTTTGCATGCCCCAATTATTTATGATTAATCCATTGAGCGTGGTGCCTAAAGCGGCGCCAACATATAAACTTAATGAAGCGACTGACATGATAGTGCCTTTCATATTCGGGATTTGTTCCTGTATTTTGGAAATAAAAACAGGTTGAAATAAGATAAAGCCTGACCCAAACATAAATAAATAGAAACAAAACAAAAGTGTATTAGAGGTGTTGGATAAACCTAATAAAGCGCTACTAAGAACAAAACCTGCGAAGGGCATATAATAATGTTGTAATTTATTTCTTAAGCTTGGAATGGTTTTTCCTGTGAACATAATGCCAACCCCAAAAGACGAAAGCATGGTTCCAACGGTGAATATGTCAACGCCAAAACGTTGTGTGATTAATTGTCCTGAATAGGTGAAAATACCAAAAACCGTAAAACCAACAAAAACAAATAGTGGTAACAAAGAAATAACGCCTTTATGTTTTAGCACCGTTTTATAAGAAGCGAACATGTTTAATTTATCACTAATAGGTTTATCTCTTTTGATTAGTTTTATCATTGCAATTGCTAAACACAATTCCATGATGCCATAGGATAAATAAACAAACTTCCAGGAACCAAAATAAGCTATCGCACCACCAATTAAAGTGGCTGTTGCTGTGCCTAAAAAACCAAAAGACATAACCTTGGTTAAAGCTTTAGGGCGCTCATCATCATTTACTGATTGACCAATGTAAGCAAAAATAACGGGTAATAATCCTGTTGCAAAAGCCCCGTTAACCGTCCTAAAAAATATTAATGAAGGTAGATCATAAGCGAGGGCGCCTAATATGCTAAAGATAGCGGTTCCCATCGTAGCAATATGAATGATTAAGACTTTGCCATAGCGATCAGATAAAGGGCCGAATAAAACCGTAAATACACCAAATGCGAGCATATAAGCTGTCACTGACGTTGCAGCTGCATTGACTGAAAAGTTTAAGTCTTGTGCAATATTTACAATTAAAGGGGCCGCTGCGAAATTATCGCCGTTGGCTAAAAACAGTAATAAACCAAATAGAAAAAGTATTGTGCTATTCATCGTTTTATTTGTTCTCATACTAATGATGATTATTTTTGGCATCATGAAGTTATTTAAATGACGGTGCTTTTTATAACTAAATGGTCGGTTAGAAATTGAGTAAATTTTTTTAAATAGATTCGAAAGTGACTTCTATGAAATCGTTTAATTCATTTAAAGTGTGTACTTTTGATGCGATAGAAACGGCCTGTTTCGCAATGATTAGGTAGTTTGCTTTCTTACTCGCTTGTTCTAAATTCATACCTTCAAAGATTAGCTTGTCAATAAACAGTTGTTTTTGATAATCAATAAAACTCTCAATTTCATTTAATATCAAAGCGTTAGTTTCGCCTTTGAGTTCGCCGCGAGTATTGGTCATTAAGCAACCTTTACTTTTAAAATGTTTAGGCTCTTGATTCACTAGCGGAGTATCTGAATAAATCGCTAAAGAGTCATAAAAGTATTCTTTAATGGCAGAAATACCGTTCGGGCTGTGAGCAAGCTTATTAACAACTGGAAGTAGTTTATTTTTGTAGCATTGTAGGCTTTGTAAAAAAACACCTTGTTTACTTCCAAAGCTAGCATAGATAGAAAATTTATTGATCCCCATGCTCTTCTCTAATGAACTCATCGATGTATTTTCGTAACCATTTTTCCAAAAAAGAGCGGTGGCTTTTTCAATAACATCATTGTCGTTATAATTTTTTGTGCGAGCCATTTCTTTTCCTAAACGATCGGTTAGTTAAGTGTTCATCTTAATTCTATGACCAATAATGTCAAGATTATTTCTATTCACGGAGAATGAATAGAAGGTAAATTGGAGGCGGTATTACTTTTTATTCAGCTTTCTTTATTGTCAAAAAGGCAATAATATTGCGGTCACTATTAGGATGCCACACTGGGGAATAATAAATGGATCAACTTAGAGCACTTAAGTATTTTGTTAAAGTCGTAGAAACGGGGAGTTTTACTAAAGCCGCAGTGTTGTTTTCAGTTCCGCCATCTTCTCTTTCTAGACGAATTGCTGATTTAGAAAAAAACTTAGGTGCTACTTTATTAAAACGCTCTACACGCGTTGTGACATTAACTGAAATAGGGCAACGATATTACCAACAAGTCAGTGAGATCATTCGTTCTTTAGAGCTCAGTGATGAATCCGTAAGAACCTATCAAACGACACCAATGGGTGTATTAAATATTAGTTCTACTGTTGGCTTTGGTGAACAAGTGTTATTACCTTTGTTGGATGACTTTTCTGTTTTATATCCACAAATTACGTTAAATGTTAATTTAAGCGATGAACTTTCGACCTTAGCAAGAGATGAAGTGGATCTTGCTATCAGAGGAGGGTATGCACCCGATGAAAGAGTGATTGCGATTAAACTTATTGACAATAATTTCGTCCCAGTTGCCGCACCTAGTTATATTAAAAATGCCGATGATTTATCTGATGCATTAACTTTAAAGCAACACTTAGGTTTGTACTTTAAAACACCAAGAGGGCCAACTCCTTGGTTATGTGAAATTAATGGGCAATGGCATGATGTCTCTGCGCCTCCTAAGTTAATTACCAACAATCGTCACTGGTTGTTACAAAAAGCAATCGCAGGTGAGGGTATTTTAATGATGCCACGTTGGGCGCTTGAGCCTTATTTATCCTCTGGTGAACTGCTTGAATTGACTATTAATCCTTCCGTAACTGTTACACGTAATGCTAATTTAGGAATGTTCTTGTTATACCAAAAACAACGCTATCAAGTGCCTAAAGTGAAAGCGGCGGTGGATTTCTTGGTTTCAAAAATTAAAAACAAAGATGAGTAACATGGATTTAGTACACCTTGGTGCCGAACAGCTTTTAGTTTTAGCGAGTCATTTAACCCTGTTCTTTGTCCTTATTTTTATTCTCTTTGTGTTGCAACGTTCTGTGTTTTTTCTATCCACTCGTTTATTTGATGGTCGAATCATTTATCTGAGTGCTTGGATTGGTACGCCTATTCATGAATTGTCACATGCTTTTTTTTGTTTCTTATTTGGACATAAAATTCAAAAAATCGTGTTATTTAATCCAGACCAAAGAGGAACTTTAGGTTATGTGACGCATTCCTATAATAATCGTAATTTATGGCAAATAATGGGCAACTTTTTCATTGGTATTGCGCCATTGTTTGGTGGTTTATTGGCTCTTTATTTACTCACTTATATTTTATTAGATAATGCAGCTTCTTTATTTCAATTATTAAATTCAGTTTTCTCTGTAAAAGCAACAGGCACTTTTTTTTCGCAATTATTCGTTATCACCACTAATTTCACAGATTTTATAAAACAAGCTTATTTTACCTCTCCTGTTAAGTTGTTGATTTGGTGCTATTGCTGTGCCGCAGTGAGTTTGCATTTATCGCCATCGAAAGAAGATTTAAAAGGAGCTTGGTTCGGCTTTTTTATATTTTTGTTGCTGTGTTTATCTGTGATGGTTATGAATCAACTGTTAGGTTGGGAGTGTTTTTTTAATTGGAAGTTGTTAATCAATTCAGCTTCAGTTTTATATGTGATAGGTATTGTTTTAGCGAGTTTATTACTGTTTATTTTATTTGTTTTAAAAGGTTTATTGTCGATTTTTATAAGGAGCTGATTGAGGGGTAAAGCATTGGTTAGTTAGATAACCAATGCTTTACCCTATAAATAAGATTACATAAATTGCGTTACCAGTGCTTGTTGCTCTTTTAATTTATCTAATAATTCATTAGATAAATTAACTGATTTTTGACCATGTTCTTCTGTCGTTTTTGACATATCTGAAATGGCGACGATATTACGATTTATTTCTTCTGATACTAATGATTGCTCTTCTATGGCGGTCGCTATTTGTGTATTTAAATTAACCAAATCGCTTACTTCTGATGTTATTCTAGCTAATGCTTTTCCAGTACTCCCTGAAAGCGCTACACAGTTTACTGATAACTCTGACCCTTTTTTCATAGCGGTATTTGCAAAATCAGATTCAGCTTGTAATTCACCGAGTAGTTTATTAATTTCTGTTGTGGATTGTTGCGTTCGCATTGCCAACGCTCGCACTTCATCGGCAACCACTGCGAAGCCTCTACCGTATTCACCTGCGCGTGCGGCTTCTATTGCTGCATTTAATGCTAATAAATTTGTTTGATCTGCAATACCGCTAATCTCACTTAGTACTTTCTCGATGGACTCGGAAGCATTAACAAGCCGTGTAATTGCATTTTCTACTTCTGTTAATTGTTTTGCTAAATCATTATTCGCGTTAATGTTCTCATGTACTATTTCTTGCCCTTGGTGACTAATTGTTAAACTCTGTTCCGATGCTTTTGCCGCATTATCAATCACTAACGCAAGATCTTGAATTGTTGCTGACATTTCATTCATTGCGGTTGCAACTTGATCTGTTTCATTATTTTGCTGCGATAATATTGTCGATACATTTCTTCCTGACTCTGCAGAGTCTGTGGCTGTTGCTGCAATATTCTCTGAGACATCACAAACTCTACCGACTATTGCTTTAAGTTCAGCTTCACGCATTTTTAATGCAAGTGTGATCGCACTAATTGCGTTGTTATTTCCTGAATATAGATAAGCCATTAAAGGGTTGTCGAAAACCTCTTTCGCTTCTTTTATAAGTCGTTTAAATTTCTTCCGCCAATTAAAAAATAACCAACACAATGTTGCTGAAATAGTAACCATTGGCATACTTATCATATGTGGCACGTTACTTAACGTAGAAATGTAAATGGTATAAATCAATGATGTGATAAAAAACAATTGAAACCAAAAGGTGAGGTCTACATTAAACTTCAATTTTAAGGGCAATTTACCTTGATTGATTTTTTTGTAGGTTTCTTCTGCTCTTTCCACAACATCTCGATCAGGTTTTGTGCGGACAGATTGATACTCAAAAATATGCCCATTAGCATCTTTTATAGGAGTAACAAAGGCATTTACCCAATAATAGTCGCCATTTTTACATCGATTCTTAACGGGACCCATCCACGAATGTCCTGCTTGCGCATATTGCCATAAATCACTAAATGCTGCTTTAGCCATGTCTGGATGGCGAACTATATTATGTGGTTCTCCTTGAAGTTCTGATAATGTATATCCTGCAATATTACAAAAATCCTGATTAGCATATTTTATATGGCTATTTAAGTCCGTTGTTGATAGCAGTATTTCATTCGCAGCAAACAATCTTTCTTGACTCATGAATTTATTACCTCGTTTTATTTTTATTTTTTTACGATTCGCAATATAAAGTCGTTATAAATATACAGTGCGTGAGAGGTGTAATAAGTTAGATGTTTTTTTATATCATGTTTTGATTCACATCATTAATAATTAAAAAGTAGTACGATTCATGTACAGGATCTTTGCTGGTTATTATTCAAATTGAAAAAATAATTTGCCTAAAAAATGAACTGGTTTTAGGTTGAAATAGGAGGACTAGTTATTTAGCATTCTATATTAGGAAAAGTATGTGTTTAATTGCTTACTTTATATTGCCCTGATCTTAAATAAATTCAGCTGTACAAGGACTGATAATAGGCCTAATTATTTCCCCTATGTTGTATCTTGAGCTGAGTCGTTGGTTCATAACTAAAAATGTGACAGGGTTTGCAATAACAATGAGTTAACTCAATTTTGATTTAATTCATTGTTATTAATTTAATTTCATACTTAATATAGCAAATTTAGTTTTTTGGATTTTATGCAATTTCTGTCCAAGAAGTACTGCCGCAGTACTTAATCCTACTGTTATACCAATCCAAAAACCAATGGCTCCTAGCGGTGCAGTTAATAGATCTGTCATGCCTAATACATAACCTAATGGTAAACCTACCACCCAATAAGAAATAAAGGTACGAGTGAAAATCGCTGTCATTTCTTTATAACCACGAAGGGCGCCAGCTGCAACTACTTGAATAGCGTCAACACATTGGTAAATAGCTGATAATAGGATTAATGTGATTGCCAAATCAATAACTTCTTGATTGTGCGAGTACAGCATTGCAATTTGCTCTTTAAATATGATGGTTGTGATTGCAGTAAAAAACGACAATCCCAGACCGATAGCTAATCCTGCATAACTTGCTTGCTTCGCTCCCATATTGTTTTTTTGGCCTAAATTAAAACCAACTCGAATACTAACAGCGTTTGCAATACTCATAGGTAGCATAAATATCATGCTAGAAAAGTTAATTGCAATTTGATGTGATGCCACCACATTTGCACCTAAAGGTGCCACTAAAATGGCAATTGCGGCGAAGATTGTCACTTCAAAAAAGATAGCAATAGCAACAGGTAACCCTAATTTGGTCATCATAAATAAATGTTTAAAATCAGGTCGAGTAAATTGTTTAAAAAGAGGGTAATGTTTAAGTTTCTTTGTATATAGCGCATAGAAAGCTAATGCGATTGCCATGATCCAATACACAATTGCAGTTGCTACACCACAACCTGCACCGCCTAATGCGGGTGCACCTAATTCTCCATACACAAACATCCAATTTAATGGAATGTTAACAAGCAGACCTATGAATCCAATCACCATAGCAGGTTTAGTCAGTGATAAACCTTCAATATAATTACGTAACGCTTGGAATAATAAAAACGCTGGTATGGCAAAGATCATGGCATATAAATAATGGGTGGTGATGGTTGCTAGTAAATCTTCAATTTCCATGAATACCATTAACATGCCTGCATTAAATAGAATAAATGCAATTGGAATGGATAATATTAATGCAAGGTATAAACCCTGTTGCCCTGTTTTAGGTATTTGCAATAGATCATTTGCACCATGAGCTTGTGCTGTTAAGGGCACAATGGCCATTAGCACGCCCACTCCGAATAAAATACAGGGTAGCCAGATGCTGGATGCGATAGCCACTGCTGCCATGTCCGTTGCACTCACACCACCTGCCATAACTGTATCGACAAAACCCATTGCCACTTGTGCAAATTGCGCAATAAAAAGAGGAATGCTTAGTTTTATGATTTTTTTAGACTCGATGATAAAAGGCACAAACTACTCCGAAGAAATTAAAAAGCTGAGTGTATGCTTAGCTTTGATGGGGTGCAAATGAATTCTTAATTAATATTCAATGACATGGCTCTTATTTTCCCTAAATAGTAGGGCAGAATCTCTGTGAGAGCGTAAACTTAAGTTTTCTTTATTATTCACATTCGTTGAGGTTGTTATGAGTTTGCAGTTACTTAAACACTTTTTTAATCCACAATCGATTACGGTTATTGGCGCCTCTATTAATGTAAAACGAGCGGGTTATTTAGTAATGAATAATCTGCTGGCTGCAGGGTTTAACGGACCAATTATGCCTGTTACACCTAAGTATACTTCAGTACACGGTGTACTTGCTTATCAACAAGTTAGTGATTTACCGATCACACCAGATCTCGCTGTTATTTGTACCAATGAATTTCGTATACCGGACATCTTAAATGCGTTAGCTGAAAAAGGTTGTCGAGCTGCAATTATTGTCACTACCGAAATAGATGCTAATGTTTCAAGTCGTATTTATGAAATCGCCGCAACCCATAAAATTCGTTTATTAGGTATGAGCAGTTTAGGCATTATAAATCCTCATAATTTAGTGAATGCAAGCTTGGCTCATTGTAATGCTTTACCTGGCAATATTGCTTTTGTTTCGCAATCTGCAGCGGTTTGTACAACGGTTTTAGATTGGGCTCAAAGTAAAGGCATTGGTTTTTCTGCTTTTGTTTCATTAGGTGATGCACAAGATATTTCTTTTCCTGAATTATTAGACTATCTGGCGAGAGATACCAAAACTCAAGCTATTTTGTTGTATATAGATAGCATTGATCAAGCTCGGGAGTTTTTATCCGCAGCCAGAGCAGTTTCACAACAAAAAACAGTATTGGTGATCAAAGCGGGTAGTTCTTTATTAGGCGCTAAAGCCGCCGCTTTACATAGTCGTGGCCGTTTTGGACACGATAGTGTTTACGACGCTGCTATTAAACGTGCTGGGATGTTAAGGGTTCATGATTTTCATGAATTATTTGCTGCCGTTGAAACGTTAGCTTATGCCAATTATTTACATGGTGAACGTTTAGCTATTATTACCAATGGTGGAGGGTTAGGGATTTTAGCGGTTGATAACCTTATTGAAGCAGGCGGGCGTTTAGCTGAAATAGATCAGCCCTTGATGGATAAGCTGAATGCTTGTTTACCCACCAATTGGTCGCACAATAATCCTATCGATATGATTGGCGATGCTGATCCTAAACGATACGCGACATCGTTGACGCATTTAATGGACAGTGGACAAGTTGACGCAATTTTAATTATGCATTCTCCTTCTGCGTTATCTGATAGCGAAGAGACGGCAAAGGCAATCATTGATGTGATCCAGCAACATGCAAAACGTAAACAGATTAATATCTTAACTAACTGGACGGGGGAGGATGCTGCGAAACCTGCGAGACAACTCTTCGCAAAAGCTAAAATACCGACTTTTAGAACCCCTAAAGGCGCAATCACTGCATTTATGCACTTAGTACAATATCGTCGCAATAAGAAATTATTAATGGAAACGCCGACTAATTTACCTGAGCATATTATTTATGAAGCTTCTGCCGCCGCGGAATACATCAAAAACAATGTAAATTCACAAAATCGTTCTGTTAAATTAAATACTTATCACACTAAGCCTTTGCTAGACGCTTATCATTTGAATACTATTAATACGCATATTGCTGAAAATATCGAAGAAGCAATCGAAAAAGCTAAAATAATAGGGTACCCGTTGGCGGTTAAAATAAATTCGCCAGATATCCAATATAAATCTCAAGTGCATGGCGTCATGCTTAACATTAATAATGCACGAGAATTAGATTCTGCTTTAATTTCGATTACCTCAAGAATTAAAGAAACGTTACCAGCGGCACGGCTCACCGGATTTACATTACAAAAAATGGTCGCATCAGGATTAGCGTTAGAGTTAAGAGTGATGATTAAACAAGATGCGATATTTGGCCCTGTGATCGCAATATCTCAAGACAGTGATGCTCGCGATTTACAAACTACATTAGAGAATGCTGTCGTAGCCTTACCGCCATTAAATATGGCGTTAGCAAGATATTTGGTGATACAGGGAATTAAAGATAAAAAGATCAAAGTAAAACAACATGCAAAAGACTTTGATATGCAAGCCGTGTGTTTAATGTTAACTCAGCTATCACAAATGTTATTAGATAATCCTGAAATCCACGATTTAGATTTAAATCCTGTCCTTGTGTCTGGAAGTCATGTCAGTATCGTGGATAGCCAAGTGCAACTCATGTTTAATGAGCAAGGTTTATCAAAACGATTTGCTATTAGCCCTTATCCGAAGCAGTTAGAAGAAAAAGTGATATTAAATAATGGTCAATCTATTTTAATTCGTCCTATCGTTGCGGAAGATGAAACAACTCAACAAGCCTTTGATAATGCCTCAACGCAAGAAGATCGTTATAAGCGGTATTTTTCTCAACGAGGTAAAATGAGTCATGAAGAAATGGCGAAGTTGACGCAAATTGATTATGAGCGGGAAATGGCTTTTATTGCGATTCGATTAGAAGAAGGAGAAGAGCAAGATACGCTCGCGGTTATTCGTGCTTCTATTGATCCAGATAATGTTGAGGCTGAGTTTGCTATGATTGTTCGCTCCGATGCTCAAGGGTTAGGTCTAGGTAAGTTGATGTTACAAAAGTTGGTGACTTACCAACAAGCCAAAGGCACGCAATATCTTTCTGGTATGACAATGTTAAGTAATATTGGTATGGCGACACTTGCTAAAAAACTCGGCTTTGAAGTAAAACGAGATATTGAAGATGGCGTTATTAATATGAAATTGGAACTTAATTAAATATTTATAGCCTGAGAGTAGTCGATGCAGACGCGCATACTTACAAAGTACTTATTTTGTGTTTTTGATATATTTTTTTTATATTGCTTTTAAATAAGACTTAATATTTTGTTGGCCTTCTTGTATATTGTCTGCTTTTAGTTCCCCTTGATTTAAGAGTGTGTAAATAATGAGCGATCTTGATAACCTAGAACAAGTTGTTGAAAAAAATCCGCAAGAAAAATACCTTAGTGATTACCGTCCATCGGATTATACCGTAGCTACCATCGATCTTGAGTTTGATTTGTACGATACTCAAACAAGCATTAAAGCCGTTTCTCAAATCCAACGTGTTGCTAATAAGCCTGTTCCTCTGTTTTTATTTGGTGAAGATTTAACGTTAGTTTCTATTCTCGTTAATAATCAGAATCACACTGATTATGAATTGGTCGAAGGCGGTTTAGTATTAAACGACTTACCAGATACCTTTACATTAGAAATTAATACAAAAGTGGATCCTGCTGAAAATAAGGCTTTCGAAGGCTTATACAAATCAGGTGATGCATTCTGTACGCAGTGTGAAGCAGAAGGCTTCCGTCGTATAACTTATTATTTAGATCGCCCAGATATACTTGCTAAATTCAGCACTAAAGTCATTGCTGATAAAGGGCTTTATCCTTTCTTATTATCTAACGGTAATCAAGTTGACCAAGGTGATCTAGAGAATGGAAGACACTTTGTTTCTTGGGTTGACCCTTTTCCAAAACCTGCTTATTTATTTGCATTAGTCGCAGGGGACTTTGATTGCTTAGAAGATAATTACATCACTAAAAGTGGTCGTGATGTGAAATTGGCGCTATATGTTGATAAAGGCAATTTAGATAAAACAAAACATGCCATGCTATCGCTTAAAAATTCAATGCAATGGGATGAGCAGCGTTTTAACTTAGAATATGATCTTGATATTTATATGATTGTAGCTGTTGATTTCTTTAATATGGGCGCAATGGAAAACAAAGGCTTAAACATTTTTAATTCAAAATTTGTATTAGCCAATTCACAAAGTGCAACGGACCAAGATTATTTAGGTATTGAAGCGGTTATTGGACACGAATATTTCCATAACTGGACAGGTAACCGTATTACTTGTCGTGATTGGTTCCAATTAAGTCTTAAAGAAGGCTTAACTGTTTTCCGTGACCAAGAGTTTAGTTCTGACTTAGGTAGCCGTAGTGTTAATCGTATTGCGAATGTAATGACAATGCGAGATCACCAATTTGCGGAAGATGCAGGGCCAATGTCTCATCCAATTCGCCCTGAAAGTGTGATGGAAATGAATAATTTCTATACCCTCACCGTGTATGAAAAAGGATCGGAAGTGATCCGTATGTTACATACCTTACTAGGTGAAGAAAAATTCCAACAAGGTATGCAGCTTTATGTTGAACGCCACGACGGTCAGGCTGTAACTTGTGATGACTTTGTTGCTGCAATGCAAGACGCAAGTGGTATTGACTTAACTTTATTTAAGCGTTGGTATTCTCAATCTGGTACGCCTCAAGTGTTTGTAACAGATCATTACGATCAAGCAAGCCAAACTTATCAGCTTACTTTTAAACAAAAAACAGCACCAACTGCGGATCAATCTAAAAAATTGCCATTGCATATTCCTATTGATATCGAGTTACTAGATAGCAATGGCAATGCTATTACTCTATCTGAAGGCAAAACAAACCGAGTATTAAGTTTGACTCAAAAAGAGCAAACATTTGTATTTGAAAATGTTTCTGCACAGCCTGTACCTTGTTTATTCCGTAGTTTCTCTGCGCCTGTTAAATACCAATATGCTTATTCTGATGAACAATTATTAGATATCATGAGCTTCGCAAGCGATGAATTTTCTCGCTGGGATGCAGGACAAACTCTATTTAGTAAATACTTAGTTAATAATGTAAAAGCGTTACAACTAGGTAAACCTCTATCATTGCCAAGTATTTTCATTGATGGGTTCAAATCTGTATTAGTAAGTGAAAACCTTGATCCTGCATTAGTCTCAGATATGTTTACTTTTACAAGTGAAACAGGTGCTCGTGAATTATTTGACGTGGTTGATATTGAAGCGATTCATGAAGCGCGTGAGTTTATGCTGCAAGAGATTGCGACTCAGTTGAATGAACTGTTTGTTGATACCTATCTGCGCCACCAACAACTCAAAGCTTATGAACCTAATATTGAAGATATTGCTAAGCGTAAACTTAAAAATCTAGCACTTGCATTTATTGCTCGTGTAGATAAAGAATTAGCGAATGACTATGTGCTTTCACAAATTGCATCATGCAATAATATGACCGATCATCTTGGTGCGTTAAGTGCTGCAAATAGCGGTCTGTTAGCTTGTAGAGAAGAAGTGATGCAAGCCTTTGATGATAAGTGGTTTGATAATGGCTTAGTGATGGATAAATGGTTTGCATTACAAGCTAGCATGCCTTCAGCTGACGTTTTAGAACATATTGAAGCACTGTTTGAACATCGTAGTTTCGATTTCAATAATCCAAATCGTTTGCGATCTTTGGTTGGTGTATTTGCTCAGAATAATGCTTATCACTTCCATAATATCAATGGAGCGGGTTATGCTTTTTTAACTGATCAAATTATTAAGTTAAATAGCCAAAATCCACAAGTTGCTTCTCGTTTGATTACACCATTGATTCAATTCAAGCGTTTAGACAAAAAACGTATTGAATTAATTAAATCACAACTAAATCGTTTATTAGCATTACCTGATTTGGCTGTCGATTTGTACGAGAAGGTCACAAAAGCGTTAGCGCAATAATTTACACTAAAGTGATCTAACTAACCTTTCTGATATTTTGGTTAGGTTAGTTAGACATTCTTTGATCCATTCTAGTTTTTTTTTGCTGTAAATGATGAAAATAGAGTAAGTGTAATGATATCGTTTATCATTACTTCGAATTGAACTATTTTTAATTATTATGGCCAAACTTCCTCATGAACCATTATTTTAATTAATTATGTCCTGTGATCCTTTTATAAAAGGATACGTTATATCAATCCAAACTGTTTAAATAATCTTGTTGGAAAGTACTTCCAATAAGTATTTTTATTTTTTAAATTAGGTAAGTTAATGAAACGAATAAATATAATTTGCGTTGATGATGAACGCAGCTTTTTAGACTCTTTGAGTCAAGAGTTAGCCTTTTTTGCTGATGTATTTAACATTGAAAAATGTGAATCAGCTTTAGAGTGTTTGGGCTTATTAGAAGATCTTAATGCGGAAGAAAAGTTAGTTGCATTAGTTATTGCCGATGACCTTATGCCAGGCAAAAATGGGGTGGAATTGTTAAATGAAATAGAAATGGACCATCGTTTTATCGGTACTAAAAAATTATTACTTACAAGTTCAGATGAACATGAAAATGCGAATACTATATGTAAGGTCAGTCAATCTCGTTTGGACTATTTTTTAGAAAAAATCTGTGCACCTGATGAGTTATTACAAACAGTAAAAGAGTTGATTACCGAATATGCTATTGAAAAAGGATTAGAGCTTGAAGGGTATACACCTAAGCTCGATGGGAAAGCATTATCACGTTTATCTCACACATTTTAATGAGTATATTATTTGTTTAAAACTCATTTTTATTGATGTTATAAGTTAATTTATTAAAAATTAACCCTTAAAATTTATATTCAAAACCCATTAGTATTTCTGTTTGTAAATAAAAACTATCATCTAAGTTAATCAAACAATTTCCTTCTTTACAAAAAAGGTGACTCTCGGTGTTAAAACGGGTTGCATAAACTCGTAAATCACTTTTTAAAGAAAATTGTTGGTTAATTTGGTAACGTAGGCCGCCGCTAAGGTGAGCTGATAAAGCAGTTTTAGGATCATATTCATTAGTATTTGGATTAAAATAGGTAATACCAGCGCCTATGCCTATGTTAGTAGAAAAGGGCGTTTCATTAGTAAATAAAACCTTCCCTCCAAGATGTAAATATTGCACATAAGTGTCGAACTCAGTACCCGTCATTGAAAGATGCTGTTTACTATTTGATAATAATAATTCACCTTCTGCTTTAGTATCGTATTTCCAACCAATAGATAAAGCTTGGGTTAATTCCGAGCTTAATTCAGCATTATTAGAACTACCTTGATTGTTTATGTCTTGGTTAATTCGCGATCCTAAAAATGCACTGACAGTAATATAATCTTCGTCTGCGTAAACAGAAGATGAAAAAGAACAAGCTGTGAGCAACACTGTTGAGAGTATACTTTGCATTATTTTCATTTTTAGGCATCCATTATTTTGTTAACCATCAACGCTTTGCATGTGGGCGTTTTTTCCATTTTTTGACTGAGGTATAGCGCCAAAATAATGTAAATCCCCAATAACCTACAAAAGCACAAATAGACCCCATGATGATACAGCCTAAAAATAATGCAGGTGCAATGGTTTCAAAAGCATTGAGGATCCACGTATAAGAGAGTTCAAATTTGAAGGTCATTAAAGGTTGTTGTAAAACAAAAGCGCCTAATCGATAACCCATATAAAAAAGAGGTGGCATGGTGAGTGGGTTAGATACCCAAACTAATGCAACCGATAAGGGTAAGTTCACACAGAAAAAGATAGCAAAAAATGAAGCGACAACCATTTGGAAAGGGATCGGCATCCAAGCACAAAATAAACCGACAGCAACTGCACCTGCTGCACTTCGCCTGTTTAAGCCCCATAAGCTAGGATTTTGAATTCTAGTTCCAAAATGTTTTAAATACGGGTGTGTTTTAAGCTTTTCTGGATTTGGGGAAAAGCGCTTAATCAAGTTTTTTGGCATATAATTAAACTTTATCTGTTTAAATGGAAAAAATGCGAATAACAATATGGTTGTCTATTGCTGTCTTTGTTAGTACTTTATTTTGGCCACATTTATTGACGTTTAGTGGTTTACTTTATTGTGCTCTGAGCTTTTGTATTTTTATTTATTGGCCGAAATGGCGGTATCTAGCCATTTTACCTTTAACTATTATTTACTTTAATAGTTTTACTTATACGACCTTATTAGGAATATCTAATGGGGTGTCAGAATCTAATCATACCTTGCCGATAAGTGTTTTAGAAACACCTTTTTTGGGAGTGATTAATAAACAACGGGTTAGTATTTTTTCTAATATAGTCAATGAGCAAGACAATAACATAACAATACAGATTAAATCATTAATCAATTCAAAAAATAATGGTTATTTTATTGCAAATATCATTTCTATCAACGAAATATCTTGTTTTTCCTGTCCATTAATTGAAATGCGTTGGTTTAAACCTAATTTAATGGTGCAAGCGGGTCAGATACATGAATTTAAAGTGCGTTTAAAACCACTTCAAGGTAAAGCAAATCCTGGTGGGTTTGACCGTCAAAAATGGCGTTATTCAGAACACGTCGCTTATATTGCAAATATCAAACAGCATATTAAAACAGTAGATACTGCTATTTCATTTCGTGCTTATTTATATCAAAAAACATTGCAAGTAACCGCTGATCTTAAGCATCAAGGTGCATTACTTGCACTTATTTTTGCAGATAAAAGTCTAATGACAGTAGAAGACAAAGAGGCCATCAAAACATTAGGTATTGCACATTTATTTGCAATATCAGGTTTACATATTGGGCTTATGTTTGCTTTTTCGTTTGCGGTTTTTAATGTTTTAATAAAATCTTTTGTTCCGATTCCTTTATTAGGTTGGTTAACTTGGCGATTAACCAATATTTGTGGCTTGTTGGTTTGCTTAGGCTACGGGTATGTTTCTGGTTTTTCATTGCCTACCCAACGTGCTTTATTAATGTTGTTTTTTAGCCTGTTGGTGTTATCTAGTAAACGTAAGGTGAGCTTATTTGACCTATTAGGGTTATGCCTTTGGTTTATTTTATTGATTGATCCATTAGCAATTTTAAGCAGTAGTCTTTGGCTCTCTTTTACAGCAATTACTTCAATACTTATTTTTATTTGGGCTGTGCACCGCCCATCTAATATTAATTTAGAATTGTTACCTTGGTGGAAAGTTGTTTGTTATCGATTTTTTACTTTTATTAAATGGCTGTGTTTATTACAACTGCTACTTACATTACTTATGCTGCCGATTCAGATGCAACAATTTTCTGCATTGAGCTCCTTTTCTCTTTTCATTAACTTATTTGCCATTCCTTATTTCTCTTGGCTGGTTATTCCTACTACTTTACTGGGCGCGCTATTACTTAATATTGTTGAGCCTTTGGGAAAGTATTTGTTGATGGGAGCCAATGAACTATTAAATGTATTTTTAGATAAAATGGATGTCTTATCCTCGGGATATATTCTGTTATCCGGATCAATAATGGCTTTTATACTTAGTATTTTGCTACTGATCGTATTACTTTCATTTATTAAATTAACCAATAATTATTTCGAGTTTAATAAAAAATATATGACTGCTTTTATTCTGTTTTTTATCACTTTTATTGGCATTCGTTTTGTTGAAAAACATCTAGAAAAGCAAAATATTTGGCAAGTTGAAGTTTTTGATATTGGTCAGGGGTTAGCTGTTTTAGTTAAAAGTGCAGGGGAAACTTTACTTTATGATACAGGGCCAAGTTACCCTCCTTATTATGCCGCTGCAACGGGGGAAATATTACCGTATTTACAAATGTTAGGAATATCTAAGTTAGATTACTTGTTTGTTAGCCATAGTGATAACGATCATGCTGGTGGAGCCTATACTATTCTTCATTCACTTTATGTAAATAAAGCTTTTTCAGGAGAAGCTTTTGTAATGAATAAAAAGCGTTCTGTAGATAAGATAAAAAATGAAAGACTATTTTATGAGCAATGTTTAGCAGGGCAGTTATTTCATTTAGGTAAATTAACCGTTGAAGTTTTGTCACCAAACAAGGTAGGGAATAACGATAATAATAATTCTTGTGTGGTCAAAATAAGTGATGGGGAACATGCCTTATTATTAACTGGAGATATCAATAAAGATGTTGAAGCTGACTTAATATATAATGCCATCAAAAATAAAGAGCTTGAAACATTAACTGCGGATATCTTGGTTGCTCCACACCATGGTAGTAAAACGTCTTCTAGCAATCTATTTATAAAACATGTTAATCCTGAATGGGTTGTTTTTTCTGCTGGATATCGCAATCGTTGGAATTTCCCTATTACCGAGGTTGTTCAACGTTACCAACAACAAGGAGTGAAACAAGTCACAACATCTAAGAGTGGATTTATTCGATTTAATGTGCAAAATCAGCATATTAATGTAAAAACTTATAGAGAAGATCTTGCTGCTTATTGGTATCATCGTCATTCTGTATTTTAAAAGTATTATTTGGTGCAATTCATGAACAAAAACGAAGATAATAGTTGGCCGGTTTTTAAACGTCTAATTGGCTATGTTAAAGACTTCAAGCTTGCGTTAGCCGCTGCAATTATAGGTATGGTTGGTTACGCCGCTGTAGATATGTTATTAATTTGGTCATTACAGCCTCTAATTGATGATGGGTTTACAGGTAAAGATCCAAGCATACTAAAAATGATGCCTTATTTTGTTGTGATAGTGATTGCTCTTAGGGGATTATCTGCTTTTTTAAGTTCATATTGCATGGCTTGGGTTGGTAATAATATTGTAATGAAATTACAACGACAATTATTTGCTCAGTTAATGGCACTACCAATTAGTTTTTTTGATAAAACGAATACTGGAGAGTTACTTTCAAAAATAACTTATGATGCGAATCAGGTATCTAATGCTGCAAGTAGTGCATTGATTAAAATATTTAGGGAAGGTTTTTCAGTTATTGGTTTAGTTGCTTTGATGTTTTATCAAAGTTGGCAGTTGTCTTTAGTGTTTTTCGTTGTTGGACCAATTGTTGGTTTCGCGATCAGTGTGGTGAGTAAGCGTTTTAGAAAAATAAGTAAAAATTTACAAAATGCAATGGGGTTAATAACAACCTCCTCAGAACAAATGCTAAAAGGGCATAAAGAAGTTTTGATGTTTGGTGGTCAAAAGCTTGAAAACGAGAAATTTAAAAAAGTAAGTAATACAGTTCGTACTCAAAATATGAAAATGGCAAGTGCTAATGCCATTAGTGTGCCTGTGATACAGACTATCGCTTCCTTTGCTCTCGCTTTCGTTTTGTATTTAGCAACTTTCCCGCAAATTATGGATACTTTATCTTCTGGTACTTTTGTGGTGATTATTAGTTCAATGATGGCGTTGATGAAACCGATTAAAAGCGTCACTCAAGTAAATAATGAAATTCAAAAAGGTATTTCGGCAAGTAGAAGTTTGTTTAACATGTTGGATATGACAGTTGCTAAAGATACAGGCACGCATACTGTTGACCGAGTTAAGGGAGATATTAGTATTGAAAATATCATTTTTACTTACCCTACAGCAGATCAACCAGCATTAAACAAAGTTAGTTTTGAAGTTAAAGCTGGGCAATCTGTTGCATTGGTTGGACGCTCTGGGAGTGGTAAATCAACCATTGCCAATTTGTTAACTCGTTTTTATGATATTGATTCCGGTGAAATTAAGCTAGATGGTAAAAATATCGAAGAATATAGCTTAAGTTGTTTACGCCACCAGGTCGCCATTGTTTCTCAAGATGTCCATCTTTTTAATGATACGATTGCTAACAATATTGCCTATGCTAGCGAAGGGAAGTTTACCGAACAAGATATTATTGATGCAGCAACAACGGCTCATGCAATGGAATTTATTGAAGGATTTCCTGATGGTTTAAATACTATTATTGGTGAAAATGGAGCCATGTTATCGGGTGGGCAGCGTCAACGCTTAGCTATTGCTCGTGCATTATTACGTGATGCTCCCATTCTTATATTAGATGAAGCGACTTCTGCGCTTGATACTGAATCTGAACGTCATATTCAAGCCGCTTTAGATGAGCTGCAAAAAAATAGAACTTCAATTGTTATTGCACATCGCCTATCTACCATTGAGCATGCGGATCAGATTTTGGTTATTGATCAGGGCAAAGTAGTTGAAAGAGGAACGCATTCAGAGTTGTTAGCCCAAGAAGCGATCTATCACAGTCTAAATCAAATGCAAGCTTCGGGAGAGTCGTAATGCCTTTTTGGTATCAACCGACGCTTTGGTGGACTTGGTTTTTATTTCCTCTTTCTTTATTAATGCGCGGTATTAATGCGGTACGTTATTTTTGTTACCGTAATAAATGGCTGAAAAGTTACCAAAGTACTTTACCGGTAGTTGTCGTAGGGAATATTTCTGTCGGCGGAAACGGTAAAACGCCTTTTGTGATTAGCTTATGTGAAATCTTAATCGAAGAGGGTTATAAACCTGGGGTTATTAGTCGTGGTTATGGCGGTAAGTCATTACATTATCCGTTGCTTGTTGAAAGTTCAACGACAGGTAAAGAAGCGGGTGATGAGCCTGTATTGATCCATAAACGTTTAAATATTCCTGTGGTTGTTGATCCTGTTCGTGCTAATGCTGCTGCTTACCTTGCAGATCATTGCGATGTTGATGTTATTATTACCGATGATGGCTTGCAACATTATGCGTTGCAAAGAGATATTGAAATCGTTGTTGTTGATGGAAAACGTCGCTATGGTAATCAACATATCATGCCAATGGGGCCGCTTAGAGAGCCTCTAAGCCGTTTGAAAACGGTGGATTATATTATCAATAATGGTGAAGTTCATCATGATGAATTCACCATGCTATTAACGCCATCTGATTGTAAACGTGTTGATGGTGAATTGGCCGTATTAAGCGACACTAATGTGAATGCTTGTGCTGCGATTGGCTATCCAAGGCGTTTTTTTGATACTTTGAAAACACAAAATTTCACATTGAATAAACAAGTATCCTTTGCTGATCATCATGCTTACACTGAAAACGATTTTAAACAATTTGAATCAACTCGCCCGCTTATTATGACAGAAAAAGATGCGGTAAAATGTACTGCATTTGCACAACAAAATTGGTGGTATTTGCCCATTGATGGCAACTTACCAAGATCGTTTATTCAACCTTTTTTAGAACAATTAAAACAGATTAAGGAATCAAAATGTTAGATCTTAAATTATTAGATATTATTGCTTGTCCAGTGTGTAAAGGTAAATTGGCATACGATAAAAAGAATAATGAATTAATCTGTAAATTTGACCATTTAGCTTATCCAATCAGAGAAGGGATTCCTGCTTTGCTTTATGTTGAAGCACGCAAGGTCAGTGTGAACGAGGAATAAATATGTCATTTATTGTTGTTATTCCTGCACGTTATCAATCGACTCGATTACCGGCAAAACCTCTAGCTGATATTCTTGGTAAAACTATGATTGAACGCGTTGCCGCGCAAGCCTTGCAAAGTGGTGCCAAACAAGTCATTGTGGCGACAGACGATCAACGTATTGTTGATGCATTGCAGTCGGTACAAAATATACAAGTGTGCTTAACCTCTAAAGACCATGAGTCTGGTACAGATAGATTGGCTGAAGTTTGTAAGCTTTATCAATTTTCTGATGATGAAATCATCGTTAATGTGCAAGGTGATGAGCCACTTATTCCACCTAGTGTGATTAAACAAGTGGCTAATAATTTATTCGCTAATGAACAAGCCAGTGTTGCAACTTTGAGTGCTCCCATTAATGACCAAGATGATGCATTTAATATTAACGCAGTAAAAGTCGTGAGCGATAAAAATAATTTAGCTCTTTATTTTAGCCGAGCAACAACACCTTGGGATAGAGATAACTTTACGCCTGCAAACCAACAAGCGAAAAACATTGATTTAACACATTTGCAACGTCATATCGGTATTTATGCTTATCGAGTTGCATTTTTGAAGCAGTATGCTGAGTTATCGGTTTCACCATTAGAAGTTATCGAAAAATTAGAACAATTACGCGTACTTTGGCATGGCTTTAAAATTCATGTCGATGTTGCCGTTGAAGTGCCTCCAGCAGGTGTTGATACTGCAGAAGACCTTCAACGTGTTATTAATGTATTAACCAAAACTAATTCTAATAGGGAATGCTAAATATTATGAGACTTTTTCTTATTTGCTGTTTAAGTTTGTTACTAGTTGCCTGTGGTGATGATCGCCCAGAACGACTACAAGCCAACTTAAAAACAGCAGATTACTTGATTGAAAACCTCGGCCAGAAACTTGATAGCAATCGTATTAGAAATGCTATTGTGTTGAAACAATATGCTCAATTGTTAGCAGAAACAAAGCCCGAGTTAACTCCATTATTGGTAGAGCTGTCTAAGGATGCTACTCGTAATGGCCCTATGTATCGCTCATTAACAGAGCGTTTATCTACTCTGAAAACGCAACCTGATGTATTGGGCGATATTGAAGCTCAGTTGTTTGAAAGTGAAACATTAATTGAAGCGGCAGATTCGACTTTGTTTAGCGACGCATTATCTGACCCTATCAATGTTATTGCTGATATGTCCGATGGTAAATATGCTCGCGTTAATGCTATTAGCCAAGAACAAAGTCTACAAGCTAATGCGGCAGAAAGTCATGGTGCGGGTAGCCAACTAATCGGTAATCCAGGTTATGGTCAATGGCAAACGAACAGCAGTGGTTTTTCTTTTTGGCAATGGTATGGTGCTTATGCGATGTTTTCCGCGATATCCCGTCCAATTGGCTATAATAATTGGTCATCGCGACGCGATTATAGCTACTATAATGATGTGGGTCGTAATCGCTATACTTCACCACAACAAAAAAAGTCACAGGATAATTTAGCGGCTAGAACCAAAAAACAATTCGCTAACAAAGGTGGTTTCAAAAGTCCTTATGCAAAAGCGAAAACAGGTGCAAGTAGTATGTCTACAGCAAGTAAACAAGCGCAGCGAGCACCAAGTTTTGCAGGGAAATCGAGTTACTCTAAACAAAAATCATCCTCTAGCAGTTTTAGAAATAGCACATCCACTACTTCACGTGGCATTAGTCGCGGTAAATAGGAATTATTATGAATGAATTAATCACAACCTTACAACAAAGCGGCTCTCTGGTCGGCTATTTAGCGATTGATATGGTCGTTGCTATCCTATTGCTAGGTGGTATTCGTTATACAATGGGGCTAATTGGTAAAATTGATACTGCTGATGAATTAGCTAAAAAAGATAACTTTGCTTATGGCATGAGTATGGCCGGAAGTGTCGCGGCAATGGGAATTGCATTAAGTGGTGCAATCACTGGAGAATTAGCTGGCTCTTATCTAGTAGAGCTCTACGGCATGCTAAGTTATGGATTTGCTGCATTGATCTTAATTAAAGCGGGTAGTTATATCCATGATAAATTTGCTTTACCAGCATTTAATAAACGCGATCTAATCGTGAATCGTAATTTTGCCGTAGGTATTGTTGATGCGGCTTCTGTTATTGCTACTGCGATCGTAGTGCGCGCTGCTATTATTTGGGTTGATGGTATTAGTGTTAAAACCTTTATTGCATTAGCCGCTGCTTGGATCGTTTCTCAGGTTATGTTGGTGATTATTACACGTGTTTTTGAATGGAAATATTCAAAAAATAACGGCATCAGTTTTCAAACTGCATTAACGAATGAACATACTGCATTAGCGATTCGTTATAGTGGTTACTTAGTTTCTACTGCTATGTCTGTGACTGCTGCAAGCTACTTTATTGAATTTGATATGGATTCTCTATGGATCGGCTTAGCGCAATGGGTTGTGATTAGTATTATCTTGATGGTTGCTTTAACTATTTTAACCACTGTTGCGAAACACCTTGTATTATGGGGAATTAACCGCCGAGAAGAAGTTGAAGATCAACAAAATATTGGTATTGCAATTATTGAGTTATCGACTTCAGTGTCTATTGCTTTATTACTGATGGCATTAATGTCATAAGCGAACACCTTTCATTTTTATAAGGCTATCTTTATGATGGCCTTTTTTATAAGCGAATTAAAATTTATGCGGTTAAACACATTAACGAATAAGCAAACTAAATTGCTTATTGATGACACGTTATTAATTCTAATAATGGCGACATTAGCTTGTTGTGGTTTAATTTATGAATACCTTCTTTCTCATTATTCGGCTCGTATATTGGGCAGTGTAGAAACGGTTATTTATGCAATCATTGGAATCATGATCGTTTCAATGGGGTTAGGGGCTTTTGCTGCAAAAAAAGTTAAAGATGCCTTTCAGGGGTTTGTTGTTTTAGAGTTAACCGTGGCTTTAATTGGTTGCAGCGCTACTTTGTTTATTGCTTCTGTTATCGGTTTTAGTCAAACCTTGCCGCAGATCATTGCTGATACCTTTCAAATTCCTAATGATGTTTTTATAAAAGGGGATTTTCTAGCAAGTTTGAATTGGCTTAGTGTTAAGTTACCTTATTTATTTGCTTTTATTCTTGGCTTTTTAATTGGGCTAGAAATTCCTCTCATTGCACGTATCCGAGAAACGGTTTACGGACAACACCTTGCTCACAATGCTGGGACTATATATGGTGCTGACTATATTGGTGCCGGTGTCGGTGCTGCAATTTGGGTTTTGTTTATGTTGCAAATCGATATTAATCAAGCTGCAGCATTAACCGCTTCTCTAAATTTAATTGCAGGGTTTATTTTCTTAATTCGATTTAAAAGTTATTTACGCCATAAGGTAAAGTTAATCATCGGTCATATTTTTCTCGCGCTATTAATCGCAATGGTTTTTGCTTTTGGCGGTAATTGGCAAAAGCAAATGCAGAATATGCTGTACTTGGATAAAGTGGTTTATCAAACACAAACACCTTTTCAAAACCTCGTCTTTACTGAGCGTTTATTGGGAGGTGGTTATGATCCTATTTATAACTTTTATATTAACGGGCGCTTACAATTTTCAAGTTTAGATGAACATATTTATCATGAGTTTTTAGTTCACCCTGCAATGCAAGCTTCTGCTCGACACGATAAAGTGTTAATTATCGGTGGAGGTGATGGGCTTGCTTTAAGAGAGGTGCAAAAGTGGCAACCTACTGAAGTGACATTAATTGATTTGGACCCGCACTTAATTGAACTCTTTAAGCAACCAGAGCAATTTCTACCGCCTCATCTCGCTGATAAAATAATAAAATTGACCAAAGATAGTTTTAATCAAGCTGGCGTAAATGTGATTAATGATGATGCTTTTATTGCCATTGATTCATTACTTGCTGCAAAGCAAACTTTTGATACCATTATTGTTGATTTGCCAGACCCAAGTCATCCTGATTTGAATAAACTGTATAGCGTTAATTTTTATTATCGATTAAAAAATTTATTAACGGGCGATGGTATTATCGCAGTGCAATCTACTTCGCCTTTTCATGCTCAAAATGCCTTTATCTCGATTGCTAAAACACTACAAACAGCAGGTTTACATAGTGAACAATACCACCAAAATGTACCATCCTTTGGTGAGTGGGGGTGGTCAATTGCAAGTAAAATGGGGAGAAGTCCTTCTCAACGTTTAGCTGCGATTGAAAGTTTAGATGTGCCGACAACTTGGCTTACGTTACCTTTATTGAATGCTTCGTTTATTTTTAATAAAGGCTTTTACGCTGATCAAGATAAGGTAAAGGTCAATTATTTAGGTAGTAATGTGCTGTATCAATATCATCAAAAAGCTTGGGAAATTGAAACTGAATTTTCCAACTAGCCTTGGTTAATCTTACAAAAGCCTACTGTGATTTTGTTTCTCTTAAAAGGAAATTAAGAGAAACATATTTAACTGCTATCTTTTAAATTTCAATTATACCAATCATAGTAAGTAACTGATCTATTTTACTTGTTAAAATAACTTATTTTTTCGTTGTAAGTTTCGTAAAGGGAACAACCATTTATATCAACTTACGCCTCAAACTAAGCTATTTTTCCAGCGCAAAATTTAGAACAGTTATTTAATACAATTGGTATTAACTGTCATAGAACAGTCTTATTTTTGCAATCTCGTTGTCACTTCCTCCTTTTACTCTATTAAAAAACGTAAAAGGATGAACATTATGATCTCTAGCCAAGAAGTCTTTAAAAAGTATTTTCCACAACTCGCTGAAAATACATTGCGCCATAAATTACTCTCATCACTATGTAAAAATTTATTACATGAAGCAGAGTTTATTAATTTTGCAGATCGTTATCCTACTTTACGTGGTTTTGACTTAATTGAAAAAACACTCGAATACTTTGATTTCAGCTTCGCGACAGTAGATAAACAAATTGAAAGAATACCAACAACAGGTCGCGTTGTAATTATCGCAAATCACCCCATTGGTACATTAGATGGATTAGCTTTGTTGCATCTTGTTAGAAAATTAAGAAGCGATGTCAAAGTAGTTGCGAATGAATTACTGATGGAAATAAAACCATTACACGATGTGTTATTGCCAGTTAATAATATGTCGGGTGGCACAGCGAAAGAAGATTTGCTAAATATTAATCAGTTTCTAGCTAATGATGGGGCATTAATTATTTTCCCTGCAGGTGAAGTTTCTCGCTTTACTCCAACTGGAATCAAAGATTGCGCATGGCAAAAAGGATTTTTAAAAATAGCAGCTCGTGCTAAAGCGCCCATTTTGCCTATTCATATTAAAGCACGAAATTCTTGGGTGTTTTACACTTCATCTTTTTTCTATAAACCATTGGCAAGTTTGCTACTGATTAAAGAAATGTTCAAACACAATGAGCAAAGCATTAAAATAAGTATAGGCAAACTTATTCCCTTCGATAGTTATGGTAAAAGTAATTTAACCACCAAAGTTAAGGTTAATTTATTGCAAAAAGAAGTGTATCGCGTTGCAAAAAATAAGCTTAGTTATTTTAAAACTGAGTCAGTGATTGCGCATCCCGTTGCGCGAGTAGAATTAAAGCAAGCGATAGAAAAATGCCAGTTATTGGGCAATACATCAGATGGTAAAAGCATTTATTTATTAGATAAGCCGGATCACGGAATTATTCTAAAAGAATTAGGCCGATGCCGAGAGGTCACGTTTAGAGCGGTTGGAGAGGGAACGGGCGAAAAACGTGACCTTGATAAATATGATCTTGAATATATGCATCTTATTTTATGGGATCAGCAAGACTTAGAAGTTGTTGGTGCTTATCGTTTTGCTCCGACTGCTCGATTGATTGAAAATCAAGGTATTGGAGGTTTATATAGCAATCAATTATTTGAATATAAAGCAGATATGCAGCCGTATTTTGAGCGTGGTATCGAATTAGGTCGTAGTTTTGTTCAACCAAGATATTGGGGGAAGCGTAGTCTAGAATATTTATGGCAGGGCATTGGTGCTTATCTTGCTATGAATCCTGATATTCGTTATTTATTTGGCCCTGTCTCTTTGAGTGCTTCTTTACCGAAAAAGGCACATTCGTATTTAGTTTATTTTTATCAGCTTTATTTTCCAACACAAGCTGATTTGGCATGTGCGAGGAATAGTTACTCTGTTTCTGAAGAATTAGATAATGAGTTGTTTCATTATTTCAGCGGAGATAATTACGCGAAAGACTTTATGAAGTTGAAAACCATGATGAATAATATGGGAGTAAGTGTGCCCACTTTATATAAACAATATACTGAGCTTTGTTATGAAGGTGGTGTGCAATTTGTTGATTTTAATATCGACCCTGATTTCAACTACTGTATTGATGGTTTAGTGGTGGTGGATTTAACTTATTTAAAAGAAAAAAAGCAAAGCCGTTATATTGATATTCACCTTGCTGAGAATGAAAAACACATTATTAGTCATTAATAACATGCTTGTGAGGCCTTATGAAATCTGCTCTAAAGCGTCATAAGGATATAAATTAGGGTTTGTTTTGCTGTTCATTCAAATGGAGGCTATAATTCGCGCCCTATATTTACCTTAAAAGGATCTGCAGCAGTGTTTGAATTCCCAACAATGAATAAAAGTAGTATTAAAAATGATGTGCTTTCAGGCTTAACGGTTGCACTCGCATTGGTTCCTGAAGCAGTGGCATTTGCCTTTGTTGCAGGTGTTGAACCAATGATTGGTTTGTACGCTGCATTTATGGTTGGTTTGATCACCGCTATCTTTGGTGGGCGCCCTGGTATGATTTCAGGTGCAACAGGTGCAATGGCTGTTGTTATGGTTGCATTAGTGAGTGAACATGGCGTTCAATACCTATTTGCTGCAGTCCTACTCGCAGGTTTATTACAAATGTTATTTGGTGCCTTCCACCTTGGTAAATTCATTCGTATGGTGCCTCACTCAGTTATGATCGGCTTTGTAAATGGCCTTGCGATTGTTATCTTCTTGGCTCAACTCGGTCAGTTTAAAGTAAAGGATGCTGCAGGTAACCTAACTTGGTTACAAGGCGAAGCAATGTATATCATGCTTGGTTTAATTGCTTTAACTATGTTGATAATTCATTTTCTACCGAAATTAACAACGGCGGTACCTTCTACTTTAGTGGCTATTTTAGTCGTGACTTTATTAGTTTACTTTGTACCTGAGTTAAACACTCGTACGGTATTAGATTTCTTGCAGGGCATGACTGGTGACGAAAATGCAACCATTGCAGGTACATTACCTACTTTTGCTATTCCTGCGGTTCCATTTACCTTTGAAACACTATCAATTATTTTACCTTACTCGTTTATCTTAGCGGCTGTTGGTTTGATAGAGTCTCTTTTAACCCTTACTGTTGTAGATGAAATGACAGGCACACGTGGACGTCCTAACAAGGAATGTATTGCACAAGGTGCTTCTAATATGGTGAACGGTGTCTTTGGTGGGATGGGCGGTTGTGCGATGATTGGTCAGTCCATGATTAATATCAACTCAGGCGGCCGTGGTCGTTTATCAGGTATTACTGCTGCACTTGCCTTACTAGCGTTTATTTTATTTGCTTCTGGTTTAATTGAAATTGTTCCTCTTGCTGCATTAGTTGGTGTCATGTTCATTGTTGTTCTAGGGACGTTTGAATGGGCATCTTTTAAAATGATGCGTAATGTACCGGCTAAGGATGCATTCGTTATTGTATTAGTAAGTACAGTGACAGTTTTCACTGATTTAGCGATAGCTGTATTTGTTGGTGTCATTGTTTCTGCATTAGTTTTTGCTTGGGAGCATGCTCGCCATATACACGCTAAATGTGATACTAACGAAGACAATACTGAGAAATATTACAATATTAATGGTCCATTATTCTTTGGCTCAACAAGTAACTTCTTAGAGCTTTTTGATGTGGTTAATGACCCAAGACATGTTGTTGTTGATTTTGACTCTTCTCGTGTTGTTGACCATTCTGCGATTGAAGCAATCAGCGTACTAAACGAACGTTATGTCAAAGAAGGCAAAAAATTACATATTCGCCATTTAAGTAAAGACTGTCGTAAGTTATTACATAAGGCGGGTGTGTTAGTTGAAATGAATGTGATTGAAGATCCATCATATGCAGTTGCATCTGACCAATTAGGATAAATCACTGCGGTGAAATAAAATCTTTATTAGTCATTTTTCGAAGCAGGTCATTGGGCCTGCTTTTTTATTGTTGAACATTTAATAGGTAGTATCTTGATATGAAAGGGGACTAGCGGTTTGATTCTCTAATTGGACGATATTCTGCATTACATTTAGGGCTAAGACCCATTGTTTTAGCATTCCATACTGAAAACCAAATATGTTTGTTTCTGAATGTTTTCTTTTTACTTTTCATCTTCTTCTCCTTTTTAATTTTTATTCACTCTAAAGTCTCCCCATTGCATTTTTATGACAATTAAAAAATAAAAATGATTCAAATTAATAAAATAGCAAAGAAATGCTTTTTTAATAAAAATTTGAATAAAAGCATTATTCTACAGCTTGATCTTATTGTATGCTTGAGACACAAAGCATCATAGGTTGTTTACATGAAAGACCAGTGATTAATAATAACTATCTTCTTACAACTAGATGTACCCCCTTCAATTTCGTCCCTATATTTTTATTATAGGCTCGGCATCTAGTTCATTAAGATAAAAAATTTTTAATTTTATAGGCACGATTAAACAATTTAGCTTATTCCGATATTTGGTCTAACTTTAATGGATAATAGGTGTCAATTAACGTAATTGGTTGAGGTGAATTGTGATTAAAAAAATCGGCGTATTAACAAGTGGTGGCGATGCTCCAGGAATGAACTCTGCAGTAAGAGCAGTGGTTCGTACATGTCTTTCTTATGATATTGAAGTATTTGGTATCTATGATGGTTATGCAGGATTGCATGCTGGAAAAATTGAACAATTAGATCGTTACTCTGTTTCTGATGTTATTAATCGTGGAGGCACATTCTTAGGCTCTGCTCGTTTTCCTGAATTTAAAGAAGAAAGTGTTCGTAAAGAAGCAATCAAAGTACTAGAAAAGCATGGGATTGAAGCATTGATCGTTATCGGTGGTGATGGTTCATACATGGGGGCTTTAAAGCTCAGTGAAATGGGTTACCCATGTGTCGGTATTCCGGGAACAATTGATAACGATATCGCAGGTACTGATTATACTATCGGCTTTATGACTTGTTTAAATACCATTGTTGATGCAGTGGATAGATTACGCGATACTTCTTCTTCACATAACCGTATTTCAATTGTTGAAATTATGGGCCGCTACTGTGGCGATTTAACACTATGGGCAGCCGTTGCTGGTGGCAGTGAATATGTCATTGTTCCTGAGAAAGGCTTTGATGAAGAAGAATTAATAGAACAACTTAACCTCGGTGAAGAAAAAGGTAAAAAGCACGCCATTATTGCTATTACCGAACATATGACAGATGTGAATGCACTTGCTGAACGTATTCAAGAAAAAACTAAACGTGAAACTCGTGCTACTATTTTAGGGCATATTCAACGTGGTGGTTCACCAATGGCATTTGACCGTATATTAGCGAGCCGTATGGGCTCTTATGCTGTTGAATTGCTGAAGTCAGGAAAAAGTGCACGATGTATTGGTATTCAAAATGGTGAAATGGTTGACCATGATATCATTGAGTGTCTAGAAAAAATGCAACGTCCATTCCGACAAGATTTATATGATTTATCTGAGATTTTATTCTAGATAGATTAACATGCTGACTCTAGCCTACCTTTTGGTGGGCTTTTTTATATCGATAGGAAAGTAAATGTCTGAAGCGCAAAATAATCCTTTTATAAGTTTTATTGATTTTAATAAAAAACATCCTTTGGCTGAACATTTACAGCCTGCCTATTATCAATTAGGTTTTATTTGTAGTGTCCAGGCAGTGCCTGAAATAATTGATTTAGAAAAATGGTTAGTTTATTTATGGCGAGATGACGTTATTAGTTTTGATAATGAAAAACAAGCAACTGAGTATGCACAAGTCGTCTTAACTATGCTTACTGAAATTGATAGCTTATATGAGCAAGCAAAGCCTTTAGAACAACTTAATTGCATGAATTGGCTTAATAACGAACAACACTTGTTAAGTGAAGATGCACTATTATTCGCGTCAGGTTTTTTAGCTGCCATTGAAATATTTAATGCAGAATGGTTGCAAGTGGAAGGTGATGAATCAGTACAAAATCTGTTACAGACTTCGGTTTTACTTATTACTAAATTAACAAAAGATGAACACACTTCTGCAGAATTATTAGCTCTTTTTGAGCAGTTACCTGAGGTTGAGGAAATATTAAAAATATTACCATCATTAATAAGCAATTTAGCTTATAGTGCAGCACAAAGTTCACATTAACAATCAGTGATTGGACCATCATGATAAAACCTACTAGGAAATTTAATGCCCGTTGAAAACCAAACAAAGATAAAAGAGAATTCATATTTTAGCTTGGTCGCTGAAAATGAGTTTTTTGTTGTTATTAACAAACATGCTGGGATTAACTTTCATACTGAAGATGGAGATATCGGCGTTGTAGTTGCGGCTGAACAGTATTTAAAACAAAAGCTATTTAGTGTACATCGATTAGATAAAATGACGTCGGGGATTCTCCTGTTAGCAAAATCATCACAAGTAGCTAATGGGTTATCTGAATTATTTAAAAGTCAGCAGATTCAAAAATATTACGTAGCGATTTCAGATAAGAAACCTAAAAAATCACAGGGTTTGATCAAAGGTGGAATGGAAAAGTCACGTCGTTCAATGTGGAAGTTAACCAGAGGGCGAGACAATCTTGCTATCACTCAATTTTTTAACTATTCACTAGGTGACGGAAAACGCTTATTTATTGTTAAACCTAAAACAGGTAAAACACATCAAATTCGCGTTGCCTTAAAAAGTATTGGCAGTGCGATCTGCGGCGATCCAATTTATGCCGCTGAAGAATCTTATCGATATGACCGAGGCTATTTGCATGCTTATCAAATTCAGTTTGAATATGAAAAACAATTGTTTAATTTTAAAGTCATGCCTGAAGTCGGTAAATTATTTTTATCTGAAACTTGCAAAGAGAAGCTATCATCAATCGATGATTGTGCTTTACTTTCTTGGCCTAAGGTTTAATCAAACGAGCTTTTGTTAGTCATTCATGAACAGAGCCACTTAATGTTTATGGTGTTAAAAAAGTAACAACTAAAACTAAGCCTCTCATTTGTGCGTCGTATTAATATTGATTAGGTCAGATAAAGGACTTCTGACACAATTTGCTCCAGCCTGTAATACATGCGTATATATTTGAGTTGTTCGCAAGTCCGAGTGCCCCAATTGCTCTTGAACAGTTCGAATGTCGGCGCCTCGTTGCAATAAGTGCGTCGCAAATGAATGGCGTAATGTGTGTGCTGTAACTTGTTTATTTAGATTTAATTTAAGCGCAGTACTTTTAATTATTTTTTGAATATTTGTTTCGTGAATATGGTGTCGTCTTAAGTTCGATGTACCAGGCTCAATAGAAAGTTGTGTTGATGGGAATAAATAATGCCATTTAAATTCTTTTGCCGCATTTGGGTATTTGCCTGCTAAAGCATGTGGTAAAAATACTCCATTATAATCCCCCCGTTGCATATCTTCTTGATAATAGAAATTCGCTTTCATTATTTGTTTTTGTAAAAATTCCTTAAGTTCAGGTGCTAAGGTTACTCTTCTATGTTTGCCGCCTTTTGCATGCCAAATATTGATGGACAAATAATCAAAGTCAATACCTTGAATACGTAACCTAACTGCCTCCATTAACCTTAACCCACTGCCATATAGTAAATGACAAGGAAGAGAGAGAGTTTGTGGTATAGCATTCAATAAACGAGAAACTTCATCAGGCGTCAAGACGATGGGGAGTTTAGGTTGTGTGCTTGTTTTATTAAACTTTAGAGTCAATGTTAATGGTTTATCTAAAAAATCTCGATACAAATAAACCAATGCGTTCAACGCTAGGCCCTGGGTCTTTGGTGCTACTTTTTTAGTATTAGCGAGATAAGATAAAAAAGATTCAACTTCTGCATTATGACAAATAGAAGGGTGTTGTTTATTGTTAAAGTAAATATAACACTTGACCCAATATACATAAGCTTTAATCGTCTTTTCGGCATAAAATTTTAACCGCATATTTTCAGTAAGGGCACTTAAAAATGGAGATTGCATGTTAACTCCTTAAGGTACATTAGAGGGTGTATTTATATACAGTGTAGGTTGTGTTCCGTATTTCTGCCAAAATGCGGAATAGTTCTGTCTAGTTGCATGATTAATATTTTATAATTTTGTCGAAGTTGTTGATTTAATGTTTTATGAGTGTATTGTTTAAGTCATTTTAACAAATAAAACTATTCCGCATTTTCACCAGAAATGCGGAATGATTCTGTATAATAAGCTGTTAAGTGTCACTGGTATCGAGATGAGAGAAGTAAGTAAATCTGAGTTTAAAGAGGCTTATGTTAAATTCGGAGGCCTAAAAGATGGATACGATATGGCGTACTGGGATCAGGTCATAGACACTGAGAAAAAATTGGATTTCAGATATTTTTTGAAAGAACCCATCTCAAAAGAAGAATGCCGGATGATGTTAGTCGATGATTATTCTAGTAAGGAAGTCAGAATGTTTTTTGTATCTGTCGATCAAGAAGAAAGAATGTTTGATAATTAGCTGGGTAAACAAAAGTGTCTATCTGGAAAACCACACTTAACAAGTATGTAAACCAGACCCAAAACACGTCGCTCAATTTGTGCATGGGCTGCGCCCATTATTGCACAAACCGCCCGCCATGTTTTGGGCTGGTTACATAGGCGTTGAGGCTGTAGAATTTCTCCAAAAAACGTATTTTCATGCATTTTTCTAATTACATCTAATTGTATAAAAAACAACCTTGATTGAGCTGGTCGTCTGTGATCTAATAGTTATTATTCGCTCAGAGTTAAACGTGATGGCTAATTACAAACCTGACTTATCTTGCCAAAGTAAATTCATTCCTATTGATTTCGCACAGCAAATTATTCCCGGTACCTTTGAATACGCACTTTCCCATATCGTCGATAAACATCTTGATTTAAGCTCTTTTGATAAATGGTATGACAATGATAAAGGCGGAGCAGCAGCTTACTCTCCATCGGTGATGTTAAAGATAATTCTGTTTGGTT
>NZ_SNUB01000018.1 GCF_004378355.1 Psychromonas algicola
ACAATTTAAGTTGGAGGGAAAACGTGAGCGAAGTTATCCGAGGTGTTTAAAAGCGTCTAAAAATCGATATCCAGTGGCGAAAAGTAAATATGCCGTTCACCTTAAGTGAACGGCATTACGCCTAAAGCGCTGTTTTTATTTGGGTTAATAAGGATTGATTACAAACCTAATTTAGCCATTTCTTTTTTAACTACTGCTACAGGTAGTGGAATGTAACCATCTTTTGCAACAATCGCTTGGCCTTCTTGAGATAACATTAATTTAATGAACTCAGCTTGTAATGGAGAAAGCGGCTTGTTTGGGTGCTTGTTTACGTAAACGTATAAGAAGCGAGATAATGGGTATTTACCGTTCACTGCATTATTCATTGTAGCTTCAACAAATGGACCACCTTTTTTAGATAGTGCAACTGCTTTAACACCAGCAACTTTGTAACCAATACCAGAGTAACCGATAGAGTTTAGAGAAGATGCTACAGATTGAACTACTGATGCAGAACCAGGCTGTTCATTTACAGAGTTTTTGTAATCGCCTTTACATAAAGCGTTTGATTTAAAGTAACCGTAAGTACCTGATACTGAGTTACGACCAAATAATTGGATATCTTTACCAGACCAGCTACCTGTTAAGCCAACATCAGCCCAACGTGTTGCATTTTTCTCGTAACCACATTTTTGAGTTGAAGAGAAAATCGCATCAACTTGTTTAATTGTTAAGCCTTTGATTGGGTTATCTTTATTTACAAATACCGCTAGTGCATCGATAGCAACACGAACTTCAGTTGGCTTGTAACCGTAATGTTTTTCAAATGCTTCGATTTCTTTAGACTTCATTTTACGGCTCATTGGACCGAACTGAGAAGTACCTTCAGTTAATGATGGTGGAGCAGTAGAAGATCCAGCCGCTTGAATTTGGATATTGATATTTGGGTATTGGCGTTTAAATTCTTCTGCCCAAAATGTCATCATATTCGCTAATGTATCAGAACCAACAGATGAAAGATTACCAGAGATACCACTTACTTTAGTGTAAGAAGGTAAAGCATTATCTGCTGCAAGAACAGGTGTCGAAATCAGTGATGCAGTACCTAAAGTAACCGCTGCTGCTAACATTTTAAGTTTCATTCAAAACTCCATTTTTCTACTAAGTTAATTTATATTATTTGTATTTTATTAATCATTTAACAAAATATTCATTACGCTCCGTAGCGATGTTGCTTAATATGAACCTTTAATGTGACACTTTAATTACATAAGAATTATTTTCTTCATAAAAACAAAAAAGCTTATCACACATAATGCAATAAGCTTTTTAAATCAATGCATTAGAAAAAACTTGTAATAGAAAATAATTAAAGACAATTTTAACCTCAGTTAAATAAAATATTAAAAATGCCGATAATCTATTTCATTTAGCTACTCTGCGTTTTGTAATTCTTCCAATTCTTCCCAACGCGCAAAGGCAACTTCTAGCTTTTCTTCAGTTTCAGCCAATAAAGCTAAAAACTCATCGGCTTCTTTTTTATCTTTGGTGAAAAATTCAGGCGTATTAATTGTTTCTTGTAATTCACCCACTTTTTCTTCTAATTGTTCCAACACTAAAGGTAAACCATCTAATTCAAGTTGTACTTTATATGACAGCTTCTTCTTTTTAGCTGGCTTAGCAACTTCTTTATCTACTTTAACCTCAGCTTTAGTTGTAGCTGGCTTTGTTTCCTTTGCTGTTGATACAGCAGGCTCACTTTGCGCTTTATGACGCAAAGCATCATTGTAACCGCCCACAAACTGCTGGATATTACCATTACCATCAAAGAACCAAGTATGCGTCACTGTGTTATCAACAAAGCTACGGTCATGACTTACTAATAATAAAGTACCTTGATAGTTAGCTAATAATTCTTCTAATAACTCCAATGTTTCAACATCAAGATCATTGGTAGGCTCATCCAGAATTAAAAAATTACTTGGTTTTAAAAATATTTTCGCTAATAACAGACGATTTTTTTCACCACCAGATAAAGCTTTAACTGGAGTACGAGCGCGATCAGGGTGGAATAAGAAATCTTGTAAATAACCTAAAACATGACGTTTATTACCATTAATTTCTACTTCTTGCTTACCTTCAGCAAGGTTGTCGAGTACCGTTTTTTCAGGATCTAACGCATCGCGGTATTGATCAAAATAAGCAACTTCTAATTTTGTTCCACACTTAACCGTTCCTTGATCTGGTTCGATATCACCTAGAAGTAGTTTAAGCAATGTACTTTTACCACAACCATTACGACCAATTAAGGCAATTTTATCGCCACGCATAATAGTACAAGAGAAATTTTGAACAATACGTAAATCATCGTAGCTATAGGCTAAATCTTCCGTTTCAAAAATAATTTTGCCAGAGCGAGCGGCTTCATCAACAACAATTTTAGCTTTGCCTTGCACATTAGTTCGCTCAGCACGTTCATTTCGTAATGATTTTAATGCTCGAACACGCCCTTCATTACGTGTTCTACGTGCTTTAATTCCTTGACGGATCCACTTTTCTTCAATGGCTAACTTACGATCAAATTCAGCGTTTTGTTCTTCTTCAACACGTAATGCTTCTTCTTTTGCGACTAAATATTCTTCGTAGCCACCAGGCCATGAGCTTAATTTACCACGGTCAATATCCACAATACGAGTTGCCAAACGACGAATAAATTCACGGTCATGACTGATAAAAACAATTGAACCTTGAAAAGACATTAAGAATTGCTCAAGCCATTCGATCGTACCAACATCTAAGTGGTTAGTCGGTTCATCAAGTAACAATAAATCTGGGTCATTAACTAGCGCTTTAGCGAGTGCAACTTTACGTAACCAACCACCGGATAACTGATCTAAAGTAATTTCAGGGTCAATTAACAAGCGCTCTAAAATTTGGTTAATTTTAGTATCTAACGTCCACGCATTTAAGGTATCAATCTGCTCTTGTAAACGTTGTAGTTTGTTTAACGCTTTTTCACTACAATCTTCAGCAACAACTTGTAATTGTTCATGGTATTGGCTTAATACTTTACCTGATTCGGCCATACCCGATGCAACATAATCATATGCACTCATAGTATTAGCTGTCGGTGGATCTTGCTCTAAACGCGCCACTTTAACGTCGTTATTAATTAATAATGAACCATCATCTAATTGAATTTGCCCATCCAATACTTTTAATAATGTCGATTTACCTGCACCATTTCTTCCCACCAAACAAACACGTTCGTTTGCTTCAATCACTAAGTTGGATTTATTTAATAGTGCACCACCGCCAAAGGCTAGTTCTGCGTTATGTAAGGTTAATAATGCCACGTTTACTCACTCTTGTTAGGTGATAAAAAGTTAGGAGATAAAAATTGTTTTATTTTAAGACTATCAAAAGGCCAATCTAAGTATTGGCCTTGTTGATTTTCTAACACCGGAATTCGAATACCAAATAGATCAACCAAACGCTGATCAAAAACAATATCAATTAATTGGTAATCAACTCGGCACTGCGTTAACAATGCCATTGCTTGATCACAAAGATGGCAACCATCAGTGTGATATAAAATAGGTAAACTCATTCTACTGCTATCATATTTAATTGGATTTACATTGCTTAATGTTGTTTAACTATGTTTTGTTAGCAACCAACATTGGTGTATTTTATCGTTCCCTTTAAAGTCTTCAGGAATAGACGCTTTACTAATGTCTTTGACATAAAAACCCAAGGCTTTTATTGCTTCCAAATCTAATTTAAAGCCACGTTTATTATTAGAGAAAATAATCTCACCATTTTCATTAACACGCTCGCTGGCAGACGTTAATAAAGCAACGTGGTCATCTTGTACATCAAACACATCCGACATACGTTTTGAATTTGAAAACGTCGGAGGGTCAATAAAGATAAGGTCATACATCTCGTGCGCATGTTGTAACCATTTAATACAATCCTGTTGTATAAATTCATGCTTACCTTGGATACCATTTTCAGTAAAGTTTTCTTGGCCCCAATTTAAATAAGTATTCGACATATCAACGCTGGTTGTTGATTTCGCGCCACCCAGTGCAGCATGAACAGAAGCGGTTGCGGTATAACAAAATAGATTCAAGAAGTCTTTACCTTCAGCCATTTTACCAATACGTAAACGCGTTGGACGATGATCTAAAAATAAACCTGTATCTAAATAATCTTGTAAGTTAACAATAATTTTTGCAGGTCCTTCTTGCACCACTAAACGTTGTTTTTTACTGTCTAATTTTTCGTACTGCTGGCGCCCTTTTTGACGTTCACGTACTTTAATGATCAGTTGATCATCGCTTAAATCTAATAAATAACGTGTTGTAGAAACAATATCTAGAAAACGACGACGTACTTTCTGTGCATCGATTTCTTTAGGAGCACGATACTCTTGAATAATTAAATATTCGTTATAACGGTCGATTGCTACATTATATTCAGGTAAATCAGCATCATATAAACGATAGCATTGAACATTTTCACGCTTAGCCCATTTGTCTAAACGTTTCATATTTTTCAATAAACGGTTAGCAAAGTCTTCTGCATAGATAGCAGGTTTAATCTGTTTAACTTCTTTAAATATAATATCCGCTTCAGCTTCGATAACAGGAGGTAATGTGCCCCACGGGTTATCTTCTGTTGATTCTACGAATTCTGCCGTTTCAAGTGTTTTTTGTTGAGTCGCTTTAGTTGGCTTTTCTTCAACAACCGCTGCCCCTTCAACTGTGCGTTTAGGTGAGATTCGGTAATTTTTAAGAATACATTCAATCGGACCATTAAAGAATTTATAACTTCTTGCTGCACGCATACCTAAACAGCTTAATAATTCAGTATCCATTGCAAACATGCTTAAGTTCCAGCCAGCAAAAGCTTCTTTAAAATGATGACCTAATTCTGTGTATAAGCTAATTGTATCGCTGAAACCACCAAGACGTTCGCCATATGGAGGGTTAGAAATCAACATACCTGTGCTTAATTCTTCAGGAGGCATTACCTTTTTAGCATCTTGCACACTGAATTCGATTAATTCAGCAACGCCTGCTCGTTGCGCATTTTGACGCGCAATACTGATCATATCTTTACTTAAATCAGAAGCATAAAAACGTGTATCACAATCGTTAACAGCTCGTTTAGCATAAACCTGAGCCGTTGTTTTTAAGGTTCTCCATGTTTCGCTATCATGTTTTTTCCATTGCTCAAAACCAAAAGTGTCTCGTAACGATCCCGGTGCAATATTCAGAGACATCATAGCCGCTTCAATAATTAACGTACCAGAGCCACACATTGGATCAAGTAAGGCTTCGCCTTTCCAACCACTACGTTTTACGATACCAGCTGCTAAGGTTTCACGTAATGGTGCTTCACCGGCAATAGTACGGTAACCACGAAGATGTAATGGGGAGCCAGAAAGATCAATATAGATAGACGCTTTATCTTTAAATAAACGACCATTAAAACGAATGTCAGCATCGCGCTTTTCTACGTTAGGGCGTTCATCGAATTTTTTACGGAAACGGTCAACAATCGCATCTTTAATTTTTAATGCGCCAAATTGTGTGTTACGGATTTCATCGTTACTACCGGAAAAGTCGATTGAGAATGTTTTATCAACGTCAAAATGTTCTTCCCAAGGAATGTTGCTACATCCTAGATATAAATCCATTGGGTCAATCACTTTAAATTCGCTTAATTTAAGTAAGACGCGGGAAGCAAAACGAGACCATAAACAAACTTGGTAACCTTGCTCTAATGAACCATCGAAGCTAACACCACCGGCAATTTGTTTGGTGTTTTCAATACCAAGTTCTTTAAGTTCAACCTCTAATAAAGGCGCAAGCCCTTTGGCTGTAGGAATAAAATAATTGAACATAGACGCTCTCATGCAGTGTGTGAATAAAAATAGCGCGTATTATACATTGCAAACGGCATTATCCCTATGGAATTTTAAGCTGTATTTAGAAACAAAAAACGCTTCAAAGTAGAAGCGTTTTTAGGACATAATTAAATTAAAAATAATTGTTATTTATTAAGCAGATATTTAATACGTGTTTTTAATATATCGATAGCAATACGATTTTTACCACCACGAGGCACAATAATATCAGCGTGTTGTTTTGATGGTTCAATAAATTGAAGGAACATAGGTCTTACTGTCTTTTTATATTGTTCCATAACCGATTCTAATGTTCTTCCACGCTCCATGATATCGCGTGTTAATCGACGCATTAAACAAATATCTAATGGTGTATCAACAAAAATACTTGCATCGACTTGCGCTCTTAAAGCTGGGTCTGTGAGCAATAAGATCCCTTCGATAATAATTATTTTTTTCGGTGTTAATTGGATGACATCGTCGAGGCGGGTATGTTCTGTATAACTATAAACTGGAATTTCAACGGCTTGGTTTTTCTTTAACTGCTTTAAATGTTCACATAACAATTCATGTTCAAAGGCTTTAGGGTGGTCATAGTTGGTTTGTATACGTTCATCCATAGGCATGTGCGATTGATCTTTATAATAAGCATCTTCAGAGATAATACCTATTTGATCCGTTCCTAGCTCTTGGCAAAGCTCATTAAAGATTGTATTTGCAATCAGACTTTTCCCAGAAGCAGAAGCACCTGCAATGGCGATAACAACACAGTGATTTTTATTCAAAACATTAACCTTTGTAAAATAAATTGAGAGAGTTTAAAACATCATTTTTTAAAGAGTAGCTCATCATTTAATCTTGCAATTGACTTTAATCAACCGTAACAAAATAATTGATGATAAAGGCCACTACTGAGCCACAAACCAGTCCACTAATATTTGCAAGTACATCCATCACATCCGTTCGGTGGTTTGCATAGGGTTGTAATAACTCAATCACTCCACTCGATAAAGCGTATATGATCAGTAACACAAACCAATACCTTGGTTTTCTTAATATAAGCGGTAAAACAAGTACAAAATAGGCAGTAAAATGTAATATTTTATCACAGCTTGCTAGTGCATTTAATAATGGGGTAAAAGAAAGGACGGTTATCGTTATCACTAAGAATAACGATATTAATATCCAGTATTTTCTCACCCATTGCACTAGCAAATTCATAAAACACTTCCTGTCTTTATCAATAAAGCTAATCAGCCATGGTCTCAGCTAATTCACTTAATAACTGTTGTTGGCGTTCTGTTAATTCAGTCGGTGTAGGAATAACGACGTTATAAATTAAATCGCCAACTTGATCGCTATTCATTGCTTTCACGCCACGACCTTTAATTCTAAATTTGCGATTAGCTTGCGTACCCGCAGGGATTTTCAAATTAATATAACCGCTAAAGGTAGAAGCTTTAGCTGTACCACCGATTGCAGCAACTGGAAACGCAACCATTAAGTCACAGTATAGATCATTACCTTTACGGGTAAAAAACTCATGCTCTAATAAAGCGACTTCAACAAACAAATCACCGCGCTCTGCTCCTAATGTGCCAGGATTACCTTTACCTGGAACATGAACACGTTGACCTTCATTAATACCAGCTAGAATTTCAACAGGAAGTGGATCTGGTGTATTCGGTAAACGTACTTCTTGAGTGCATCCTTCAACCGCATCTTCAAGTGTGATTTCCACACGTAAAATAATATCAGACCCTTTGGTAGGTTGTGGACGAGGTGGACGTTGTGGTTGCTGCTGTCGACGCTGGCCGAACATCTCTCCAAACATATCGTTGAAATCGCCGCCCTGCCCAAAACCACCATGACCACGTGCTTTACCGTTTTCAAAAGCGCTATGTCCGTAATCATCAAATTGCTGACGAGTATCTGGATCATTTAATACTTCATACGCCGCTTTAACTTCACGGAACTTTTCTTGAGCAACTGGGTTATCTGGGTTTCTATCTGGGTGATATTTCATTGCCAACTTTTTATAAGCTTTTTTAATATCTTTTTCAGAGGCTGATTTACTTACACCCAATACTTCATAAAAATCACGTTTTGACATTCTTTTCTCAATAATTCCAGTGTGATGAACTCATTAATCGAGTTTATTAATCAAATTTAATTACATAGTTTTGCTATCTAGCAAAGTGTGCCGATTATAACTCAACTAATCATAAATCTCACAAAAATTGATGTAAGAAATGTATTTAAACAGAAGCAAAATACATTTTCTCAGATTAGCAGCGTTAAATGCGATTTTACACTTTGAATAATAACGTATATGTAAAAAAGCCCAGTAATAACTGGGCTCTCATATCATGCTATCAATTAGATTACGCTATCAAAGCGAATTAATTTAGCTTTGTTCAACTCTTAATTTGTTAAGTCTTAAGCTTTCAGCTTCTTCTGCTGCATTAGGATTGTTAAATACATCAACGTCCATTTCACCTTCAGACTTAGCAACAATACAAGTCACAACACAATCACCCGTAATATTGACAGATGTTCGGATCATATCTAACAATCTATCAACACCAATGATCATTGCAATACCTTCAACAGGTAAACCAACTTGATTTAATACCATAGCAAGCATGATCAAACCAACACCAGGCACACCAGCAGTACCCACTGAGGCTAATGTTGCAGTCACAATCACAGCCGCATAATCAGCAATACTTAAATCAATATTAAAGGCTTGTGCAATAAATACAGTTGCAACACCTTGCATGATAGCCGTTCCATCCATATTGATGGTTGCACCTAATGGTACAGTGAAAGAAGCGACTTTGTTATTAACACCTAAGTGTTTAGTGGCTGTTTCTAAGGTAACAGGGATGGTTGCATTTGATGATGCTGTTGAAAATGCAAAAGTAATGGCAGTTTCCATTTTTTTGAAAAACTTAACAGGGCTTAAACCTGTAAAGATTTTGAAAAAGGCACTGTAAGTAATTAACGCATGCAGCACTAATGTTGCACTCAGTACTAAGAAATAGTTAATCAGATTGAAAATCGCATCTAATCCAATTTCACTAAATAACTTAGCCATTAAGAAGAATACACCATAAGGTGCGACTTTCATTAGCATCACAACTAACTTCATGATCACTTCATTCAAATCATAAAATACAGCAGAAATACGTTCACCTGCTTTATCTGATGCACTGATAGCAATACCAAATAAAATGGCAAACACAATAATTTGTAAAGTATTACCTTCAGCCATAGAGCTAATTGGATTCGTTGGGAACATGTTAATAATAACATCACCTAACGATGGCGCTTCTTTAGAAGCAAAGCTAGTTGCTTGTGCTAAATCAACCCCAACTCCAGGTTGGAAAATATTTGCCATTAAAATTGCAAATGAAATCGCTATTGCTGTTGTTGCAAGATAAAAAGAAATAGTTTTACCGCCTAAACGCCCTAGCGTAGACATATCTTTTAAATTACTTGTACCACAGACTAAAGAAACAAAGATAAGTGGAACCACTAACATTTTTAATGTAGCAATAAAGACTTTGCCACCGACATGGAATAAGCCGTTAACGATATAGTCCTGAATAAATGCGACGTCGGCAAATACACTACGAATCAGAAAACCAGTCAAAATACCAATAGCCATACCCAGTAAGACTTTTTTGGTTAATGACATACTCTTTTTTGTTGCTGTCATGATCATTCCTTATATTACATAACCGCCTTTTAAATTGTGTGAAACAATAATAATTCGTTAGTTTGTTATCTTTTTATGTACACAAAAAAGACCTTGAATAAGGTAAGCTATAAGCTTAAAAAAACGATAATTATTCACAAGATAAAAGGACAGAGCTTTAAAAAGACGTGTTTATAGCATAACTTTATGGCTTGAAGGAAATTTTAATTTATTAAAAATAAAGCCCGTTTCTGACATTTGTAGATCATTGATTAAAATAGCAACAGCATGCTTTCTTTCATAAAATTACCGAGTAGATATTTTTTAAAACCCAAGGAATTGTTAATAATTTCAGTTTTTTTATCAATAACTGATTCTATTATTTAAAAGGCTTTTCGAACTTGCTCGCCCTTCTTTTTCATCAACTCAGCAGCCAACTCAATACGTAATTTGTTCAATGAAAAAGCATTAACTTGCTTTAATTGAAGTAACAAATACAGCGCCTTAGCTAATAAAACCTGATACTCAAGGACAAAATCCATTACTTCCCTATCTTTTAGCGGTAAAAAGCTAAGGGGTCGGCTTTAGTTTGTTTTAATAAACAACGGAAAAAGTGTTTAACAAGGAGTTTAATCGTTATAACGTAAGTCTTCTGCAACCATTTTTTTGCTATATTAATGACAACTTCACAATGTTCTTTTGCAATATCGTTAAAATGATTTACTACCTTAGGATGCATATATTCGCAATTATCACTTTTTAATGCTTCTAAATTAGACAATATAAAATTTGAATCTTTTTTAAATCTAGCTACCCCTATTACTCAAGGTAAATAAGGACTACAACCTTCAAGTGCTAAACGTTGAACATGCTTATTATCACCTTTAGTCTAAGTTGATAGAATATTATGCATTGCTTCTAAAAGGTTTTTCGACAAATTTAAATAAAAATGCTTTTAAAATTAATGAAATTAAAGGCAATTTTTGGGATTAACTTTAATGAGTATTGCTAGTTTAATGTAGATGTAATTGTTGCGTGATATAGCAGTTGCTCTTGGAGCTGAAGGGATTGCCAATCTATATCAAAAACAAAAACACATTCTGTAAATTGGTTTTTCTTATTATAGGAATAATGAATTAAAAAGTATTAAAAGCAGAATAAACTTAAAGAAAAAATAAAAGCCTTATACAAATAAAATATCTATAAGGCCAATAAAAGAGTTACAGATTAAAACCAAATACCAGCGGCTATATTGCCATGCCAGACTTGAGCCATGGTTTCACCAGGATAACCTATAATTTGACGCTTCACTCCAAGCCCCAAAGAAAAACGATTACCAATAATAATGCCATATTCACCACCAATTTCCCCAACAGCTTTATATTCAGGCTCATCAAAACTAAAACGAGCGACACCGCCGCCCGCAAAAAGCCCAAAATAAGTGTCTAAAAATTGAGATTCAGTTGAAATAACACCTTGGAAGGCAAATCCAAAAGTAAATGATTGGTATCTATCACTGTGAGTTTTACCATCATCACTTTTAACATCAATAGTTGAATACTCTAAATAAAAAGGAAATCGTTGGTTGGCAGCCATGTCAGCACTTGAGTCAATATGAATCCAACGAGCCCCTTTAATTCTATCCGCGTCTAAACTGAGATAGCTATAATCATCATCATGATTAAGGTCCACTTCTTCTTCATCTCCAAACACTCCCACCAAAGAAGAGGTGTAAACAGTAAAAATATCAACACCTTCATAGGGAGCTGCAACTGCAGATGCACTAACAAGCATAACAAGAGAAGCAAAAAATCGTTTCATATAAACTCCAAAAATTTAAATCTTAATAACAAAACGATCTGTATAAGATAAAAAACACAAACTAGGTAAAGACTATAATATAAGGTTTTATTGCTTTTAATACCGATTGCGTTAAATATGTTATCTAAATTTTACGAAGAAAAAACAGTTCAATTCAAGGCATAAATAGACGTAAATGGTTGTTCCCTTTACGAAATTTATAACGAAGAAGTGGGCTGTTTTAGCCAGTAAAATAGATAAGCTATTTATCGTGATTGGTATAATTATGCACCTTTAAAAAAGTATAATCTATATATCAAAAAAATAATTGTATGCGCAATGAAACATTTATAAATCTTAAGGTCGTTTTATAACTAAAAATAAAGGTCACTAAAAATTAACAACATGGAGTTTTTATCGGCAGTTAAATCAAAAACATTAATTTATATCTTTTTAGAGCAATTCAATAGTAGACCATCACTAAATTGTATGTGTTTTTAAAAGAAGAAGGTGAGGGAGTTATTTAAACTTACACGCGAGGCATTCTGTTTGATCAATGGTTGAGTAATCAGCATACCAATAATGAGGATCATTAATTTGGTTATAGGTAAGCGTTGTTATTTTGTGATTTCTAATGAAACGATGCTTTAAAATAATTAGTTTCTTACATTTTGGTGGCCATGCTGATTCTTCTGCAATCTCATTACCTAGTGCAAGTTCATCCCTAAGAATGGCATTTAACTCATTAGATTCAAACAATGGCCTAATCCCTTAAAATAAATATTAACTATCCACCAGCAATTTAGAATTTAGTTAAAGTAACCGATGCTAGTTGATCACGATAAAAGTAAAGACTATAGGTGAAATCACCTTCTACATAAGTAGTAATTTTATCTGATTCGCGTTTAATCTTATAACGAGAAAAAACAGCTTTTGCCTCTTCTTTTGTATTACCAAAAGAAACACCATTAGAAAGCATTAATTTTTTAAGGTCCAAGTTAAATACTTTTATACCAACAACATCACCATCAAGGTTAACTTTGAAGTAAGAGCTTGCACCATAATTTAAGGTCACCCCTTCCACTTCATAGGATTTATTTGCATTAATACTTTGAGGCTTGCCAAATTTTTTAACAACAGTGTCAATATGGTCGCCAAATTCAACATTAAGTAAACCTTTCTTAATATCATATTCTGAATCACTTAAAGCCGTATCAAAAGAGAACGAATTATTACTTCGTATTATCAATTGGTTGAAGTCATTAAACCAACTGTCACCATAGGATGTCCGTTCTGTGTTAGCACACCCTAACAAGAAAAAGCACATTAATACTGAGGTTAAATATTTCATTTTATTTCCATTTCATTGTTATCATTTTAAAATTCCTTCCTGATATATTAACAAATTTTGTTAGCACGCTAAAAGGTTGATATTAATTATTGCCACTTTTAAATTTACTTTATACTCTAACAGACTTATTAAGGAGCTTTCTAAATGGATAACACACTGAGTATGTATATTATTGCAGGAGTTATAACACTCACTATCATTACGCTCCCACTTTTATACAAGCGTTATAGAAGCAAACAAAGCAGTGCAAAATATTCCCTTTATGTCAGATCCTATTCACCTATTATTGGCCCCCAAAAAGCCAAAGTCACTGTTAGTCTTTTTTTAGATCCAGCCTGCATTAACTCAAAGGTAGCCTATCAAGGAATTTCAGCCCGCATTAATAAATATGAAGGTAAGATAAAATTTGCTATACGATATGGAGCATTTTTTAGTAACTCCATGAAAGCAATTGCTATATTAGAAGCGGCAAAATCTCAAAAAATGCAGAAAAAAGTAATGGACATTGTATTTAAAGACCCTTCTGTCTGGGAAAATGGAAACTCCTCAGATTTAGAACTACTTTATGTTCAACTTGAAAAAAATGGAGTCGATATTAAACGCTTAAAACGAGATATGAACCACCCTAAAATATCAACAATATCTGTTCAAGAGCTTGTTGATGCAAACCATTTGAAAATAAAGCAGACTCCTACTTATTTTGTTAATGAACATGCTATCGGTTCATTTGGTCTTCATTTTCTTGAGGATCTTATAAAAAGAGAGATAAAGCTAAACTATGAATAAAAAGTTTGATTGAAGCCTAGATGGACAGGTTATTCATTAATAGATGAAAACCTGTCACTACGGTAAGTGATAAATTTAGTCAAACTCATTAATTTCGATCAATGACACAACTCCACCGTCATCAATCATGAGTTGAACAATGAAAGGAAAAGTGAAAGTAAGGTTAAACTCCTTAAGTGCTGCAAACCCATTTTTAGCAGCTTTCATTAAGCTTTCTTTTGAAATCATCCCTTCAGGCACATAGATTTCATCTTTATGAGCAGGTTTAGTGCAACAAGTCTCAAATGTATCCTCTAAAATAACTTTACCTTGATTAATACTCTCAAAACTAAAAGCTCTAATGCCGAGAGTGATAAACTCTAAATCTTCGAATTGATTGTCATCTTCATCTATAAAAGGATATTCAATAGAAACGGCATTCCAAGGCAAGACAACTGTTCCAATTGGCGGAGTTTATTCTACCCACATATTGTCAAATAGTTTAACGCCAGCAATAGATGCACACAAAGTACGAAACTGTTTTGCCCACACCAATTCTAGCTCTGTTAAATTTTCCACTTTACTTTCCTTTATAGCTCACCAATAAAATAAGCAACAAAATGAATGATACTTTAAGTCATTGAGTTTTAAAAACTTAAATTAGCAGTTTAGTAAACCTCTGATATTAAGAAACAAAAAGGCTAATCACGATGTATTAAACAATACATGAAACCCACTTTCATTATTGTCATAAAAGCAATAGTGATTCACATTTTACTTTCTATATAAGCAAGTAAAAATAAGTAATAATAATTGCATATTAAAACAATCACCTTCACGTTAAAAATGGAAAGCTGACTTATGATTATTTTGCACGGTTTTGCAGCTAGTAACTATTACAATCTAGTAAAGCATGTACTCCTATACAAAGAAGTCCCCTTCCAAGAAAATCTACTTTACGGTGGCAGTGACGAATTACTTGCAATTAGCCCTGTTGGCAAAGTACCAGCGATTACCACCTCTGAAGGACTTAACCTTTCTGAGTCGAGTGTTATTTGTGATTTTATCGAAGAAACTTACCCAGATATTCCGCTTTATCCTGACAATGCAGAAGAGCGAGCAGTCGTACGTCAAATCATGAAAATAGCAGAGCTGTATTTTGAATTACCAAGCAGACGACTGATACGTTATGCATTCTCTGGAACAGAAGCCCCAGAAACACTTAAAACTGAAGTTCAACAAGTATTAAATCGAGGGATCACAGCCCTAGCGAATTTGTGTCAATTTTCACCATGGATTGCAGGCGACAAATTCACCATGGCTGACATCTATATGCATTATGTTAATACCATTGTGACTTCAATAGGTTCAGTACAACTTGATTGGGATGTACTTGCTGAAATACCAGGAATGAAAGAGTGGAACAACACAATGAGTCAATCCGATATTGCATTAAATGTGGAAGCAGATCGCCAAAAAAATATGCCCGAATTTTTAGAGAAACTAAAAGCACAATTTAGTGCTGCTAAACAATAAACAATCATTATTCAAAAGGAACAATTAAAATGACAGATAAAAATATTCAGCTCACTTCAACAATCAATGAAGACAACAAATTAACATTGGCTTTACAAGAGATAGAGATGCCACAACCCGGTGCTGATGAGGTCGTTATCCGCATTGAAGCAGCCCCATTAAACCCATCTGACTTAGGTGTTTTATTCACTGCCGCCGATATGTCAACAGCAGTACAATCAGGCACTGAAGAAAGCCCAGTGATCACAGCCGATGTCCCAGTTCAAGCAATGCCTTCACTTAAAACACGTGTAGGTAAAGCGACACCAGTTGGTAATGAAGGTGCAGGAACGGTTATCGCAGCAGGTTCATCGCCAGCAGCACAAGCATTAATGGGTAAAACGGTTGCAGTGATTGGTGGTGGAACTTATCGCCAATATTTATGTGCTAATGTGCAAAGCTGTTTAGTATTAAAAGAAGGTACTACAGCGAAACAAGGTGCGTCTTCGTTTGTTAACCCACTTACTGCATTAGCGATGGTCGCAACAATGCGTGCTGAAGGCCACAAAGCAATTATTCACGCAGCAGCAGCGTCTAACCTTGGTCAAATGCTAAACCGTATTTGTATTGCAGATGGCGTTGATTTAATTAACATCGTACGTAAGCCAGAGCAAAAAAAGTTATTACGCGATATGGGTGCTAAATATGTAGTGAATTCAAGCAGTGAGTCTTTCCTTGCTGACTTAACAGAAGCAATTGTTGAAACCAGTGCAACCATTGCCTTTGATCCAATTGGTGGCGGTGAATTAACCAGTGATATTCTTAATTGTATGGAATTGGCTGCGGCGCGAGATATGAAAGAGCATACCATTTATGGATCTGATACTTTTAAACAAGTTTACATTTATGGCGCATTAAACCGTGGCCCGATTACATTAAATCGTAACTTCGGTTTTGCTTGGGCTGTTAATGGATTCCTATTATTCAATGCACTAGGTAAATTAGGTACAGAAACCGTAGTGGCGATGCGCAAACGTGTTGCAGAAGAAATCACAACGACCTTTGCAAGTAACTACACACATGAAGTGTCATTAGCTGAGGCATTACAATTAAAATCAATCGCAGCTTACGCTAAGCAAGCAACGGGTGAAAAATATTTAATTAAACCTCAAGCTTAATATATACGATTTTAGGGGCGTCGGATTCATCCGACTTGCATTAGCTTACTAAAAACAAGTGGCTTAAAAGCCACGTCCCAAAGACGCAAGTATTACTCTTTCTCTGTTTTTAGGGCCGTCGGATTCATCCGACCTGCATTAATAAAATCACTGAGTGCTATTAGTTAACCAGTTTACTACATCTGAAAAACGATAATTTTCTAACATCGCAAAGCCCGATAACTGACGTACTTTTAAGCGGGTAAAAATCGGAGTGGTTAACCCACAAAAGAAACGAGCTCTTAATATAGCGCTATCATGTTCACCTAACTTAGCTGCAATTTCCGCGCTTAATTGTGCCGCATTAAGTTGTGCTAATGACCTTAATTCAGCAACGGCTGGCATAACCGCGGGGTAACCCGCACAAACTGAACAATGACCACAAGCGCTTTGTAAATTTGAATCTGAAAAATACTGTGCAAGTTGTAGATTTAAACATTCTGTGCTGGCAAAAAAATCCAGTAGATGATGAATTCGTTGAATTTCACTGTGCTCTTTTTGTAAAAATCGTTGTGTTAATTCATCACGTAATTGAACTTGAGGTGTAAATTCAGGTGCCGCTTGAGGCGTCAATTGAACGGTAAGCTTATCTTTATAAACCTTGTAAACTTGCGTCATTTGTTTAGTTTGTAATTCTATTAATCCTTGTTGATCTAAATAATCAATGGCGGTTAATACGCGCGATCTGTCACTTTGATAGTTTTGCTGCATTTTTTCAAAATTCAACGTATGCCAAGTACGTGCTCTATCTGACGTTGCGAAAATGGTTTGTACAAACTGCGCGCGCTCTCCATGAAATTTTGCCACCAGCTCATTTTCAGGGATTAAAAATTTATATTTATATTCCGCGTAATAACTATAAGCAGGCTCAATGACGCCTTCTAATTCTAAATACACCAATAAGGTTTTCAGTGCTAACAAACGAATATTAGATTGGCTAGAAAGACTGTTCATCACCACTTCCCATTGCCCTTGTGTTTGATTGATTTCGTTAAGAATAAAATCAATCGCCGTCCCTTCTGGGGTATCGGCATAAACAAAGTTTTCTAACACATTAAGATTGTTTTTATTGGCTAAGACTAAACATTCAGATGTTTGCCCATCTCGCCCTGCACGTCCTATTTCCTGTGCATAATTCTCAATAGATTTGGGTAAATCGTAATGTACAACAAAGCGAATATCACTTTTATCAATGCCCATTCCAAAGGCAATAGTGGCAACAATTAACGGTAACTGTCCGCTCATAAATTGTTGTTGGATTGCTTGGCGTTGTTCGTTACCTAACCCCGCGTGATAAGCCGTTGCTTGAATTCCTTGCTGAGTTAATGCTTGAGCAACCTCTTCCGCTGTTTTTTGCAGCGTGACATAAATAATCCCAGCAGCTTGATAACCGCTTTGTGTTTGATTTAATCGCGCCGTTAGCCAAGGTACTAAAGTAGAAAGTTTATCTTGCTCAGTAACGCCAATCACAGAGAGATTTAAGTTACTTCGGTAAGATCCCGTTAAGGTGACATTGTTAAGATCAATACGGAATTTAGCTGCCATATCTTGAATGACTTTTTGTGTCGCTGTTGCCGTTAATAATAACACTTGGCTAATGGCAAACTCTTCACGGTAACTGGCGAGCTTTAAATAATCAGGTCTGAAATTATGTCCCCATTCACTAATACAATGTGCTTCATCAACCACTAATAATGAAATAGGTACTTTCTTTAAAAAGGCACGGAAACGTTCACTGTTTAATCGCTCGACTGAAATAAATAATATTTTTATTTCACCATCGGAAACGCTTTTATAAACCTGTGCGGATTCAGCAGGACTTTGCATCGATTGAATACTTGCTGCTGCAATTCCTTTACTTTGTAAAAAATCCAATTGATCTTGAATCAATGCTAATAAAGGCGACACAACCAAGGTTAAATGTGGAAGATGCAAAGCAGGTAATTGATAACAAAGCGACTTACCTGATCCCGTTGGAAAGATAGCCGCTGCGCTGTGACCATTCATCAAAGCTTGGATCACTTGCTCTTGTCCCGGCCTGAATTGATCGAATCCAAAATACTGCTTTAATAACGAATACATGGGAGAGCCTTTGATTAGAGTGTTAGCGTAAAAGTTATTTATACCATAATTAGCAGTAACTAAATGCTTTCATGGTGATCCAATGTTTTTTGTAACAAGGCTTCTAGTTGAGTTTGTTCTTGTTTAGTTAGCCCTTTTAATAAGGCCTTATCTTTTTTATGCAGTTCAGGCATTATTTTTTCAACCAGTTTTTTACCTTGTTCATTTAACTTCACTAATTTACTGCGCTTGTCTTGTGGATTTTCTAAACGCTCAATTAACCCAGCTTCCAGCAAGCGCCTTAATACCTTGGTTAATCCACCAGAGCTGAAAAACATACTTTTATATAAATCAGTGGGCGATAAACAATAAGGTTTAGCACTACGTCTTAATGTTGCTAGCACACTGAAGTCAGCATGTTGCAAATGATATTGTGTTACGCAGGCTTCAATTTCATTTTTAAAAAGCTCTTGTACACGCGTGATTTTGAGTAATGTTAACGATGAAGCGTCAACACATTCAGGCCAATTTTGATGCATTGCCAACTCTATTTCACGTAAGTTATTTTTCAATTTCATTCCTATTCCGATAATTCTAATACTTTAATTTCTTGTTTAAGCGGGTACTTAAAATATAGCTTAAAAAACGGTAATTAATATATCTTGCCAGAAAGCTAAACTCCACATATTATCTTTCCAGAAAGATAATAACGGGATCTACATGACACAAACAACAAACAGCAATGTTAACAATATGCCAGACTCAAATGTTAACAAAAAAGTAAGTAAAAAACTGATAGTCACTTTATCATCGATATTCGCCATTTCGCCTTTTGCTATCGACAGTTATTTGCCTGCGCTTCCTCAAATTGCCAGTGAAATGCAAGTAGATATTTCAATGCTATCTGTGACCGTTAGTCTTTATATTTTAGGACTTGGTATTGGGCAATTAATTGGTGGACCGTTATCAGATAAACATGGTCGTTTGCCTATCATGTTATTTGGTTTGAGTATTTTTGCGATATCAAGTTTATTACTCACCACCAGCACACATATTCATGTGCTATGGATGTGGCGTTTAATCGAAGCCATTGGCGGTGGTATTGCCATTGTTGGCGTACCTGCAACTATTCGAGATAATGCAGATGGAAAAGAAGCAGCTAAATTATTTTCTCTTGTTGCGTTAATAATGATGATCGCTCCTTCTATCGCGCCCACCATTGGTAACTTTATTTTATCTTTCCATACATGGCACTGGGTATTTTACTTTATTGCAATGATGTCTGTTTTTGCGATGTTGATGGCAATCAAATTTGTGCCTCATCAATCAGCAAGATCCAAACGCCAATTGCAATTAGATGCAGAAAAAGCAGGCACCAAAACTGAACCTGTTAAAGCGATTAGCTTCCTACAAGTACTCACGCATAAACAAGCTGTGGGCTATATGATTGCGCAAGGTTTTGCTTTTGCAGTCATGATTAGCTTTGTCACAAACTCAGCGATGATCTATATGGGTGTATTTGAAGTTAGCGCTAAAACCTTCTCTCAATTATTCGCGATTAACATTGTTAGCCTGGTCATTGTTAACCGTTTGAATACCTTTTTATTAAATCGTTTTGAACCTTCCACTTTATTACGTTTCTTTTTATCTATGCAGTTATTAGGAACTTTATTATTAACAAGTTCGTTATTTTTAGATATTCAAAATTTAACCTTCACTGTGATTGCCTTCGCTATTAGCATTGGCGCAAACGGTGGCATCGTTGCAAATTCAAGCACCTGTTTCTTAAAGTTCTTTGGTAAAAATGCAGGTAAAGCATCGGCGGTATTAGGTTCATTTCAATGTGCTACAGGCGCAGCCGTCAGCGCCTTTGCCGCCTTCATCAGCATGGGAAAGATACAACCTGTTTTGATCATAATGTTGGTGTCATCAAGCATCGCTTTAACCGCAGTCATTTACAGTAATAAACAAATGAAACTGTTGGAAGCTCAAGAAAGTGAAGCAAGACGATTAGAAGCGTTAGCGGTGGAGTAATTTTTACTCGTTATATCGGTTACGTTAAATATGTACTCTAAGTTTTACGAAAAAACAGTTCAACTCAAGACGTAAATTGTCACCTTTTAAGAGGTTAACTTCGTTAGCCTCTATCGGGAGTATTAAGTAAAACGCTTTACTACTCGCTATCGATGTTAAGTTACATCAACACCATGATTGCTAATCTCATCATAAAAAGCATTCAATGCGTTGGTTAACATTTCATAATGAACTTCATTTTCTGCAATATAAACTAATTCATTCGACGTTTTATCACATTTTGTATTTAGCACGGTCCCTAGCAAAGGAATTGCAACAGAAGCCTTATCGACAATGACACCAGACATAGTGATTAATACTTCTTTTAATGCATCTAAAGCATGTTGTGCTCTCGGTGATGTATTAATTAACATGATAGGTAAATCAACAAATTCACTACCACTAACCAACCAATCTAAAGCATTTTTCATCGGCCCACTAATGCCATGAGCGTATTCAGGGCTTGAAATAATTAAACCAGAGGCATGCTTAAGTGCCGCTTTAATATTCTCTAAAGCAGGAATCGACTCTGTTTCTCTATCTGGATTAAATAAAGGAAGTTCGCTGATATCGGCAATCATAATTTCAATATGCTCTGGCGATATTTCGGCTAACGTATTTAACACCGCAGTATTATAAGATGCTTTACGAAGACTGCCGGAGATAGCAAGGAGCTTAATTTTTTTCATTTAACACCATAGATTTAAATCACTAATGATAACTTCATTAACTTTTTCTTTCGTCACCAAAAGCAGGCAAGTCATTTTGTAATTCACACCAATTGGCTTTGTACTTTGTATAGATTTGCGCATCAATATTGACTGGAATATCTTCATCAAAACTCGCAATAGCTAATTCAATTTCTTCTATTGGCGCATCGGCGACACGAAAGCCTAAGCTCGAACCACAGGTGTTACAAAAAGTGCGAATCGTGCCGTTAGGAGCCACATAGTCTTTAAGTTGATCCACTCCAGACAACCACTTCAAACCGTTAACAGCAACTAAAGTACCAAAAGCGGCACCATGAAATTTACGACACATAGAACAATAACAGTGAGCTGCTTGTTCACTAAAGCCTTCAACTGAAAATGTAATGCTACCGCATAAACAGGTGCCTTTATATTTTGTCGTCATAATTGCTATTACCTTAATCTAAAAAGATTTATGAATTAGATTCTTGTTTTTCTGCTTTGGCTTTTTTCTGTAGAAAGGTTTTGATCCCTGTTTTTTCACCAAACTTAAAAGCAACATAAGAAATTAAGAAGGCAATAATTAACACGGCCAATATAATTAAATTAAACCAACCAAGTTCGCTTAACATATCAACAATGTCAGCGAATGAAAATTCGTAATAATAGAACACAGCAAAAGCATAAATAAAGCTAGCGGCAATCCAAATAGATAAGGCTAGCCATCTAGTTTTAGCTTGTATATATTCACCACTTTTAGAGCCAAAATATAATCCAGTTAACATAGCAGGCATAATGGTACTCAATGCGCCTACCCCTGAAATTTCACTACCGACTATATATTCTACGGTAAACAAAATAAGGCCAAAAATGATTGAAGTCAAACATAAAGTTAAGCCAACTTTAATAGCGGATGGTTGAGTTATTAATGGTTGAGTTAATGATGTCAAAATGATTCCTGATTTTAATGGTTATAAATAAATTGGCCTTTTAAAAAAAGAGGCCCATACATTGTTTTAATGTATTAAAGAAACAATGCAACAGGTAGAAACTACATTGTGTCGTCAAAGTCGTCTCTTATATCCAAGTCGACTATTGTGTATCGGGAAATTTTATTGGCCTACTAACTGCTGGCGTAGGGAAAAAAGTTGGATCATAACAGTTCAACACTTCAATCGTTGAATGCTTAACGTCAATCTTTAACTGGCAGTTATCTCGCAATTCATTGTAATGTTCAAGATCTGAACGTTTATAATCTAGTCCTGAAATAAATAGCTCATAGAGGTCTGTATTTTGAGTATCTTCAACTATGCTAATTTCATAATTATAAAGCAATTCGTAAATCCCTTGAGAAGTGAATGATGCGATCGACTGTCCTCTTGATAGTTTTGTTCGAAGACGAGAAGATTCAGATTGGCCTTTTTTTAATTCCAAAAGCCTCTCTTCTCTTGTTTTTACTGGCTCTTCTTTAAATTCAAGAAATACCTTATCTATTTTTTCTACAATATCATCATAATTTTTATGCGCAGCCACAGTAGAGTATGAATCATTGAGTCTGTAAAAAACTGGAATTAAATCTTCAACGTTAACTTTCTGAGCAAACTGGAACTCGACGCTTCCATCTTCATTATATACAGTCGTAGGTGAATCCCAATTAAGCCCTACATTTTCACTCGCAGAATATGGTTCCCCCTTACGATATACAGCTGGATTACTGTAAAAAGTAACCTCATTGTAAGCGTAATATTCATTCACGTTTTTAATCGTTTTTTGTAAGTCAACTCTTGTTAAGTTATCAAGAGGAAACCCATGACTCTCTAATTTTTTCGCAACGAAAGTAATATACTGTTGTTCTTTTTCAGAAAAGGTAGCTATTGCCGACTCTAAACCTTTTTCTATATTCATTGATGCTTCCTTTTTTGGTAGAACGCCACAAGAAAAGAGCGTTAACAAACTAGAAAATAATAGGATCATTACTATGTATTTTTTCATATTTTTCTTTATCTAAGTTAAACACTATTCAGTTTCAGACAAAAAGATCTATTTTGTAACGTAATACCACAGTCATCTTCACCGATTATCCTACAAGCACGCTCATTTCGTATCTATACAACACCTTTAGCGGTAGGCGTTAATACGCTGACGGTAAACTAACCAGATTGATTATTTTATTAGGCTGGATTTATATTAGCGGTAGAATATTGATTAAATAACTTATTTGCGTATAGCTAGAATAGGTAGGCATTATATTAATAAATAACAAAAAATCAAATAAATAACTTCCCACCTATTCACCACTTAAATCCATACAAGGCAAGCAACGTGACAACTTTAATTCTAAAAGTTCACTTTAAGTAGAAATTATTGGTAAAAAAATAAGAAAACTCTCGATAATTTTTAAACAGTCGTTAAACTACATAACGTTACATTAACTATGCATGGTTTTAATAAAATAAATTTAATAACTAAATGCACTAATTAAACACAACCCAACGAGGAAATCATTATGATTACATTAAACAAAACATTGTTCGTTTCTGCATGTTTATTTGCTGGAATGTCTACTTCAGCAATGGCAATAGAAAACATCACAACAGTGTGTTCGCACGGCAGTAACATCCGTATCGTAGAAGTGGTTTACTCAGGTGAAAACAACGTACCTTGTGAAGTTCAATACACAAAAGAAGAAGGTACTAAAACACTTTGGAGCGCAGCAAACTCAGCAGGTTACTGTGAAAGCAAAGCAGCTGCTTTTGTTGAAAAACAAAAAGGCTGGGGTTGGTCATGTGATACAGCTTCTGTAGCAACAAAAGAAGCAGAATAAGCCTTAGCTTATTATTATAAAAAGTGGCTTCGAGTAGCCACTTTTTAATTTCTACTTCTGCAATTAAAACAACAACCCTTTCTTATACTAAAACTCAATTTATCCCATCACTAAACGCTTCCACTTATTTAATAACTTATTTCCCATTGCACCTTAAAGCTAATTTCAGGTATTACTTTTTGTAGTGCTTTCAGTTGTAGTTTTTGACAATGTTATTTATTAAAGACATAAAAAACCCGCAAGCCTTACATTACAAGGCGTTGCGGGTTCTTATAGTACCTTCTCGGTACAGGATATGGCGGTGACGGAGAGATTCGAACTCTCGAAAGGTTGCCCTTTACACGCTTTCCAGGCGTGCTCCTTCAGCCACTCGGACACGTCACCTAAAATTGGCGTTCATTTATTACACAAAATAGTAGATGTAACAACGAAGCGGTGCGCATGATAGTTAACTAAGCCCTTTAAATCAACCATTAACCATCATATTACGCGGATTTATGCTAATTCTTGTCGTAAATAAACACTTGCACCCAATAAACCAGGATTACTATGCGTGATCAGGTAAGTAGGAACGGTTTGTAAATAACTTTTAAGACGCCCTTTTGCTTCAAAGAATTCTCGGAATTCACTATTTTCAAAGAATTCTACAAATCTTGGAACAATGCCTCCTGCAATATAAACACCGCCACCACATTGTAAATTTAACGCTAAGTTACCTGCAAAACCGCCCATTGCTTGGCAAAACAAGTTAAGTGCTTGTAATGCTATCTCACATTCATTCGCTAACGCCGCTTTGGAGATTTCAGATGGTTGTGCATACACTGTTGATTTGCTTGCAATACGACAGAGTGCATTATAAATGTTAACTAAGCCTTGGCCTGACAATAATCGCTCTGCTGATACATGACCAAATTGCTCTTGCAATAACAAAAACACATCTGCTTGTTGCGAAGTATTAGGCGCAAAGCTTGCGTGACCACCTTCGCCATCTAAACTAATCCATTTCTCATCTTGTTTAATTAAATGCGAAACACCTAACCCAGTGCCAGGACCAAAAATAGCTTTGACGCCATTTTCAATTTCTTTACCGCCACCGATTTGAATTTTATCTTTGTCATCGACGTAAGGCACCGCCAATGAAATAGCAGTGTAATCATTAATCACATAAAGCGTGGTTAAAGATAGTTTGTCTTTTAATGCAGTTTTTGAAAACTCCCAGTTGTTGTTAGTCATTTTAACGAAATCGTCTTCAACGGGACACGCAATACCAATGCATAAGTGGCTAACAGGCTCTGTTAAGGAGGTAAAGTATTGAACAAAAGCAGCCTCTAGTGAAGAAAATGTTGCACAGGGGTATTCCTCTACCTGACTCATTTCTCCTGTAGCAAGTGTTAACACTGCTAAACGTATATTAGTTCCGCCAATATCTGCAACGACTGATAACATGCTTTTTCTCCTAGTTTGTTTAAGATTTGATCTTGTAAGTTTAGATCGGTCTCTCAATTTCGTTCTTTTTATTCGTATTTTTTGATCTAAAACATTTTTAAGATGTAATAAAATGACATCAAAACTTACCTAACTTATAATTAATTGTATTATAAATGGCATTTCTGTAGTTTTATTTCATTTTTAGTTACAAACTTCCTGTACTAAATGCTAATTACTTCATGAACACGAGTGAATAAATAATGAACACTTTAGAATTAATTAAAAAAAATCTTGATACTTTTAGTAAGTCAGAGCGTAAAGTTGCCGAAGCTATCCTTGCTTCACCAGAAACTGCAATTCACTCTAGCATTGCAAACTTGGCTAAAAATGCCCAAGTCAGTGAGCCTACGGTTAACCGTTTTTGTCGTCGCTTAGATACAAAAGGGTTCCCAGATTTTAAACTAAGATTAGCGCAAAGCTTAGCGAATGGAACGCCTTATGTGAACCGTAACGTAAATGAAAACGATGGTCCTGAAGCTTATACCTCTAAGATTTTTGAATCTACTATGGCTTGTTTAAATGTTGCTAAAAATGGCCTAGATACCAATTTAATCAATCGTGCCGTTGATATATTGACCCAAGCCAATAAAATATCATTCTTCGGTTTAGGGGCTTCCTCTTCTGTGGCCCATGACGCATTTAATAAATTTTTCCGCTTTAATATTCCTGTTTCTTGCTTCGACGATATCGTTATGCAAAGAATGAGCTGTATTAATAGCAGTGAAGGCGATGTGATTGTATTGATTTCACATACAGGCCGAACTAAACCCTTAGTAGAAATTGCACAACTTGCACGTGAAAACGATGCTTTTGTGATTGCTTTAACGGCCTATAATTCTCCGCTCGCCGAACAAAGTAATTTAGTGCTATCTTTAGGTGTGCCTGAAGATACAGATATTTATATGCCAATGTCATCTCGTATCGCACAACTCGTATTAATTGATGTGTTAACAACAGGCTTCACGCTTCGTCGTGGCGCAAAATTTAGAGATAATTTAAAACGAGTGAAAGCTGGAATTAAAGATTCTCGCTTTGAAAAGAACAATGAATAACCGACTGATCCTCATATGAAGACATATTAATTGCTTCATATTTAATATTTGACAGGGAGTGAACATGACAAGACGTACCAAAATTGTAACTACATTAGGTCCAGCAACGGATCGTGATAATAATTTAGAAGACATCATTGCAGCTGGTGCAAATATGGTTCGTATGAACTTCTCTCATGGTGATGCAGCTGATCATATAAAACGAGCACAACAAGTAAGAGACATTGCCGTCAAATTAGGTAAAGAAGTTGCGATAATGGGCGATTTACAAGGTCCTAAAATTCGTGTTTCCACTTTTGCTAATAATAAAATTCAGTTAGCCGTTGGTGATAAATTTACGCTTGATAGTGATATTGAGAAAGGCCAAGGTGATCAGCAGCAAGTGGGTTTAGACTACAAAACATTACCACAGGAAGTTGATGCTGGAGATATTCTGCTATTAGACGATGGTCGTGTACAACTTAAAGTTGAATCTGTTGAAGGTAATAAAGTTCGTACTGTTGTTATTATTGGAGGTCCACTCTCTAACAACAAAGGTATCAACAAGAAAGGCGGTGGTTTATCTGCGGCGGCATTAACTGAAAAAGACAAAAAAGATATTATAACTGCCGCTGAAATTGGTTGTGATTATCTTGCGGTTTCATTTCCACGCAATGGAGCAGATTTACATTACGCACGTAAGCTAGCTCAAGAGGCTGGTTGTTTTGCTAAAATAGTTGCTAAAGTTGAACGTGCTGAAGCCGTTGAAACAGTTGAAGCATTGGAAGATATCATTCTTGCTTCCGATGTGGTGATGGTAGCGCGTGGTGATTTGGGTGTTGAAATCGGTGATGCGCGTTTAGTGGGCGTGCAAAAAGATATGATCCGCACCGCACGTCGTTTAAACCGTGTTGTGATCACCGCAACGCAAATGATGGAATCCATGATCAACGCGCCAATGCCAACGCGTGCAGAAGTAATGGATGTTGCCAATGCCGTATTAGATGGTACCGATGCAGTAATGTTATCGGGTGAAACGGCTGCGGGTGATTATCCTGTTGAAACCGTTAAAGCAATGAGTGATGTTTGTATCGGAGCCGAGAAATACCCAAGCGTTAATGTGTCTAATCACCGTATGGATTACACCTTTGATAATACAGGTGAAGCATTAGCAATGACGGCTATGTATGCAGCAAATCATACTAATGGTATTAAAGCGATTGTTGCCTTAACTGAATCGGGTTCAACTCCTTTATTAATGTCACGTTTAAGCTCTGGCTTACCTATTTATGCTTTATCAAGTAATCAACAAACACTGAATTATTGTGCTTTATATCGTGGTGTTACACCGGTTAAATTTGCATCGACGACAACTGATAGCACAAAGTTTATTGCTAATGCATTAACAACGCTTAAAGAAGCCAACTTAATTGAAACGGGTGATTTGATATTGTTAACACATGGTGATGATATTGACCAAGGTTCAACCAATACTTGTAAGATACTTAAAGCTTAATTAGCGAGAAAAATTGCCATAAAAAAGTCGCTCTTCGTAGCGACTTTTTTATGGCTGGAAATAATATAAAAATTATATCGGCAGTACTCTGTTGCGGCCTAGTTTTTTAGCTTTATACATATAATCATCGGCTCGGGCGACAAAGTCCGCCATGGTTTCATTAGGTTTACCTTCAACCACACCAAATGAAGCCGTGATATTATTAATTTGTTGGCCTGAACGTTTATCTTTTAATGAAATCTTTTCAAACTGTTTACGTAATGTTTCCGCAAAATGACGGGCAATACGAATATTAGTCTGAGGAATCAAGATGGTGAATTCTTCTCCACCAAAACGATAGGCTGTACTGCCATTACGCATATTATCATTAATTTTTCGACCTACCGCTTTTAGTACTTGGTCACCTAATAAGTGTCCCCAAGTATCATTAAAGCTTTTGAAATGGTCTATATCACATAGAATAAGACATAAACCTTTAGTGCCTTTATTTAAATATGCCGTTAATTCAGTATCAAAAGCGTGACGATTAAATAACCCAGTCAAAGAGTCAAACATAGCCGCGTTGTTACTTTTAACCAACTGCTCTTTTAAGCTGTCTATTTCATTTTTTGCAACGGCTAAACTATTACCAAAAAAGCTAGTTGCGTTACGCATTAATTTTGCGTCTCTTTCCAAGTTTTTTAATAAACTAACGACTTCATCAATTGACCAACCTTCTTCTTCTACTTTACTTATATTCGCAAAGGTTTTTTCACACGATTGTTGGAACTGATTGGTATCTGTTCGTGTATCAATGATCGACTTATCTAATTGAGTCATCATTTTTTCGATGGTGGTGCGCAATTCCCAAGTTTCACTTTCTTGCTCGGGCATAACATGCTCTCGATAGATTGATTCAGCTTGAATTGGTGGGCAAATTTCGCAAGAAGCCAGCAGCTTATCCATAGCTTCTTTTAATGGCGTATTGGTTTCAGCCACATAATGGTACCAAAGCGCATAGTTATTTGGGGTTGTTGGCACTGAATACTTCATCATCAGTGGCAGTGCTTTTTTTAAGTTTTGTGCAGATTCAACAATTAGTTCTTTGCTCATTGGGACCTTTTAAAACATTTAAATTAATAGAATTAACATATAAAAGTATAGTTATATTAAATTATTAGTACACATTATGTTAGCCAAATAGTTCACAACTTTATTTTTTATAAAGAAAGAATACCAATTACATTAAATAAGTGTTCTAAATTTTGCGTAGGATAAATGACTTAGTTCAAGGCATAAGTCGAGGTCTTTCGAGAGGTTAACTGCGTTAACCCTCTATCGACAGTATTAAGTAAAACACCTTAATACTTTAAGGGTTATTTCCTTTATGAAACTTATAACGAAGAAATAAGTTATTTTAACAAGTAAAATAGATCAGTTAATTAGTGTGATTGGTACAACCCCTTTAGAATGAAATAGACACTTTTTTGTTTGTTTTTTAGTCTATTCATTTAAATAAAACAGCTATTTACACTGCTTTATAAAGTCAGTAACCTAGCGCGATTAACATAGTTAAGCTTAGCGTATTAATAACGATAAATGCCCTGCTTGATTATATATTGAGTTACTTTCTTATTTAAATATTGAGACAAACATGGATATCGCATTATTTCTTCACGCCTTAACGGGTTTATTAGTAATTATCGACCCTATTGGTGCAGCCCTCATTTTCAACTCTTTAACATCAGGTAGCGATCAAAAACACCGTAATGCTATGGCAATGAAGTCGGTGATCATAAGTGGTGTCACGCTTATTTTATTTGGTAATTACGGTGAAGCCTTGTTTTATCATTTAGGTATTAATATTAATTCACTACGCATTTCTGGTGGCTTATTATTATTTTACACCGCCTTTATGATGATCACACAAGAGTTAAAATATACAAGTACAGAAAAGAATGTTGATATTTCTGTATTTCCTATGTCAATTCCACTATTAGCAGGCCCAGGCACGTTAACACTGGCGATATTATTATTCTCTCAAAATGAAACGAGCACGGCTCTTATTTCAGTTGGCTCTGCTATCGTTTGCATATTATTACTAACACTCGTTGCGATGATCACTTCAAAGTATTTAAAGAAGATTATTGGTAAAACAGGTGATGAAATTTTACGCCGTTTTTTAGGCGTTATTCTTGCGGCATTAGCTATTCAATTTATTTACGAAGGTATACGCAATATCTCGATGTAATTTTTATATTAACCACAAAATTTATTCGTCAATCAAGCTTAACTGAATCGGATGCTCATTCGCTTTGTCGGCTAAACCTACACTTAACCCTAATAACCGAATCGGCTTATTAGGGTTTGCTTCTATTAATTGATGTAATAATTGCTCAAATATCGATTCATTTAATTGCGTGTATTTACGTTCGGTACTTTTGATCACAAAGTCACTAAATTTAACCTTCACCCCTAATTTAGTGATGCGTTTTTTATCCAAATGTTTTTCTACGCGTAATAATAGTTCTTGGTAATACTGTTGCAGATAACTTACACATTGCGCTTCACTTAAAAGGTTATGTTCAAAGGTATGTTCAACGGCAACCGACTTTCGTTCACGGTTAGGTTGTACTTGCCGATTATCAATCCCTTTACTATAAGCTAATAACGACTGACCTAACTTACCAAACTCGGCGAGCAGTTTTTGCTCAGGGTACTGCGCAATATCATGACAATTGAATAAGCCTTTTTCTGCTAAATTTTGTTGCCCTACTTTACCGACACCCGGTATTTTTTTAAGCGGTAATTGTGAAATAAATTCCATTGCTTGCTCTGGGCTAATCACACATTGACCGTTAGGCTTATTTTCATCGGATGCGATCTTAGCCAAAAATTTACAGTAAGACACGCCAGCCGAAGCGGTTAGATTCAACTCTTCTTCAATGGCACGTCTAATATCTTGTGCTATAAAAGTAGCAGAGCCTTGAAACAGTTCACAATCAGTGACATCTAAAAAGGCTTCATCTAAAGAGAGTGGTTCAACGAGATGAGTGTAACGATTAAATATTTCGCGGAGTTTTTTCGAGACTTCAACATAAACTGACATGCGCCCAGGCACAATCACTAATTCAGGGCATAATTGCTTTGCTTTAAAAACAGGCATTGCCGAATGTAAACCATATTCACGTGCAATGTAATTACAAGTTGATAACACGCCTCTATGCTGGCTTTTACCACCAATTGCTAAAGGCACTGTGGCATAAGCTGGATTATCTCGAATTTCAACGGATGCAAAAAAAGAATCCATATCAATATGAATGATTTTGCGTTGTGTATGTGAAGAATCCACAGCAGTTTCTCGAAGTGCATCTAGATTCATATTTTGATGCCCCCTGCTTAAAGCGAATAGCAAAAACTGTTTTTATATACAGCTATATTATTGAAATCATTATAAATTACAAGAGGTAATGTCATTACACTATTGACATTACCCTAAGGGGAAAGGTTATTCTCTAATGATTGCTAACCTTTAACTAAGACGAGTGATTCAATGAATAATTTACAACAAGTTACATTCCCTGTTTATGGGATGAATTGTGCGTCATGCGCAAGTAAACTTTCGGCTGTTTTTAATGAAATAGACGGTATTGAAGCCAATGTAAATATCACCTTAGAAAAAGCAACGCTGGCCATAGATTCAACAATAGTCACTACTAACATCGCGTCTAAAATTGATACTATTTTGCAGCAAAAAGGTTATCAAACTGACTATCAAAATATCACTTTTGATACAGATTGGTCATGTGCAAGCTGTGTTGAAGCAACGCTTAAAGGCATCAGAAAACACCCTTTAGTATTAGATGCTAAAGCTAACTTAGCAACACAAACTTTGTATGTTGAAACGCTCGCCAGCTTTGTTAATGAGCAGATGATCGATGAATTGATTGCGCTTAGTCCTAAAAAATTAGTTCAGAAATTAGCCATTACATCACAGCAACAGTTGGCGGAAAAGCAACAAGCAGAACAACAAAAACAGCAAAAAGAAAAACGTCAGCTAATGATTGCATTAACGCTTAGCATTCCTTTTTGGTTAGCCATGTTAAGTATGTTATTTAGCGAAACACACTTACTTAACCCTTGGTTGCAATTCGCCCTAGCCACTCCTTTACAGTTTATTATTGGCGCTCGCTTTTATGTTGGCGCATGGAAAAGCATTAAAGGCCGTTCGGCAAATATGGATCTATTAGTTGTATTAGGCACATCTGCGGCTTATTTATTTAGCCTTTACATGTTATTTAAAGGCGACTTTCAACATTTGTATTTTGAAAGTAGTAGCTTAGTTATTGTATTAATTAGACTTGGTAAATATTTAGAATTTAGAGCCAAACAAGCAAGTAGTAAGGCGATCAGTGCTTTAAGTAAATTACAAGCAACGGAAGCGTTAGTTAAAAAGGGTAAAGTTTTTCAAAAGGTTTCCATTGAACAAGTTCAAGTCAACGATCTCGTACAAATTGCAGTGGGCGATAAAGTGCCTGTTGATGGCGTTGTAATTGAAGGAACAAGTTATATTGATGAGGCTTTATTAACAGGTGAAAGTAAACCACTTAATAAGCAAAAAAATGACCTAGTTTTTGCAGGTAGCATTAACGGTGATGGTGTTTTGCTAATTAAAACAACAGCGGTTAATGAACAAACCAAGTTGCATAGCATTATCCAACTCGTTGAATCTGCACAAATGAGTAAAGCGCCCATTTTAGAATTGGTAGATAAAGTCAGTGCTATTTTTGTCCCTATCGTGTTAGCAATTGCATTGCTTACTTTTATAGCTTGGTTCTCTATTACACAGGATTTTGAACAAGCTTTGATTTACAGCGTTGCCGTTTTAGTGATTGCTTGCCCTTGTGCGCTAGGATTAGCAACACCAACAGCCATGGTAGTTGGTACGGGTTTAGCCGCGCAAAAAGGGATTTTGATAAAAGATATTAATACGCTACAACTCGCACACAAACTTGACTGTATTGCCTTTGATAAAACAGGCACTTTAACCAAAGGCCAAGTCAGTTTAAAAAATGTCATTTCGCTAGACGAAAACTTTCTGCCTTTATTACTAGGTTTACAACAATCAAGTAAGCATCCTATCGCTAAAGCGATCATTGATTACTGTGAAAAAACACAAAAAAGTAAACCTTTCCAAGCTTGTGAAGTCACTGCTATTAACACGATTCACGGACAAGGCATACATGGTATATATGAAGACTCTGCAATTATCGCTGGCAATGAGCAGCTGCTAATTCACTTTGATATTGATTTACAAGATAGAATAAACCAACAATCACTTAATATCGATCAAGCGGATAATACGATTTATGTTGCTTACCAAGGAAAGTTAGTGGGTTATTTTTCTATTGAAGATCAATGCCGCGTTGAGAGTAAACAAGCAATTGAAAATCTACATCAATTAGGCTTATCAACTGTATTAATCAGTGGTGATAAACAGAGTGTTGTGGAAGCGATGAGTAAACAATTAGGTATTAATACTTTTTATGCGCAACAAACACCTGAGCAAAAATTACAAGTGCTAGCTAAGCAACAACAAAGTGGCATGATTGCTATGGTAGGTGATGGGGTGAATGATGCTCCTGCTTTGGCTGCCGCTGATGTAAGTATCGCAATGGGAAGTGGCAGTGATGCAGCGAAAAAAACAGCAGCTATGACCTTGATGCGCGATGATCCTCGTTTGATTGCTGTTGCGATTAAACTGTCACGCGCAACATGGAAAACCATTCAACAAAATCTATTCTGGGCTTTCATTTTTAATAGTTTAGCGATTCCATCTGCTGCTTTAGGTTATTTAACACCTACGATTGCAGCACTCGCGATGACAGCTTCAAGCTTAATTGTATTAAGTAATTCATTATTGCTTAAAAATACAAAGTTAAAATGAAAGTGGTCGATTAAGTTATACCAATTACATTAAATAAGCGATCTAAATTTTGCGCAGAAAAAATGGCTGATTTCAAAGCGTAATTTAAGTTAAATAGTTGTTCTATTTGCGAAAATTACAACGAAAAAATAAATTATTTTAACAAGTAAAATAGATTAGTTAATTATCGTGATTGGTATTATCTATTCAATCAATATTAAGTGGTAAAGTATAATGAAATTATCAATCAGCCAAGTAGCAACAGAAACCGGCCTCTCTATAAAATCGATTCGACACTATGAATCTATTGGTTTGATAGGCTCACCACCAAGAGATAAAAATGACTATCGCTTTTACCCTGAAGAGATGGTGAAACAGCTTCATTTTATCCATAAAACAAAACTCGCAGGATTTAATCTCAAAGAGTGTAAAGCGTTATTATTGTTATGTGAAGATGAGCATAGAAGCAGTGCAGATGTTAAGAAAATTGCATTACAAAAAATACAAGAAATTGAATTACGTATTCAACAGCAGCAAGCTATTGTGAATCAATTGAAAAAGATAACGGAACAATGTCCGGGGGACGATCAAGCAAACTGCTCTATTATTGATGCTTTTAGTGCTTAGCCTTCATATTTGATATATGTACTAAAACCTTGAGGATCGTGATTAAAACGGTTTATACAAGCGTTACAGATACAGGATTTACCAATTAAAGCTTTAGGGATAAGTTTAATAAGTTCAGTTGGGACTTCTACTTTATTACACCAACAACCATGTTGATTAGTCACTGCACATTGATTATCTTGCTTGCAGAATGGACAAGCATTTGGATTTATCTTCTCTGACATAACATAACCGGTAAATGGGGTTATAACCCTATTCAATCGAATAGGGTTTATTAAGCTTTAATGTTTATGCGTTGAACAACCACTATCATTGCAGCAAGCTTCAGAATGTTCATGGTCATCTTCGCTATGCGCTTCAGAATAACAACCTAATATTTCACTGCTTGGACTATAATCGTCATCATTACCCGCGATATAACGTAAATGTTCCCACGTTAACATATAAGCAAAATAGAGGCGGTGCTGACGTTTTGCATTGATATTCTTGGCTTCAAACAATTGGCTACCATTGTAACCTTGTAAAGACTCAATAATATTTACGTAGCGTAACCATGGTAATGCATTTTTATTACTTGGATTAAAAGTCACTTTATTAAAAGCTAACAAGGCATTCCAAAAATGCTTATTTGTATCAACATTATTTGTTTTTTTAGCTTCTTCAATTAATGAAAAAAAGCTTCTATCTTGCGACTGTTGTATTTTTAAGTAGTCTTTTAATTGAGTAATTAAATGCAGTTCAGCTTGATAAAAAAAAGCAGCTAATGAGACTGATTGCTCAGACTTAAATTGTTTAACAAAATGTTCAAAATTAGCTTCCACAAATTTCTCCCGTTAATTAGCAAAAAGGAGTGACTATCGACTCCTTTTTCAAATATATGTTTATTTAAGGTAAGTATGACTACCCTACTTTATTTTCTAAATAACCAAAAGCGGTTAGCATTGCTTGCTCTTGGAATTTTTTAAGGCCTAACTCAACTGCTGTTGGAGTGTTTTGTGCTTTTTTCAAACCTTGTTTAATATATTCAGAAGAAATTACTTGAACATCAACACCTTGCATTAACTGTAAAACACCTTCTATTTTAAAGCTTAAGGTATGACCAGCAAATTTACCTTTTAATGCACGCTCACGAATAATCACTTTATCGATTTGGTAGTCTTTCATTAATTGTGCAAAATCAAACTGAAATTTCTTTAATGGCTCAGTATTGATTGGATCGTTTAATGTTAGCTTCGTTGTGCGTACAGGCGGTACGTCATATAAACCGTTTTTATGTTGCATAATAGCGATAACCGCTTCATTACCTGTTAATTCAACACCACATACTCTCATTGTTTTTCCTTTTTCATTATTTGTTTCGATATTCAATTTATATTCGTTATGGCTCACTCACATGGTGTGAACAATAATGGATATAATGGCGCTAGTATATTCGCCAAAACATAAAAGCCCTAATCAAAGATTAAGGCTTTTATCATTTTATAGCTTAATGCTTACTTTTATCGCTGAGCATTAAGTATAAATAAATGATTATTTATGCATACGTAAATTAATCATTCTAATCGTTGCGCCTATGCCAGCTAATACCTGATTGGCATTAACACCACGCGTTGTAAATTGCTCATCCCCTTCTTCCCAAGTCACGATACATTCAGTAAAGGCACTAGTTTGGCCGCCTGGTGGAATACGTAATTCAAAATCGACTAATTCAGGGAAAACAAAGGTATCCTCATCGAGCACTTTTTTCATCGCACTGATAAAGGCATCAAAACCACCGTTTCCGCTACCGCTAGTTTTATAAATTTGATCATTGATACGAACACGGATGCTCACCGTTGATTCTAGATCTAAACCAGAGTTAATTGAGCAATTTAATAGTTCAACATAGTTGTAATCATTGCGCTCTAATAAGTCAGCAATAATAAAAGGTAAATCATCGGCGGTAATACTCGCTTTTTGATCACCTAAACGCACAATGCGCTTTAATAATTTTTTCTGTTGTTCGGCATCAAGTTCAATATCCATGGCTTCTAAATTTTTAGCCAATGAAGCTTTACCGCTCATTTTACCTAATGCATAGCTACGAGAGCGCGCAAAACGTTCAGGCGTTAAGGCTGAAATATATAAGCCGCCTTTTTTATCACCATCTGCATGAATTCCACTGGTTTGGGTAAATACATCAGCACCAACAATCGGTGTATTATCTGCAATACGTTTGCCAGAGAAGTTCTCAACTAATTTACTTAAATTATGAATTTCAGATTCATCGATATTAACGTGTTTACCTAATTTATCTTTTAATACAATAGCGACTTCAGTTAATGAGGCATTACCTGCACGTTCACCTAAACAATTCATCGTACAATGAATAGAAGATACCCCTGCTTTAACGGCATACAACGCATTGGCAGTCGCTAATCCATAATCATTATGTGGATGAAAATCAAATTTAAGAGTAGGAAAACGAGTGATCATATCGCTCAAGCTTTCAAACACTTCATCGGGAGACATCACGCCTAATGTATCAGGCAACATAAAGTGAGTAATGCCTGCATCAGAAAGTTTAGAAAGCATATCGTAGACATATTGTGGGCTATCTTTATAACCGTTAGACCAATCTTCTAAATAAATATTAACCTTTAAACCTTGTTGAAGCGCGTAATCTATAGTTTGTTTCACATCGCTGACATGCTCATCTAAAGATTTTTTCAATTGCTCAGTGCAATGTTTTAAACTGCCCTTAGCTAATAGGTTTAATACTTTACCGCCAGTGTCAGTGATCCAATCAACGCTTAAAGTATGATCAACAAAACCCAATACTTCGATACGCTCCACTAAACCTTCTTGTGTCGCCCAGTTATTCAGTTTAGTTACCGCTTCTTTTTCGCCTTCGGAAACACGTGCAGAGGCCACTTCAATACGGTCAATTTTCAGTTTCTGTAATAACGCTTTAGCTAGACTGACTTTCTCTGCTGGAGAAAACGATACGGCTTGAGTTTGTTCTCCATCGCGTAATGTTGTATCCATCAACTGTACAGTGACATTATCTGTTGTCATTGTGTTCTCCGTTTGTATTCTTAAGATAAAAGCTTATTGCACTGATAATAATTGTTATTCACTGCAATAAGTTTTCGATAAAAAAGGCGCAACAGGTGCGCCTTTTATTAATAACCAGTTAATTCGTTATTAAACGAATTAAGCGCTAGGCCATAACCATGGTAAGCGTTTTTTCTGTGCAGCTTCATACGCAGAAATTTGCTCTTCATGTTTTAATGTCCAAGCGATATCATCAAGTCCATCAAGTAATGATTCTTTACGGAATGCATCAACTTCAAAAGAGATAGAAAGACCACCCGGAGTCGTTACTTTTTGATTTTCTAAATCAACAGTAAACTCAACACCTTCATTAGCAGCAATTTCAGCCATTAATGCAGCTAATTGCTCTTCAGTTACTACGATTGGTAAGATGCTATTTTTAAAACAGTTACTGAAGAAGATATCAGCAAAGCTAGTTGAAATAATAGTATTAAAACCGTAATCCGCGATTGCCCATGGAGCATGCTCACGTGAAGAACCACAACCGAAGTTTTCGCCAGCAACTAAAATTTTAGCGCCTTGGAAAGCTGGTTTGTTTAATTCAAACTCAGGGTTTGGTGTTACGTTATCCGCAAGGTAACGCCAGTTATGGAATAAGTTAATACCAAAACCAGTACGTTCAACTTTTTTCATAAAGTTTTTTGGGATAATTTGGTCTGTATCTACGTTACTACGATCCATTAACGCTGCGATACTTGTATGTTTAATATATGGTTGCATTATCTAGTCCCTATTTCCAATCTCGGATATCTACAAAGTGACCTGCAACTGATGCTGCAGCAGCCATTGCTGGTGATACAAGGTGAGTACGTCCACCTTTACCTTGACGACCTTCGAAATTACGGTTTGAAGTAGATGCACTACGTTGACCATCTTTTAACTCATCGCCATTCATTGCTAGACACATTGAACAACCTGGATCACGCCATTCCCAACCTGCTTCAACAAAGATCTTATCAAGACCTTCTTTTTCTGCTTGTACTTTAACAGGGAAAGAACCTGGTACAGCGAAAGCTTGAACACCATCAGCTACTTTTTTACCTTTCAGTAATTCAGCTGCGGCACGGAAATCTTCAATACGACCATTTGTACAAGAACCAATAAATACGACATCGATATGAATATCAGTAATATTTTGGCCTGCTTTAAGATCCATGTATTTAAGTGCGCTTGCACATGCTTGAGATTTAACTTCATTAGTAAAATCAGATGGAGAAGGAACAACACCTGTTACAGAGATTACTTGCTCTGGAGATGTACCCCAAGAAACTTGTGGTGCGATATCTTCTGCTTTTAATTCGATAACGGCATCAAACTCAGCGCCTTCATCAGATACTAGAGATTTCCAGTATTCAACAGCAGCAGCCCAGTCATCACCTTTTGGTGCAAATTCTTTGCCTTCAAGGTAATCGAATGTAACTTGATCTGGTGCAACAAGGCCGGCACGAGCACCTGCTTCGATTGCCATGTTACATAACGTCATACGAGCTTCCATAGATAGCTCTGTAATAGTGTTACCAGCAAATTCCATTACATAACCTGTACCGCCAGCAGTACCTGTTTTAGCAATAATAGCTAATGCAATATCTTTCGCCGTTGAACATGCAGGAAGTTTACCTTCAACTTTCACTTGCATTGTTTTTGCTTTCTTCTGTTGTAACGTTTGTGTTGCCATAACGTGTTCAACTTCAGATGTACCGATACCAAATGCTAGTGCACCGAATGCACCATGTGTTGCTGTATGGCTATCACCACAACAAACAACCATACCTGGATGAACAAAACCATGCTCAGGTACAACGATATGAATAACACCATTTTGATTACTGTTCATGCCGTAAAGATTGATTTCATTCTCTTCACAGTTAGCAGTCATGGTTTCAACTTGTTTCTTAGCAATAGCATCAACAATGTTAAAACGATCTTTAGTTGGAACACAATGGTCAATGGTGCCTAGAATACTGTGCACGTTACGTACTTTACGGTTTTGTAGACGAAGACCTTCAAAAGCCTGTGGGCTTGTTACTTCGTGCATAAGATGTCTGTCAACAAACAAAAGCGGAGAGCCTGCTTCTGGCTCATGAACTAAGTTCGCGTCCCAGATCTTTTCATACATTGTTCTAGTCATTATTTCCCTTACCATACTATTACTTAAAATCTTTTCCATCGCTAAAACACTTCGTTAATACGAGTGATTATCAATAAGCGAATAACGGGGTATTTGTGGGGGGTATTCTAATTGATCAGCGTCAAACGTACAATATAAGGACCTAAATTTGTTCATAAGAATTGGGTATTTATGCAATAAATGACAATTTTTATGCATTTTCCAAATAGACAATGAAATATCTAGTCAATATTTAAATGGAAAAAATACCATAATTTCCGTAAGATACTGATTCATGAAATTTCAATTTAGGCTACCAGTTGATGCAATTTGATATCATCTCTACACAAGCTCAATTATCTGCATACGTTTTAACACTAGATAACTCCCCTATCGCTTTGGATACTGAATTTGTTCGCACACGCACTTTCTTTGCAAACCTTGGTTTATTACAAGTTTCTCAAAATGAAAAAATTGTATTAATTGACCCAATTGCAATCCCTGATTTAAGTGAATTCTGGCAAGCTATAGATAATAAAAACTGTATATTGCATGCAAGTAGTGAGGATTTAGAAATCATCAGGCAGCATAAAGGTGATTTAAATATTAAGTTATTTGATACTCAGGTAGCCTGTGCTTTTTTAAACCACGGAGGTTCATTAGGCTACGCTAAAATGGTAGAACTTATTGAAGGTGTGGTATTGGATAAAGGTGAATCAAGAACCGACTGGTGTGCTCGCCCTTTAACTGATAAACAGAAACATTATGCGGCAGCCGATGTATTATATCTGCAACCTAGTTTAGAAGTATTACAAACACAACTTGCAGAAAAGAAAATGACTACTTTTTTTGAGCAAGAATGTCAGATGATACTTGATCAAAAAATGAAGCCTGTTGATCCCGATAAGGCCTATAAATCATTAGATAATTTATTCCAATTAGATAGATATAGCTTGGCAATTATACAAGCATTAGCAAAATGGCGTTTAGAAACTGCACAAGCACGTAATTTAGCACTTAACTTTGTCGTTAAAGCCGAGCATTTATGGTTATTGGCTTATTATCGTCCTAGTACAATGGCAGACTTGAAACGCTTAAATTTATTGCCTAACGAAATCAGAATTCACGGCGCTAATATTTTATCAGTTATTGCTGGGATATCAGAAAAAGATCCAGAAACTTTCCCACCGTTAGTTTCTCGTTTAATCGACTTTCCTGAGTATAAGAAAACATTAAAATCGATACGCGAAACCATCAAAGAATGTGCAACTAAATATCAACTCCCTATTGAATTAATTGCTTCAAAACGTATTATTAATGAATATTTAAGTTGGTCTTGGAAATTAAATGATCAACAGCGACTCACGGCTCCTAAACCAAAATTGTTAACAGGCTGGCGCTTTGAGTTGATCGGGCATCAATTTAAGCATTAATATCAATATCGTTTTTAATGGTATTGATGACATTCATTAATATCTCTATTTTAAAAAGGAAGACTTGATGAGTTCAACCATGACTTGGTCAGAAACGGTACGTAGTTATTTAGATAAACGATTACTATGGGTATTCATGCTTGGTTGTGCAAGTGGTTTCCCGTGGGTACTGATCGGCTCAAATATGTCAGGCTGGTTAAAAGATGCGGGGTTAACACGCGCAGCGATTGGTTACTTTGGCTCAGTATTTACGGTGTACGCATTTAACTTCCTATGGGCGCCGCTTGTAGATCGAGTCAAACTACCTATTCTTCATACATTATTAGGCCAACGACGCAGTTGGATCTTTTTCTGTCAGACAATCATATTGATCCTAACTTTATTTATTGCAGGTGTAGATCCTGCCATGAACATTATATTGGCATCCATGCTTGCTTTAGGTGTAGCGATTTCTTCTGCGACACAAGATATTGCCATCGATGCTTATCGTATTGACACCTTTCCTAAATCACAATCAAGTAAGCTACCACAAGCAGCTGCAATGTCAGTAATTGGTTGGTGGACAGGTTATTCATTACCAGGATATCTGGCTTTTATTAATGCTGACAGTATTGGTTGGAATGGCGTTTATTATGGAATGGCTGGCGTTGTTGCAATCTTAATGTTGTTTACGATTTTTACTGGCGAACCAACCACTGAACGCGACCAGCTACAAGAGAAAGCAGAACAAAAATATAATCAAATAACAGGATCTCGTTTCTTAAGTTGGATGAGCGTAACCGTTATTGAACCTTTCTGGGACTTCTTTAAACGCAATGGAGTGAAAGTTGCGCTTACCATTTTACTGTTTGTCTTTTTATTTAAAATTGGTGAAGCATTTCTTGGGCGTATGTCGATTGTTTTCTATAAAGAAATCGGTTTTAGTAACGAACAAATAGGTTACTACTCTAAGTTAATTGGTTGGGGTGCAACTATATTCTTTACCTTATTAGGTAGCGTATTTAATGTTAAATTTGGTTTAGTACGAGGTTTAATGATTGGTGGTATAGCCATGGCAGCAAGTAACTTGATGTTTGCTTGGATTGCTAAAACTGGTCCTAATGAATACCTTTTCTTAGCAACTATTTTAGTTGATAACTTTACAACAGCCTTTTCAACCGTTGCCTTTGTTTCTTTCTTAACTATGCTCACTGGTACCGCTTTTTCTGCCACTCAATATGCGCTATTAGCATCATTGGGTAACTTAGGTAGAACAACCTTAGCTTCGTTTAGTGGGGAATTAGTCGACTTCTTAAATGATTGGTCCACTTTCTTCATTATTACCGCATTAATGGTCGTACCAAGCTTAATTATGCTTTATTCATTACGCCACTTTTTTGATGGTGTTTCAGACAACCACAATGGCAATAAAAAGAAAGCTGACGCAGCAAAAAACAACTAAGCTTTAAACACATTAAAGCCAATAGGTAACTTCTATCTATTGGCTTTAATCCCCTATAGACTTAACTTATCCTACCTTTGCTTGTAATCTGCTTCTTCTGTTCACAATATTCAAAACTTAACTATGTTGAAGTGTTTAAGTAAGTCAGATAATGCTGACAGTTATCATTAAATATGTAGATGGCTAAGCCAAATGCTATTATTTTTGAGAGTAATACCAATCATAGTAAGTAACTGATCTTTTTTACTTGTTAAAATAGCTTAGTTATTTAATACAATTGGTATAAATCGAGAGTACAAAAAAAGGTGAACAAAACTCAATCGTTTTATTCACCTTTTTATTACTAACAATAAATTTATTGATAACACAAAAACTAATCAGAATGATTTAATTACCTTCGCTGTAATCAGTACCTACTTCACCACTTTCAGCAGCTTCACCTTGCATAATACTAATTTCAACACGACGATTACGACGACGCTCTACATCGCTTTTACCATCGCTAAGAGGTTTGGTATCTGCGTAACCCACAATCGACATTTGTTTATCTGTAATGCCTTTTACTTTAATCATTTCATGGGCAACAGAAGCGGCACGCTGAGCAGATAAATCCCAATTAGAGCGATATAACTCTGATTGAACAGGTTCGTTATCAGTATGACCAGAAACAGTTATCACACCAGGAATATCTACTAATATAGTCGCAATTTTAGTGATCACAGGTCTAAAGCGAGGTTGTAAGAAAGCTGAACCAGAAGGAAAGGCGCCTTTTTCTCTCACTCGAATAATTAATTGTTGTCCTAAAGCTTCAATTTCAATAGCACCATCTTCGATTTCATCGCGCAATTCTTTAGCTATTTTCTGAGCTAAACCTTGTTGAGCAGAAACACCCGGAGAAGGAGTTTGGTCAGTGACAGCAGATTGCGTGTCAGATTCATCTTGCTCTTGTATCGGAGCTTCATCTTTTTCAGAATCTGCAGAGGCTTCTAAGTCTGAAGTTTCTGTAGGTAGATCTTGACTCGCTTCTTCTTCTATTTTGCGATCCGTCTTACGAATTTTAACGTCTTCTTGACCGCCCACTTTGCTGCTTTCACCATCTTGAAAATCTAATTTCGCTTTAGTTATTTCAATGGTTTGTTGCATAACCACTTCGATAGGCGTTGGCTCTGGCTTACCAGGGCTAAATTCTTGAGCAATAACCGACGTCCCTTTTGGGATATCTTCTACTTTTACTTGGTTTTGTACACCAAAAGCAAACTTCATAGAGCCTGCTATCTGCTTAAACTTCAATACATCCATTTCTGAAAATGAAAGAAGTAAAACAAAGAAGCACATTAGCAAAGACATTAAGTCTGCAAAAGTCGACATCCACCCGGGGGCACCTGGAGGTGGACATTTACATTCTTCTTCCATGTCCACTAAGCCTCGCCTTCACTTGTTGTGCCATTAGCACGTTTAGATTCAGGTAAATAATTACGTAACACGCCTTCAATAACACGTGGATTTTGTCCATCTTGAATCCCTAAAACACCATCTAGAATAAGATTACGATTTAGTTTTTCTTCTGCCGATCTTAATTTTAATTTATCTGCAATTGGAATGGCTGCCATATTCGCTAGCACAGCACCATATAGTGTAGTTAACAGGGCAACGGCCATCGCAGGTCCAATGGATTTTGGATCATCCATGTTAGAAAGCATGGCAACCAAACCGACTAATGTACCAATCATTCCCATCGCAGGAGCAACATCGCCAAAGTTAGTAAAAATAGCGGCACCAGTGTCATGGCGCTCGGCGGTTAATCGAATATCATTTTGTAATGTATTACGCACCACTTCCGCATCATGCCCGTCCACGAGCATATCAATGCCCTTTTGCATAAAGGTGTTAGTGATCTCGGCTTCTTCAAGCGCGAGAAAACCGCCTTTACGAGCTGCATCAGCCATTTCAACGATTTTTTCGATTAGTAAATCAGAAGCTTCTATTTTAAATAGAAACGCTTTCATTGCGATTTTGATTGCACCAAAAAACTGCCCCATGTTGTATTTCATCATAACAACAAAGGTTGTTCCTCCGAATACAATAAGAATAGAAGTGACATCAACAAACATTTCCAGTGTGCCACCCAACAGCATTGCCATGATTACAAAAGCAAAAGCGCCTATAAGTCCGATGAGAGTTGCTAAATCCACAAAAACATCCTTACAATTTAAGAGTTAAGCCATTTAAATAAACAGTATAGCTATATATCAATAGAATGCAGCCAAACACATATTATTTAAAGGGAAATTTTGTACAGCTTACTAAATAGTTCACAACTTCACTAGTTAGAAATTATTTTTCTCTGTTAATTTGACATATTAACCAGTAACGGTAACCTTGCATCAAATCTAAAAGAGAGAATCCCATGGCCCTGAAAAAACCTGAAAATATGCAATACGAAGAAGCAATCGTTGAACTTGAAGAAATTGTTCAACATTTAGAGCAAGGTGAATTACCACTAGAAGATGCATTAAAGCAATTTGAACGTGGTATTTCATTAGCACGTAGTAATGGTCAAAAGTTACAACATGCACAACAACAAGTTAGCATTTTAATGCAAAATGATGCCCAAGCACCTTTAGAAGATTTTAAAGAGTAGCTTCTTTTATATTTCAAATAGTAAGTAGTTTACATGACCGAACTAATCTCAACTATGCAACAATACCAAGCTCGTGTAAATCAACAGCTTGAAAAATATATCAATCATCAGACACCAATTGCAGAAACATTAAATGAAGCAATGGTTTACGGTGCACTATTAGGTGGAAAACGAGTACGTCCTTTTCTTGTTTATGCCGTTGGTGAGATGCTTGATAGCAAGCTGGAAACATTGGATCCTATTGCAGCATCAATTGAATGTGTCCATGCCTATTCATTAATCCATGACGATTTACCCGCCATGGACGATGATGCATTACGCCGAGGCAATCCAACCTGTCATGTGAAATACGATGATGCTACAGCCATTCTCGCTGGTGATGCATTACAAACTTTAGCCTTTGAGGTACTGTCTACTGAAATCCCAGCTTTATCAGCCAAAGCCCAATTGAAAATACTCAATACGCTAGCGAAAGCATCTGGTGAAAAAGGAATGTGCGCGGGGCAAGTATTAGATATTGCGGCGGAAAACCAAGCTATCTCATTAGCTCAATTAGAAACTATTCACAACGCAAAGACAGGCGCATTAATATTAGCAGCAGTGCAAATGGGCGCATTAACAAAAGAAGATATCGCCCCAAAAGAGTTTGAGCTTTTGACTCAATTTGCGGTAGCCATCGGTTTAGCTTTCCAAGTACAAGATGATATTTTAGACATTATTAGCGACACAGAAACATTAGGAAAACCACAGGGTTCAGATCAAGCATTAAATAAATCAACTTACCCTGCTCTGTTAGGTTTGCAAGGTGCGCAACAAAAAGCGCAGTGTTTATATCAAGAAGCACTACATGCTTTATCACAATTGCCTTATAATACGCAGTTACTCGAATCGTTTGCCCATTACATAATTAAACGTGATAAATAAATATGCCATTGGATTTAAAAAATTACCCATTACTCGCGAATATCAATTATCCAGAAGATCTGCGTTTATTAAAAAAACACCAATTACCTGCTTTATGTGATGAATTAAGACAGTTTCTATTAACAAGTGTTAGCCAAACTAGTGGTCACCTTGCTTCAGGATTGGGCGTGGTAGAATTAACCGTTGCCTTGCATTATGTTTACAACACACCTTTTGACCATCTACTTTGGGATGTTGGGCATCAAGCTTATCCCCATAAAATATTAACGGGCCGTCGTAATCAAATGTCTAGTATTAGACAGTTTAAAGGTTTACATCCTTTCCCATGGCGCGAAGAAAGTGAATACGATGTATTAAGTGTTGGTCATTCATCAACGTCTATCGGAGCAGCGTTAGGACTTGCTATCGCAGCAGAAAAAGAAAATAAAAACCGTAAAGTTGCAGCGGTTATTGGTGATGGTGCGATCACCGCTGGCATGGCATTTGAAGCATTAAATCATGCCGGTGATTTACAAAGTAATATGTTAGTCATTTTAAATGATAACGAAATGTCGATTTCAGAAAATGTAGGCGCATTAAATAATCATCTTGCTAAAATATTATCGGGTGATTTATATACGCGATTACGAGAAAGCAGTAAAAAAGTATTATCAACGATTCCACCTATTAAAGAATTAGCTAAAAAAACTGAAGAACATTTAAAGGGCATGGTGTCACCTGCGACTATTTTTGAAGAATTTGGCTTTAATTATATTGGTCCAATGGACGGACATAATGTATTAGATTTAGTTGAAACACTCAGTAATATGCGTTCGCATTCAGGCCCACAATTTCTTCATATCATGACCAAAAAAGGCAAGGGTTACAAACAAGCAGAGTTAGATCCAATTGGTTATCACGCCGTTCCCAAATTTACCCCCGATCAAGACTTACCTAAACCTAAGCCATCGGCCCCTACTTTCTCTACAATATTTGGAGATTGGTTAAATGATATGGCAGATAAAGATCCTAAGCTGAATGCGATAACCCCAGCAATGCGTGAAGGCTCTGGCATGGTTAAGTTCTCTAAACGTCACCCAGATAAATATTATGATGTTGCCATTGCTGAACAACATGCAGTGACCTTAGCGGCAGGCATGGCGATTGCCGATTTACATCCTATTGTTGCTATCTACTCCAGTTTTTTACAGCGCGCCTATGATCAAGTTATTCATGATGTTGCTATTCAAAATTTAGGTGTGTTATTTGCTATCGACAGAGCTGGTATTGTAGGAGCAGATGGTCCAACCCATCAAGGAGCTTATGATTTAAGCTTTTTACGTTGTGTACCAAACATGGTGGTCATGACACCGTCAGATGAACAAGAATGTCGCGATATGTTATACACAGGACATTTATTAAATAGCCCTGCCGCCGTTCGTTACCCAAGAGGAAGTGGAACAGGGATTACTGTTAACAAACAAATGACACAATTAGCAATAGGTAAAGCCAACCTCATTGCAGAAGGTAATACATTACTTATTTTATGTTTTGGTACTTTTTTACAAGCAGCTAAGCCTGTGGCAGAAAAATTAAACGCAACCTTAGTGGATATGCGCTTTGTAAAACCTCTAGATCAATCATTATTAACAACGCTTTCGGCAACACATTCGCAAATCGTGACTATTGAAGAAAACAGTATCGCAGGTGGCGCAGGTTCAGCTGTGAGCGAGTTTTTAATGACACAGCAATACAGTGGCAAAATATTACATTTAGGCTTACCTGACAGCTTTATAGAGCAGGGAACGCAACAAGAAATTTATACCATGTTAAAACTAGATAGTGCAGGCATAGAAGAGCAAATAACAAACTTCTTTTCTGACAAATAAAAAAACTTAAAAAATAGAAAAGGGCTAAAAGGTTAACATTAATAATGACCTTTTAGCCCTTACAAAAATAAATACTCTGTTAAGCGATTATTGATCTAATAATACCAATTGCGTTAAATATGTTATCTAAATTTTACGAAGAAAAAACAGTTCAATTCAAGGCATAAATTGACGTAAATGGTTGTTCCCTTTGCGAAATTTATAACGAAGAAGTGGGCTGTTTTAGCCAGTAAAATAGATAAGCTATTTATCGTGATTGGTATAATACTTCTTTATCTTGATGTTCATTTTTTAATAACGACCAATATGGAATACCGTTACTTGAAAAAATGTCTTTAAGATTATAATTCCCGGACTCAGCCCAGATTGTTGCTTGAGAAAATAAAGGTACAATCCAATCTTCTTGCTGCAATAATTCAAAATATTCAAACTTTGAATTAAAGCTATTAGTCACAGCACCTTGCTCAGATTTATCACGTAAATAATCGCTTAAAAAACTATTAATAAACAAGTCATCATACACATTATCTCGGCTTAATAATGTCGTCTGCCAAGTTGATAAAGTGAGATCGTAATATAAATTAGTTTTGTTCCACACTTCCTTTGAAGTCACTTTTTGTATGGTGACTTCAATACCGATCCGTTTAAGCATATTGGCTATAGTTAAGGCAACCTTCTCCATATCAATTTGCTCATCTAACATCACCAAAAGCGATAATTGTTTAGGAAGCGTTAATGTTTTTAACATCGCCTTTGATTTATTTAAATCATAGCTCGGTGAAGCTACTGAAACGTCCATTTTCTGATTTGGAAGTTGCTTTTCTGTGAGTGAAATAATAGAAGCATTAACATGTCCTGCACCATTTAAAATATGCTTTAACATACCTTCTTGATCAATCGCTAAATGTAGTGCTTTTCGCGTTTTTGCATTTTTTAACGCAGGAGTTAATTTATCATTAATAGCCAGAAAAACAGCATTAGGCGAATCCACTTGCAGTAAACGTTTCATTCCATTTTCAGATGCATCTTTAATACTTTCATTAGGAGTTGCATAACTGATTTGAACATCATCAGAGAGCAAAGCAAATAGACGAGATTGCGCGTTGTTCACTTGCATAAAACGAAAATATTTAATGTTGGAATAGCCATCCCAGTAACTTGAGTTAGAGACAAGCTCAATGCCTAACAAAGGGTTATATTGATTCACAATATAAGGGCCAGTACCAGAAACAGGGAGCTTTTTTACTGACGCTGAAATTAATGTAGGCGCTTTTGTTAATAGCGTATGGTTTTTATTATAAAAAGACGAATCAAGAATAAAGATCGCAGTGAGATAATCAAAAAGTTGAATGCTTGATAAGCGAGAAGTCATATCGAAAGTGTATCTATCAATGATTGTAACTTTATCTAAACTATTAAAAAAAACATTACTAGGTTGTTTTTTTGCTTCTTCAATAGACCAAATAACATCTTTAGATGTAAGAAGATTTCCCGAATGAAAACGAACGTTTTTACGTAAATAAAAGCGTATTGTTTTATCATTAATACGTTTCCAGCTTTTTACCAATCTATTTTCTATTTCATGGTTTTTATCCCAGCGAAATAATGGGTCAAACAACAAGTGCTTAAATTGAGGAGCCATTTCACCTTTATCTGTGAGTGGATTAAAAGAAGTAGGCGTTTGCTCGATGGCTATGGTGACTATTGGATTTGTAAATGTGAGTTGCTCTTGAGAAAAGCAAGCAAATGAATAACACATTGAAAAAACAAAACACCAACGCAACCACATAATTAGCCCCAATAATGGAGCATGGCGGCCAGTACTAACGCAGCAAAAATACCAGCAACGATATCATCAATCATGATCCCAAAACCACCTGCGACTTTCTTGTCTAACCAACTAATTGGAAAAGGTTTTAATACATCAAAGAAACGAAATAAAGCAAAACCCACGGCAACCCAAATAAAAGGAATAGCAGCACCATTTTGAATGCTAGGATATATAATGAGTACGGGTAACATGGTGATCCAATAACCGACAAACTCATCCCATACGATAGATTTATGATCGTGAACTCCCATCGCCTCACTGGTTACATGGCAAAACCAAAACCCAGCAACACTGGTCACTATTAACACCGCAACATACCATTCAATAGAGAGTAGTGCTAAAAAGTAAAAAAACGGAATAGCAGCAAGCGTACCAAAAGTACCTGGAGCAACGGGCGCTAAACCACTGCCAAATCCAACAGCAGCTAAATGCATTGGGTTTGAAAGTTTTAGTCCATCTAAATCATCGCGGTTTAACATGTTTTGTACCTTATTTAAAATGATCCCAACCTGACAGAGTTAATGCTATCGGTTGCTGTTTAAGTGTGAATAATAATGATTGAGTATTATCAACAGGCGCTTTAATTTCACCTATTTGGAAACAAGTTAATCCCAATTTGTCTAGTTCAGGTTTTAGTAATGCTAGTTTTTGCTTAGTAATAGTAAACAATAACTCATAATCGTCACCGCCAGTAAGTGCAAATTGCCAAGCTTGTGACTGAGTTATATTTCCGTGTTTTATTTCTGCTTGCATCGCAGTTGATAGCGGTAGAGATTCTAATTCTATTTCCGCTCGACATTGGGATTGGCTTAAAATATGGGAAAGGTCTTGAGTTAGCCCATCGGAAATATCAATACAGCTTGATGCCTGATCGACTAATAACGAAGCTAAGGTTAAACGAGGCTCTGTTATTTCTAATGCATCAATAAAGGGGTGTGAATTTGCAAGTTGCAGTTCTGCAACTTTACTGGCTAACCCGACTCCGCCGTCGCCAAGCGGCCCGCTACAACAAAGAATGTCTCCAACGTTTGCATTACTACGCGTTAACGCTTTACCTTTTTTGACAATCCCCTTTGCTGACACAGTAATAGACAAAGGACCTTTTGTGGTATCACCACCAACTAAAGTAACGTTATATTTATCCGCTAATGTAAAAAAGCCTCTGCAAAATTCCGCTAACCAAGTTTCATTTATATCAGGTAAAGTGATCGCTAAAGAGACCCACTTTGCCGTTGCTCCCATCGCAGCTAAGTCACTTAAATTGACTGCCAAAGATTTATAACCTAAACGGTAAGCATCAACATCCTCAAAAAAATGAATGCCTGACACTAAACTATCCGTAGTAACAGCAAGTTGATGCCCTTCTGGAAGATCCAAAATTGCACAATCATCACCAATACCAAGGGTCACACCTTGAGACGGCTTAGATGTTCTTTGAAAATAGCGTTTGATAATATCAAACTCACCTTGACTCATTTGCGTTTAAGAGAAAGTTTAGGTTTCAATGAAAGCGGTGATTTACCCTTATTACTAGTACTAGTTTTAGCGTTTTTATTCACAAAAACTTTCTTTGCTTTAGGTGTCGATTTTTCACCCGCTTTACCATAATACGGACTAGCATCGGCCGCTTGTTTTTGACGAGATAATTTAGCGTTATTTTTATTGCTATGATTGTTTGTTTGATGGCTAATACTGTTGTTTGCAGTTTGTTGCGCTTTAGGTTGTGCGGTATTAACGGCTGTTTTTGAAGATCCTGCAACGGCGGTATTGATTTCCAGCATCTCTTTATCAGACAGGTTACGCCATTGTCCTGCTTTTAAATTATCTAAAGTTACGTTCATAATGCGTGTACGTTGTAAACGCGTTACTTCATAACCTAAATATTCACACATGCGGCGAATTTGGCGATTTAACCCTTGAGTTAAAATGATCGTAAATACAAATCGGCTTTCTACTTTAACGATACAAGGTTTAGTGATTGTATCTAAAATAGGTACGCCGCGTTGCATTCTATCAACAAAACGTTCACTTAAAGGTTGATCTACCGATACACGGTATTCTTTATCATGAGCATTTTCAGCACGTAATATTTTATTAACAATATCGCCATCACTGGTTAAAAAGATCAAACCTTCTGAAGGTTTATCCAAGCGACCAATAGGAAAAATTCGCTCTTTATGCTTGATAGCATCAATAATATTACCGTAAACATTACGCTCAGTTGTACAAGTAATACCTGTCGGTTTGTTGTAAGCAATATAAATACGATCAGACTTATTTGCCGCGATTTTGTTGATACGTTTACCATCAACAAATACTTCATCGCCGGGCTGAACTTTGGTACCAAGTTCAGGAACTTGTCCATTAATTTTAACGCGACTTTGCTCAATTAATTTATCCGCTTCGCGTCGAGAACAATACCCCGAATCACTGATAAATTTATTAAGACGTTTCTCGGACTCTTGACTCACAGCAAACCCCAATGTTATTTATTTAACCACTCTTTAAGGCCCGTATTAAAGCATAATCAGGGGGTTAACGGAAATGAAATGAGGTGGATTTATCGTTCACTGCGCCACAAAATAACTCGGCACTGATCACATGAATGATAAAACTTAGTTTGCTTTGGATTTTCTGTTTTATCCTGTAGTTGTTTTTGCGTGATCGAGTTCGATCCACAATGTATACAAACAGCTTTATTTGTTTGGTCTTTAAGCTTCTTATTTTTCTTATAACGCTCAAAATCGGGTAATGTTTCCCAATCACTTTGAGGGGCTGGCTTATTGCGTACCACCACAAAATAGAGAATTAACATGGTTGCAATAATGATGATGTAATCTATCACTTTTCATTCCTACTATTTAGTAAACTTAACATAAGTATAAATGTTTTAGACTTTAAGTTTTAAGTAAAAAAGCTTAGTAAATATGATGTAGGGATTTTAGTATCAATAAAGATGAAATAGATTCGATAAGCACCCAAAAAATAAATCCAGAAACTCAAATTTTAGGTAAAAAAAAGCTTCGCAAATGCGAAGCTTTTTCTTGAAATTGGTGCCCGGAGACGGACTTGAACCGTCACGACCATAAGTCGAGGGATTTTAAATCCCTTGTGTCTACCGATTTCACCACCCGGGCGATTGCTTAAAGCGTTCTCAAGCAAGTGAGGCGTATTATAGAGAAGTTAATGCTAACCACAAGCCCTAATATTGAATAAAATTGAAATTATCAACTGACTGCCGATAATTTCAACACTTTGATAATTAACGAGCAATTATTGTTTAAAATATAAACCCAACATTTATAAAAAGCACAGTTGTTTATCCACTCACTATAAAATAAACACAATTGACAACAAAAAATAATAGAAATACAATCACTTACGTTTAATCGATATAGTTTAGTGGGGCTATAGCTCAGCTGGGAGAGCGCGACGCTGGCAGCGTTGAGGTCTGCGGTTCGATCCCGCATAGCTCCACCACTACCATTTCATGTCTTTGTTAGCTAAGTGTTATAACCTAATGTGCTTAGGGTCATTGTCTTCGGCAGATTCTGCAGGCGTCATCTTTTTACGCTGACGGATCAAACCTTCCTGAATCGTTGACGCGACTAATGTTCCATCACGAGTAAAGAATTGACCTCGAACCAATGCACGACCATCAGAAGCCACAGGGCTTTCAACAGAATATAATAACCACTCATCGAGTCTAAAGTCTTGGTGGAACCACATAGAATGATCAACGGTTACCACTTGCATACCTTCACTTAAGAAAGAAACACCGTGCGGCTGTAATGCGGTAGGTAAAAAGTTAAAGTCTGACGCATAGGCTAATAAATAACGATGAACACGTAAATCGTTAGGCATCTTCCCATTTGCTCTAAACCATACCAAACGCTTTGGCGCTTCAACATCAGGTTCAACAGGGTTAACAAAACTAACAGGTCTCATTTCAATTGGTTTCTCGCCCACCAGCTTATCGCGAATAAATTCGGGTAAAATATCAGTATGAATTAAGGCCATTTCTTGTTCTGAAATAAGCGATTCAGGATCCGGTGCATTAGGCATTTTATCCTGATGCTCAAAGCCTTTTTCAGGTGCTTTAAATGATGCTGTCATATAAAAAATAGCTTCACCATTTTGCACTGCTTTAATTCGTCTAGCTGATAGCGACTTACCATCTCGGATCCGCTCTACATCATAAACAATAGGTTGATCTGTTTTACCTGCACGTAAAAAATAAGAGTGAAAAGAATGCACCTTAAGATCTGGCTTCACTGTTTCTTTTGCGGCAGAAATGGCTTGTCCCATTACCTGTCCACCAAAAACAATACCTAATCCTAAATCTTGGCTTTGCCCTCTGAATAAGTTTTCTTCTAACTTTTCCAAACTTAATTGATGTAAAAGATCGTTTAATACCTTACCCATTTCTGACTCCAAAAAAAGGGCGTGATAGACGCCCTTATAGTGTATTTAATTAGTCACAAGCGAATTATAGAGACATTAATAATTCACGTACTTTTGCAAAATCTACAGGAAACTCTTTTGATAATAAAGGTAACGCTGCACGTGAAGCTAATTCTTCAGGAATGAAAATGTCACGCCCTAAAATCTCTTCAACGCTTTCTTTAAATTTAGCTGGATGTGCAGTACACAAGAATAGACCTGTTTCGTTATCTTTTAACTGTTTAGCTAATTCATGGTAAGCAATTGCGCCATGTGGTTCACATAGGTAACCTAGTTTATCCATTTTAATTAACGTATCTTTCGTTTCTTGGTCAGATAATTTACCGTAACCTAACTCACTTAATGACCACCCTTTTACTTTGAATAATTCTTCAATACGTGGCCAGTTATTTGGAGCACTTACGTCCATTGCATTTGATAAGGTTGCCACTGTTTTCTTAGGCGCCCAAGTTCCTTCTTGCAGATAACGAGGAACCGTATCATTTTCATTGGTTGCAGCAATAAAACGTTTAATCGGTAAACCTAGCGCTTTAGCTAATAAACCAGCTGTTAAGTCACCAAAGTTACCACTTGGTACAGACACCACTAAATTTTCACGTTGTTTTGCATCTAATTGAGCAAAGGCTTCAAAGTAGTAACAAATTTGTGCAACTAAACGACTAATATTAATCGAGTTCGCAGAGTTTAAGCCAACAGCTTGTTTTAACTCTTGATCATCAAATGCTTGTTTAACCATTGCCTGACAATCATCAAAGTCACCTTCAACAGCAACCGTTGTAATATTGCCGCCTAATGTACAAAACAGTTTTTCTTGTAATGGGCTAATTTTGCCTTTCGGATAAAGGATCACTACATTGATGTTTTCCATACCGTAAAAAGCATGTGCAACAGCAGCACCAGTATCACCAGAAGTCGCTGTTAAAATAGTAATTTTGCCATCGTCTTTAAATTGCGCTAAACATTGCGCCATAAAACGGCCACCAAAATCTTTAAAGGCTAACGTTGGACCATGGAAAAGTTCTAATGCATTAATCGTTTCTGTTACTTTTTTCACAGGCGCTGGGAAAGTAAATGCTTTTGATACGATCTCGAATACAGCTTCTTTACTTAATTCATCACCAATTAGATGCGATAAGATTTCAGTTGAACGGTCAACTAAATTCATTTCAAGTAATGCATCAACATTCTCTAACGGTTTGATTGTTTCAGGAAAAAACAAGCCTTGGCCACGTCCTAATCCTTGCTTAACAGCTTGTTGAAAGTTTACTTGTTCGCTGTTGTGTGTGATGTTGTATAAATTCATAGTTCTTTTCCTAACACGCGTGCACCTTGTTCATCAAGGTGACAAATATGACAAAAACCTTCTTCATTTTGAAGGAAGTTTTCTGTTAACCAGTTTTTCAATAATTCAGCTTGTGATAAATCGTTCATCACAGCAAATACAGTTGGACCCGATCCTGAAATACCCATCGCTAATGCACCACTTTGTTGTGCAAATAAACGCGCTTCATTAAATCCAGGAATCAACTGTGAACGGTACGGCTCTGCAATCACATCCTTCATCATCTCTGCTGCTAAAGCAGGTTGATTACTATGACATGCATGTACAAATGCCCCGAGGCGACGACCATAAGTTAACGCATCGGCTAATCTGTATTGTGATGGTAAAATATCACGCGCTGCCGCCGTTGAAATGGTAATACCAGGATAAGCAACGACCCAGTACCATTCTTTAAATGAAGGAATTGTTTGGCTAATTTCACCGCCTTCATTAACCATTAATTGCATGCCGCCAAGATAACAAGGTGCGACATTATCGTAATGTACACTACCGCTGATTTTCCCTTCCATTTCCCCCATAATGGTGAGCATTGCATGTTCATCTAAAAGATAATCATGCCATGCATTTAAGGCTTCTAATGCCGCTACAATAGAGCTCGAACTTGAGCCTAATCCACTGCCTACAGGAAGATTTTTTTCTAGCGTCATTTCAACAGGTAGAATTTCTTTGTTTAGTTTTAAAATAGCAGCTTGATAAGCTAAGTAACAATCGTAAACAATATTACTTTCAAAATCAGCAGGCAACTTATGTGAATAAGGCCCTGTACACTGTAATGAAAAGCCGTAATCACCTTTAGTAATTTTAACGCGGTCACCTAATGGTGAACCATCAATAGGAGTTAATGCCCCACCTAATACGTCAAACCCTACACTCACATTAGCCGTTGAGGCTGGAGCGTAAACAACAATAGACATACTTAAAACTCCTGTTTCCAGTTGAGAGTACGAAGTACGTCAGCAAATACACCTGCTGCTGTCACTTCTGTACCAGCACCATATCCACGTAATACTAACGGGATTGGTTGATAATACTGGCTATAAAATGCTAATGCATTCTCGCCATCTTTTACTTTATTTAACGGATCATTTGCATCAACCGCCATAATACTACATTTACATTTACCATCTTCAATACTACCGATGTAACGTAACACTTTGCCTTCTTCATCTGCTTTATCTTGTAACTCTTTAAAATAAGCATCGGCTTGTGGTAAACGTTCCATAAATTCATCTGCAGTGCCTGAGTCATCAAAACCCGGTGGTAAAGCTTGTTCAATTTCAATATCGTCTAATGACAATTCCATACCTGCTTCACGCGCTAGAATTAATAATTTACGTGCTACATCAGTCCCACTTAAATCATCACGAGGGTCTGGCTCTGTAAAACCAATACCACGCGCTTCAGCGGTTACAGCAGAGAAAGACTGCCCTTCATCTAACTTACCAAAGATGAAAGATAATGAACCAGATAAGATACCATTAAACTTAATTAATTGGTCACCTGCGTTAAATAAGTTTTGTATATTTTCAATAACAGGTAAACCCGCACCAACGTTTGTATCGTAAAGGAATTTACGACGTTTCATTAATGCAGTTAAACGTAATTGGCGGTAGTAATCCATGCTACTTGTATTCGCTTTTTTATTTGCAGTTACAACATGGAAGCCAGCCCCTAAGAAATCAACATAACGAGCAGCAATCGCATCATTACTTGTACAATCTACGATCACAGGATTAATGATATGCGACCCATTCACCAAGTTTTTCATATTAACTAATGAAAGCTCTTCGGTGGCATCTTTTAATAAATCACGCCAATTATTTAAATCTACACCTTGCGTATCTAATAACATGGCACGACTATTCGCCACACCACAAACACGAATAGTAATATTACGTTCAGCTAAATAGCTTTGTTGACGATAAATTTGATCAATCAATGCACCACCAACACCACCACAGCCAATGACAAATAAATCGATAAACTGAGTACTGCTAAAGAAACTATGATGACAAGCCATCACAGCTTCATTGGCTTTTTTCTCTGAAATCACAGCAGAGATAGAACGCTCTGACGATCCTTGTGCAATCGCAGTAACATTAATAGAAGCATCAGTTAGTGCCGTTAAGAAGCGAGCTGAGATGCCTTTTTCTTTCTTCATTCCATCACCAACTAAAGAAATGATTGCTTGCTTATCAACAACATCAATTTCTTCAAGCAGGTTGTTTTCAAATTCTAAGCTAAATTCTTCAGTTAATGCCGAAATCGCTTTTTCAGTATCATTTGAATAAATACAAAAACTTAAACTGTATTCTGAAGATGATTGAGTAATTAGAATAATAGAAACATCAGCACGAGAAACAGTAGAGAAAATACGCCCTGCCATACCCACAATGCCTTTCATGCCAGGACCAGACACGCTTAACATACTCAAACCTTTAAGATCTGAAATGCCTTTAACACGTAACTTTTGATCGCTTTTTTGCGCACTAATTAATGTGCCTTCAGCTTGTGGGTTATGCGTATTTTTAATTAAACATGGAATTGCGTGCTGTGCGATAGGTGCAATGGTTTTGGGATGTAAAACCTTAGCACCAAAGTAAGAAAGTTCCATTGCTTCTGCATAGCTTAACGATGTTAATAATGTTGCATCTTTTACTAAACGAGGATCACAACTATAAACTCCATCAACATCAGTCCAAATTTCACAACATTCAGCTTTTAAACAAGCCGCTAACACTGCAGCTGAATAATCAGAACCATTACGTCCTAATACTAATGTTTCACCTTCTTCGTTACCTGCTGTAAATCCAGGCATTAAGTAAATCGCATTAGCATTGATAGTTTCTTTAGCAAACAACAAACGTGAAGCTTTAATATCAATTTGGGCTTCTAGGTAACCACCTTTAAAAGAAATTAATTTCTCTTGCGGTACGATCACTTCAACTTGTTGGCCTTTAGCAAGTAATAACTGCTTCATACAAGCAACGCTTAATACTTCACCTTTACTCAAAATACGCGCTTCAATACTAGGAGGACATTGCCCTAATAAACGCACGCCTTCCAATAATTTGGTCAGTTCAGCAATTTCATTTTCAAAGGTATTACGCAATAGATCATCAGCTAATTCAGCGTAGGTTTCTTTTAAGCCTTTAATTAACTCTGCAAAAATGGTTTGAATAGCCACTAGATGTTCGTCAGCAGATAGACCTTGACTGGTTTTTTCCACAACGGCTACTAAGTTATTGGTCACACCTGATGGTGCAGACAAAACTAAAGCGATTTGAGATTGTTGTTGATTGTTAATAACAATATCAGCAACCTGATTGAAACGTTGAGCATTTGCTAATGAAGTGCCGCCAAACTTAAGTACGCGCATCGTACCTCCCTGCTGTAATACGAAAAAACCCGCCTTCAATAGCGGGTTTTATGAATAGATGGATTTTGCTTTTTAAACATAGCAAAAAAAGCTGCGAACTAAGCGCAGCTTTTTTCAATTTAACCTTAAAGTACAATACAAGATCCATGGTGGTGATAATTTCGTTGTTTAATTAGATGAATATGCCTTTATTATATCAAAGCTTATTGCGTACTGAAACAAGCAAGCGAGCACACTTGCAATTAAAAAGCATAACAAATAGCAAAAAGTGAACTTTCCTATGACCTCTGAGATTGATAAATATCAAACACAAGTGGTAAAACTGTAATTAAACTACATAATAAGTTGTTATCTATATGTTAAGTAATTACACTTTGCACCATAAAAACCATTACATTTTACAAACTATATTCGCCTTATCTCTCACCCTGTGAAGTATTTGTTTGAATAATCGGTCAATACAAAAAGACCGACAACTGGTTTTACTTGGTTTTGTGATATGTCATAAAACAGGAAAAGAATTATCAATTCTATAGGAGTCATTCATGTCTAGCGCTAATATTTTAGTTGTTGAAGATGAGTTAGTAACACGTAGTACATTAAAAAGTGTTTTTGAAGCAGAAGGTTACCAAGTTTTCGAAGCAAATGATGGTACTGAAATGCATCAAGTATTAAATGAAAACGAAATTCATTTAATCATTATGGATATTAATCTACCAGGTAAGAATGGTTTATTGTTAGCACGTGAAATACGTGAGCATAAAAACATCGCATTAATCTTCTTAACGGGTCGCGACAATGAAGTCGATAAGATTTTAGGATTGGAAATTGGTGCGGATGACTACATCACTAAACCATTTAATCCACGTGAATTAACTATCAGAGCACGTAATTTACTATTACGTACCATGCAAGATGCTTTATATTTCGAAGAAGTTCGTCAGAAAGTTGAACATTATAAATTCAGTGGCTGGACATTAGAGATTGATAGCCGCTCTTTAATCAGTCCAAATGGTGATGTATTTAAACTACCACGTAGTGAGTTCCGCGCCATCTTACATTTCATTGAAAATCCAGGGAAAATACAAACCCGTGCAGATTTATTAATGAAAATGACAGGACGTGAATTAAAAGCACATGATCGTACTGTTGATGTCACTATTCGTCGTATTCGTAAGCATTTTGAAAGTGTACCAGAATCAGCTGAAATCATTGCAACGATTCATGGTGAAGGTTACCGTTTCTGTGGTGAACTAGAATCTTAATCCCTGTTTAGCAATTTAAATGTAAAATTGAAAAAGGCCAACATTGTTGGCCTTTTTTGTATTTATCAATTAATTAGCTTGATTTGCATTTGCAACAATCCACTTCTTCAGTTTCTTTATATCCTTTAAATACAAACTCTTAATTAGTTCATGCCAATCATCGATGTTATCCCACCAAGCCGGTAAATCGGGAGATTGCATTTTTTGCGCTAGTTTTTGAATGCGTAGTAATCCGACGGAAGCCGCAGCTCCTTTAATTTTATGCGATTTACTCACAATCCCTTTTTGATTTTTCGCCACCATATGACTATCCAATATCGCCAAGTATTCTGGCATCAAGTTTTCAAATAACTTGAGGTTATCTAACATCACCGACATGGGTAAGAATTCCATTAATTCCTTCAACATTTCTTCATTAAACAATGCAGTTTCAGGATCAACAAATTCATCAACTTCGACATTTACATCATTGTTAACAACTTGTAAATTTTCGGAGAAGTGCCTTTCGAGCATGTTATTAAATAACGACAAATTGAGCGGTTTACTAATAGCATCGTCAATACCTTTATCAAGGAATTTTTGTGGATCAGAAAATACATTCGCCGTTAATGCCACGATAGGAGGCAAATGCTCATGGACTTCACGTAAACGTCGAGTCACTTCATACCCATCCATATCTGGTAACTGAATATCCATCAAAATTAATTGGTAATCGGTAGCAGCTACTTTATCAATAGCTTGCTGACCATCCATTGCGACATCAACGTTATGCCCTTGTTTTTCGAGCAAGGCTCGCGCAACAACCACATTTAATTCGATATCTTCAACTAGCAATATAGAGAGCACTGGCGCATCAAAGTCACTACTTTCAGATTCTGCCGGTAAGCAGCGCACAGGAAGATGTAACTGAAATGAACTGCCCTTATCTAATTCACTTGTCACAATAAAATGACCACTCATTGCTTTTACAATGCGATTGGATACCGCCAATCCAATCCCTGTTCCCGTCGCATGTCGATTACCTTCAACCTGATAATACATTGCAAATATCTTTTCTAATTTATCTTGAGGTATACCAATACCGGTATCTTCAATTTCAAAGCATAACCAAGTTTGATTATCTTCAATGTAACTAGAGCAGTAAATCCCCACTTGCCCTTCTTTTGTAAACTTAACGGCATTGGTAATTAAATTCCATAAAACCTGTCGTAAACGGGTATCGTCAGATTCTATAAAAGCAGGTAATTCATTTTTTTGTTTAAAGATTAATTGCAGCTTCTTTTGCTCTGTTTGAATATAAGCCAAACTTTGTAAATCATTCATAAAGTCTTGCGTATTGATTCTATCTTTCACCAAGTTTAAACGACGTCTGTCTAATTTATCTAGATCCACAATATCGTTAAAAATATTACCTAAAGTGATTGCACTCATATGAATGGTTTTAAGATATTGAGTTTGTTCTTTATTAAAATTCTCATCCAATAACATACGGCTTAATCCAACAATCCCATTAAGTGGTGTTCTCAATTCATGGCTAATTGTTGAAATAAAAGTCGTTTTATCGCGGCTCGCTTTTTCTAAAAATTCTTGATGTTTTTTACGTTCAGTAATGTCACGACCAAAACTGATCAAACCTATACATTCTTCTTCACTATTAAATAAAGGCAAAGCACGCACTTCAAAATAAGCCATACGCCCATTAGGATATTGCAACCAACATTCATGAATTTGTTCTTGATGAGTTTTAATGACATGTTCATGGCGAGATAACACTTCCAATGCATAGTTTTCAGAATAAAGATCCTGTGGAGACAGTCCCACCAATTCAGCTTCTGTTTTACCAGATAAAGCTTCCATTTCTTTATTACAACTAACAAAGCGCCCTTCTAAATCACGATGGAAAATCAAATCCGGAGAGGTATCTAAAAAGGAGCGTAATAAGCTAGCGCCTTGTCCTAATTGATGTTGTGTTTTCTGATGTTCTATAATTTCTTTTTCTAATAAATCTGTTTTTGCTTTATCGTCTTTAGAGATATTTTCTAATTTTTTAACTATCGATCCCAATCGTTGCCGTGCATTATCTAAATCGTCCACAACAACTGTTAAAAAGTAAACTGCCCAAGGGGTTATCAAAACACCTAATACCGCTGATCGAAAAAGGTCCGCTTTATCTAAAGGTTCTGAAAAGGCTTCAGCAATAATCACCTGCAAACAAGCATCGAAGAATATAACTGCAAAAGCTAATAGCAAACTGAACTTTATCGGACCAAGGCGTTTTAACAAAGCCACATAATAATGCACCCAAGTTTTTAAATTAAATAGACTCACATAACCTCACAATACGGATTCAACATTCCAGCAACAAATATAATGATTCACATTGTACCTACTTTTATTTATTAGTTTTGCATAATCAATCCTTTTCATGATCAAGATGAAATAATCTTTTATTAACCACTATTTTTTCAAGAATAGAAGTAAATTATCAATCAGTTAGTTAAAACCTTTGTATTTCATGGTTTTTAATTAGGTAGAACAGGTCTATAATCCGCGCCTAATTTAAAATTATTTAATCATAAGCATGTTGAAGGGAGCCTTATTCATGGCAATGCCAGATATCGCAAATAGTGCACAAGCTCAAACCGAAGGGACACTGGACCGCGTAGGAATGAGTAATATTGAATTACCATTGATGGTACAAACAGATAACTGCCCAGCTCAACAAGTTAGCGCAAATGTAGAAGTGTTTGTTAATCTTGGCGATCCAAAAGCAAAAGGGATCCATATGTCTCGTTTGTATTTGCAACTGGACGAGCTTTCAACAGAGTCTGAATTAACGCTAGAGACATTAAAAACCTTATTAAAAGGATTTATTGAAAGCCATAGCGATTTGAGTTCTGAAGCTTTTGTTAAAGTTGCTTTTGATTACAACCTACGTCGTAAATCATTAATCAGTGAAAAACGCGGATGGAAAGCTTATCCAGTAGTCATCATTGGCCGTTTAATTGATGGCGAGTTAGATTTTGAACTAAAGGTAGATGTACCTTATTCTTCAACGTGTCCTTGTTCAGCCGCTTTAGCCCGTCAACTGATTCAAGAAGCTTTTAGTAAGCAATATGAGCAACAAACAACAGTAGCAAAAGATGAAATAGTGAATTGGTTAGGCTCTACACAAGGTATCGTGGCAACGCCACACAGCCAACGTAGCGTTGCAGAAATTAAAGTTAGACTAGCGGACTCAGCGGAAAACTTTCCAATTATCGCATTAATTGATTTAGTTGAAGCAACATTAAAAACGCCAGTTCAAGCAGCGGTAAAACGTGAAGATGAACAAGAGTTTGCGCGTTTAAATGGCCAAAACTTAATGTTCTGTGAAGATTCAGCGCGCCAATTACAATTTGCACTCAATCAACAAGCACAATTTGATGATTTTTGGTTACGTGTTAATCACTATGAAAGCTTGCATGCACACGATGCAGTATCAATTACAACCAAAGGGGTCAAAGGCGGTTATCAAGCTTAATTATTCGCTTAATAACAACCTCTTAATAAAAAGCCCTTAATCAATTCAAACTGATTAAGGGCTTTTTATTATCAACACTTTACTGAATTATTGACCGTCCACAGGCTCAACAAAAGGCACATCTGTTTTAAACACAATTTGCTTTTTAGTATAAGGATGCTGAATTGAGATCTCGCTTGCATGAAGTAATAAACGGGAAGACATGATTAAAACATTTTCTTCTGCATAAAAGTCATCACCTAATATAGGATGACCAATCGCTAACATATGTAAACGTAATTGATGAGTTCGTCCTGTTACAGGCATTAATTTAACTAAAGTTGTTTGTTCACCATAACTCACTACTTCATAGAAAGTTTTACAGGCCTTGCCTTTTTCATGATCAATTTTGTGTTTAGGTGGATTATCGACATCTTTAATTAAAGGCACATCAATACAGCCTTCTTTTTCCTTTATAAGCCCAAATACCCGCGCGTAATAAATTTTCTTGGTTTCACGATCTTGAAATTGACGTTTCAATTCTCGTTCTGCATCTTTACGTAAAGCAAAAATAATCACGCCAGAGGTTGCTAGATCTAAACGATGCACAGTATGACTATTCGGATGCTTTTCCAATAAACGACTATACATACTGTCATGACGTTCAATATCTCTTCCCGGTACCGATAGAATGCCAGCAGGTTTATTAAAAACGATCATATCTTTATCTTTATAAAGCGTATCTAACCAAGGCTCTGTAGGTGGATCATAATGAAAGTCATTCATAGGTTTTTATATTCTGTATTTGAGTCACTGAAGAAGCGCTAAAGATACCTGTTTGCTAACGCTTTATCAATTAAGCTTTCTCGCTTGTTAAAGATAGTCATTGAAAGACTTATGTATCAGAATTGCGGTTGCATCTCCCCTCTTCAAACAGTAAAGTTAAACTAAATTATTTATTAAAAAGGCTAAATAAATATGCAAGCAGAAGCACTTCCAATCACAATCACAGCAGATCAAGGTTTTTCAAGTGCCTTACGTCCTTTACTGCACAAGCTAGAAATGTGGATCAACTTCCAAGCATTAAAAGCCGATTGGTATGGCGATGAAAACCACGTACTTACTTTTAATTACATGTTTGTTAAAACTCTAGAAGATAAAAAACAAGAGATGAAAGTGGATAACTGGGTTGTCGAAAAAGGCTTTGCCTACCACTATCAAAGCAGCAGCCTAACCACCAATGCCTTTATAGAAATCAGCGATTTAGTAAAAAATAAAACAGGTATAGAGCAAGCAATAAAAAGTAGATTAACCCGTGTCGCGAACGCTGTAGCCAAAAAACATGGCTTGGTGGCGTTAGTGTAAGTGAATATTAAAATAGTTTTACTTAATACTCAGTAATATTTCTACCAAATTAATTTGAAAAATATCTAAAGAGTTTAAATTATAGATGAAAAAATCGCTCAAATACATTTTAATAAGACCCTGTCCTAAAATCTGTGTAATTGCCTATCATTAACTTAATCATATTAAGGATAGGTAATTATGAAAAAAGAAGAGTTAGAAGCATTCGCCCTTAAAGCATCAAAGGGATTAAAGTCT
>NZ_SNUB01000019.1 GCF_004378355.1 Psychromonas algicola
TTGATGTGCGAGCGAGTGCTTCTGAAAGTTCCATAAAAAAATCCCATGACCTTTTGAGTCATAGGATTTTGATCTTCTTACGTTAAAAATCAACTAATTTTTCTTAACTGATCGGCATTACATTTAAAGTGTGCCTTTTGTAGGTTGATAATTAAGTATTAAATAATAAAAATTATTTAGCACCTTCAATAATACCAACAAATTCTTCGATAATAAGTGCTGCGCCACCGACAAGACCGCCATCGATATCTGCTTGAGCAAATAACTCTTTCGCACTGTTTGCTTTAACACTTCCGCCGTAAAGGATTTGTACTTTTTCTGCAACCACTTCACTTTGCGCTTTTAACCAAGAACGAATATGAGCATGTACTTCTTGCGCTTGTTCAGAGGTAGCAACTTTACCTGTACCAATTGCCCAAACTGGTTCGTAAGCAATAACACAGTTTTCAAGTGCAGCAATACCAGCAAGATCAACAACAGCTTTTAGTTGTGTTTCAACCACTGCAAATGTTTTATCGGTTTCGCGCTCTTCAAGTGTTTCACCAATACATAATACTGGCACTAAACCATTTTCTTGAATGGCTACAAATTTAGCCGCAACAACCGCATCAGTTTCATTATGGTATTGACGACGTTCTGAATGACCAACTAAGCTATATTTTGCACCAAACTCTTTTACCATTACTGGTGATGTTTCACCTGTAAATGCGCCAGAAACATTAGTACTTACATCTTGTGCACCAAATTCAATGCTGTTACTTGTTGTTAGATTTGCAACTTGCTCGATGAAGATTGCTGGCGGGCATACTGCAACTTCAACGTTTGTCGCTGCATCTGCTGCGCTTTCAATGCCTTTGATAAGCGTTGAAACAGATTCTTTTGTACCGTTTAGCTTCCAGTTACCCATTACAAGAGGTGTTCTCATGTTTGACTCCGTTCGTATTTGAATTAAGAATATTTTGAATATGTTTCGGCTTTATACCCATGGAGTGAAGCCGAGTTTTTATATATTCGAGTAAATTAGCGCTAATACTCATTAAATACAAGGAAGCAACAGCTTAATTTTGTCTTTTTTTTCTGCTCTGAATCAACAAAGTATTTAATTTATCTCAGTGAACTGCACTGCTGGATGTTGTTGATAGAATTCATTTTGAGCGTCTTCGTCAAAATTTGTTTTTTGCTCAAAGGATTCTTTATCAAAAGCAATATCTCCACCATCAATGACTCCTGACTCTTTAGAGATAGACTTGAAATCAAATAAAGTGGTGTCAGCTAAATGTGAAGGCACTACGTTTTGCATTGCTGTAAACATGGTTTCCAAACGGCCTGGATAGTTTACTTCCCAATCATTCAACATCTCTTTTGTTAATTGACGTTGTAAGTTAGGTTGTGAACCACAAAGGTTACAGGGAATAATTGGAAATTTTTGTAATTGAGCAAACTGTTCAATGTCTTTTTCTTTGCAGTAAGCAAGTGGTCGAATAACAACATGTTCACCGTTATCAGAGACTAACTTTGCCGGCATTGATTTTAGTTTTCCTGCAAAAAATAAATTAAGCATCATAGTTGCGAGCATATCATCACGGTGATGGCCTAACGCTATTTTTGTGGCGCCTAGCTCTTTCGCTGTTTTATAGAGAATACCTCGACGTAAACGAGAGCAAAGACTGCAAGTGGTTTTACCTGGCTCTAATTTATCTTGAACAATGCTATAAGTATCTTGCTCAACAATCTTGTAATCGACTCCTAATTTATCTAAATATTCAGGCAAAATATGCTCTGGAAAACCAGGTTGTTTTTGGTCTAAATTAACGGCAATTATATCAAAGTTAATTGGAGCGACGGCTTTAAGTTGGCTCAGTATTTCTAGTAGGGTATAGCTATCCTTCCCTCCAGATAAACAAACCATTACCTTGTCGCCATCTTCGATCATATTATAATCAGAAATCGCTTGCCCCGTTTGACGACGTAACACTTTATTTAATTTCTTAAGGTTGAATAATTCTTTTTCTGAAAGTTGTTCCGTCATGGGGAGCCTTGTTAGAGAGTTAAAACAGCGCGCATTGTATAAAAAGACATAAGCGAATGTAAAGCCTCATTACTCAATGCTAAATAAGAAGCTGGGGCTTATTTTCTGTAGTCAGGCTCATGGCTGAGTAACAAAAATTTAGTTTGTTCATGCTGTGGAGAATCACAAATTATCGATGCGGAACCTTTCTCAACAATTTTTCCTGCGTGCAGTACTACAATATGATCGCTCATATGTCTTATTAAGTGCATGCTGTGCGCGATGAAAATATAACTTGTGCCTTTTATTTTTTGAATTTTAAGCAGTAAGTTTACAATTTTAAAACGTAATGAAATATCTAAGGTCGCTAAAATTTCATCAACAATTATGATGTCCGGGTTTAATATCATGGCTCTTGCAATAGCCACTTGGTGTTTTTGCACACTCGAAAGCATATTTGGATAAAAAGCTAAATAATCTGGTAACAAACCAACTAGCTTTAATGTCTCTTTAATGCGTAAATCACGTTTTTCTGCATCAAAGTCTGTGTTTAATTGTAGCGGTGCATTTAATATTTTACCTACAGTCATTTTAGGGTTTAACGAGCTGCTCGGATCTTGGAAAATCATACGAATAGATGAACATCGTTGCTGCGAAGTTAAGGATAAAATAGGTTGGCCTTTTAGATGAATTTCACCAGAGCTTGGTTCTAATAATCCTGTGATAGTTCTTACTAAAGCACTTTTTCCTGCTCCACTTTCTCCTACGATCGCTAAGGTTTGTCCCTTATCAAGTGTAAAGCTGACAGGACCGTAAGCGAGTTTTTCATAGCTCGTCCATAAACCTGAAACATGCTTAAAGCTTCTACTAAGATTACTTATCTTTAATAATGATTGCATAATTAACTCAAGCTAATTGGATAATGACAACGGAAACTATGGCCTTTCTTAGTTGTTACGGTTGGATTGGTAACGCAAATACGTTGTGCTTTGGGGCATCTTGGACCCAAGCGGCAACCAATAGGCAATTGATTCGATGAAGGAATATTACCAGGTAGAGTATAAAGCTCACTTTTATGCTCGTGCATTTTATCGTTACTAATAATTGTTTTTAGCATGGCCTGAGTATAAGGGTGCATCGCCGAAGTCATAAGTTGCTTATGTGATCCTGTTTCTACAGTCTGACCGCAATAAATTAAGGTCATATAATCAGATAAGTTACTTGTATTGGCAAAGTTATTACTCAGAATCAATAGCGTCGTATTATTGAGTTGATTGAGTTTGTATAACAAACGAAAAATTTGTGATTGTGTTGATGATTCCATTGAGGTTGTTGGCTCATCTGCAATAATCAAACTCGGGTTATTAGCAATCGCCATTGCAATCATTATTTTTTGGCAAACACCTTCTGAGAGTTGGTGTGGGTAACAGTTCAGTATTTCTTTATCATCCTGAACGCCAACTTTATGCAGTAGCTCTTTAATTTGTAAACGGCTAGATTGCACATTAATACGCTTAATTTTACCAAGAATACGTCGCAACCTTAGGTTCCATGTTTTTTTAGGTAACACTGATTTGATTTGGGTGCGTATTGTCTGGCTAGGATCAAGGTAAGAGCTAGGCTCTTGGAAGATCATTGAAATCTCTTTACCTAGAATTTGACGACGTTCTTTATCCGACAATTTCGTTAAGTCGGTTTTGCCTAAGTACATTCGGTCTGCTGTAACAGTCCAATTGTTATTATGTAATCCTAATATCGCTTTAGCGATTAATGTTTTACCGGAGCCTGACTCCCCAATTAAACCATGTATCGAACCTGCGACAATGTTTAAAGAGGCTTTATCAATCACTCGAATTTTACCTTGAGCGGTTTCAATATCGATACTTAAGTTTCTGATGTCCAATAATGCCATTATTCTTCGCCTTCTATCACTGCATGGCGTAAGCCTTCTGCAAATACATTTGCCATCATGATCACTAAAAAGATGGTAATACCAGGGAAGGTGACAAGCCAAGGTGAAAGATAAATAAGATCAACACTACTTGCAATTAAAGAGCCTAATTCTGTTTGAGGTAATTGCGCGCCGAAACCTAAAAAACCTAAGGTTGCAATTTCAATTACCGCTAAGGTAAATAAACGGTTAATGATAGTGATGGTCGGCTCTAAAATATTAGGCATGATCCCAAAACGAAATAAACGTAATTTGGTCGCACCATCTAACTGTAAAGCGACAATATACTGCTTACTCAACTCTTGTTCGATGGCTAAAAAGCTACCACGTATAAATTGCGGTAATAAAGAAAGTGATATTGCGATTAAGCAGTTAATATAACTAGGGCCAAATATGGCGATTAAAATTAACGCTGAAAGCAAAGAAGGAATGGTTAATAAAGCATCCAACAAGTGGTGTAACACACTGGCTTTAATACCTTTAGTTAATGCAGCGCTTGCACCAATTGCCATACCTAACAATGAAACACAGACTGTAATAATTAATGCGCCGCCTAAGGTAAGTTGTAAGCCATGAAATAAACGTGATAAAGAATCTCGGCCTAAGTCATCAGTACCTAAGATATGGTTGATATCACCACCTTCAAACCAATAGGGTGGTAGTAGCATTTTATCTGCATTTTGCTCTAATGGTGAATGTGGAAAAAACCAAGGAGCAAAAAGAGAAGCTAACACCAATACGATGATGAACCACATTGCAACAACGGCGATGTTTTTACTTTTGAAGATCGCCCAAATATATTGCAAAGGCGATTGGATCTTATCTTCATTAAATTCATTATTGATTAGCATATAAAGAACCTCGCATGATTGGGCTAATAATCACCATCAATATATCGATTAAAATACTAAAAAATAAAATGAAGCTAGTGATGATTAGCATCCCCACTGGCAATACACCATAGTCTCCAGCATTTAAAGAGGATAATAACCAATCTCCCATTCCATCTAAATTAAATACAATTTCAATGGTCATGGCAAAAGATAAGATGGTACTTAACTGTAATCTTAACTGCGGAATGATCGGCGGTAGTGCATTTTGAAGCGCATGTGCAAAAACAATTTTACGTCGAGAAAAACCCTTCGCGTATGCTGCTTTGATATAATTACTGCGCATGACCATAGTCATTGAGTGACGAGTTAAACGGATTATCTCTGTGGTTAAGAAAAAGGATAAGACCAAAGCGGGAAGTAGTAAATGGGCAAGACGATCAAAGAAAGCAAATAAGCCATATTGGTCGGTCACAAATAATGTATCGATGAGTAAAAAGCCAGTTACGCTCGGCACTTCGTACACTAAGCTCAAATTACCATCAACAGGTAAAAGATCTCCCCAAACACCGGGTAACAATAACACCATCACTCCGACCCAAAATACAGGCAATGATAAACCTGATAATGCGATGGTCATGATCACATAATCTAGCTTAGTATCCCTAAATAAACCACCAAGGACACCGAGGGGAATGGCAACTAAACTTGAAAAAACTAAACCTAAAAGGCATAGCTCTATCGTCGACGCAAAAAACATTAACCCACGCGCCAGCAACGGTTGATTATCTAGAGCTGAATAGCCAAATTCGCCAGTAATAATGTTGATTAAATAGCTAAAATATTGAAGTAAATAATTATTTGATGAAGTGTCAATGATGGTGTTATTGACAACGACATTTTTCTCAATAATAAACGCAATAATCGTTAAGATTAAAGCGGTTATAAAAAGTAAGTTTAAACGTCTTATTAAAAATGAAAGCATATTAATTGAGATCTTGTTTAATTGTATTTTGGAAATTAATACCGGTTAAGGAATTAACTTCAACATTTTTAACCCTACCAGAAATAACATCTAACCTAAGAACATGTGCAATCGGTAAATAAGGGCGCTGTGTCATGATTTCATCTTGAATAAGGTAATAATTTTTTATTCGTTGTGCAAAATTAGATTCAGTTAAGGATTGATCTAATAATACTTGGGTTTTATAAGAGCACCAGCGGCTACTATTGCCATTTTCAGGCGATGAGTTACAGCTTAAAAGTGGTCTGAAAATACTATCTGGATCATTAATGTGCACATTGATACCAGTCAAGTAAGTATCATAATTACCGTTTGATAATCGCGTCTGTAATGTTGAACCACTTAATTTAACGATTTCGCTTTGAATGCCGATATCAGCAAGATTTGCTTGAATTAATTGTGCTGTCTTATGAAAGTTAGGATTAAATACATCAGCATTTTCAGGTAATAAAATAGTGAGTACTTTTGTAAAGTCATAATCTAGCGCGACTAATGTTTTCTTGGCTGCTTCGGGATTGAATATATCGCTGTTATTGCGAGCTTTATGTGCCCAAGACTGATTGCTCAATAGCGTGTTAGTTTGCATCGCGCTTTGGAAGTAAACCGCCTGTAAAATTGTTTTCTTGTCGATAGCTTGCGAAAGTGCGTAACGTACCTTGCTGTCTTTAAGTTGATCTTGTTTAGTATTAAATGCCCATAAAGCTACGTTAGATGTCGATTTACTGTTTAACACCACCTCTTTATTTTTACTAATAGTTTCTAGTTGGCTTGCTGCTGGGTAGGCGATAACATCACATTCACCTGAAAGTAGTTTGGTGTAACGTTTAGTTGCACTTGGATTTTTTACATAGATAAGGTTTTCTATATTCGTCATCGGTTGCCAGTAATTTTCATGTTTTGAATAACGAACAATGCCTTTACTATTAGAGCTTTTGAACTTAAATGGTCCTGTACCTATTGGTTGAAAATCAATTTTTTCTGGATGACCTCGTTGCAATAGCTGATTTGCATATTCCTGTGAGTGGATCACCGCATAATGCGCCGCAAGGTTGGCGAGTAAGGTTACATCAGGTTTTGATAATACAAATTCTACCGTTCTGTCATCGATTTTATTTATTTCAGATAAAAACGCAGTAAAAGGGTGGTTAAAGAAATAATTTTGCGTTTGATTATTAACTGTATGGTAAGGATGTTTTTTATCAATCATTCGATTGAAGCTAAATAGAACATCATCGGCATTTAAATAGCGAGTTGGTTGAAAGTAATCTGTCTGATGAAAATTAATATTTTTACGCAAAACAAAACGATAACGTAATTTATCATCACTTTGTTGCCAACTTTCTGCTAAGTCAGGAATAAATTTATTGGTGTCGGGATTCAGCTTCACTAAGCGGCTAAAAAGCTGATGAGTTGTTGCATCTAAACTAGCAATATCATGGCTAATTTGTGGATTAAATGACATTGGCTGATTCTCTGTGCAATAGAGAAGTGTATTTTTTGTCAGCGTTTTGTTTTGATAACAAGCTGTTAAATTAGCAGTCAAAAATAATAAGAATAATAAGCGCATAGTGCTATTTTAATCCAGTAGGCATAAGGAGGTTAATTTAACATTTGATAAGCTTAAATAAAACATTAAATATTATAACCTAAGATCTTTAGCATTTGATGGAAAGATAGTTTGTCACTAATCATCACTAAAAACATTAAATCAATTCACCTTTAACCTAGATAATGTGAAGTAACAAACAACCACCGCAATTAACCCAAATACCACACTCCCTAAAGCTTGCCCCATTAAGATACCTTGAGCACCGTAATAATAGGCACCAATACTCACAAAAGGAATTGTACCTAAGGATATTTTGGCTAAATTTAAAAGGGTAGCGAGTTTAGGTCGACCAATATTATTTAAGAATGACATAGCGACTAAATTCATCGCTACAAAAATAAAGCTGATAGCGATATATTGGCAAAAAAAACGAATAAGAATGGCTGCTTCTGATGTGGCGTTAAACAGGTTAACTAGATTTTCTTGTAGCAAAGAAAGTATTAAAGCGGAAACAAACACATATTTAATAATAAAGTTTAATGAATGATTGAGTGTGTTTTTAACTCTGTTTAATTTTTTTGCGCCTAAATTTTGGCTAATAATTGGACCAATGGCGCCAGGCATAGCGAATAACATAACAAATACCACAGGTATTAAACGGCTTATAATCGTCCAAGCGGCCACTGATTCCGCACCAAACTTGGCGACTTCATAGGTAATATAAAAGTGGCTAAGAGGTGTGGTTATTTGTGTTAGCGATGCTGGAAGAGCTATTTTCGCAATTTTTTTTATATTAGCCCAACTATCCAACAGACTTTGTGATGCAATAAATTGATATCGGTGAAGTAGGTAATAACTTGCAATCGCTAGCATTACTATCCTTGCTAAAATAGTTGCATAAGCGGCGCCATTAATTTCCCATTGAAAATAAAAGATAAAAAGTGGGTCTAAAAGCGCATTAATTATACCTGCTAATAATGTACAGAGCATTGCAATGTTAGCTTTTCCTAACACTCTTAATATTGCCGTGACTTGCATCGCGATAGCAATCATTGGAAATGAAAAGATAGTTAATTTTAAATAAGTTTCAGCGGCTTCTAATGAGGCCCTCTTAGCCCCCATTAAAGACAATAATTCAGAAGCATAACAAAAAATAATCAAAGTAATGAATATGCTTAAGATAAAAGTGATGACGAAGGAAGTGGTGGCTATTCTTTTAGCTTGCTGAATTTGCTTTTGACCAATACTTTTAGCAACGGTTGCCGTAACTGCAATGACCATGGCAATGGTCAATGAAGAAGTAAAAAATAAAATAGCACTTGCATAACCAATAGCAGCCACTAAATAAGCTTTGTTTAATAAGCTTATAAAATAGATATTGATTAAATCAACACTAAAAAAGACACTCAAGCTAACCATGTTTGTTAGTGCCATTTTTAGCATGTGATTAGCAATATTACCTTGAGTAAAGCTCGATGCGATAACTGCCACGATCAATTCACATGTAAATTAGCAAATTTATCAAGTAACTGCTCTTGTGTTTCTACATGCTCAGGGTCAACGATAATACAGTTAATAGGACAAACTGCCACGCAAGTTGCTTTTTCATAAAAACCAACACACTCTGTGCACAAATCAGGATTGATTTCGTATATCTCTGCTCCGAATGTAATTGCTTCATTGGGGCATTCTGGATCGCACATATCGCAATTAATGCATGTATCTTCTATTAGCAGTGCCATTTTATAACCAAGCCATATTATTTAGAATGTGGATTACGGGTGTCTTCACCCTGAATAAGATTACGCATCAATAAACCATGGCTTAAATCAATTTCTTTAGGCACTGGAATATATAAAACATGGCCTGAGCCTGGCGCGACATCAACTAACTCTCCTTTACGGTTATGTAGCTCTTCTAGCTTAAAGTTGATATTGCCTTGCGGTGTCATAAGCTCTAATTTATCACCCACTAAGAATTTATTTTTAACATCCACTTCAGCTAAGCCTTGCGCATTTCGACCTGTGATTTCACCAACAAATTGTTGTGTTTCGCTGATTGAATAACCGTAATCATAGTTTTGATATTGATCATGCGTATGACGGCTTAAGAAACCTTCTGTGTAACCACGATGTGCAAGGTTTTCTAATGAGCCCATTAATGAGGGATCAAAAGGGCGGCCTGCAATCGCATCATCCATTGCTTTACGGTATACCTGTGCCGTTCGAGCGCAGTAATAGAAACTCTTAGTACGGCCTTCAATTTTTAATGAATGAACACCTATTTTCAAAAGACGCTCTACATGCTGTATCGCACGTAGATCTTTTGAATTCATAATATAAGTGCCGTGTTCGTCTTCAAAGGCTGGCATATATTCATTAGGACGTCCTTCTTCTTGTAATAGAAAAATTTGGTCCGTTGTTTCGCCTGTACCTAAAGTGGGCTCTGGTTTTTGGATAGCTACAATATCGCCGGTTTCGTTTTCTTCAGCTTCATGCGCATCATATTTCCAACGGCAAGAGTTGGTGCATGTGCCTTGGTTAGGATCTCGCTTGTTAATATAACCTGATAATAAACATCGACCAGAATAAGCCATGCATAATGCACCATGTACAAATACTTCTATTTCTATATCTGGGCAATGAAAACGAATATCTTCAATTTCATCTAATGAAAGTTCACGAGATAAAATAACGCGTTCTATTCCTTGCTGATACCAAAACTTAACCGTTGCCCAGTTAACAGCATTCGCTTGTACGCTTAAATGAATTGGCATATCAGGAAAAGCTTCGCGTACCATCATGATTAAACCTGGATCTGACATGATTAGGGCATCAGGCTTTAAATCAACAACGGGTTTCATATCTCTAATAAAGGTTTTTAACTTTGAGTTATGCGGTTGAATATTACAAACCACATACAATTTCTTACCTTGGGCATGTGCTTCATTAATACCAATTTGTAGTTTTTCTAGATTGAATTCATTATTACGTACTCGCAAAGAATAACGAGGTTGTCCTGCATAAACTGCATCTGCTCCGTAAGCAAAAGCATAACGCATGTTTTTTAAAGAGCCTGCTGGCGATAATAATTCTGGTTTCATCTGATTCACTTAAATAAAAATAGGGTGTTTTAACGAAAAATGTGAGGCCAGATTCTACTTGTTTTTATAAAAAAGGTGTAGGGGAGATGGATAAATCTTAATTAATCCTATTAAATATCATTAAAATGGTCGGAATAGCTTACTAGAGCGATAATTAGTTTCACATTTAATAAAGGCACCACTATACTACTGAATAATTTTCTTTATGATAATCATAGTTTTACTTTGAGTATCTTTTAACATCGTTTTTAAATATTAGGTTTTACATGGAAAACACAGAAAAGTTTACAAATAACAAACAAATCATTGCCTTCTTAACAGAACAGTTTCCTGCTTGCTTTATTGCTGGCTCTGAAGCTGCAAAACCATTAAAAATTGGTGTGTTCCAAGAGTTAGCAACTCGCTTGGAAAATGAAACTCGTGTAAGCAAAACACAATTACGTGGCGCTTTACGTCAATATACAATGAGCTGGCGTTACCTTCACTGCGTAAAAGCGGGTGTTAAACGTGTAGACCTAGACGGTGTTGAAGGTGACGAAGTGTCTCAAGAGCATGCTGATCATGCACAGCAATCATTAAAAGAAAGCAAAGAGAAAGCATTTGCTAACAAAAAGAAAAATGATGCAAGTAAAGCACCAGCTCGCGCAGCTAAAAAAGTATCTGTTCCAAATCGTAAAAAAGACGCCCCTAAAAAAGCGCCTAAAAAACCAGAAATTGATTTGAGCCAATATAAAGAAGCTAACCATAATGAACTAAAAGTGGATCAATCAGTCAAAGTACTTCTAGGAAAATCTCCTGTATCAGCGACGGTTTTAGAAATCTTAAAAGAAGAAGTTCAAGTACAACTAGACTCTGGAATGGTTGTAAAAGTAAAAGCCAAGCATTTAATCGTATAAAAGGTATTTTAATGAAAAAACTCTTTCGCCAAGTATTAATATTATCTCAGATAGTTTTTGTCGGAGTTACATTTGCCGCTACCGAGAGTGTCGAATTAAAAGACATCCCTCAATTGCATCAAGCATCTCAACATGCAAAAGTGGCGAAAAGAGTGAGCGATTTATTTAGTCGCTCTCATTACAAATATATGCCTTTAGACAATACGCTCTCAAAAAAAGTATTTGACCGTTATATCGAACAACTCGACTTTAATAAACAAATCTTTATGCAAAGCGATATTGATGCATTGAAGGTGTATCAATTTGCATTAGATGAGAATTTAAAATTTGGCCAGCTTGATCCTGTTTATCAAATCTACCAACTTAATTTAACTCGTCGTTATGAACGCTATTCTTATGCGCTATCTCTGTTAGAAAAAGAAATTACTTTTGATGATAAAGATGAATATCAGTTTGATCGTAGTGACGCAAATTGGGCAAAAGATAAGCAAGAGTTAGATCATTTATGGCAAGAGCGTGTTAAATCAGATGCCTTGACCTTGAAACTGTCAGGTAAAAAATGGCCTGAAATAAAGAACCTCTTAACTAAGCGTTACACTTACGCGTTAAAACATTTAACACAAACAGAAAGTGAAGATGTTTTCCAAGCCTTTATGAATGCTTACGCTCATACCATCGAACCTCACACTAGTTACCTATCTCCTCGTAATGCAGAACGTTTCAAAATGGAAATGAATTTGTCATTGGAAGGAATTGGTGCCGTTCTTCAGCTTGAAGATGATTATACGGTTGTACGCAGTCTCGTGCCTGGTGGCCCGGCGGATAAATCTAAGCAATTAGCAAAAGATGATAAAATCATTGGTGTTGGTCAAGAAGGCGAGAAGATCGTTGATGTCATTGGCTGGCGTTTAGATGATATTGTTGAATTGATCAAAGGTCCTAAAGGGACGACTGTGCAATTACAAATTTTATCGGGGAAAGCTGGCGATAAAAATCGTGTTATTGAAATTGTACGTGAAACAATTCACTTAGAAGATAGAGAAGCAAAATCATCAGTTGAAGTGATTGATGGCAAGAATATTGGTGTGATCACTATACCTAGCTTCTATATCAAACTAAGTGAGCATGTTGAACGAGAGTTAAAAATTCTAGCTAAGAAAGAAGTTGAAGGCATTATTATTGATTTACGTAACAATGGTGGTGGCGCATTAAGTGAAGCAACACTATTAACAGGCTTATTTATTAAAACTGGACCAGTGGTACAAGTCAGAGATAGTCGTCAACAAGTGTCTATCCAAGTGGATGATGATGATTCAATTGCTTACGATGGTCCACTAACTGTGTTAATTAACCGTAACAGTGCTTCCGCCTCTGAAATCTTCGCCGCTGCATTACAAGATTACGGACGCGCCATCATCATTGGTGAAAATAGTTTTGGTAAAGGAACAGTGCAACAACATCGTCGTATTGCTCGTTACTATGACAAAAACCAAGATGCGGTTGGTTCAGTACAATATACCATTGCTAAGTTCTACCGCATTAATGGCGGCAGCACTCAGAATAAAGGTGTCGTTCCTGATATCGAGTTCCCATCACCTATCGACCCTCAAGATACAGGTGAAAGCTTAGAAAAGAATGCATTACCATGGGATAATATTCGATCTGCAAAATACAGCAAAGTAGGCGATCTAAAAGATACGATTAAAACACTAGAGTCAAAACATCAAGCTCGTATTAAAAATGAGGTTGAGTTTAGCTATCTAGAGGATGATATTAAAGCGTATCGTCTTGAAAAAGATACAACAAGTATTACGTTAGTTGAAAAGGATCGTGTTAAAGAGCGAGAAGAAAAAGAGCTTGCTGCATTAATTCGAACTAATGAACGCTTAAAACGAGCGGGCCTTGAAGAAGTTGAGTCTCTAGATGATATTCCAGACGACTTTGAACCATTAGATGTGTTCTTGATTGAAGCAGGTCACATCACGTTAGATTATGCCAACTTATAAATAATTGTTCGGCATTAAAAAACCGACTTCATTAGTCGGTTTTTTTATATTTAAAAGGAATTCATATGTTTAAACCATGGTTAGATAAATATCCTGACGAAATCAATAATGAGCTAGACGAGAGTCAATTTATTGATTTAGTTGATATGGTTGAACAGACATTTAAAGCACATCCTGATCACACTGCTTTTATCAATATGGATCAACACCTCACTTACGCAGAACTAGAAGTACAATCTAGAAAGATAGCCACTTATTTACAACAAACCTCAAAGCTATCTAAAGGCGATAGAGTCGCTGTGATGATCCCTAATCTTTTACAGTATCCAATTATATTACTCGGTATTCTAAGAGCGGGTTTGGCCGTGGTTAACGTTAACCCTCTTTATACTGCTTCAGAGTTAAAGCATCAACTTAATGACTCAGGTGCTAAAGTTATTTTTATTGTTTCTAATTTCGCAAAAACGTTAGAAAGCATTGTTGACGATACCAGTATCGAACATGTTGTATTAACTAAAATAGGGGACTCCTTACCCTTAGTAAAAAGAAGCCTAGTTAATTTTATGGTGGCCTATGTAAAAAGAATGGTGCCTAAATACAAATTACCCGGTGCAAAAAGTTATCGATTTGCCTTAAGAGATGGCGCTAAAGGGCAATATATTCGACCTGTTATTAGTCTTGATGATACTGCTTTTATCCAATACACAGGCGGCACTACAGGAGTCTCTAAAGGGGCTGTTATGTCGCATCGTAATATTGCTGCAAGTTTAGAACAGGCAGACGGTGTATTTGGGTTAACCATTGATCAGAAAAGTGAAATGATTGTAACGGCATTACCGCTTTATCATGTATTTGCTTTAACTGTAAATTGCCTGTTTTTTATTAAACGCGGCGGAACGAATTTATTAATTACTAATCCGCGTGATCTTAATACTTTTATCAAGTCATTAATTAAGCATGACTTCACTTATTTTACTGCGCTTAATACCTTGTTCAATGCGTTATTACATCATCCAAAAATAGCCGAAGTAGACTTTTCTAAGTTAAAGATAACCTTAGCTGGCGGGATGGCGACACAAACTAAAGTGGCTGCACAGTGGAAGCAATTGACAGGTAGCACAGTTATTGAAGGTTATGGACTCACTGAATGTGCACCAATGGTCAGTGTCAACTCATATAATGTAACCGTTCATGACGGCTCTATTGGTTTACCTATGCCTGGTACTGATATACGTTTAATTGACGATAATAATCAAGTTGTTAACGATTTTAATTGCCCTGGTGAAATTGAAATAAAAGGCCCACAAGTGATGTCTAATTATTGGCAAAACGAAGCTGAAACAGCCTTAGCTTTTCACGATGGTTGGCTGAAAAGTGGGGATATTGGCCAGTTCGACGAGAATGGGTTATTACATCTTGTTGATCGTAAAAAAGATATGATTTTGGTTTCTGGTTTTAATGTTTACCCTAATGAAGTCGAGGATGCCGTCGTATTATTAGATGGTGTTTTAGAGGCCGCTGTAATTGGTGTGCCAGATGAGTTAACTGGAGAAAGAGTTAAACTATTTGTTGTGTTAAATGATTTTAAAGTAACAGTTGCAACGATAAAAGCGCACTGCAAGCAACATTTGACAGGTTATAAACGACCAAAACAAATAGAAATTGTAACTGAATTACCTAAAAACAATGTAGGTAAAGTACTAAGACGATTATTGAAAGAAAGATAATAGTTGGTCACTATTCAGATAATTGAGAGCTTAATAATAAGCTCTCAATATCTCTGTAGTATAAAGACTTAAAGGATGGTTATTATTTCTCTTGATAATAATCTATTGGCTGAATAACTAATTTAACCTCTTCAGGTGTCGCATCAACAAAGCTTAAATTAGTATACCAATCGCCCACATCAAAGCGTTGAGCTTGTGCACCATTCACTTCAAAATTATGAGTATTAACTTGGTGTGTATGGCCATGGATCAAGCGTTGTACTTTATGTAAAGTCATTAAGCGTAACACTTCATTTTCAGTGACTCCCATGATCTCTACATTTTTATAAGCTTTTTTAGCTTGACTTGCAGTACGAATTTTCCAACCTATCCGTTTACGTAATTTAAGTGGCAATGCATTAAAAATAAACTGCAAGATAGGGTTATGTAATACTTTGCGTAATTTCTGATAATTTTTATCGAATAAGCAAAGTGTATCGCCATGCATGATTAAGGTTTTTACACCGTACAAATCGATTTCAGTATGCTCTGGTAATAGTGTCATGCCAGACTGCTTTGCATAACGTTTTCCAATCATAAAATCGCGGTTACCGTGGATATAAAATAGTTGGCAGTGATTATTTTCACTAAAACTTTTTAATTTTTGCGCAACTTCATCCATTAATGGAGTATGTTCATCATCTCCTATCCATACTTCAAACATATCACCCAAAATATAAAGTGTTTCTGCATTTTTGGCTTCTTTATCAAGAAAGGCAAATAGAGCATCCGTAATATGGCGATGGTTTTCGCTGAGATGTAGGTCTGCAATGAATAAAGTGCGCTTCATAAATTAAGCTACTGTTACGCTAGTGATCACGACATCATCTAGAGGAACATCTTGGTGTACATAATGCGCATTACCTGTTGCTACACCTTTGATTTTATCGACAACATCTTCACCAGCAACGACTTTAGCGAATACACAGTATCCCCAACCGTCTGTTGTTTCTGATTTAAAGTCTAGGAATTTGTTATCGCCAACATTAATGAAAAATTGTGCAGATGCAGAATGTGGTTCCATTGTACGCGCCATTGCTACAGAGTACTTAACGTTTGATAAGCCGTTATTTGCTTCATTTTTAATTGGCTTTTGGCTATCTTTCTCTTCCATGCCTGGTGCAAAACCACCACCTTGGATCATAAATCCATCGATAACGCGATGAAAGATAGTGTTATCGTAATGACCGCTTGTAGCGTATTGAATAAAGTTAGCCACTGTTTTAGGCGCTTTCTCTTCATTCATCTCTAAACTAATGTCACCAAAATTTGTATGTAATGTAATCATTGTTGAATCCTATTTTAAAAAATAGCGTCATCATACATTAACTGGTGAATTCATTAAATACAAAGGATGAATTTGTCACTCTAGCAGGTTAGAATACGATTTTTAAAGTCATTGTATTGGATGGAAAATGTTAAAAATATATAACACTCTCACAAGAACGAAAGAAGAATTTAAACCCCTTGTTGCTGGCAAAGTGGGAATGTATGTGTGTGGTGTTACCATTTATGATTATTGTCATATTGGACACGGTAGAACTTTTGTTGCCTTTGATACAGTGGCTCGCTACTTACGCTTTAGTGGATACGATTTAAATTTTATTCGTAATATCACCGATGTTGACGATAAAATTATCAAGCGTGCTAATGAAAATGGCGAGACTTGCGATCAATTAACGGAACGCTTTACGAATGCAATGCATGCTGATTTTGATGCATTAAATATGATCCGACCTGATATTGAGCCACGTGTAACCGATCATATGCCTGAAGTTATTAGTATGGTTGAGGCATTAATCGCTAAAGGTCATGCTTATGTTGCTGACTCTGGTGATGTTTTATTCTCTGTTTCATCGTTTCCTGAATACGGTCAATTAAGCGGACAAAATTTAGAAATGCTGCAAGCAGGATCACGTGTTGAAGTAGAAGATACTAAGCATGACCCGCTTGATTTCGTATTATGGAAAATGGCAAAAGCTGGTGAACCTTCTTGGTCATCTCCTTGGGGAGAAGGGCGCCCGGGTTGGCATATTGAATGTTCAGCAATGAACAAAAAACACCTTGGTGAAGTATTTGATATTCATGGTGGTGGTTCAGATTTAAGTTTCCCTCATCATGAAAATGAAATTGCACAGTCATGTTGTGCACATCACGGTAAATACGTTAATACTTGGATGCATTCAGGTATGGTACAAGTTGATAAAGTAAAAATGTCTAAATCACTGAACAACTTCTTTACCATTAAAGACGTTTTAGATGAATATGACAGTGAGTCTGTTAGATATTTCTTGATTTCAGGTCATTACCGTAGCCAGTTAAATTATTCTGAAGACAATTTAAAACAAGCACGTGCTAGCTTAGAGCGTTTATATACAGCCATTCGTGATTTAGATATTGTGACTATTGAGATTGATACTTCGGTTAAAGAGAGTAAGTTCTATCAAGGTTTTGTTAAAGCGATGGACGATGATTTTAATACACCTGAAGCACTCGCTGTATTATTTGATTTAGCTAAAGAAATAAATCGATTAAAAACAACTGATACAATGCAAGCAAGTTATTTAGCGAGCTTATTAGTTGAATTTGCTAATGTATTAGGTTTGTTAACTCAAGAGGCTGAAAAGTTCTTACAGGGCGATAATGGCTCTGACAGTGAAGTCGCTGAGATAGAAGCATTGATCTTACAACGTAATACAGCAAGAGCAAATAAAGATTGGGCAAGTGCCGATGATGCTCGTGATAAGTTAGCCGCTTTAAATATTGTTCTTGAAGATGGTGTGAATGGTACAACGTGGAGAAAAAATTAAATCAGTCAACAGAGCAATTATTACCTTTATTAATTGTTAACTAATTTTAAATCTTTTAAACGGTAACGTTAAAAACGGACATTTTTATGTTCGTTTTTTTTGTAAAAGAATCAAATTCCGTCATATAAAGTTTTTGACATGACAAAAACATTACAAAATGCAAGGTCAAATTTTTATTTCAAATTTAACAAATTGCCTCTCTCATCTTAAATTTAACCTTTATTTTGTAAATATAAACCTCACATTTAAATCAAACATTCACTATAAATTTAAATTATTGAAAGATAAGCTTAAATTATGTGTGTGTATTATTCTGCACCATATCAACCTGTTAACTACTTTTTAGTGATTTCATTATTGAAATCGATCTTTTTGAATATAAAAAAACAATGAAACGTCAAGTTGTGAGTGGCGATTAGCCGTTTTTGTGACTAAATTATGACATGAAAAGTATATTTTTATAAAGATGGCTGCTGGCTCTTACATCGTTATCTTATAACACTTATGGTGCATCAAACTTTACTTATTAAATATTTATCACAGGAATCTTTATGAATTTAACAGTAAAACAAAAAGTTTATTTGTTTTTAGTCATTTCTTTGTTGTCTATTATTAGCATTGGAGTCGATAGTGCTTATGTACTTAGAAGTGAAATGGTTGATGATAGAAAACAACAGTTAGAATTTAACACTGTCATTGTCGAGGGAGTTATCAAAGAATTACAAAAGCAAGTCGATAAAGGCGAACTCCAACAAGAACAAGCAAAACAACAATTTTATACTTTATTACCAGGCTTACAATATTCAGAGTCTGGCTACTTTTTTGCATTTACAAGTAACTTCACTTTAAAAGCAACGCTGAAAGGAAAAGCCACAGAGGTATCGGTTGCTGATGTAAAAGATGCTAATGGCGAAGCTATTTACAAAAAGATTTTAAATGAAATTACTAAGCAAGGTGGAAGGGGAGTTGTTTCATATTATTTCCAAAAGTCGGCTAATTCAGCTGCAGAAGAAAAAATTTCCTATGCAATTCATTACAAACCATGGGATTTGATTATTGGCACCGGAAATTATATTAGCGATATCGATGATGCGGTTACTGCTAGTATCTACTCTATGGCCATTATTATCTTAATTGTTTTAGCTTTATTAGGTGTAGTTTCATACTTTATCTTAAAGGCTGTGGTTGCTCCTATTGTTCATATTCAAGATGTTATGAAGCTTATTTCAAAGGGGGACTTAACTTTACGTATCAATGCGACTTCAAATGATGAATTAGGGCAATTAGGACGCTCAATTGACAACATGCTGATTTCATTTAATGACTTGATCCGTTCATTGCATTCATCTTCTAGTTCATTAAATTCTTCATCAGAAAGTCTTTCTGTTATCGCACAACAAACGAACCGTGGAATGACTAAACAAACTGAAGAAATTGAATCGGTTGTTAGTGCAATTGAAGAAATGTCCATGACCATTCGAGAAGTTGAATCTAACACCATTGATGCAGCGACAAGTACAACTGAAGCGAATAAAATGGTAATGGACACATCAAGTCTTGTAAATGACACGATTGCTCTTGTAAATAATGCATCAACACAAATAGAAAGTGCTGTGAAAGTGGTTAATGAATTAAAAATTGGCTCAGATGAAATTGCAGAGGTGTTAAGTGTTATTACGAGTATTTCAGATCAAACTAACCTGTTAGCGCTAAATGCTGCGATTGAAGCCGCGAGAGCTGGAGATGCTGGTCGAGGGTTTGCTGTGGTAGCCGATGAAGTAAGAAGCCTTGCTCATAGCACACAAAAGTCTACTGTTGAAATTCAAACTATTATTGATAAGTTACAAAGCTTAAGCGTTACTGCTGCTAACGCAATGCAAGATGGCCAAAAAGCCACGTTAGACACTGTGAATGCCGTTAATCAGACTGGTGAAAACTTGAAATTAGTGGTTGAGCATGTTGAAAAAGTGAATAGCATGACCACTCAGATTGCAACAGCGACCACGGAACAAGCCGCAGTTTCAGAAGAAGTTGCAAGAGCGATGGTGAATATCACGGATGTTTCTGCGGAAACGCGTACAGCCAGTGAAGAAACTAGAACGCAAAGTTTATATGTGAAATCGCTTGCAGAAGGGGTAGAAGAAGACATGTCAAAATTTAAAACTTAAACGTTCAAGCATTGAAAAATGGTGTTAGTTAATCATCGACTAACACCATTTATTCTTTGCGTTTATTTTTGAAGTCTTTCAATACTATTTCTAGTGCTTTAATGGTCGGTTCCAGCGGTAAGTCATTTTCTTCTAGTACTTGAATGAGATCCACCGCTATTTGTATCTCTAGAGGTGCACTTTCTAATCCACTTGCAGAAGTCGTTTTTTTAGTCTCAGTCATTATCTAAAGCTTCCATTTTAAACTCTAGCGATTGTGTATATTCATTGCATTTTTGGTAACGTTCTTTGAGTGCACTGACGCGTATTTTGTGATTGATTTTATCGTCACCTGACGCTTGCTGATAAAGTGTGTTTTCTTCATCAATCATCTTTAATAATCTTTTTTCGTATTCATATTGGCGTTGTAAATGTTGATAAACTTCTTCTTGTTGAGACGAGTAACGTTTATATAAAATGTCAGCGTTACCTTTATCTAAATGATTAACTATTTTAAGCAAGGCTGAAAACTGATTAACAAATTTTTCGCACTCATAGTTAATAATTAATGTGCCCATATCATGAGTGATCACATAAGTTAATTGATCTAGTGTTGTCTGGATCTGTTTGCAATAACCTAATAGCGATAAGCTGCCTTGAGCAAATAAATGTACTTCAAAGCGAAAAGCTTTGTTTTCTGTCAATTTTATTTTTTGATCCCATTGTTGGCAACGTGTGGTTAGCGTTGCCAATTGCTCTGATAAAGCATTGAGGTGCGTTTGATCTATTGACTGAACCATGCGTTATATCCAAGGTTAATTGCCATTGCTACAACAATAATAATAAACAAAGGGCGTATAAATTTAGCACCAAAATGGATAGCAGAATGGGCTCCAATAAAAGCGCCCAGCATCAAACAAACGCCCATCGTTAATCCAATAAACCAATCGACTTGCCCAAAGTAAATAAAAGTTAATAATGCCACAATGTTGCTTGTAAAGTTCATTGCTTTTGCAATGCCACTAGACAGAAGAATATTTAGACGATACAAATGCATATTAGAAATGACCCAAAATGCTCCTGTGCCTGGTCCCGATACGCCATCATAAAAGCCTAAGGTAAAGCCTTGAATACGTTGTTTAATTCTCAAAGCAGGTGTGTTTTCAGGCAATTTGCTATTATCAACTTCCTTTACTCTGCTAAACAGGGTGTAAATCGCAACAGCTAAAATGATTAAAGGCAAAAACTTATTTAAAAACTCTGTTGAAATGAAATTAACAAAAACAGTCCCTAAAAATGCACCAATAAAAGTACTATAAAAGCAATGCTTCCAAAAAGTAGGATCGAATAACTTTTTACGGAAGTAAGTATAAGCTGCAGTACCAGAAGCAAAGCTTGCTGATAATTTATTGGTTCCTAATGCTAAGTGTGGCGGTAAACCTGCGCTTAATAATGCAGGTACTGTCAACATACCTCCACCACCAACCACAGCATCGATAAATCCTGCTAGCAAACCAACTAATGCTAATATCATCCAACTGTTTGGATCTAATACAAATTCTGTCATTCTATTTCTCTACATTTAATGCAAAAGGAGGAAGTGCATCTAGTAAACTTTTGCCATAGCGTTTAGTTATCACTCGTTTATCTAATAATGTTATTTTGCCTGTGTCTGTTTCTTTTCGGATCAAACGACCACAGGACTGTATTAATTTTTTGCTCGCTTCGGGAATTGTTATTTGCATGAAAGGGTTTCCTCCCTTAGAAGTTATCCATTCAGCATGTGCTTCTTCCACTGGCGAATCTGGTACCGCAAAAGGTAATTTGGTTATCATTAAATTAGTGAGGTAATGTCCAGGTAAATCCAAACCTTCTGCTAAGCTACCTGTACCAAATAGAATACTTGTATCGCCTTTATCACAGGCTTTCTTATGCAGTGCGATCATTTTTGTTCGCGACGTTTCACCTTGTACTAACAATGCTGTACCAAACTTTCGGCGTAATTTATCAGCGACTAAGTTCATTTGCCAGTAAGAAGCAAATAGAACCAAGTTAGCGGCTTTCTCTTCAATACGTTGAGCGATACTGTCGATCAATTCATTATCAAAGCCTGATTCCGTTGGATCATATTTCATATTTGCCACATTGAGCGGAATAGAGGGATAATCAAATGGCGACTTTAAACGTAAATATTGTGTACCATCATTGTTTCTTAAACCTGATTGACGCATGAAATAGTCAAAACTATTTAGTGATGTCAGGGTTGCTGAGCACAAAATAATCCCTGATGCTTGTGACCACAGCATGTATTCTAATAAACCACCTACTTCCAATGGGCTTGCACATAATGTGAAACCATCATTTTCGTTATTTACCCATGCCGCAATAGGTGCCTGAGTGGAAGATCGTTCTTTAAGCAGCATCTTCCATAACGCGGCTAAATTTTCTAAGCGTTGTATATAAAAGCCTGTTTCAATTAAAATGGGTTCTGCATCACTGAGTTTTATATTGGCATCTTTTAATTCTTCTGACGTAATATTCACAAGTTTATTGATTGCGCTTAAACACTTCTTGGTTTCTTCTTTTAAGCTAATTAAAGCGTTCACTATGGGTTGTGGTACTTCACCCATGGTAAATCGATATTGATTCGATTTATTATAATTTAGTGGATTATTTCTAAAATAAAGTTCGATCGTTTTTAAATCATTAACCATCTCGTTAGCACTTTCAAGCATGTTAATACCAGGAGTGATCGTTGTTTGACGATGAACTACACGGTTAATATGCGTACTCACTTGCTTAATCTTTTTCAGCCATTCTTGACTTGTTTTTATATTGACGTTCGCACTTGAGAAATCACGTGAAATTTTAGGTAAATGATGAGCTTCATCAAGCACATAAAAACAAGCATCGGGCTCAGGTAAAATAACCCCGCCCCCAAGTTCTAAATCGGCTAATAGCAATGCGTGATTAACAACAATCACATCGGCTTTATTGATGTTATCTCTAGCTCGGTGAAATGGACATTGCCTATGATTTGCTAAGGCTTTTTTACAGCTATGCTTATCAGAAACAATTTGTTGCCATATACGGCGTGGTATTGGCTTAGGCCAATTGTCTTGGTCGCCATCCCATTTACCTTCGAGGTAAGCATTTTTTAATGCAGTTAATAACTCTGCATCGCCGGCTTGTGGTTTTTCAGTAAATAATAAACCTTGCTGTGAATCTTGATTGGGGTTTCCTAATAACTTGTGCTCACAACAATAACGTTGACGACCCTTAGCTAAGGTAAAAGTAAATTTATAATGACTATGTTGAAGAAAGAAGGGTAAGTCTTTACTGGTCAATTGCTCTTGCAATGTAACGGTTGCCGTTGAAATAATTAATTTTTTATTGAGCCTCAAAGCAACGGGTAAACCAGCTAAAATATAAGCTAATGATTTCCCTATACCTGTACCTGCTTCGGCAACTAAAATACGACGCTTTTTATCGTAATTGCCAGCTAATACTTTTGCGATTTCTGCCACTAAATAATTCTGAGCTTTACGTGCTTTAAATTGCGGTAACGCTTGGGTGATGAGTTCGTAATTACTACGAATTTCTTTTTTTAAGGAATCTGAAAGCATAAATCTCGGTATTATTTTTTGCTGCAATTTATCTGTATTTTTATTGTTTGCCACCCACTGTAAAGAGCAATACGATGGGACAAAGAAACGAAAGATACAAACATTTAAAATGAAAAAACTTTATTTCGGTAGTCTACCAAAATAAAGCTCTTTTATCTGAGATATTATTGCTTAAAAATTATTTGATGGGCCTGCATAAAACCAAAGGTATTATTTAGGTTGTTCCAAAAATAAAATAGCAGCTTCAACACGCGATTTGGCTTCTAATTTTTTAAGAAGACTTTTTACGTGAACTTTTACCGTCCCTTCTGAAATATATAATTTCTCTGAAATTTCTTTATTACTTAACCCTTTTGCAATTTCTTGCATTATTTCGTTTTCACGGCGCGTTAAACTAGCCATTTTATCGCGAATATTATCTTCCTGATCTAAACAATCTAAGTAAGGCGTTAAACTTTCACTAACAACTGTACGGCCTAATTGAATTTGTTTTAAATTTTCTAATAACAATTCAGGGTCGGTACCTTTTAATAAATAACCATTAGCACCTTGATTAATTAAGGCAATAACGTCTTGTTTAGCATCAGACATAGTTAAAATAACTATCTTGCTTGTAATACATTCATTGCGTAAGGCTTTAAGTGTTTCTAAACCAGAAAGTAACTTCATATTTAAATCAAGTAACACCATATCTGGTTGTTGTTTTTTTACCATATTAAAGGCTTCAATTCCGTTAGTTGCTTCATCGATAACAACGAAATTTGAATCCATATCTAATAGTTGTGTAATTCCTCTGCGCATAAGAGGGTGATCATCTACAACAATAACGGTAGAGACATTATTCATTTGAAATCCCTTTGAGTTTGTTATTTTTAATATTATTTTTTAATGTTAATACTGAATGATCATGAGAACTAGTAAGAATGTAATATATTCTAAATATTAATCCACTATATCAATAAGATCGTCATCAATCAGCTGTTTTTTTAATAATTAATGTACTTTTTTTTTATTTTTATTTGTCCGTCACTCTTTATCACCATACCGAAATCCTTTCCGGTAAAAACTATAATCTATTTAACACATGAATAATTAGGATGTTAAATCAATTAATCATAATAAACCGTCTTTTTACATCACTTTTATAACTAAAGTGAATGAAACAGTAGATTAATCATCGTACATAGTTAAGAATAATGAATTACGAATGGCTAGATTGTCCCTTATCTAAAGGTTTCTGTCATTCACATTTAATTTAGCTCCGAGCTTATATCACTAAGTTAGACGAGTATTTGTCAAAATATGTGATTTAAGCCGCTTAACTGAATTTTGGTTAAGAAGGGTAAACTTAGAAATGAGTTTGCCTCCCGTGTTTGGAAAGGAACTGACATGCAATTAATAGATAGATATCACCGGAAGTTTGAATATCTACGTTTATCGATCACCGATGAATGTAATTTCAAATGCAACTATTGTTTACCTGATGGTTATGAACGTACTCATCAGAAACAGTTTTTATCACAGCATGAAATCGGCAATTTAATCAATGCTTTTGCTGAGTTAGGCACGACAAAAGTTAGGATCACCGGAGGCGAACCTAGTTTGCGTAGAGATTTTTCTAAGATCATCTCGCAAATCGCGGAGACCAATGCTATTCAAAAAGTCGTCACCACCACTAATGGATTTAATTTAAGTAAACACGCCGTCGAGTGGTTTGATGCTGGTTTAAAGTCAATTAACGTGAGTGTTGATAGTTTAGATGCGAATACTTTTAATTTGATCACTGGCAAAAATATCTTTCATAAAGTGATGGAAGGTGTTGACGCTTGTGTTGCAGCTGGCTTTGAACAAGTGAAAGTAAACAGTGTGCTAATGAAGGGGTTGAATGATCATGACCTTACTACCTTTTTATCTTGGATAAAAAGAAATCCAATTCAACTTCGTTTTATTGAGTTAATGCGAACAGAAGATAATGCAGACTTTTTTAATAAATATCATTTATCAGGCCAAGCTATAAAAGCACTATTATTAAAGCAACAATGGCTTCCAAAAATTCGTCATGTTAATGATGGACCAGCGGAAGTTTTTACTCATCCTGACTATTTAGGAGAGATAGGTTTAATCATGCCTTATAGTAAAGACTTTTGTGATAATTGTAATCGATTAAGAGTGTCTGCCGTTGGGCGCTTACATCTTTGTTTATTTGGCGAAGAGGGCGTTGATTTACGCCATCTGTTACAAAAAAGTAGCGATAAAGAACAGTTAAAAGAAACGATATTAGCTTCTTTACAGGAGAAAAAATCATCTCATTTCCTTGATCTAGGTTTATCTGGAGGCACTCCACATTTAGCTTCCATAGGCGGTTAATACTTCCTTGTTCAACGTGACCTCTCTGCTTTTGTGGAGAAGGTCTCATTGCCTATTTATTTCACCCAATCTATTTGATGTAAATCAAATGTATCTTTAATTCTCCTTTTTTAAACTACATTTCTGTTAGAGTCCAATTAATATTTCATTAACATTTAATTAGCAAGCTGATATGACAACAGTCGACATGCAAAAACGGAATTTATTTCGTCGAAAATCAGAGACTATTACAGAAAACCTCATGCCATGGATTGGTAATAGCCTTCAATTGACAGAAAATTGCACTCAGTGCAAAAGCTGTGTCGAAAACTGCCCTGAAAATATTATTGTTAATGGAGACGGTGGTTTCCCTGTTATTGATTTCTCATTAGGTGAATGCACTTTCTGCGGACAATGTGCTGAGAACTGTCAAGAGAATGTGTTTGATGATACCCATCAAATCCCTTGGCATAAAAAAGCAATGATCGATGACAGTTGTCTCGCAAATCAAAATGTATTTTGTAGAAGTTGTGGAGAAAGTTGTTTAGAAGAAGCATTAACTTTCCAAATAGGTATTAATGCAACCCCTCAAATTGATTTAGAAAAATGTAATGGCTGTGGTGCATGTTTTGCTCCCTGTCCAACTAATGCGATAAGCATCAAGGAAACGAAATGAAAGACGAAGAGTTACATGTATCGAGCTTAATTGTACATGTTAAGCCAGAAAAGTCGTCTAGGCTGACGGATTGTCTTAATGCTTTACAGAATGCTGAATTAGTGACCATTACAGAACAAGGGAAAGCCATTGTCGTTATAGAAGCCTCGCACCAGAGGGAAATAATGGAATGTATTGACCATATTAATGGGCTTGACGGAGTGTTACATACCGGTCTTGTTTACCATGAGTTTGAAAAATCTACGCAAAATGATAGCGAGGAAATACAATGAAATTTACCAGACGTGAGTTTATGAAAGCACAAGCGGTTGCTTCTGCAGCTGCGGTCGCCGGTATCACTTTACCTGCTTCCGCTAGTAATTTAATCGCAAGTAAAGACGCGAGTAAAATTAAGTGGGATAAAGCTCCTTGTCGATTTTGTGGCACAGGTTGTAGTGTGTTGGTAGGAACGCAAAATGGTAAAGTAGTGGCAACGCAAGGAGATCCTGATGCTCCTGTTAATAAAGGTCTAAATTGTATTAAAGGCTATTTCCTATCAAAAATCATGTACGGGAAAGATCGCTTAACCACGCCTCTATTGCGTCAAACTAATGGTGTTTATGACAAAGAAGGTGAATTCGCTCCCGTTTCATGGGATGTTGCATTTGATGTCATGGCTGAAAAATTTAAAAAAGCCTTAAAAGAAAAAGGTCCTACTTCTGTTGGTATGTTTGGCTCAGGTCAATGGACTGTGATGGAAGGATATGCCGCTTCTAAATTAATGAAAGCAGGTTTTCGTTCTAATAATATTGATCCTAACGCACGTCATTGTATGGCTTCGGCTGTTGGTGGTTTTATGCGTACCTTTGGAATTGATGAGCCAATGGGCTGTTACGACGATCTTGAAAATGCAGATGCGTTTGTATTGTGGGGATCGAATATGGCAGAAATGCATCCGATCCTATGGTCGCGTTTAACTGACCGCCGCTTAAGTAATCCCGATGTGAGTGTGCATGTATTATCAACTTATACACATCGATCATTTGAATTAGCTGATAATGGCATGATTTTTACGCCACAAACGGATTTGGCGATCCTCAATTTCATTGCAAATTACATTATTCAAAACGATGCCGTGAATAAAGATTTTGTTAACAAACATACTAACTTCCGTAAAGGCGCTACGGATATAGGTTATGGGTTACGTCCTGAAAATCCATTACAGCAAGCGGCTGCAAATCCAGATTCTGGTGCATCAACGCCAATGACTTTTGAAGAGTTTGCTGAATACGTGTCAGAGTTTGATGTTGAATACGCTGAGAAAATGTCAGGCGTTGCCGCAGACAAATTAATTAAACTTGCCAAAGTTTATGCCGATCCAAAAATTAAAGTGACTTCATACTGGACCATGGGGTTTAACCAACATACACGTGGTGTGTGGGCTAATAACCTAATGTACAACATTCACTTGTTAACCGGTAAAATTTCAAAGCCTGGTTCAGGTCCATTCTCTTTAACAGGGCAACCTTCAGCTTGTGGTACGGCGCGTGAAGTAGGGACATTTTCGCATCGTTTACCAGCTGACCTTGTTGTTAATAATCCTGCGCACAGAAAAATAGCAGAAAAAATATGGAAACTACCAGCAGGGACAATTCCTGCAAAACCAGGCTATCACGCTGTATTGCAAAATCGCATGTTAAAAGACGGCAAATTAAACGCTTATTGGGTGATGTGTAACAACAACGTGCAAGCTGGCGCTAATATTAACGAAGAAATAATTCCTGGTTACCGTAATCCTGATAACTTTATTGTGGTCTCTGATCCTTATCCAACAGTCACCGCGCAGATGGGCGATCTTATTCTTCCGACTGCAATGTGGGTTGAAAAAGAAGGGGCGTACGGTAACGCTGAACGTCGTACACAAGCTTGGTATCAACAAGTTGAATCGCCAACGGGTGCTAAATCAGACCTTTGGCAATTAATGGAATTCGCTAAACGCTTTAAAATTGAAGAGGTGTGGAGTGCCGAATTACTTGATCAAATGCCTGAATTAAAAGGTAAAACAATGTATGACGTGCTTTATCGTAACGGTAATGTTGATGCGTTCGGTTTAGATGAAGTACGTGAAGATAAACTCAATGATGAATCTCATCACTTTGGCTTTTATGTTCAAAAAGGCTTGTTTGAAGAATATGCACAATTCGGACGCGGTCACGGTCACGATTTAGCCCCTTACGATCAATATCATAAAGCTCGTGGTTTACGTTGGCCTGTAGTGGATGGGAAGGAAACTTTATGGCGTTTCCGTGAAGGTTATGATCCCTATGTAGAAAAGGGATCTGAAGTCCAGTTCTACGGTCATAAAGATAAAAAAGCGATTATTTTTGCTCTACCTTATGAGCCGCCAGCTGAATCACCAGATGAAGAATATGACTTATGGTTAAGCACGGGACGTGTCCTTGAACATTGGCATTCAGGTTCAATGACGCGTCGAGTTCCGGAGCTTTATCGCGCTTTCCCTGATGCCGTTGTATTTATGCATCCTGATGATGCGCAATCTCGTGGTTTACGTCGTGGTGATGAAATTATTCTCGCTTCTCGTCGTGGCGAATTAACCTCTCGTGTAGAAACGCGTGGTCGTAATCGTCCGCCTAAAGGCTTGGTATTTATGCCTTGGTTTGATGCGAAACAGTTAGTTAATAAAATCACACTAGATGCAACGGATCCGCTTTCAAAGCAGACTGATTATAAAAAGTGTGCGGTTAAAGTGACTAAGAAAGCGTAATGAAGTGGAGAAATAAAATGAATAAATTACTAACAGTTATTATATCAGTAGGCGTTATTATTCTTACTTCACTACCTGTCTTAAGTGCCGATACTGATTTGACCTCTAATACAGGTGGTCTGGAATCGTTGCGTGGTCAAGTTGAAGTATCAACTATTAACAGCTCTGAGGTGATGAAACGCGTACCAAGAGATCAGCATCTTATTGATAGAAATTATGTACAACAACCTCCATTAATCCCACATACAATACGCGGGTATCAAGTTAACTTGAATGCTAATAAGTGTTTATCGTGCCATAGTTTTAAAAATGCAGGGACAATGGGGGCGACTAAAATTAGCGTCACTCATTACCAGACACGGGAAGGAACAACTTTATCAGATGTCTCACCTCGCCGTTATTTTTGCTTGCAATGTCATGTCACACAAGCAGATGCAAAACCGTTAGTTGAAAATACATTTACACCCGTTGATTCATTACGTTAAGCAGGAGCGAAAATTATGCTTAAATTATTAAAGCGTTTATGGGTGATCATGAAGTCTCCTTCAACAGCATCATTTGGATTCATTCTAGTGATTGGTTTTTTAGGTGGCATCATTTTTTGGGGCGGATTTAATACAGGAATGGAAGCAACGAATACTGAAGCCTTTTGTTCGGGTTGCCACGCTCCAATTGTAAAAGAAATACGTGAAACTATTCATTATTCAAATCGTTCTGGTGTACGTGCAATTTGTTCTGATTGTCATGTTCCCCATAATTGGACTGATAAAATAGTGCGTAAAGTACAAGCTTCTAAAGAACTAGTGGCTTTTGCGATGGGAACTATCAATACAGAAGAAAAATTCCAAGCAAGGCGCGCCCATTTAGCTAACCGAGAATGGCAACGTATGAAAGAGAATGATTCACAGGAATGCCGTAATTGTCATCAATTTGATTATATGGACTTCAGTGAACAAGGCCCTCGAAGTGTAAAACAACATTCAACGGCGTTAGCCTCTGGTGAGAAAACCTGTGTAGATTGCCACAAAGGGATCGCGCACCAACTTCCTAATATGCAAGGTATTGAAGGTTGGTAGAATAGCTGTATTATTAGGTTTATTAACAGAAAGGGGCATTCAGTCCCTTTTTTATTGAAGAGAATTTGTTGATTGAAAATAGCCGGAATCATATTAGCTGGTGGATTATCAAGCCGAATGGGCCAGGATAAAGCAACACTTTTATTAGAGCAAAAAACACTACTTACTCGTAATGTTTCACTTTTATCTGCGTTAAATCTCAGCGGTATTTTTGTCAGTGGTGACTATCAAGGCTTTCAATGTATTAAAGATATTCACCCTTCGTTGGGCCCCATTGGCGGCTTACAGGCTTGTGTTGAAACCCTATTTGAAGATCACGACGCTATATTTGTGTTACCTGTTGATATGCCATTATTAACTAAAAACGAATGTTTAACCTTACTTCAACAGTTTAAACAATTTCATCAAGGCGTGTTTTACCAACAAGCTACATTTCCGATGATATTAGCGCTCACTGAACAACTTAAAAGTTACTTAGCAGAGGTTGTAAATTCATCAGAGAATAAGCATCGTTCACTGTATCGGTTAATAAAAACAGTTAAACTACAACCTATTAACTATCAATTAGAAAATAATTTCCGTTTCCAAAATAGCAATACGCCTCAAGAGTGGGCTGATTGTTTAGAAACCTTTAAAGCATTAAATGAAACAAAGGATCAATCATGAGTCATCTCAGTAGTAATGAATTTAAGTCTGCACATATTGCGGTATTAACCGTTTCAGATACTCGAAACGAATCAACAGATACTTCAGGCGGTTATTTAGCTGAAGCTCTAGTCTCTGCGGGACATCAATTATCAGATAAAAAAATAGTCATAGACGATCCTTATAAAATCCGAGCTGTTGTTTCACAATGGATTGCAGATGAAAGCATTGAAGTTGTATTAATCACAGGCGGTACCGGTTTTACTGCACGAGACACCACTCCTGAAGCCGTTTCAGTGCTATTTGATAAACAAGTTGAAGGATTTGGTGAGTTATTCCGTGCAGTTTCATATCAAGAAATTGGTTCATCAACTATTCAAAGTCGTGCTTTAGCTGGTTTTGCAAATAACACGGTTATTTTTTGTATGCCGGGTTCAACAGGAGCTTGTAAAACAGCTTGGACTAAAATTATTCATGAACAAATTAATTCACAACATAAACCTTGTAACTTTATGCCGCATTTAGGAGCTAAATAATGTCTGCTACTTTTACTCATATCAATCAAGACGGTAAAGCCAATATGGTTGATGTGACAGCAAAAGATGTCACAGTAAGACAAGCCGTTGCAGAAGCTTATGTTGATATGTCTGCTGACACCTTAGCGTTAATTTTAAACGGTCAACATCATAAAGGAGATGTGTTTGCCACGGCTCGAATTGCAGGGATCATGGCAGCGAAAAAAACATCGGATTTAATTCCTTTGTGTCATCCTCTTGCTTTAACAAAAGTAGAAGTGAATATCACCGCGGATATTGAAAATAATCGCGTACGTATTGAAAGTCTATGTAAACTTTCTGGTAAAACAGGGGTTGAAATGGAAGCCTTAACAGCGGCATCTGTGGCAGCGTTAACCATTTACGATATGTGTAAAGCAATACAAAAAGATATGGTTATTTCTACTGTTAAATTATTAGAAAAAACAGGTGGAAAATCAGGCCATTTTAAAGCGGTTTAATAGGAAGTTTTCATGATTAAAGTTCTCTTTTTTGCCAAACTCAGTGAGCAGTTAGGTTGTCGCGAATTACAAGTTAATGCCGAATTAGTGCAAGATACTGAGCAATTGTTTGCCTATCTAAATGAACAAAATAACCAATGGCCAGCGATACTAAAAGCGCAAACGTGGTTAAAGGCTGTGAATCAAAATATGACGGCTGATAATGTGAAATTAAATGATGGTGATGAGGTTGCTTATTTCCCACCTGTTACAGGAGGTTAAATGATAAGTGTTCAAGAGCATGACTTTAACCAACAGATCGAATACGAACGTTTAAAGAGTCAAACATCCATTGGTGCCATTGTTACTTTTACTGGATTAGTCAGAGATATTAAACAAGGGCAGTCGGTTAGTGATTTATCCTTGGAGCATTATCCAGGGATGACCGAGAAATGTTTAAAAGATATTGTTGAACAAGCCAAACAACGTTGGAACATTATTGCCTCCACTGTCATTCATCGAGTTGGCCACTTAACTGTTTCAGATCAAATAGTATTTGTTGGGGTTGCAAGCCAGCATCGTGGCGATGCTTTTGCTGCCTGTGAATTCATTATGGATTACTTAAAAACAGAGGCGCCATTTTGGAAAAAAGAAACCATGGAAAATGGCGAAACTCAATGGGTTGATGCAAGAGAAACCGATCAAAAAGCCTTATCAAAATGGGCTGTTAACTAAAACAGCTCATTGTTAAATCGTATTAAAATCCCCCTTTAGCACTTCTGTTATTAAAATTTTATTTTAAAATCATCATTTTAAGGTTAAAATTAATCATGAAAAAAATACCTTATCTACTAACATTTAGTTTTATTGTTTTGTTTAGCGGAAATAGCTTTGCAACATCGACACCGTTAGATCTGCATCTAAATAAAACGCCAACGACTAAAACAGCCCCTATTAACCCCGTAATAGAAACGATAACAAAACAACAAGAAACACCCGTAATTATTATTCACAATAGTGACGTTGCACAGCAAAATGATGCGCCGCTAAATATTGCAGTGGCCAGTAATTTTAAAGTGACTGCACAACATATTGCGCAACAATTTAGCAAAGCGTTTGGCATTCCTGTTAATATTTCTAGCGCTTCAACCGCCACCTTATACCAACAAATATTACGTGGAGCGCCTTTTGATTTATTTTTATCAGCGGATGAAAAACACGTTCAACTATTACTGGAACAGGAGCGGTTGGTTAAGCAGAGTGAGTTTGTGTATGCACAAGGTCAGTTAGTCTTTTGGCAACCTAAAGCACAACAAACATTAAGTGAAGATAACTTTATTCAGTACGATGGACGTTTAGCGATTGCTAATCCTAAATTTGCTCCTTACGGTATCGCTGCACAGCAAACATTACAGGCAACAAATAAGTGGCAATCTTTGCAATATGTTAAAGGTAATAACATTAATCAAGCTTACCAGTTTGTAGAATCTGGCAATGTACCCGCTGGATTAGTTTCTTATGCTGCTGTAGTTCAAAAACATCAAAAAAATTACATCATTATTTCACAAAAATGGTATCAACCCATCAAACAAGTCGGTATTATTTTAAATAACAAACGTTTAGAAGAGTCAGAGTTATTTCGTCAATTTCTCTTATCTGACACGATTCAACTTTATATTAAATCTCAGGGGTACAATTAATGCTCAACGCGGGAGATTACCAAGCTATTTGGTTAACTTTAAAATTAGCAGGCTTAACGACATTATTTTTAATGTTACTTGCTCCACCTTTGGCTTGGTGGCTATCTCGTAGCCAAGCAAAAGTCCGTCCATTTATTGAAGCGATGGTTGCACTTCCTTTGGTTTTACCACCAACTGTATTAGGTTTTTATTTATTAATTGCTTTTTCACCTGATCACTTTTTGGGACAATGGTGGCTAGAGCTTAATGGTTCAGCATTAGCCTTTTCATTTGAAGGTTTAGTGATTGCTTCTATTATTTATTCTTTACCTTTTGCAGTACAACCTTTGCAAAGTGCTTTTTTACATCTAGATAAAAGTTATCTTGAAGTGAGTGCAACGCTTGGTTATGGACGATTTGAGCGCTTATATCGTATTATTTTTCCTATGTTATTACCCAGCTTTATTATTGCTGCTGCATTAAGTTTTGCACATACCATTGGTGAATTTGGTGTGGTCTTAATGATTGGTGGGAATATCCCCGGTGAGACTCAAGTGTTATCTATTTTATTATTTGACCACGTTGAATCATTACAATATATGCAAGCACATAAATTATCTTTTATCTTATTAGCCTTTTCTATGTCAGTGTTAGTCATTATTTATGGTTTTTTACAAAAGAGACAGCAGCGAGTGTTAAATGCTTAAATTTAATATTAAAAAAACGTTCAACGACGAGAAGTCATTTCATTTTAAAGGCGATTTGAATCTGCCCTCTGGTGTTTGTACTATCTTTGGTGATTCAGGTGCGGGTAAAACAACATTATTACGTTGTTTAATGGGACTTGAAAGTTTTGATGGTGAAGTTTATTTCAGCCATCAAGAATGGTGCTCTAGTGAAAAGTTTGTAAAAATAGAAAAGCGTGAAATTGGCGCTGTTTTTCAAGAGCCTCGATTATTTCCACATTTAAATGTTAAACAGAACTTAAAGTTAGCGGTAGCAAAAGTGGGTAAAAGCCCATTTACAATTGATAGCTTAGCTAAACAGTTAGGCTTTGAAGATCTGTTAAAGCATAGAGTGACTCAATTATCTGGCGGACAAAAACAACGAATTGCAATTGCTCGTGCACTATTAACTAATCCACAATTATTGATGATGGATGAGCCACTTTCTTCATTAGACGAAAGTAGTAAAAAACTGTTATTACCTTTTATCAAGCGCGTTAGTTTGCAAATTCCCGTTATTTATATAACTCACTCAATCAAAGAGTTGTTTTATTTAAGTGATAACATGATATTAATTAATAACGGTGAAGTGGAAGCAATAGGCGAACCGCAAAACCTGTTTTTAAATAGTAAGTTATCTTTGGCTAAATTTGCTCATGAAGGCTTGGTGCTAAATGTACTAGCAAAAGAGTTTTATGAAGAAGACGGCTTAATTGAAGTCATGCTAAAAGGTAAGGTTGAAGGGCAGACTTTATTTATCTCAGCTGAAGACACACCTAAAGCGAATAAAATGCAGGTTCGAATTAACAGCCGAGATGTGATCATTTCGCTAAAACCAATCGTTGGTAGTTCGTTACTGAACTGTTTATCTGCTGAAGTGGTTTCGTTTTCTCAAAAAGAAAATCAATCAATGATCCTAACGTTAAAAGTCGATCTGCAATATATTTATGCTCGTATTACTTTGCGTTCATTTAATAACTTGAAGCTGTCCGTTGGCAGTCAAGTTTACGCGCATGTTAAAACCATGAGTATCTTAAACTAATTCAACTGTTTAAAGAGTCTGCGTTAGAAGTTTTTAACACAGACTCTGTTAATTAATCCTGTAATGTTAACCCTGCTATTTGATGCCAATAACCATTACACTGCAAACTATCTAGCTTAAATTGTGCTTGTCCTCCTAATAGCTTATTTCTAAATGCATCTAAGGTATTTAAGCTGGCTAGGGAATTAGGACTAACACGTGCAACATCGACTAAACCTCGCATACTGTCCACATCATTTAATAGGTTGTAACAATAACCCGATTGAGTTTGAATGCCATTTAATATGAATACTTGCTGGCCTTCTTGTGTTTCTGTGACTCGACCCTGTGGGTATTTAATACAACATAATTCGCAATCATCTTTAGCTTTATTTTCAGAACGAGCAGTAAAGCAGCGAGCGGAATAAGCTAAAGGCAAATGGCCATGTGCTAATACTTCAACCTCAAATTGGCTTCTGATCCCCATTTTTTCAGCATCGCCTAATGCCTTTTGTAACCAATCTCTAGAGAGCTCCACTGGCATCACCCAACGATGCATTCCTTGATTGACAAATAGCTTAAGGACATGTGCGTTATAACAATTAATGGCAGGGCCAACGACAAAAGGGATTTTTTTCTCTGATAAAACTTGAATTGCGCCAATGTCGTTGGCTTCTACAGAAAATTCACCATTTTCACAAAGCTGTTTTAACACTTTAATTTCAGATGGGGCTTCAAGTAATGCCATACTTGATAACACAATTTCTTTACCTTGATGGTTAATTTCTTTGGCTAGGTTTATCCAATCGCGAGCTTTTAATTCTCGTCGTTTACTGCATACGGTTTCACCGAGGTAAATAATATCTGCTTCACTTTTTACTGCTTGATAATAAAAGTCTTCGGTAGTTTGTTTTGGCCAATAATATAATAGCGGACCTAAAGATAATTTCATGAAATCTCCTGCTCTAATGTTAGATCAAGTTTAAAAACAAATACTTTTGAAAGGCTATTGCCAATCGCGATGATAAGCGCCTAAAGTGGTTTGGCTGCCTTCTGATACATTAGCGAGTACAGCATCCCAATCAGCTTGCACCGCGTAATTTTCTGGAGCTTTGTTATAGTTATCGATGGCAGCACGCCAAACACGTGTAATTTGCTCAACATAAGCAGGGCTGCGTTGGCGACCTTCAATTTTGACAGAGCGAATACCGGCTTGCATTAACTTAGGTAACATAGATAACGTATTTAAGCTGGTTGGCTCTTCAAGAGCATGATAAAGGTTGTCACCTACTGTAAATTTACCTTTGCATAAAGTCGGGTAACCTGCTTTTTCATCGGGTTGATAGCGGTCAATTAAAATATCGTTTAAGCGAGACTCCAAACCTTTGTCAGTTTCCTCCCAACGAACATATTTAGCGGGAGAGCATGCGCCAACAGTATTGGGTGATTCACCAGTAAAGTAAGAGGATAAATAACAACGACCTTCAGCCATGATGCATAAGCTTCCAAAAGCAAACACTTCTAGGTCGACATCTGTATTTCGCGATAACTGTTTCACTTGATGTATAGACAAAACGCGCGGTAAAACAATGCGCTTTACATTAAAATTATTGCGATAAAAATCGATAGCGGCAGTATTGGTTGCAGAAGCTTGCACTGATAAATGTAATTCTAAATTTGGATATTTATTCGCTGCATATTCAAGTGTGGCGATATCAGCAATAATCGCGGCATCAGCTCCTAAATCGACACTTTTATCTACCGCATTAAACCAACGTTTCTCATCACCAGGGTGTGCAAAAGTATTGATCGCAACATGAAGATGTTTTCCATGGTCATGGACATACTGAGAGCCTTTTTCTAACTTTTTATCGTTAAAATTTAAACCTGCAAAATGACGAGCATTGGTATCATCTTTTAATCCAACATAAACTGCGTCTGCACCACAATCTATGGCTGTTTTTAATGCAGGTAAACTGCCTGCTGGGCATAAAAGTTCCATTGTCTTCCTCACTAACTCTATTCAATGTCGCTATTGTAGAAAATTCCATAAAGGGTTTATTGATGTAGGGCAGGCAAAGCTTAGTTATAGATAAAAAGGGTAAGTTGATTTAAAGCAAGTCCTTGTATAAATGAATGTTTATACTTTAGCTTCATTAAAAGGAATCTTATGTTTACTCAAATACTTAACAACATACAGCATCAGCTGGTAACAAAAGCACCAAAAGCGTTAACTTATCCAAGTCAGTTATTACCTTTTTTTATACAGCAAAAGTGCTTAAGCGAAATACTAAGTCGCGTGTTTAAAGAGGCAATCGAAGACGGAGATTTAGATTTTCTACAAGGTAAATGGCTTAAAGTCACTGTTTCTGATCTTAAATTAACTTGGTTCTTAAGTTTTGAAAATGAAGCCTTTATTATAAAAGCGCAAGCAGCCAATACAGATGTTTCTTTTAGTGCACCGGTTAATGATTTGATTTTAGTGGCGGGTAGAAAAGAAGATGCTGATACTTTGTTTTTTCAACGTCGTCTATCGATTGAAGGGAATACCGAATTAGGATTGGAAATTAAAAACTTATTAGACAATATTGAGTTTGATAATTTGCCGCCCATTGCTGAAAAATTAGTTAATCGTTTTGCTGACTTTATAAAATCAGGGTTAGTTGAGCCGAAACAGAGCACGGAGAAGACTAATCAAACAAGAAAGGTATAAGTTGATCGCAGATTAAAGTATCTTTTAAAGCACTTCGTCTATACGCTTAGCGTTTTAAAATTTTTTGATTTGTGAATGAATGACAAGATCGACTGAAAATGGCGATAGCAATACTATCCCGACTAAATATATCTCTGAACCAGAGTTAACTTGTAATAAATGCCAAGCGGCTTGCTGTCAGTTGGAAGTGATGTTGATTACTGATACTGGCGTCCCAGAGCAATATATAAACCGTGACCAGTGGGGCGGTGAAACCATGAAGCAGTTAGATGATGGTTATTGTATCTGTGTTGATCGCGATACTCGTTTATGTACTATTTATGAAAATCGCCCGTGGGTTTGTAGGATCTTTGAAATGGGCTCTTATGAATGTAGTGTTGAGTTTGTTGCCGCGAAATAACTTGGGTTGTCATCTAATCAACTAGCCTAAATTTTTATTTAAGCTAGTTGATTCTCTTTTTAAAAATTTAACGCTCACCCAGCATTTTATAGTGCATACAAATATCTAATAAACGGTTAGCAAATCCCCATTCATTATCACACCAAACTAATAGCTTCACTAAGTGTTTATCACTAACGCGAGTTTGTGTTCCATCAATAATACAAGAGCGTGGGTCATGATTAAAATCAACAGAGACTAATGGCGCTTCCGTATAACCTAAAATCCCTTTTAAACTATATTCAGAGATGTTCTTTAAACACTGATTAATCTCTTCTATGGTGACGCTTTTATCCAAAGTCACACTTAAATCCATTGCGGTTACATTAATGGTCGGTACACGTACCGCTATCGCTTCAAATTTGTTCGCAAACTTAGGTAAAATGCGTTCAATACCAGCCGCTAGTTTAGTATCAACGGGAATAATCGATTGGCTTGCTGCACGTGTTCTGCGTAAATCGTGGTGATAAGAATCAATCACGGGTTGATCATTCATTGCAGAGTGAATGGTTGTGATTGTTCCACACTTAACACTAAATGCTTCATCTAAGCTTGCGATCACTGGCACTATACAGTTAGTGGTACAAGATGCTCCTGAAATATAAGTTTCTTCGCCCGTGAGTTGTTGATGGTTAATACCATAAACAACCGTTGCATCGACATCTTGATCTGCAGGGTGAGAAAAAATCACCTTCTTCGCGCCTGCATCAATATGAGCTTGTGCATCTTTTCGACTGCCATAAATCCCAGTACAGTCGATAACAATATCAATATTTAATGCTTCCCAAGGTAATGCTTGAATATTTTCAATCGCAAGTAATTGTATAGACGTTTGTTCAACAATAAGCAGTTTATCTATCTGTTTTACTTCAAAACCAAAACGGCCGTGAGTTGAATCGTATTGAGTTAAATGCGCAATGGCTTCAGGATCGGCTAATTCATTAATAGCAACAATCTCGATCTTTGATTGTAAATTTTCTTCAAAAAGGGCGCGTAAAAAGCTACGACCAATACGTCCATAACCATTGATTGCAATTCGGAGTGACATTAACGATTCCATACTAAAACGAGATAAATAAAGGGGCATTGTAAAACAAAAATACAGCAAGCACAGAAAAACTATGGTGAGAGACAGAAATTTTATATTTCTAGTCATTTTATTTGTTCAATACAGCTTATTTTTAAGTCTAATAAGGGAACTTTAATTAAGGAGTGTGATGTAAAAAATGAACTTTTTGTTTTTATATGATGTGAAACTATCAAATACTCATGATTTAACTGAATTTTGATTTGTATTTTGTTAACATAACACCTTTGGAAATATGTTCACCAAAAGAGCAACTTGCTCTAAACGAGGTAAAATGAGTTTAAATAAAGATAAATACAGTATAGAAAATACTGACTATACGATAGGACAGGACAACGTCCAAAAATGGGGCTTTGATGTACATAACTCTGTTTTCACTATCAGTGCCGGTCTAATTGTTCTCTTCTTATTAACTATTATGATCGTAGATCCTGCGACATCAAAAGCAGCGTTAGATGGCATTAAATGGAATATCATTGGTTCATTTGATCAGCTATTTATGTGGGCGGCAAATATATTTGTAATTTTCTCTTTAGTATTATTGGTTTCGCCTTTTGGTAAAATCCGCCTTGGTGGTAATGATGCAAAATCAGATCATTCAACACTATCTTGGTTAGCAATGCTTTTTGCCGCAGGCATGGGTATTGGTTTAATGTTTTGGGGTGTTGCTGAACCTGTTGCTTATTACACAGACTGGTATGAAACACCATTAAATGTAGTAGCAAATACACCAGCAGCCGCTGAGCTTGCTTTAGGCGCGACTATGTTCCATTGGGGTTTGCACCCTTGGGCAATGTACGGCGTGGTTGCATTATCATTAGCTTTCTTTGCTTATAACAAAGGTTTGCCGCTTTCAATGCGTTCTGTGTTCTATCCTATTTTAGGTGATCGCACTTGGGGCTGGGCTGGTCACATTATTGATATCTTTGCTGTTATCGCTACTTTGTTTGGTTTAGCAACGTCTTTAGGTTTAGGCGCTCAACAAGCTGCAAGTGGTTTACAACACGTCTTTGGTATTGAATCTACTATTTCAGTTCAAATTACCATTATTGTGCTTGTTACATTTTTAGCGGTTGTATCTGTTGTTCGTGGTATTGATGGCGGTGTTAAAGTTATCAGTAATATCAACATGATATTAGCATTCATTTTAGTCGTATTTGTTGCATTGGTTACTTTGGCAGTGTCAATGGGAACTGTTCCTACTACAATTATGGCTTATATTAAGAATATCATTCCATTAAGTAACCCAATTGGCCGTGAAGATGAAGCTTGGATGCATGGTTGGACTGTATTCTACTGGGCATGGTGGATTTCATGGTCTCCATTCGTAGGTATGTTCATTGCGCGTATTTCACGTGGTCGTACGGTTCGTGAATTCTTGATCGCGGTATTAATAGTGCCTACATTAGTGACGATTTTATGGATGTCTGTATTTGGTGGTGTTGCTATTGACCAAGTTGCAAACAATATTGGTACATTAGGCGCGAAAGGGTTAACTGAAGTACCGCTTGCTATGTTCCAAATGTTTGATGCATTACCATTAGGTAACATCTTGTCATTCTTAGCAATTGTGTTGGTTTTAGTGTTCTTTATTACTTCATCAGATTCTGGTTCATTGGTTATCGACAGCATCACTGCGGGCGGTAAAGTTGACGCACCAGTTCCACAACGTATCTTCTGGGCTTCAATTGAAGGTGCTATCGCAGCTGCATTACTGTGGGTTGGCGGTACAGAAGCGATACAAGCATTACAAGCGGGTGCAATTTCAACTGCATTACCTTTCACAATTATCTTATTGGTAATGTGTGTTAGCTTGATAATGGGTATGAGAACAGAGCAAATTAAACGTTAATCATTAGCGCTTAATATACTAAGCGTTGTAATCAACAAAAGGCCGATTAATCATAACTGATTAGTCGGCCTTTTTTATTTTTGGACGGTTGTTCTTTGGTATAACATTCACAGGTAGGTTCTAAGGTTTTGGCTTACTTCTTTGATCAGTGAATTAGGCACAGCTTGCTCTGAGGCTAATTTGTCCCATTGTGATACGGCTTCAATGGTTTGATTTAATACTTCATCTATATTGCGCTTGTTAAAAATAGGGCTGAGTTTTTCAAAACTGTAAAAGTCATCGCGGGTAAAATTATCCTGTTTTCCATTTAGCGTCATCCAGTGTTTACTCACCCAGTGACTATTGGGTTTGTAACTATAGGCAAGATCATAAGCGGGAGCGAGTTGCCATTGATTATGCTCATCCAATAAAAATCCAAAATTCTTGGTGTGATCGTCATGATTTCGAGCAACCACATTAAATACCATACGTTTAAATAGTTGCATTGCATCATCAGGGCTTAGTTTGAGCTTTCTTGCCGTATTAAATAGCTCTGCATAAGAGTACGTGCCTATCTTTTTGTAGCTAACATGCTCAAGCCCATTTAATGTTTGTACATGTACTTTCTCGTTACCTTTGCGGTCAAACCTTTCAGTAATGAAATGCCTACGCTTGCCTTCATTGATAAGGTGGCAGGGCATCATATCGATACCACATTCTTTTGCTAATAAGTAATAGGTGTATTCCATTGCACCATACCCCATTGGGTCACCAAAAGTTTCTTGGTTTTTGTTATGTTCACTGACACCATCAAACTTCATTAAATAATGGGTAAAACCATTCGGTGCGTCAGTTTGACCTGAGCGAACATCGGTAAAGTCTTTATTAAAAGCAAGCACTGCTTTAGGTCTTGCTCCACCAGCACTCATTCCTACAGACATAAGAGATATCATGGCTTCTTTATCTTCTTGGCCATTATTGCTCAGGTTAATATTGAAAGTTGACCGTTTATCTAACACATCTTGAGCAATAGAAATCAGAGATTCAATATGTATGGGTTGTGAGGCGTTAAGGTTTTTACGCTTTGTCGCAGGGGAATAGCTTAATGCCCCCATGCCACGAGTGCCTGTATATTGTAATCGTTGTAAAGGGCTAATATCGCTTGTTGATTTACCTTGGCTTGCTATCCATGCATTCATCACCGCATTACCAAAATCATCTGGCAATGAGTCCGCGATTAATCCTGATAAGCCTTTAAAGGTATCGCGATCTATCTGAGGAAATGTGTAAATTTTTTTCGCTAACGGCATTTTAATAGGGGAGAGTTCAATGCCTGTTTTTATAAATTCAGGAAAGTATTCAAAAGCACCAACATGTGTTTCTGTATTGTAACTGACAGCACCTAGATCCTGTTCTTTGTATTTAACTTTGATGACTTCGGTTACCATGTTGAACTATCCTTTTCTTGGTTATTATTTTTTTCTGGACTGGTTGCTCTTTGTCTTTCTTTTCCCTTTAGTTTCATTAATTGAACGGGAGAAATCTCTTGTTTAGGTATGAAAAAATCTAACTGCTCTGTTATTTCAAGTGCAATAAGAATCGCTATTATCGATTCAAGTGTCGATTTTCCCTTTTCTGCATTGGTGATTGCTTTAAGTGAAATTCCAGCTTTGCTTGCTAAGGATTTTTGCGTCAAATTAGCATTAAGCCTAACCGCTTTGATTCTGTCACCAAGCTCTTGTGCAATAGCGTGAGGAGTTAAATTTCTAGTCTTCATAATCTTCCCTAAAGGGGGTTTTGTCATATTTTTTGATGATTATATGCCTTAAAAGGAGTTTTGTATAGAGTTGTTTTCTTTAATTTCAGCAAGAACCCTTATAAGGAGGTTTATGTTATATATTTTTCGGTATAACTCCTAAAGGGAGGTTTGGGGTATTATAGCCATAAATCTTTAATCGCAGTGTCTGCACTAAAATGATAACTAATTTGTGCCTGTAATAACTCTGCAGTGGCAATGGCATCGGTCAATGCATCATGTGGTGCATAAGTCGGTAAGTTGTATCTTAAACGGCTATTTGCTAAGCGGATCGATTGTGGTTTCTTACGTTTCAACCAATTAATAAAACCTTGGGTTTGCTTACGCTGAATATCGCCTTCAATTTGCATGGTATCAATAACAGGGAAGACAATGCCTTCGTCAATTAGTGCACGTAAATTTAAATCTAAAAAGTCACGTTCAATACGGCGATAATGCACCACCACAACTTTGCCTGCTAATTCATCTAACAGCTGTTCAAGAATGCGTCGTAAATCCGGTGCACCTTTTAAATCTGAGTGGGTGATCCCATGGATCACAATAGATTCTTCACCCAATTTATCCTGTGGAGTGATATACCATTTTTTCGCTTTTTTACAAAAAACACGCTGCAACGTAAAGGGCACTAGCCCAATGCTGATAATACTATTTTGTTTAGGATCTAAGCCCGTTGTTTCAAAATCCAAAGCAACAAATTCAATGTCAGATAAAGGCGTATCATTGGCGTAAGTACCGGCTCGATAGAAATTTTGTAAACGTGGGTCGTGACTACTCTGTGCTTTTAATTGTAAAAAAGCAGACCAATTTAGAATTTCTTTATGAGTGAAGTTATGCATCAATAACCTTATACATTACTTGAGTTATAACGATACTTTAAGAAGTTCTGCGCATTGCTTAATACCAAGAATGCATCCTTAAGGTTACGTCGTTCAAAGTCAGACATGTTCTCTGGTTCGATATTATTGTCAGGCTCTGTATTGGATTCAATATCTAAAGCTTGATGACGCAATCTCACTAACGAAATTAATTCCATTGCATGTTGCAGATCGGCACCTTTGGACTTAGGCAAAATGCCTGCTTCAATAATATCGTCTAAACGTTCAAAGGAGTTTTGTGACTGCGAACCAACCGCCAAAGCATGCACTCGCACTAAATCAGCCAAAGGCGCCGTTCCACGACGCTTAAGATTAATAGAGTTATTATGACGACCATCATTTTCCATCACAAAGTCTTTAAAGAAGCCCAATGGTGGTTTTCGATTAAGTGCATTACGCGCCAAACAAGCGAGAAAACGTTTATTCTTTTGTGCTTTGCTAACAATAAAACTATTTAGCTTCTCAGCCCATTTTACTTGGCCATAAACGCCCGTTAAATCGAAGAAAATATTACAATTTAATAATGCTTTGGGATTAGGATTATCAATCCAATCGGCAAAGCAAGCTTCCCATTCTAACTGGGTTTTACGATATTCTGGGTTGGTTGCCATAATATCACCAGTACAATAGGTATAACCACAAGCGGCCAATCCATCACAAACAAAGTGTGCTAATCGCTCAAAGTAGGGACCATGTAAAGTAACGTCATAACTGTTATCTAAAATTAACGCATTATCTTGATCGGTCACCAATAATTGCTCATCACGCGCCATCGAGCCTAATGCTAAAAAACAATATGGAATAGGTGGAGGACCAAATTTTTCTTCAGCTAACGCTAATAAATGCTGTTTAAAGCTACGTCCAATTTCAGACATTGCACGCCCAACCATATGTGAGTTCGCGTCTTCATTGACCATGCGTAGAAAGCAATCCTTTAATTGCTGAGATAATAACGCCAAATCTTCAGGCGTTTGTTGTTGGAAAATACTGCTTACAAACAACAAACTATTTTGAGATTCGTAACGAATAATGTCAGAAACATCAATTAAACCAATGGGCTTTTTATTTTTGATAATAGGTAAATGATGCACGTTGTAACGCAGCATTAATAACATCGCTTCAAAAACATAAGCATTATGATCTAAAGAAATTAAGTCGATCGACATAATTGCAGAGACAGGCTCTTGCACACTTAATCCCGTTGCAACCACTTTGGTGCATAAGTCGTGCTCTGTGATCAATCCAAATGCATGCTTATTTTGTTCATCCTCAAGACTAGGATCTGTGATTAATGCAGCAGAGATATTTTCTTCTGACATCACTTTTGCAACGTCTTGAATGCTTGTATCGCTAGATAAAATTAAAGGTTCACGCGTCAGTAAGGTTTTTACTTTTGATGTTGTAAGGTCATTAGCATCGTCACTATTACTTTCAACAGCTTGTTTTAAACGTGTGCTATTTTCTGCTTCAACAAAATCGGCAAAGCTATCAAAGCGTTCACATAAATCATAAAAAACAGATTCAGAAATACAATACAACAAGGTATCTTTAACAGCTTTAGCGGGAAAACGTACTTTATTGTTGGTGAGCAATCCCATTTGTCCGAATAATTCACCTTGATCAAGACGATTATAAAGATTGCCGTTACGTCGAAACACTTCAACGACACCACTGCGGATCATATACAATTCATGGATTTCATCTTTAAAATTGATGATATCGGAATCAGCACGGTAATAAGAGATTTCAACGCTCTGCACCACCTCTAACAAAGCGTCTTCGGGTAATTGGTCAAAGGGGGCATATTGACTAATAAAATCTCGAATTTCTAATAATTCAACTTCCATGATCCGCTCGCTTGTTAAAGACTAATAAACAACTCAATATTGGCTGATATTACACAAGTTCTAATCACTATGTTAGTGACGAATTAATAAATAAAACGAATTTCAGTGTTATGTTATTTCGTGTATTTTTAAATGTCTTAGTTCATATTAAAAGTACATTATTACGGTATATTTTTAGATATTTAAAGTCTGCCATTTTCAGTCTATGCTATTATCGTTTTTTCAATAATGATAATAAGATACGTTTGCTTAATTGAGTTAATCAAACGAAGGAAAATATTCATGTTTAATGTGCCTCTACATTCTTTTTATATGATGGTCTTTGTGACCGTTTTATTGGTGTCAGCTTCATTAATTCGTTTATTGCTTCAAGCTAAAAATCCACAGGCCGATCACACTGAATTAAAACAGCGCATTCAATCTTGGTGGTGGATGATCGGCATTCTATTTGCCATGTTATTAGCGCCGACCAATATTTCGATCTTGTTTTTTGCATTGTTAAGCTTTTTAGCATTAAAAGAATTCTTCTCCATTGTACCGACACGCCAAGCGGATAGACGCGTTTTGATGTGGGCTTATCTTGCTATTCCTATCCAATATTATTGGGTGGCGGCAGATTGGTATGGCATGTTTATGGTTTTCATCCCTATTTACGTGTTTTTGTTTTTACCAATGCGTGCTGTTTTTATTGGAGAAACAAAAGGCTTTATTCGTTCCTTAGGGACTATTCATTGGGGCGTGATGTTATCGGTTTTATGTATCAGCCATATTGCTTACTTATTACAACTTCCCGTTAAGAACGAACAAGCGGGGGCATTGGGTTTAGTCCTATACTTATTATTTATTACGCAGTTTAATGATGTATGCCAATACATTTGGGGTAAAACTTTAGGTAAACACAAAATCATTCCTAAAGTGAGCCCTAAAAAAACATGGGAAGGGTTTATTGGTGGCGTGGTGACTGTGACCATAATCTCAGGCTTGGTTGCACCTTACTTAACACCATTAACTATACTTCAAGGATTTGCTGCTGGTACATTAATCGGTATCAGTGGATTTGTTGGTGATGTGGTGATTTCATCGGTGAAGCGGGATTTAGCCATCAAAGACAGTGGCACTTTAATTCCAGGACATGGTGGGTTGTTAGATAGGGTAGATAGCCTAATTTATACCGCGCCATTATTCTTCCATTTTCTGTATTACTTACATTATTAAACGGAATCGGTAATAACTTGATGATTAATCGTTGTTTAAAAGTACTCTTTTTTGGCCTCTTGGTTAAGCCAACCGTGTTACTGGCTTTGGGGCTCAATGTTTTTTTTAGAGAGAAGCTTCCCAAGCAAGGACCAGCTTTAGTACTTGCCAATCATAATAGTCATTTGGATACTATGGTATTAATGAGCTTATATCCTTTAAGCCAAATCCATAAAGTGAGACCCGTTGCCGCAGCAGATTACTTTTTAAAAAATAAACTCATTGCTTGGTTTTCTCTCAGTATTATTGGCATTATTCCATTACAACGTGGGCGTATACGTGATAAAGATGCGTTATTTGAAGAATGTCATGCTGCCTTAGATAATGGCGATATTTTAGTGTTATTTCCTGAAGGATCGCGTGGCAACCCAGAAGAATTAAGTACCTTAAAACGTGGTGTACATCATCTCATTCAAGATCGTCCTAATTTAAATGTCATACCTGTGATGATGCATGGTTTAGGGCGCGCGTTACCTAAAGGCGAAGCCTTATTAGTCCCTTTTAACTGTGATGTTGTGATTGGCGATAACATTCCCTATGACGATAACAGTAAAGCCTATATCAACAGCATTTCACTTTCATTGAACACCTTGCTCGAACTTTGTATGACTCGCCAAACAGTTGTTGATGATGAATATTAAGACTTCATAAACTCTCGCTCTATTTTCTGTAAAAATATTACCCGCCTTAAAACTAAACCGAACCCGTTTATAAGCTGTCAATCTAAATGCACTCCATAGTAACTGATCATGTCAGTTACTGATTACAAACAAAGAATGATTCAAGTTATCCCATCGTGTTATTTCTAAATACAAATGACTCTTAATTGTAAATGCTTATTTACAGTTTATTTGTTATGTTATAACATAACCTGAAATTAAACAGAGTCTACTTGGATTTTTCATGAATCAGCATATCAATAAAAATGCGCAGAGCTGCCCACCAACAAAAAAAGTTAATCCATCTTTATTATTAACTAGCGTGAGTCATCGCTTAGTGGGTGCCTTAGCCATTATTATTTGTTTATGGCTTGTACTAGGACAAATATTGTAATGATGCATACCACAATCAATATTGCCGATCTCACCGTTTATTACAGAGATTCATTAGCGTTAGATCGTGTATCTGCATCTATTCAAAAGGGCGAATTACTGGCTGTGATTGGCCCCAATGGTGCAGGGAAATCAACCTTGATCAAAAGCATCATGCAGCAATTAAAGCCGTCTTGTGGTTGTGTTGAACTAGCGGGTGTGAATCCTAAATCAATCGCCTACTTACCTCAAAGTCATCAAATAGATCGTAAATTTCCTATTTCGGTACGTGAATTTGTTTCTGCTGGCGCGTGGAAGCGCACAGGATTTTGGCGTCAATTTTGTTGCCTAGAAGAAAGAGATTTAGAACAAGCGTTAGAAAAAGTAAATCTGAAAGGATTTGAAGAAAGGCAAATTAATACCTTGTCAGGTGGGCAGTTCCAGCGTGTTTTATTCGCTCGTATGTTAATGCAAGATGCTGACATCTTATTATTAGACGAACCCTTTAATGCCATTGATGCTCAAACCACAGAAGAGTTAATGGAAGTGATTAATCATTGCCAACAAGCGGGTAAAACAGTGATTGCCGTGGTGCATGATTTGCTCTTAGTGCAGCGTTTTTTCCCCAATACCATGTTACTGGCGACTCAATTGATCGCTCACGGTAAAACTGAAACGGTTATGACAGTAGAAAACCTTGCCAAAGCTGGATATCAATATTGGAATCAGGCCGTGAGCAATAATCAAAACCATGAAAATAAACACGCCGATGTGACACCTAATGTAGCTGACTCATTGAATGCGCTTAATGTGTATCCCATTGCGGATGCACATATGACTCGCATGGAAAAAGTCAGTGAAGTAAGCATCAAAGAAGTCAGAGTGAGAACAACTTATGATAGCTGATTTGCATAGTTTATTTATCGAACCCTTTAGTGATTTTGCCTTTATGCAGCGTGCATTATGGGGTTGTTTTGTTCTTAGTCTCAGCGCAACGCCAATTGGTGTTTTCTTAACTTTAAGAAAAATGAGCCTAACCGGTGATGCCATGTCACATGCTATTTTACCGGGCGCAGCCATTGGGTTTTTAATCTCTGGTGTTTCAGTCATTGCGATGACCATTGGTGGTGTTATTGCAGGTTGTATTGTTGCTATTTTAGCAGGCGTAGTTGCGCGTCATTCTAATGCGGAAGAAGACTCCAGTTTAGCTACTTTCTACTTATTATCGTTAGCTTCAGGTGTGCTTATTATTTCTTTAAAAGGCAGCAATATTGATTTGTTACACGTGCTATTTGGTTCAACCTTAGCATTAAATAACGAAGCATTAATTCTGTTAACTAGCATTGCAACCGTTACCTTATTAACCCTATCCGTTTTATATCGACCTTTAGTATTTGAATGTGTTGATCCTGCTTTTTTCCGTAGCATAAGCAAACTCAGTGCCGTTGCGCATTATGGATTTTTATTGCTGGTTGTATTGAATCTTGTCGCTGGCTTTCATGCATTAGGCACGTTAATGGCTGTCGGGTTAATGCTCATTCCTGCTGCGATTGCACGATTTTGGACCGTTAAATTAGGCAGAATGTTAGTTATCGCTTTCATGACTTCCGTTGTCAGTTGTTATCTCGGGCTTTTCATCTCATTCCATGTCAGTTATGCAACCAGTCCAGCGATCATTTTAGTGATGGGTTGTATTTATATTGTGTCGCTTTTCTTCGGTCAACATAGCGGACTCTTTATTAAAAAATGCACAACCAATAGAACACCTAACCATCAACAAACACCTTAAAATAAACCATTAAAAAAGGACATCAAAACATGTCGTTCAATCTATCTAAACCTTTACTGCTCGTTTCATTATTGCTATTGAACTTAGGGGGCAACACCCATGCACTTGCAGATGACAAAGTGCGTGTTGTGACCAGCTTTTCTATCTTAGAAGACCTAGTGTCGGAAGTCGGTGGCGCACACGTTGCTGTGACGACCTTAGTAAAAGCCAATGGCGATGCACACGTATATAACCCAACACCACAAGATGCCAAAGCTGTTTTAAAATCAAAATTATTGGTAATGAACGGACTTTCATTCGAAGGTTGGATGCCTCGTTTACTAGAATCATCAAACTTTAAAGGTGAAACTGTCATTGCGTCTACAGGTATCGAGGCGATGAAAACAGAAGAGCATCACGATGAAGATGGTCATGAAGAACATCATGATGAAGATGGTCACAAAGAACATGATAAAGATGAGCACGATGAACATCACCATGGTGAGTTTGACCCACATGCATGGCATAGTATTAGTAACGTGAAAGTTTACGTAGAAAATATTGAAAAAGGGCTAAGTAAAGTTGATCCTAAAAACAGCAAAGCTTACCAAGCCAATGCGCGTGCTTACATTCAAAAGCTTAAAATGCTAGAAACAAACTTACACGCTCAAATAAGCAAAATTCCAGTATCACAACGTAAAGTATTAACAGCACATGACGCTTTCTCTTATTTAGCGCATGACTTTAATATTGAATTCATTGCGCCTCAAGGAGTGAGCACAGAGTCAGAAGCAAGCGCTGCTGATATTGCAACTATCATTAAACAAATCCGTAAAAAACACGTAAATGCTGTGTTTATGGAAAACATTGCCGACAACCGCATCGTAGAGCAAATCAGCCGTGAAACTAATTCTAAAATTGGTGGAAAACTATATGGTGATGCATTATCTGGTAAAAATGAACCAGCTTCGACTTACTTAAAAATGATGGAATATAACTTAGAAACCATTATCAAAGGTTTATCTCGATAAGCTTAAATCTGACTCAGGGAGATTGATTCCTGAGTCATTTTTCATCCCGCCAACTCTGTTCCTAATTTAATTACCCATTAACTTCGCAATAATATACTTCAATCATTTCCCCATTTTGAACCTTCAATGATAACGGGTATAGTAATCATCCAACATATTGAATATTGAGGTTAAGATGTGGCAAGAGCGTAGAAGTAACAACCAAAAAGCCGAAGCAAAACCCTTTAATACATCAAACAGTGACAGCGAAGCACAGCGCGATAGGGCACGTATTTTACATTCAGCTTCCTTTCGCCGCTTGCAATCAAAAACACAAGTATTAGGCATTGGCGAAAGTGACTTCTATCGAACACGTCTTACCCATTCACTGGAAGTGGCTCAAATTGGCTCTGGCATTTGTGAAAAACTACGAGAAAACTATGCCGTAAATCAGAGGGATAGTCAGGCCGACAAACCAACATATCTAGAATGGATCCCAAGCTTATGCCAAATTGAAGCAATTTGTTTAGCGCATGATATTGGCCACCCACCATTTGGTCACGGCGGCGAAGTGGCACTCAACTATTACATGAAAGAGCATGGCGGTTTTGAAGGCAACGGACAAACGCTGCGCATCGTCACCAAGTTAGGCGAATACAAACCTAACTTCGGAATCGATGTCACCAGAAGAACCGCATTAGGTTTATTAAAATATCCCGTGTTACATAAAGAAGTCGCAAATTACGCAGTCACCACAACGCCTGCCTCTAAAATCAACATCGACGCAATGAAACCACCTAAATGTATTTTAGATGACGAAGAAGCGGTATTAGAGTGGATCTTAGAAGGCTTACCAACCTCAGATAAACAACAACTACGTTCAATTGGCGCTAATGGCAAATCACAATTCAAAGGCTTTGATACTTCCATTATGGAATTGGCCGATGATATCTCCTACGGCGTTCACGATCTTGAAGATGCACTGGCATTAAAACTGGTCACAGAAAGACAATGGACAGAAGAAGTCAGTGCAAAAGCAAGCTCTAACTCATGGTTTACAGAGCAAGAAACCTTCTTTAAAGAAAAGCTATTCTCTGAATACAGCACCGATCGCAAACATGCTATCAGTAAATTAATCGCTTACTTTATTCCTAAAATTAGTATCGAAACATTAGATAACTTCGAAACGCCATTATTGAAATACCAAGCCGTAATGGAACCACAAGCCTTAGCCTTATTAACGCTATTAAAGAAATTCGTTTTCAAAAACGTCATCGAACGCCCAGAACTACAAACCTTGGAATACAAAGGTCAGCAAATGATCTTAAGTTTATTCGAAGTGTTAGAAGCCAATCCAAAGCGTTTATTACCGACCTTAACCTACGAACTTTACCAAAGCGCAGACAACAAAAAACGCATCATCTGCGATTACATTTCAGGCATGACAGACAGCTACGCCACCAAGCTTTACCATAAACTATTTAGCCCAGATATTGGTTCTATCTTTGATAGGATGTGATGATAGGCATGTTTAATATTGTCAAATTTATATGGGAATATTATTAGAATTGAACCCTTTTCTCGATTTGTTATTTAATAGAAAGTAATTGAAAATTAGATCTTTAGCATTTGAATTTTTAAATAAAATGTTAATATTAAATTATCAAATTAATATACGCATATATTAATGAGTTCAAATTCTATAAGGTAATTATGCCAACAACGTCAGCTAATTTTTATAATCAAAATGCACAACACCTTGCTGATTCCTATTTATCTAAAACTTTTGAACAGATACATAAGTCGTGGTTTTCTTATTTACCTCCTATCTTAAACACTCCTAATGCTCGAATATTAGATTTAGGCGCTGGTGCCGGCCGAGATAGTAAATATCTTGCTGAGCAGGGAGCTAAGAATCATGTTTCTGTTACTGCGATTGAACCGGCTTCTACACTTGCTGAAATTGGTAAAAATCAAACACAAGGGCTAAATGTTAATTGGTTACAAGACTCTCTCCCTGATTTAAAAGTAGTAACGAAACAAGAAGTCAGTTTTGATTTGATCTTATTGAGTGCAGTGTGGATGCATATTCCAGATTCTCAACGAGAACGTTCTTTGCGCAAGCTTGCCAATTTATTAAAACCTGGCGGTAAATTAGTGATTTCCTTACGCCACGGTGAAAGTGGCGATGAACGAAAAATGTTTGATGTTTGTACTGAACAGCTTACTAGCTTAAGTCAAAAATTGGGGCTAACGACTTTATTAGTCACAGATAAGAGTCCTGACATGATCGGCAGGGAGTCTGTCAAATGGCAAACTGTGGTTTTACAACTGCCTGATGATGGAAGTGGAGCCTTTCCATTCATTCGCCACGTCGCTTTAAACGATGGTAAATCAGGAACACACAAATTAGCATTGATGCGTGTGTTATTACGCATTGCGGACGGGCATTCAGGTGCCGTCATTCGACGCGAAGATAATCGTGTCATTTTACCTGTTGGCTTAGTGGCGCTGTATTGGGCGCATCAATACAAAGGTTTAATCGATAAACATCAAGTCTTTCAAACACCTAATAAAAATATAAATATGGGATTTATGAAAGCCGATGGTTGGCACAAATTAACGGAACGACAAGCTTCTGATTATCAAATTGGTAATTTATTTATTGGTGAAGATGCTAAAGCTATGCACAGAGTTATTTCTCATTCGGTAAATAATATTGCAGAAATGCCAGCTCAAAGGATCACTTTTAGTAACAGTAAAAAAACAGTTTTCGAAATTAATAAAAAGACAGTGAAAGCCAAAGATAGTTTATTTCTAGATTTACAGACTCTTGAACAATGGGGTGAATTTTCATTACCTGAACATCTATGGATAGCCTTTACACGTTACGCTTGTTGGATAGAGCCTATACTTATCTCCGAATGGGTTAAAACGATGGCAAGCTATCAAGGTAATCTGCAATATCAACTTCCTGAGCAGCAACATCATCTAGCCAGTGCATTGAATTGGTTGGAGCCTCAAAGAAACACTACAGAAGTGCGCAAGCGTTTTGACTTCCTCAAAGTAGATAAAGGAAATCAACATAATTGTGTATGGACAGATAAAAGTTTGAAACAACAATACGCCATCGATCATTGCATGCCATTTTCTCGTTGGCCTAATAATGATTTATGGAACTTATTACCTAGTGATGTAAAAGCTAATGGTGAAAAAAGTGATCGTTTACCGACTGAGCTTAAAATGAAAAATGCAAAACAGCGTATTACTGATTGGTGGCAAGATGCATGGTTGGATAATAATACGGACAAAAGGCAATCAGATAGCGATGATTTCCAAAAGGTAAACAATAGCCAACGTTTCTTTGCGGAAGCAAATATTGCATTACCGGGCTTAGAAGCGAATAACAACTCTATTGATGATCTTTTTGAAGCCTTGCTATTACAGAGAGGGCGATTGAAAGAGATGCAACAGTTGAGAGAGTGGTAAAAACAAATACATATTCAATATCTCAAGTGCTTACCTGAAACGATTCAATATGGAGTAGATAATTAATTTTATTTAACCAAAATATTACTTAACGACCTTATGTCGATCATAAGCATTTCGTTATTCAAGTTCTCGTAATTATGAAAGATAAGTGGTGCTGATTGTGATTTGTAAATCGTGTTAGTTGGTAAGTCTGCATTCCCACGCGGAGCTACAAAGCCTAGTTTTAGCGTAAACTATTCAACCATAGATTGAGGGGAGCTTCGATAAGATATGATAGTTTAAAAGCTTATTAAATGGCGTTATTGAAAAACGCGAACGTCATGATTTTATAGATCTAATTTACTGTGATAATTGTCAAATTAATATATATTGCATTGATGATTTAAGTTAAGAAAGAACGTAACACTAATTTTATTTCGTGAAGCCTCTAATTTATTAGATGATCTTGCATGGATAATAATCCCTAAATAATTAATTGATAATAAAAATAGCAGAATAGAAAAATGGATTTTAATAGAGATCATGCATTAAAAGTGTTGTCGTTTTGGCAACAAGCTGAGTTTTTTAATACATTGGATTTAAAAAACTTACTCCCGGGAGCAGATGACGGTGTATTACAATTCACAACAGAAGAATTAAAAGATAAGCCAACATGTTTACCTTGGTTTGACCGTCAACGTATACGTGCTGCGGGTAAGGATTATTACCCAAATCAACAGTTTGCTTACACATTATATTTAGGCATATTTAATCGTAGCGAGTTTGCTGAACAAACAAAAACATTTTTTACTGAAGAAGGCCACGATGAAGACTGGCTCCAGCGGCGTCAAGACGAGGGCATAACCTGTTGTGCAAAAATTAAATTAAATGCTCAAGCCGAATTACAGCCTGAAAGTTTGGAAATGTCTACCGCGCCATGGGCGTTAGGTAAGTTGCTGCAAGGCCAAGTAGATAAATTAAATAAAGACGATTTTGATGCAGACGTTGATAAGTTTAGAGACCGCCTGCACCAGATTAATGTGGCGGCAAGTAATATAAAAACAGAAAAACAAATCAGCTCAGCTTTCACCTGCTTTGAGTTGTTTGAAATATTAAAATTACTATCCAGCTGGGCTTATTTTAAACCTAATGAAATCCGCTTTGGGGTTATTGTACAATTAAATCGTCAATACAAAGAACAGTCACCAGCTACTGAATTAATGCTACCTGAGCACGCGATTGAATCCTTTAAACGGCTCCCATTATTAATAAAAAATGCGCAATTAATTGAACGTGATACACCTGAAAAATTAGATGTAGTAGAAACAACTGACAAGGTGAATGAAGATCCCCAAAACTTAGATGAAAGTTCTGATGTACCTATATTAAATAGCTTTTACATTGATGATATCGCTATGGCATTTAACGCGATTAAAAAAAATAAACTTTTAACAGCATCGCCACTGACTCAATTTTTAGCAACTAAAGTCACTCACGCTACCGACTTGTTTACTAAAGACGGTGAGCAAATTATTGCTAATAAATTGCGGGTAAAGAATACACCATTAGGTCGCTGGCCGGATGATAAATCACATACCATGAGTTTAATGCAACAGTTTTCGATTAATACACTAGAGGAGCATGTTGCAGCTGGTGGCTTGTATTCGGTTAATGGTCCTCCTGGTACTGGTAAAACCACTATGCTACGGGATATTATCGCTGCTAATGTGGTTAAACGAGCAAGTGTATTATCCAAGTTAAAAAATATAGAAGCGTCTTTTTTATTAGATACAGGCATTAAAGTTGGTGATGAAATGGTTATTATTAAACCATTGATCCCCGAACTATGTGGTTATGAAATGGTAGTGGTGTCGAGCAATAACACTGCGGTTGAGAATATTACTAAAGAGTTGCCACAAAACAAAGCATTGGGCGAGGACTTTAGCGAGTTAAATTACTTAAAAACCGTCGCTCAAAAAGTAGCTGCTAATGTCATTGAAAAGAAAAAACAAAAGTACATGAGTGCCTTGCCCGAACAAGATGATTGTTGGGGATTTATTGCCGCAGCCTTAGGTAATTCTGGTAATAGGAGGCGATTTAATTCTAAAGTGTTTTTTGATAAAGCAATTAACATGACTTGTGATGACGTCTCTAAGAATTATCAAACCTTAGTTGAGGCAATAAAGTTCTGTGCTAATGGCTGTGATGTAGTGCTTGAATTCAAAAAAGCACAAGAGAAGTTTAAACAAGCAGAAAAAGACGTTAATCAGGCATTGAATGATATAGCTCGTCTTGAACGTTTATCTGAGTTAAAGCGTAAGTTAACTAAATTGCATATAGAAATGTTGACTAGAGAGTCAATTTATCAACGAACGTTAAAATATTTGTTAGTGCTAGAGCATAAATACTTGCCTTGGTGGCATTATCGTATTTTTAAAAGATGCAAACAAAAGACTGTGATTAAAGAGTATCGAAAATTAGTTGCTAGGAAGCATAGCGATTTCTCCTTAAGTCAAAGTGAGTATAATTTATTTTTAGTAGAAGTTACTCAAGAAGTTGAAGCTTGTGCGGTTATCAATGAAACACATCATGATGTTACTTTTTATGATGAAAATGCTGAAATAGATAGTGCGGTCGTACAACGTAAAGCTTTTGGTCATAGTCAGCATTTGAATTTAGTTAGGTCGACATTGACTGCAAGTGCATTTGAATTACATCAAGCTTGGTTAGTTGCGAGTTATAATAGTGGTTTTGACAAAAACATTAATAAATTTTCTGAATTATTGAAAGCTAATATAGCGTCACCTGAAGATGCTAAAATAATGTGGCAATCATTCTTTATGATTTGTCCTGTTGTGTCTTCTGCTTTTGCTTCTGTTGCTAATCAATTTTCTAAATTAGGCCAAGGTGATATTGGCTGGTTGTTTATTGACGAGTCTGGACAAGCAACACCGCAGCAAGCGGTAGGGGCTTTATTTAGAGCTAAGCGTGCAATTGTTGTAGGCGATCCATTGCAAATAGAGCCTGTGTTGACAACTCCCCCAGAAATTATTGAAAATTTAGGTCGGCGTTTGTTACAAGATGATTGGTTAACTTGGTCTCCTACGATTACTTCTGTTCAAGAGCTCGCTGATAGAGTTAACCCATTCGGTACGAATAAAATAGCGCTAGATAAATGGTTAGGAAGTCCGTTAAGGGTACATAGGCGTTGTAGTGATCCTATGTTTTCAATTGCTAATAAGATTGCTTATAACAGTAAGATGTTACATGGCTCTAATGATATCAGAGAAGAAGATGATTTTGTTTGGGGTGCTAGCACTTGGCTTAATATTCAGGGCTCGGAAGAAAATAAGCACTATGTACCAGAGCAAGCAGAGCATGTGTTAGGTATGTTATATCAATATGTTAATAGGCATGGTGAGTTACCAGAGTGTTATATCATTTCTCCGTTTACTAAGGTTAAATTAGGGTTAATAAAGCACCTTAAAAATAATTTTAGTCATAGTGAAATCTCAAATAATTACTTTGAGGATTGGTTAAGTGAACGCGTTGGCACAGTTCATACATTTCAAGGTAAAGAAGAAAAGTTAGTTATATTTGTTTTAGGTGCCTCAGATAGTGCTGGTGCAGCAAGTTGGGCTGCGAGTAAACCTAATTTATTAAATGTAGCGTTAACTCGCGCTAAGAAAAGAGTGTACTTGATTGGTTGTTATGAAATGTGGTCAAGTTTGCCGTATTTCTCAGATGCTTTTTCTCATTTACATGTGAAATAAATTTTAACTTAATCCAGTAATGTATAACAGTAGATATATTAAATAGAGTATCCAAGTACGGTGTCTGAACATAAGTCAGCAAGAGGTAGCGTGAAGTATAAGAACGAGCCTCAATCTAATATTCGTTTTTATAAGAAAACAGAAACCTTTTTGGATTGTTCTAAATCATGTTTCTAGATGTAAATTGGTAACAAAAAGTAAGTAGGCTAATAATGAAAATACATGAACAATACCTTAAAGCTATTGAAGGCTATGATGAGTGGCTCACTGTTTCTGAGTGGGCAGTGAGAGTCGGTGATTTATATCCAGAAATCCTGATCAAAGCCGAAGAAGAAGCCCTGAATCAAAAAAATGATACAACGGGATTAAGAGAAATTGCCGCGCGCATTAGCTCAAGGTTAGCAACGAAAGGTTTTGATAATATTGAAATAGACACTTCTGAGCGACCTAAAAAAGTACGTTATATAACCAATGAAACTAAAACTGAAAATATAGAGCAAGATTTAGAAGATGATATTGCACCATTAAAGCGTAGCGATATCATTAAGCAACATATCGATTCTTTAACAATACATGAGTTATACCGCATTGATGAGTTAGAAACTATTTCGAAGAAATTAAAAGAATATTTTACCCTCGACTTTGAAGTCGATCATGCTCAAGCATTATTGAACCCAGATTCTCCTGGGCAGCACCATCCTGATAATTTACAGCTATTATTAAGAAGCCATAATGGTAAAAAGCATTCGAAGAATTGGGTACGTTTTTCGGTAGACGAACAAATTGATTACATTAACTCAGCGATTAAATTACAAAGTTTAGTTGCTCCAAGAATGGAACTTCAACTTGAATACTCTGTATTAAGTTCATTACTTCAGCGTTTGAAAGGTATCTATTAAATTCTAAATTTAATCTTTCTTTTTAAAAGGCAATAACTGCCTACATTCTTCTTGATAGATGCGCATTTGCGCTTGTTCTCGTTGGCAAAAGTCTTTGATGGCGTCTTTAAAGCCGGGATGTTTTATCCAGTGGTATGAGTAGGTTAATATCGGCTCGAAACCTCTTTGTATTTTATGTTCGCCTTGAGTGCCTGGGGTAAAGCTTTTTAAGTTATTTTGAATGCAAAATTCTATGCCACGATAGTAGCAAAGCTCAAAATGTAAATTGTTAACTTGTTTGGTGCAGCCCCAATAGCGTCCGTATAGTTGTTCATCATCGTAAAAAAATAATGCACAAGCGACATCTTCTTCTTGATCGCTAGCAATCAATAATAAAACGTTGTCACTTAATGTGGCGATGACTTGCTCAAAAAACTTAATAGTTAAGTGTGGTTGGTGGCCTCGTTTTAAATAAGTGAGTTGGTAGGTTAAATAAAAGAAGGCGAGATCTTTAGGCGATATTTGATGTCCTTTTAACTCTCGTACTTCAATGCCTTGTTGGGGAATGGTTAGTCTTTCTTTTCGTGTGTTTCTTCTTTTACGTGATGTGAAAGTATTTAAGTAATCGCCAAAGCTTTTGTAGTCACGATTAAACCAATGGAATTGTACGGTATTACGCTCATAGACGTCTTCTGGTAACGGTGTTTTGATTTGCTCGCAATACAATATATGCCAGCTGCTAAGCTCTTGTTGCTGGCAGTGTGTGATTAACGGTTCAAATAGGGTGCTTATGTGTAATTGTTTAGTGAGTAGTTTGTTACTGCTAACAGGTGTAAAAGGGATAGTGGCAACTAATTTCGGATAATAGGGGATGTCGTAATGTTTAAATGCTTCGGCCCAATCCCAATCGAATACGTATTCACCCCATGAGTGGCTTTTTAAATACATTGGCATGAATGCGATTAGTTCGTCGTTTGCTGATGCAAGTAAGTGATGTGGTTGCCAACCGCTTTCAATACTCGCTGATTGGCTTTTTTCAAGCGCATTAAAGAAATCATAATGAAGAAATGGGCAAGCTGAAGGGTTTAGTGTTTGCCAGTCTTCTGATGTGATTGCGTCGAGAGCATTAATAAATTCAACATTGATTTCGATATTTGGGCTCAATCAAGACCTCTCATTTATAAAAAGGGCGCATTAAAGGCGTTTATAAAAGTGACTATAACAGTTAAATTGTGCGTTGATTATTTAAAATTATATTGTATTTATCTGAGTCTTATTTTTAGTTCTAATTTCAGTGGTTAGGTATGTCGTTGCTTACTCATGTGTTTGAAAAGTTTTCATGCTAGCATTCATTCATTATTTTATTTCAATTAATAATAAGTAGTAAATTTATTTAGGTAACGGAACGCCATGACTTTATCCCTTTTTGACGATGAACCACCTATTGAGCTGATTAATTATGATGGGCAAGTCACTTGCTGGCAGCAGTTGTTGTCTGATCATGAAGCGACAGCGTTGTTTGATGAGTTGCTTAATACTAGTAATTGGCAGCAAGAAGAGATTGAAGTGTATAACAAACGTCATCTACAACCGCGTTTAACGGCTTGGTATGGCGATTATGGAGTAACGGCTGATGGTGGTTATAAAAAACTCTATCAAACCGTACATTTCACGCCGCGATTGTTAGCGTTAAAAAGCAAAATAGAAATGATGACCGGTTATATTTTTAATTGTGTATTGGCTAACTTGTACCGTGATGGTCAAGATTCGGTTGGGTATCATGCTGACAATGAACAGATTTTGGGACTCAATCCTGCTATTGCTTCTTATAGTTTAGGCGCAACACGTCGCTTTTTGTTAAAGCATAACCGTGAACCATTGCAGAAGGTGGCTTGCGAACTTCACCATAACAGCTTGATGTTAATGCACGGTACGTTACAACATCATTGGCAACACAGTCTTGCTAAAACGCAACGAGAAGTTGCCCCGCGCATCAACCTTACTTTTCGGTTTGTTAAACCACTTTAAGCTTAAATTGCTTTAGATAGCGAAGGCTTTAAATGATATTAAAGCCTTTTTAATGTGAAGGTTAAAAGTATTATCAATTAATCACTGTAAGTTAAGCGGCTATTTGATAACACTCTTTCCCTGAGTGTTTTGCTTTACGCTTGAATGATCCTTTTCCTTTTTTTGCTTTCTCAACTCGCAGTTTAAATACTTTACTGGTGACTAATGCACCTAATGCGGAATGGTTGATCGTGCCGCGAGCAATATCTGTCTGTTTTTGTGTTTTAGCTGCTATTTCTGGTTGAGGAAGTGTTGCAGCTTTTACCCCTTTATTTTTTTTCATTTTTCCACTTGTTTATTATCACCCCCAATTTTGGGGCGGAAATAGTTTAGCAGTAAATTGTGTCGTTGGAAGGGGATATTGAAAATATTTTTGATGTTTTATTTGATGTTGTAAAGAAGGTTATTTTTTTATATTTTACTTTTTAAGTGTATGTTTTATTGTTTTCGTCATATATTATTTGTAACTGCAAAATCATTCAAATAATCAGGGGGAAGCCATGGACTCGATACTTATCATCATTGCAATTTCATTAGCCATTGCAAGTGTCATTAATATTGTGCTTACCAAGTTCGCTATTTCACATATCGTTGGTTATATCATTACTGGTACGATAATAAGCAATATTTTTGACTTTAATGGTCACGCAGATCTACATTCACTCGATATTATTGGTGAATTTGGTATTGTATTTTTGATGTTTACCATTGGTTTGGAGATGTCTTTTGCAAAGCTAAAACGACTTAGAAAAATTATCTTTATTAACGGCTTTTTTCAAGTTGTTGTTAGTTCCATTGTTATCTTCTTAATTGCTTTCTATTTAGTTAAATTAGACACAACTTCTGCGATTATTATTGCACTTGCCTTTAGTTTGTCGTCTACCGCTATTGTGGTGACTTACCTTAAAAAATCTAAAGATATTGTGACACCTTATGGTGAAAAATCAGTGGCGATTTTGATCTTCCAAGATTTAGCTGTTATTCCTATTTTATTATTAATTGGTTTCTTAGCTAAAGAAGGGCTTTCAGTCGCGGATGTGTTATTAAAAACATCTATTTATGCAAGCTTAGTGATTGTCTTTATGTTTACTTTAGGCAAAAAAATTATTGGGTGGTTGTTGTATTTTTCAAGCCGGGCAAGAATGGAAGAAATGTTCCTTGGTTCGGTATTAACCATTGTATTAGGTGCTTCTTTAATTGCGCATGAAATGGGGTTCACTTATTCATTAGGTGCTTTTATAGCTGGCATGATCATCGCTGAAAGTAACTTCCATGTAAAAGTAGAGTCAGATATTGCCTCCTACAAAGATTTATTATTAGGTGCGTTTTTCTTTTCTATCGGTACCAAAATTGATGTGATGTATTTTATGATGCATTTGCATATTGTTGCCTTGGTATTGGTTTCAGCTATGTTAGTAAAAGCCTTGGTGGTTTACTTCTTAATAAGACATGAGTCGAATAAAAGTGATTCTATAAAATCAGCGCTGGCGCTTTGTCAGGTAGGAGAGTTCTCTTTTGCTATTTTTGCGTTATCCACTGGCGAAGGATTATTAACTCAGGAGCTTGGCGGTTTCCTTATTTTAGTTACTGTGTTGTCTATGATAATCACACCATTTATGGTTAATAATATCTATAAGATTGCTGCTTTATTTGTTACTGAATTCTTTGAAGCCGATAAAATTACACCGGTTGCTATTGAACAACATACTGTGATTTGTGGCTTCCATACATTAGGAAGAATTGTTGCTAAAGAATTAGAAAAGAAAGGTAAGAAGTTTCTAATTATTTCAGACAACTTGCAACACGTTCAAATTGCTCGTTTAAGAGGTTACGATGCTTACTTTGGCCATCTAGAAAAACAACCCGTTTTAGAATCGTTAAAGGTTGAGCTTTCATCAAGTGTGATTTTAACGTTGAATTCAATTAGAAATATAAAAATCATTTGTGAATCGGTTTTAAAATATCACCCACAAGTTAACTTGGTTGTTAAAATTAACAATTTAGATGAAAAGAATGAATTATCAGATCTTGCCATTAGCTCTTTTGTACATGCGCAACACGAAACAGCTATGTTATTGGTTAAAAATAGTGAGATTGAACATGATGTTAGGATCACAGAGGCTGTGCAGAAATAATTTTATTTTTGTTTTCTTAGAGCATCTCTAATATTTATAGGAAGTCATATTATTTAGATAAGTTTACTCTTTCATTACCATTAAAGTATAGAATTAGCATTAAGTGCACAAAAATACATCAATCAAACTTTAAATAGTAAAGTTTGATTGACAGTAACCAAGAGATATCGCAAACTCGCTTTGCTTTTAAAGCTTCCAAGTAAGCTCGCTTAACTCAGTTGGTAGAGTGCCGCCATGACATGGCGTAGGTCACTGGTTCAAGTCCAGTAGCGAGCACCAAATTCAATAAAAAAGCCCACTTTATGTGTAATGCCTGTCAGTTAAGAACTGATGGGCATTTTTTTACCTTTTCTTTCTGCGTATCTTTTGGGTCTCGCTTTAACCATTCTTGGGTAACTTCTCTCTCGCCGTTCAGGCAAAACAAATGC
>NZ_SNUB01000002.1 GCF_004378355.1 Psychromonas algicola
AATATTGTTGATGAAGTATGTAAGGCATGGAATGACTTTGTCAGCATCCCTCTAAGAGTAAAAAGCATGTGCTTTAGAGACTGGATGAAACTGACCAGTTAATTTTACAGATTGGTATTAAACAATCCCTGTTGACTAATGTCGACAGGGATTTTTTCGTTTTAATATTTCAAATTTTAAATATTTTTATGAATCCTAAGCTTGTTTTTGGTAGCATCATTACTCCCTTTGTTAGAGAAATAATCATGTCTAAAAAAATAATCCGTATTGCAACTCGTCATAGCCCTTTAGCAATGTGGCAAGCTAATTTTGTAAAAGCAGAGCTCCTAAAACATCATCAAGATTTAACGGTTGAATTATTACCTATGAAGACTAAAGGAGACATTATTTTAGATACTCCTTTAGCAAAGGTCGGAGGTAAGGGGTTATTTGTTAAAGAGTTAGAAGTAGCGATTCTAGAAGATCGTGCTGATATTGCAGTACATTCAATGAAAGATGTACCTGTTGATTTCCCTGAAGGCTTAGGTTTGAGTGTTATTTGTGAAAGAGAAGATCCTCGTGATGCCTTTGTATCAAATAACTTTAAAGAACTCTCCGAGCTACCTCAAGGTGCCGTTGTCGGCACATCTAGTTTAAGACGCCAGTGTCAAATTCGTTCATTACGACCTGATCTCACTATTAAAGATTTACGTGGTAACGTAAACACTCGTTTACGCAAGCTTGACGACGGCGAATACGATGCCATTATTCTTGCTGCTGCAGGGTTAATGCGCTTAGAAATGCATCAACGTATTGCGAGTTATATCGAACCAGAAGTAAGCCTCCCAGCGGTTGGACAAGGTGCTGTCGGTATTGAGTGTCGTTTAGATGATCAACAGACTGTGGATTTATTAGCGCCGTTAAATCACGATATTACCCGTTTAAGAGTCACTGCTGAAAGAGCGATGAATCTTGCTCTTGAAGGTGGCTGTCAGGTACCTATTGGTAGCTTTGCATTAATAGATGGCGATCAATTGTTCTTACGTGGATTAGTAGGTAGCGTAGATGGTAAAGAGATTATTAGAAAAGAGATCACTGGCCATGTGGATCAAGCTCATGAATTAGGTGAAACACTAGCTCATCAATTATTGGATGCTGGGGCTAAAGCCATTTTAAGTGAAGTTTATAAGTGAAAACTGAATCACGCCTGCTGATCACTCGTTTTTCTCCTAAAGCAGAATTATTGGCGCTGGAGTTGAATAAGGTTGGTTGTTTTTCAATTGCTCAACCCTTATTAAGGATTGAAGCTTTAGAAGACGCATTAACTACTGAGAAATTTGTTAATGGGTATTATGATGTTGTTATCGCTGTTAGTGGTAACGCTGTAGAATGTACTAAACGATTGATAAATAAAGAATGGCCCAAAGCCACTTATATTGCTGTAGGTGTTTCGACACAAGCTTTATTGAATGGCGTAATTGAAAACGAAGCTTTAGTACCAGAAGATAGTGCTGATAGTGAGGGCTTATTAAACCTTGAATTATTACAATCTATACAGGGAAAACGTATTTTAATATTACGAGGCCAAGGAGGACGTGATCTTTTAGATAAAACCTTGGCTGCGCGTGGTGCAGAGGTGACATTTTTAGAATCCTATAAACGCGTTAAACTTGATCTAAATGGCATAGAGTTAGTTAATAATTGGCAACAAGCGTCAATAAATGGTGCTATTATCAGCAGTACTGAAATTTTAAATCAATTATTTACATTAGTACCGAATAAATATAAAGATTGGTTGTCGAAGTTAATTCTTTATGTGCCAAGTAGTCGTGTTGCTCAGCAGGCATCATTATTAGGTGCAAGGCAAGTTGTCATTCTACCTAGTCTACGGACAGAGAGAATAGTGGAATTTTTTAAAGAAAATAATGGGAAATGTAAGTAACCCATTCGTTTTAAATAGGAAAGTTATGACTGATACTAATATAGATACTCAAGATATTTCGACTGAGCCTGAAGTCGAGATGACATCTAAAAAACCTTCTCGTTTACTTGCTGTTATTACTTTATTGTCTATTGTGCTTTCTGTTTGTGCGATAGCTGGGGCTTATTATCTTTATACAATAAATGCGTCTAACAATATTGCTTATCAACAACAAGCTCAACAACTTACTTCTAAAATTGAGTCTCAAGCTGCTTTACAAAATACACTACTTGAACAATCTCAATCAATGACAGCAGATTTTAAAAGCAAAGTTGAACAATTGAATCTACAACTTTTAGATGTTCAAAATAAAAACAAATTATACAGTTCAGATGTGCAATCATTACAGCGTAGTCTTGCTGAAACTAATGTACGTCACCCTAATGATTGGATCTTGTCTGAAGTTGAATACTTAATTAATTTATCAAGTCGTAAACTCTGGTTGGAGCACGATTTAATTTCAACAATTGCGTTATTAAAAGCTGCTGATCAGCGTGTTATAGAAATGCGTGACCCAAGCTTAAATCCCTTACGTAGAGCATTGCTTGAAGATATTAATATGCTTGACGAATTACCAGAGCATGACGTAGATAGTACGGTGTTAAAATTATCTAGTTTAGAGCGCCGCATCGATAAGTTATTAATTTCTGGCCTAGAAATGCCTGAGATTAAAAGCAAGAAAACCGATGAACTGTCACAAGATGTAGGTGATTGGAAAGCAAACCTAAATAAATCATGGCACGCCTTTATTGAAAGTTTCATTATTATTTCTCATCGTGATGTGTCTGTGGAAGCGTTACTTTCACCAGAGCAAGCTTGGTATTTAAAAGAAAACCTTAGAAATAATCTTGCTAAAGCTGAATTTGCAATTTATAGAGAACAGCAAGCGCTTTACGATTTTTCATTACAAAATGCACTGCAGCTTGTTGATCAGTATTTTGATATGACTGATAAAAGTAACCAGTCTTTTTATGCTCAAATTGAAGCGCTTAGCCAGCAAAAAATTACTTTTACTTACCCTGATCAATTCAAAAGTGCCCCTGTACTGGCACGTATTATTGAGCAGCGTTTGACTAAATCCCTTATGCTTCAAGAAGCGGAGTAACTCATATGATTAGATTGTTAATTATTATCGTTGCTTTATTGGCAGGCCTTATCTTTGCGCCAGAATTAAGTGCTAACAGAGGTTACTTACTTGTTTCTTTCGATCGCTATACCACCTATGAAACCACTATCATTAATGCTGGTTTTATTGTCCTATTACTTTATGTCGTATTACTTGTTTTAGAATGGATTTTACGAAAGTTATTATCGATGAGCAGTATTACTCGTGGTTGGCTTGGAGAGCGTAAAATACGTCAAGCACAACGCGACAGTTTACTAGGAATGCTAGCTTTATTAGAAGGTAATACAAAACAAGCTGAAAAATTACTATCCAAATCTGCGGCTCGTAGCGATGCGCCTGCATTAACATATATTGGTGCTGCTCGTGCTTCCCATCAAAATGGTGACTTTGTAAAGCGTGACAAATATTTAGACTTAGCGAATAAAGCACCGGGTTGTAAATTAGCGGTGGGTTTAGTCTCTGTTGAGCTTCAACTAGATGCGAAACAATTTGGTGAAGCACATCTTACATTAAAAGAGTTAGATGAAAACTTCCCTAAAAATAAGCAAATCTGTCAGTATTATTTATCTATCTATCCAGGATTAAATGAATGGCAAAAACTGATCACGTTAATTAGTACACAACGCAAACTACTTGGTTTGAATGATCAAGAATTTCTTGAGTTGGAGCTACATGCTCATCAACAATTATTCCAACAGCTAGCTTCAGAAAGTGGCTCTGCATTATCCGATTATTGGAATAAAAATGTTTCAAGAGCAATGCGTAAAGAATTATCTTATCAAAAAGCAATATTATCGGCTTATATTGATCACGGTTGTGGAAAGTTAGCACAGGAGTTTTTATTAGATAAACTTCAACATCACTTCTCTTTACCGCTTTTAAGTTACTTGCCTCAAATCCAAGTAACTGATCATTACGCTTTAATTACTTTCCTTGAGAAACAGTTAAAACGCAGTGAGTACGCGGGATATACTCATCAAGCATTGGCGCATTTGAAGCTTAAAGAAAATCGTCCTGAAGCGGCAGTTACTCATTTTGTGGAAAGTGTTAAAACATTGCCCAATGTTGCAGACTACCAATTATTAGCTTCTTTATTAGCAGATCAAGGCAAGCCTGATGACGCTAACTTATATTATCGCCAAGGTTTAGAATATGCAGCCAAGCCGGCAGGTTTAGTTGAGTTAAACCAAGAAAACTAGTCCTAAGCAACTCGTTTAAATAGAACGAACCCACAAAGATATTTATGATTGAAGATATTTTATTCTTTAATCATAAATATGTCATAGCGAGCGGGTATAATAAGTATTTATTTACTTTTTATTTAAACAGGTTACCCAATGAGTTTACATCCCACTTTTCCGCTTCGTCTTGAACAAGGCTCAGCACAACTAATCCTAACGCCTTGTCCTGGTACGAAAGATATTTCCTTAACGTCTTCATTAAAACAGCTAAAAGATAGTGGTGTGAGTGCTGTTGTGACATTAATGACTTCTGCTGAGCTTAGTGCATTATCTTTATCTGACATTTCAACTATTACCCGTTCATTAGGTATGCAGTGGTTTCATTTAGCTATAGAAGATGATTGTGCGCCTGATGCGAGTTTTAGTGAATCATGGAAAACAGCTGGTCCTGCTATTCATGAGTTATTAAATCGAGATGAGCATATAGCGGTTCACTGTAAAGGAGGTTCAGGACGCACAGGTTTAGTTTCTGGACAGATATTAATAGAGCGCGGTGAGGAACTCTCCCAGGTTATCGAGAAAATACAAAAGCTAAGACCTAATGCTTTTAAGTTAGAGAAACATATCGACTATATTAAATCGGTAGAGAAAAACGTCATAAATAGTTAAAAATATCTCATCTAGAGTGGCGAGAATGTTTGTGATGTTATAATATAACAAGACTATTTCAATTGGTTTTAACTATGTTACTCATTTTAAGCATTTTTGCCTTGTTCTTGGGCCCTATCACTTACCGTTTATTACAGCGACAACCTGGATGGGTAGATCTTTTAGATGCCTTCATTTTTGTCAGTATCTCTGGTTTAGTTCTATTTCATATCTTGCCTGAATTATTACATGAAGGTGGTTTGTTTGTTTTAGTGTTAACGGCTTTAGGCTTGTTAGCGCCTTCTTTAATCGAAAAATACTTCCATCAAGCAGCCAATAAAGCACATAACACGACTTTATTTTTAGGTGTGTTAGGGTTGGTTTTACATGCAAGTATAGATGGCACTGTGCTTTTAGCGGATCAAGCAAATCATACTGAGTGGTTATTGGCATTAGGCGTTTTATTGCATCGTTTCCCTGTTGGTTTAACCATTTGGTGGTTATTACGTCCTCAATATGGTGTTGTTTTACCTTTTGTAGTGATCATTAGTATGTCGATAGCCACTTTACTTGGCGCTTCTTACACAGAATTCTCGGTCGCACAATTAGATGGTGAACTATTGGCTTGGTTCCAAGCATTTGTAATGGGATCAATCATGCATGTTGTCTTGCATAGACCATATCTCCATAACCATAAAAAACATCATGATAAAGAAGCTAAAGAGCATAAATATGCGGCGGGTGTGGGTAGCTTCTTAGGATTAGTCGCTTTAGGTTTTGTTTTGTTACCGCATTGGTTGGGCTATGTACAACATGTTCATGGTGCTGAAGAATCTCCTGTTGAAATCACTTCGGTGTATCAAGATCATGCCGCACATGAAGGCCATGAGCACGAAGCCGATGAACATGACGCGCAAGGCCATGAGCACGAAGCCGATGAACATGCTGCACATGAGGGTCATGATCACGAAGCCGATGAGCATCCTGCCCACGAGGGTCATGAGCACGAAGCTGATGAGCATCCTGCCCATGAAGGACATGATCACGAAGCTGATGAGCATGCTGCCCATGAAGGACATGATCACGAAGCTGATGAGCATGACGCCCATGAAGGTCATGATCATGAAGCCGAACAACATAACACTGCGTTAACCTTAAAAAACTTTGCAAAATTAGCTTTATACAGTGCTCCAATGCTGCTTTTTGCTTATTTATTAAGTGGTTTAATGCATTACTTTAAGCCAGACTTAAATGTTTTACCTGAAGAGAAAAAGAAAGGGTACTTTAAAGATGCAGTGAAAGGTGCGCTTTATGGTTTACCTTTACCTATTTGCTCTCCTGCCGCGAGTAAAATGCATCAACAATTATTAGGCTTAGGTGTTAATCAAACTTTTGCGACGGCCTTTTTAATTGCAACGCCAATTATTGGTTTTGATGCGCTTTTAATTTCAATACCTTTATTGGGAGAACAATTGGTCTTATTACGTTTTGTTTTTGCCATTATCTTTGCGGTCTTTATTGCATGGCTATTAGGTAGACATTTTAAAAAGCCAATTTCTAATGTGGTTGTACAAACCTGCGCAGGCGCAAAACCTAATTCTCGGTTTATTACGGCTATTAAACAAGGTTATCAACACCAGTTAGATCATACCGCTCCTTGGGTTATTTTTGGTTGGGCATTAGCGGCAACACTGTCCGCGACACCTGCTTGGGCTTTCTTTGAGCAAGCATTGTGGTTACAGGTATTAGTGATGGTTGCTATCGCCTTTCCATTTGCATTATGTGCAACAGGTATGACGCCTGTTATTGCTGTGATGTTAATTGCAGGTTTATCACCGGGGGCAGCCATTGCTTGTTTATTAATTGGTCCAAGCATTAGTTTAGATCTATTGAAGCAATTAAAGCATCAGCAAGGTTTCTTTGCTGCTTTTGCTTTTGCTATGTTGATGCTAGTGGGATCATTCTTAATCGGGTTATCGCTAAATCAATATATTGATGCATTCCCATTACCTTGGTTAGGTGAGCTTGTTGCAGATTTCTCTTGGTGGAATTACGCGAGTTTATCAATTATTTTAGTGTTGTATTTTGCATCGCTATTGCGTCGAGGTGCACGTGCATTTATTGCTGAGTTATTACCGAAAGGATTGCTAGAGCACAATCATCATCACCATCATTAAAAACACTCCCCTCATCATATTTGGTGAGGGGAATGTTTATTGATTAGGCAAATCTAGTTTCTAAATAGCTAATAATATCTGAAGACTCATACATCCAAGTTACTTCATTATTTTCTTCAATGCGTAAGCAAGGTACTTTAATTTGCCCACCTTGTTCTGCAAGCTTTTGTTTATTTTCTGCTTTTTTTGCATCAATTAACGTAATATTAAGTGCTTTTCTACGCATAGCGCGACGGACTTTTACGCAAAAAGGGCAAGCTTGATATTGAAATAATTGTAAATGTTGAGTTTCTTGATCAACTTTTTGTTGTTCAGCCACTGGTCGTTTTAGTTTTTTAGGTGCAAAAATAAAATTTAAAATTAAAATTAAACGGCCTAATAGCCAACGAATTATTTTCATTTTTTTCTCTTTGTAGTGATATTGTTAAAACAAAAGTGTAACCGATCCCTTTAGGGTATAAAAGAAGTGTGTATAAAAGAAATTTAGGTTCAAATAATAAACAACTTAATCTGCTATTAAGGAATTAAATGACGACTCCAGCATCTCCTTGTGTTTCTCGCTGCTGTTTAACAGAAGAAAAAATTTGTTCAGGTTGTTACCGTAGCCTTTCAGAAATAATGGAATGGTCGAAAGCTTCCAACAAACGTAAACAAATAATCGTTGTTAACGCAGAACAACGTCAGCATCAACAAAATTAATTAATAAACTTTATTGAAAATGGAAAAATAATGAAACAAGAAAATACGATAAGTATTTTAGGTAGTGGTTGGCTAGGGCAACCATTAGCTGAACATTTTAAAAAATCCGAGTATTGTGTCCATTTATCAACGCGCTCGTTAGATAAAGCAAAGCAACTAGAGGCGTTAAATGTTGAACCCTATATTGTTGATATTGAAAGTCTGACTGATACTATTCAGCCATTCTTAAACGCAGAAATATTAATCATCAATATCACTTGCAAAGCTTTGTCTGCTTATCAACATTTATTGAGCGAAATAGAAAAAAGCCCGATCAAAAAGGTGCTGTTCATTAGTTCGACTTCTGTTTATCCAAGCCACTACGGACTTTGTAAAGAAGATGAACCATTATCCGAAGAAACAAACTTAAGATGCATTGAGAAGCTGTTTACTGAGAGTACTCATTTCGAATGTACTGTGATTCGTTTTGCTGGCTTAATTGGCGCTAAACGCCATCCAGGGCGTTTCTTTGCATCAGGTAAAAGTGTTACAGATGGCAATGGGAAAGTAAATTTAATTCATCAAGATGATTGTCTTAAATTAATCGACACAATTATTGCGCAAAAAGCATGGGGAGAAATTTTCAATGGGTGTGCAGATAACCATCCAACTAAAAAAGATTATTACTGCAGCATGGCTAGATCATTAGGCTACCCTGAGCCGGAATGTGTGATCCTAGAAAACAGCGCAACTAAAGTAGTGTGTAATCAAAAGATAAAAGACCAATTGGGTTATGAATTTATATATCCCGACACTTCAAAGATAGTTTGGTAAATTAATTTTTTCTCCTATTAAAAACTCCCTCACTTTTGTTAAAGGTGCTAATTTTACAATTATGGATTGGCTAGCTTGGAACCAACTTCCCGTCACTTTGGGTAATATTGTGGGAGGTTTAGGTTTTACTGCAGTGACTTTGTATGTAACGCACGCTAAAACCAAACCTGCACGTAATGCTTAGCTTATACCGACTGTTTAATATCGACTGCTTAATAGCGAATAAGGAATATAACACTTCAATAAATACTAAAAAGGCGCTGAGATAGTTATATCTCAGCGCCTTTTTTATCATTAAATAGAAGCCTAATGAAACAGCGTTGCTATGTAATGAAAATTAAATAACGCTTGCTGTCATATCTTGGTATAACCAGAACATGTAACCGATATAACCTGCTAATAATAATAGACCTTCAAAGCGACCTAAAATGCCACCTTTACCTTTACGCCAAGCGATAGAGAAGATCATTAATGCGACCGTTAGGGCAACCATAACAGGGTAATCTCGAGTTAATACTGCAGGATCAAATTTATCCGCATGAATTAATCCAGGTAATGCCATTACACCTAGAATATTAAACATATTTGAACCGATGATATTACCTACGGCCAAATCAAATTCTTTTTTACGAGCTGCGGCTAGTGTTGTTGCTAATTCAGGTAAGCTTGTACCAATTGCAACCACTGTTAACCCAATAATCAAATCACTTACTTGGAAGAATTCAGCAACTTCAACTGCACCCCACACTAATAAACGAGAAGAGCCAATAAGAACGGCAATACCAATGATTAGCCATTTTAAAGCAACACCTTTACTTACTTCTTCAGGTAACTCGTCTAAAATTTCTTGTGGTAAGTTATCTTCACCGTGACTTTTTGCTTCTTTGATTGTAATACCTAACATAACAAACAACATTGCAAGTAATAACATGCCATCTATGGTGCTAAGAAATTGATCTAGTAATAAGTAATAGCTTAATCCCATGATCAGCAGTAATACTGGCATTTCACGTTTAAGCAGTTTTGAATTGATATGTAGTGGATAAAATAAAGCGGTTAAACCTAACATTAAACCAACGTTAGTGACATTAGAGCCAATTGCATTACCAATTGAAAGTCCTGTGTTGCCATCCATTGCCGCCATTGCTGACACTAACATTTCCGGTGCTGAGGTGCCTAAACCTACAATAACAACACCTACAATAAGTGGTGAAATTGAAAAGCTGCGGGCTGTATTAGATGCGCCTAAAACGAATTTATCTGCACTCCAGATAAGTAGTGCAAAGCCAGCTAGGATAGCCAACACGGGATATAATAAAGTAATCAAAATTTCCTCCTGAATTTTTTGAGAGATGCATACTCATTATCCCCTTTATTGGTAATGAGTATATAAAAAAACGCTGAGCACTTTCATGCTCAGCGTTTTTTTAAATTTATTAAGTCAATTGGTATTTAACCACGACCTTCTGCAATAGCAGCAACAGCAGCTAATTCAGCTGCTTGTTTTTCATGTTTTTCTTGACGGTCTTGAATATCCATTAATTCATTAGTGATCAAGTTTTCTTCGATTTCACGTAATGCGATCACGGTTGGCTTGTCATTCTCAGGGTCAACTAAAGGTGTTTTACCTTGTGTTGCAAGCTGACGAGCTCTACGAGAAGCCATTAAGATTAAATCAAAACGGTTGCCTACTACATTTACTGCATCTTCAACGGTTACTCGTGCCATTGTTGAACTCCAAAAGTTAATTACATAAAAACGGGCGCTTATTATATGTGCTAAACAGTAATTGATCCAGCACCTTGATACAGAGATTTTACTTTTCTACCTATGTTAAATCAATATATCGGCTAACTTTGTGCTTTAAACATTACGGACACAATAATTCTTTAATGGTTTGGCGATGTTTAATTGCTTGTTTTGCTTGCTCACTTCTTAGTGAAAGTACAATGGCAGAGAATTCTTGCATCGCAATATCAAAATCATCATTGACGATTAAATAATCGTATTCATCATAATGCGACATTTCTGATTGCGCTTCTTGCATACGCTTAGCAATAATCTCTGCACTATCTTGACCACGTTTGTTTAAACGCGCTTCTAATTCTGCTCTGCTTGGTGGCAAAATAAAAATACCTTTAGCATTTGGCATCACTTCACGTACTTGACGGGCACCTTGCCAATCAATATCTAAAAGTATATCAATGCCCTTTGCTAAAGATTGTTCAATAGTGACACGAGATGTGCCGTAATAATTGCCAAAGACTTCAGCCCATTCAAAGAAAGCATTTTCTTCAATTAATTGTTTAAACTCAGCTTCACTCACAAAGTGATAATGTTCGCCATCAACTTCACCAGGACGTGGAGCGCGAGTTGTATGAGAAACTGAAACTTGTGCTTCGTAACTACGTTTTTCTGCTAATAGTGCTTTTATTAAGCTAGATTTACCTGCACCACTTGGCGCAGAGACAATATAAAGAGTACCAACCTGAGACATAATTAAATTTCCTAAAGCAGTTTATTTCGAGTTAATTGCTATTTTGTTGTTTGATTTTTGAACACGTAAATTTTTGTGTGCGCGATTATCGCTTATTTTGCGAATGAAGTCTTTTTAATCGGAAAATATTTTGTGGAAAGAGAATTAAAGTAGTGAGAAATACCACTTCTAGAATAAGAAGTGGTATGAATTGATTATTTTGTACGTTGTTGGGCTTTGAGCGCTTGTTTCTTCGCTCTATTTTCTTCTAATTGCGTTAAAGCATCAGATCCAATATGCGCTTGACCACGTTCTTTTGATAAACGAATTTGTTTTTCACGCTCTAAAAAACGTGCTTTCTGTTCTTCAGATAAACTATCGTGACAATGATGACAACTTACACCTTGCATATATTTATCTGATTTTTTGTCTTCTTCCGTGATTGGTAAACGACAGCCATGACATTGGTCGTATTGACCTTTTTCAAGCTGGTGGTTTACAGAAACACGATTATCAAACACAAAACACTCACCTTGCCACATTGTTTCTTCTTCTGGCACTTCTTCAAGGTATTTAAGCACGCCACCTTCAAGATGATAAACCTCATCAAATCCTTGCTCTTTTAAATAAGCAGTTGATTTTTCACAGCGAATACCGCCAGTACAAAACATCGCTACTTTTTTGTGTTTAGCGGGATTGAGGTTCTCTTTAACGTACTCAGGAAACTCTCGGAAATTAGTGGTTTTAGGATCCACTGCATTTTCAAAAGTACCAATACTGATTTCATAATCGTTACGTGTATCAACCAATAAAACGTCTGGATCGCTGATCAAAGCATTCCAATCTTTTGGTTTAACGTAAGTGCCCACTGTACGATTAGGATCAATACCTTCAACGCCCATGGTCACGATTTCTTTCTTAAGTTTCACCTTAGTACGGTAAAATGGGTTTTGAGTATCAAACGAAAGCTTAACGGTTAAATTAACCAATCTTGGATCAGACTTTAACCAATTAAGTACATTATCAATACCTTCTTGCTCACCAGCTATGGTGCCGTTAATACCTTCACTTGCGAGTAATAACGTACCTTTAACTTGGTTGGTATTCATTATGTTTAGTAGGGGAGTTTGCAGTTCTTCAAAGTTTTCTAAAGAGACAAAACGGTATAATGCACAAACAACAATATTTGACATACTTCTTTTCCTTATCTTGCTAACTGAAACGTAAATTCAGCGCAGTAAATGAGCTCGGCATTATACGAATAGAAAATTGTTAATCAATTGTTATCTGCTTTAGTCTTTTATCTTTTTGTTTGAGGGCCTTGTGTTGATTGAGATTGTTAACCCTCGGAGCCAGTTGTTAACGTTTGAAACGTAACAAGTTTTCAATATAACGCATCGCTTGTTGCGCGCTATTTTTTTGTCCTAGTACATGCGAGTTGGTTAATGCTCCTTCATGTAATAAAATTAACAAATCAATTAATAGCTTTTGTTTTTCTGGATTCGTTTCAAAGTCGTTTACTTGTTCTGTGAAAATAGCTTGAAAAGCTTTTTTATGGTTTAAGCAAAGTGAAGCGATATCTGGATTGATTGTTGAAAATTCAGAGATGGCTTGAGTAAAGTAACAGCCATTAAAGTCTGGTAATTCGGTTTGTTCGCCTTGGATCCATGCATCGAGTGTTTCAAAGACAATTAATAAACTGTCTTTACCCGGAACGGCAAATTTCAAACGAGCTTGAAGCTGTTGCATGATCTGCTCGTGATGCTGAGTGAGAGTCGCAATAATCAGCTCATCTTTACTTTGAAAATGGTTATAAAGTGTTTTTTTAGCCACATTCGCAGCTTTAATAATTTCGTTAATACCAACAGCATGAAAGCCTCGAGAATAAAAAAGCGCAAAGGCCGCATCTAGGATTTGTTTCTGTTTGATATTCATTATGTAAACTCCTAACCATTTTTGTTTGATATGTTTAACAATGCTACATGAAGTACGATCTGTCTAGTTGTTCTTATGATCTAACCGACACATTTCGATTTATTTTTCTGATTCAGCTTTTAGATCCCTTAAAACATCATGCAACGAAGCTTTAACTTGATGGCCTAACGCAATGATATTGTGATCTGGACTTACTAGATCAGGCACTTGATAAACCTGCATTTTTGCAGCAACAGCAGCAAGTACACCGTTATTTGAATCTTCAAAAGCAAGACAATGTTGTGGTGAAACATGTAACCGTTGTGCTGCTAATAAGAATATTTCTGGGTGAGGTTTACCGTGAGTGACTTCGCATCCACTACTGATATGTTCAAAGTAAGGTGCTAAGCCTGATAGCTTTAATTTGGTCGCTGCGAGTTCTTGATGCGTCGATGTTGCAACGGCAATAGGAATGTCTTTTTCCTTAAGCCAGTCTAACAATTCAATCACACCTTCTTTTACTGGAATCGCTTGGTTTTCAACAATAGGCCAATAGCCATCCATCCACGCTTTACGTAAAGTTGGGTAATCAATATATTGTGCATAATGATCCATGATCGCAATTTCAATGCCTTTAGCGTTACAACCAATAATTTTGACATAAGCACTTTGGACAAAAGGAAGGGATAGTTTTTTACAAGCTTTTTCAAAGGCTTGCATACAAACACGTTCGGTATCTAATAAAAGACCATCCATATCAAAAATGGCAGCTTGGTAAGGCATAAAAAATCTCAGCAATGAAAAATCTAATTATACCTGTGTAGACAATTTGTTTCACCTTTAGCTTGAAAATGTAAAAGGTACCTTAATTTTTATGATTAATGCACCTTATTTTCTAATAAAGTTTATTTTGCTGTTTTGAATTTCTCAAGGTTAATAAAACCAATAAAAATACCGGAAATAACACATAGACTCGCTGCAAGTTTAATTAAGCCGATCTCTTCTTGATAGAATAAAACCCCGCCTAATAAACCAAAAATCGGTACTAATAAAGTTAATGGTGCGACTGTGGTTAATGGATAAGTCACTAATAAACGGTTCCATATCCAATAGCCTAATAAGGTAACTGGATAAGCTTGAAATAATACTGAAAAAGCCACGCGGCCATTAAGCTGCTCAGGAAGTTGCATAAAAACATCAATGCCCGACTGTAAATAAACAATCACAAACAATGGAACTGGTGCACAAGCCATTGCCCATAAACTAAATGCAAAGATCTGTTTAGTGCCTGCTTTTTTAATAATGATGCTGGCAAGGCTCCAAGATAAAGCGGCAAACAGAATTAATAGTAAACCAGTGTTAGTCACTGAACCATCGGTCACGGTTAAACTAAGTAATAAACCACTTAGCGCCAAGGCCGAGCCTATTATTTTATTTAACGGTAATGCTTCTTTTAATAAGAAATAACCTAAGAATAAACCAAAGGCGACGTTCATTTGCAATAAAACCGATGCCATACCGGCACTCAATCCGGCTTCAATGGACCAAGTGGCCATTCCCCAAACGCCAATCGAAAAAATCCAACCGTAAGCAATTAAATACAACCATGAAACGTTAGGTCTTTTTACAAAGAAGATTGCAGGTAAGGCGACTAGGCTGAATCGAAAAGCAGTTAATAACAAAGGGTCAATTTCATTAACACCTAACTTGATCACTGAGAAATTCAGTCCCCATACAATCATGACGAGAATACCTAATATTAAATCGTTTCTTTTCATTACTATTCCTTTGATGACTACTTTTAAATGTTTTATTGCAAGCGTGTTGGCGCTTGACCTTAATGGCATTATCCAACAAACTGAAAAAGATAACAGATACAAAAATTAACTTTAAAAGCGGTACAGTTATGAGATATACCCAATTAGCAGAACAATGTGTGCAACAAATAGAAGCTGGGCAATTAGCTTTACACAGTAAAATGCCGTCACTGCGCAAGTTTAAACAACTTCATGGTGTCAGTATGACCACAGCATTAAATTGTTATCAGCATTTAGAGTCTTTAGGTTGGTTAATTGCAAAGCCGCAATCAGGCTATTATGTCGCACAAAAATCATTGTTAGCGGATAACATAAAATCACCTACGTTAGTGTCCTTTCAAAGTTCAACAACAGAGCCGAAAAAGGCAGCGTTATATAATCCTTTTATTGACCCTTGTCCACTGGGTATTGCACGTTATGACTCGGAATTAATTCCAGTAGAAAAGCTACAACAAAGCTTTAAACGCGCCATGAAACAACAAGGTAAACAAATAAGTCATTATCCTGATCCACAAGGCGAATTGCTATTACGAGGGTGCTTGAGTGAGCATTTTAAAGGAATGAATTTTCATTTCTCTGCCGCGGAATCAGTGATCACTCATGGTTGCTTAGATGCGATTCGTACCGCTATCGAAATCACCACACAGGTAGGTGATGCAGTTGCGATTAGTTCGCCTTGTTTTAGCGGGTTATTGGACTTGTTAGCGAGTATGGGACGACGCGTTGTTGAAATTCCTTCAGTGCAAGAGGGCATTGACCTTGAACAGTTACAATATCAAATGCAACAAGGAGCCATTAAAGCTGGCTTATTTTGTACGTCGCATATGAATCCACAAGGGTTGTCCATGAGTGCATTACAAAAACAAAAATTGGTTGAACTCGCAACGCAATACCAAATTCCTATTATTGAAGATGATGTATACCTTGAACTAGGTTATCAGGACGTTATTCCTTTACCTGCAAAACATTGGGATCGCGAAGGTTATATATTATGGTGTGGCTCTTTTTCTAAAACCCTTGCCGCAGGTTATCGGTTAGGTTGGTGTTTGCCGGGGCGATACTTACAGGCTTACTTGCAGCATCGCCTGTTTGCGAATCAAGGAGTGACGTCTCCACTGCAATTAGGGATCGCTGATTTTATTCGCCGTGGTGATTATCTAAAGCATTTGAAAAAAATACGTTTACACTTACAACAACAGAGCTTGCAATTTATTGCCTATTTACAAAAAAACTTACCTAACAATAGCAAAATTAGTCAACCTGCTGGTGGGTTTGTATTGTGGATAGAAGTACCAGACTTAAATACCCTGCAATTAAGAAAGTTGGCCTTAATTAACAAATTGGATATTCGTATCGGGGAAAGCTTTAGCACCCTAGATCTTTATCCTCATTGTTTTCGTTTAAATATAGGGTTTAATATCATTGAACCACAAGTAGAATGCCAACTAACTGTTTTAATGAAACTAATTAAAGACTGTGTAAAGGACAAAACATGTTAGATAACCCTAAAGCATTAAGTGATGCAATTAACCAAGTCATGCCATTTGGTAAATATGCAGGTAGAAAGTTGATCCATTTACCTGAGCCTTATTTAGTGTGGTTTCATGGCAAGGGCTTCCCAGAAGGGAAATTAGGCGAACAACTTGCTTTAATGTATGAAGTGAAATTAAATGGCTTAGAGAAAATGCTTGAGCCATTAATAAAATAAATCGATTGGGATAAATTATGTTTAAAAAATTAAGTTGTTCATTATTGGTACTATGCGTTAGCCAATCAAGCATAGCTCGCCCTCTTAGTGAGCAAGCTGGATGGGACTCGACTTTGAGTTTAAATGCGCTTTACATTAGCGGTCATTCTCAATTAAGTACAAGTAGCGAAAATCGCACCACAAATAGTTTAACTAATAGTGGGAAATCAACTTCTGAAACTTTAGTTATCCCTTTAAATAAAATCTTTTACACATTTGATAGTTTAAAGACGCAACTCTATTTTGATGCGAATAATGCTGATCAAATTACAACTAATGGTTTTCAATATGAGTTCGGTATGAAACATCAGTTTTATGACGATAGTAAATTAACCTTTGCTGTTTTTCCTAAGTTATCCGTTTATAACGAAGTATGGGAAGACCCTTTTTTAGTCGGTAGTGACAGAGAAGAAACCAAACAAAAAGTAGGTGGTGGGCGTATTGCCATTGAACAAATCTTTGCAAGTCCCTTTACCGTTAAATACGCCATCGCGAGCAGTAGTATTGAAGATGAATTAAGTGGTCAAACGAATAGCTTAACCAGCGATGAGATTACATTATTAAATCGTGACAGTATTTATCAGCGATTTAGCATCGAAACCATGTTCCCTATACAAAAAAGAATCTTTTTAAAACCGACGCTAGAAAAGAACCAAAGAGATGCTGATGGTGCTGCAAATAGTTATGAAGATTATGCGCTTAAATTGGGAGTTCTTATTTTTAGAGAGCGTTCATTTTGGGCGACAACGCTTTCAATGGGAGTACAAAACTATGAAGCGACAAACCCTATTTTTGATAAGAAACAAGATCTTGTTTATGGCAGTCTATCTTCTATATTTAGTTACAAAGAGCCATTAAATTTAAGAAACTGGAATTGGAACTTGTTAGGCGCATATACGCAGAAAAAGTCGGATATTAGTTTTTATGATAGTCGTTCAATCTTTATTTCTACAGGGATGAGTTACCAGTTTTAGCTTGGCGTTTTTTGTTCTAAATAAAGAGATTTAACAGATATTTTAAATTTTTTATAAATTCAGGGAATAAATTACAGATTAGTAAGGTCTTGTTAATTGATTCGTTTAAATTCATTTAAAAAAGGAACCTAATATGAAAAAAATAATCTTAATGCTACAAATGGTAGCTTTAATGACTTTCTCAGTTTTTCAGACGGCAAATGCTGCTGATGCTGTTTATACAAGCTACTTTAGCAGCAAGGCCGTTTCAGGCTATGACGTTGTTTCTTACTTCACTGAGTCAAAGCAAGTAAAAGGAAGCAGTAAATATACGTTTGAATATCAAGGTGCTGATTGGTATTTCTCAAGCGCTGAAAATTTAGCATTATTTAAAACTAACCCTGTGAAATACGCGCCTCAATATGGCGGTCACTGTGCATGGGCGATGGCAAACAAACAAATTGCGCCAGGAAACGCACCTTTTTGGACTGTTTATAATGATAAGCTTTATTTGAACTATGATAAGAGTGTTATGGATACATGGGTTACAGATAAAGACGCATTTATCAAACAAGCAGATCTTCATTGGGCTAATTTAGAAAAGGAATTTTAATGAAAATATTACCAATTTTTAGCTGGGCAGTTGTGTTATGGACTGCCAAAGTTTTTTTATTCTCACTACCGTATAAGTTTACTTTACATCCAGATACACAACATATTTTTGGTGTGATTGGCGCTTGGATGCAAGGCTTTTTAGGTGAAACCATTGGTACTGGCTTTGCAAACTATGGCTCTTATGCTGTTGGTTCTGTTGAGCTTATTACTTCTTTAGTTTTACTTTCACCAGCTGTTTTCTGGTTGTTACTGAAAGCAAAAGTAATAAAGTCAGCGCCATCACGCAGTGCAGTACATGCACTAGGTGGTTTAATGGCTGCTGCGGTAATGGGTGGGGCTGTGTTCTTCCATCTATTTACACCGTTAGGTATTGTTGTTATCCATGAAGGCCAAAGCGATGGCGGTAGTTTATTCTATGCTGCAACGTCGATTTTAGTATTAGGTCTAGTGTTATTTATGACTAACTACCGTGCTTACAAAAGCAACCTTGGTTTATAAGGAATAGATTTTGCTGATTCGTATACTGTTAGTACTTTCTTACATTGGATGGTGTTTTAGATTTCGCATCGGGCCATGGAAGTACTTCCAATTAAACGCCAATTATTTTAACGAAGATCTTGAGCTCTTTTCTAAATTAGATATGGATGCATTGATACCTTCGCAATGGCGTTTAACACAATTCGCAGATCGTGCTGATTTGCTACCAGAGAGTTACCCTGTTTTTATTAAACCAGAATGGGGTCAGAACTCACAAGGTATTGTGCGAGCAGATAACGAACAGCAATTGATTAAACATAGACAAGCGCGACGAGAAGATGGGCCGCGCTATTTAATTCAAGCTGCTGCAAAAGGGCAGCGTGAATTTGAAATATTTTATATTCCGGGTGCACAAACAGATCTGTCATCCGCAATCATCTCGATCACTGAAACCTGTAATAGTAGCGGCGACAAAATGCCAATCAACGGCATTAATAATACAGATACATCATATCAATCCTGTATGTCGCAATTAAATGAACAACAAATTGAAAAGATAGAACATATTTTTGGCAGTATTGGTGACTTTAAAATTGCACGTTATTGTGCTCGCGCAGACTCATTACAAGCATTGCTTGATGAACAATTTTCAATTGTTGAAATTAATGTCTACGTACCTATGCCATTAACCTTATTAGTTAAAAGCATCAGCTTTAAAAGCAAGTTAAAGTTTGTGTTTTCGAGTATGAAACAACTGGCTTTAGTGACAAAGGATATTCCTGACTCTCAAGTAGTTAAATCGATTTTCTTTAAAAAATTACAATCTGCACACGTGCTAAAAGCCAGTGCAAAAAAATAGGCAAAATTCATGAAAATTAAAAAAGCAATATACGCATGGATCAGTAAAAAATTCATGGATGGCTGCAGTAACTACAACAGTTTAGAAGTACGTAAAAGTTGTCGTAGTAAAGAGCAAGCGCGTGACAAGTTTAAAGAAGGTGGTATTCCACACGCACAAGGGCTTATCTTTTTTAACCCTTTTACAGCGGTTAAATTTGCTCAAAAATTTGGTTTTCCTTTAGTGATCAAACCTAATGTGAGTGGTTTTTCTCGTGGTAGTCATTTTCCAATTAGAAATTACAAAGAATTATGGAAAGCGATATTCCTAGCAAAATGCTGGTGGCCATTTACCGTAGTTGAACAATATCTTGAAGGTAAAAACTACCGTGTTGTTGTTGCTAATGGTGAAGTCGTTTCAGTATTACAGCGTTATGCACCTGCAGTTAAAGGAAATGGCAGCTCAACGATTCGTGAATTGATGAAAATAGAAAATGCAATTCGAGAAGAAATGAAGCTATATCCTGTTATTTCACCTTTAAAAGAAAGCGCGCAAACGAGTGCATTCTTAGCAAAACAAGGCTTAAACTTTGATTCAGTGCCTGAAGAAGGGCAGCGAGTGACTTTATTTTACCGTATCTCTTTAGCGCCAGGTGGCGTGGTGGAAGTGATTAATAAGCAACTATTACCTGAAGTGAATAATGCCTTATTTAAGAACGTATTAAACTTATTTGATGCCAATATTCTAGGTATTGATGTGATTTTAGAAAAAGGGATTGAGTTTGATTACCGCGATCAAAAATGTATTTTTCTTGAAGTAAACTCACGTCCATATTTAAAAATGCATGATTACCCTCGTTACGGTAAAGCCGAAGACTTAAGTGCTCAGTTTGAACAGCTAGACGCATTAGATGTTAAACAGTCTGATACTTTCTAAATGACAGGGTTAGCGCGTACCTTTTATTTATTCACAGGCTTTCATTCCTTTTTACTCGGTTTGTTGCCTATCTTTATCCCCGTTATTTTGTGGGATAAAGGGTTAAGCCTTAATGAAATCGCCTACTTTATTGCATTAACTGCAGTGGGTTTTTTGTTTGCTTTGTACTATTGGGATCGTCTTCGTGCACAACAGGCATGGAGTACATTGCTTAGTTTATCCTTTGTATTTCAAAGCTTATTTGTGATTCTATTGGTTTGGGATGAGCTCACTTTATTGGTAACCATTGGTGCATTAATTAATGGCGCGGCAGGTTGTTTTTATTGGTCAACGCAGCGTTTGTTGTTTCAAGCCATTACGGAAGATAAAAACACAGGCAATACCTTTGGTAACTTCCAAATATTAGTGGTTGCTGCATTAAAAACAGGCGTATTGGTGGGTAGTTACCTACTGGGTATGGAATATTTTATTGGTGTATTAAGTTTATCTTTTATCGTCTCATTATTTGGTTTTGCCGCGGTTAATAAAAGCCTGCAAAGTCTTAACATTAAAGATAATAACTCTTCAGCCGAACTATTAAAGCAAGTCCCCGCTTTTAGTTTCAAGCAAGTTGTTACTTTTAAGGATACCCACCATTCTAAGCTGATTTTTGCGATAGATGGCTTATTTCTTTTTCTAGAAAGCTATTTTTGGGTACTGACTATTTATATGTTAACCCAAGAAAATGTAATGCAACTTGGATTAATTATTGTTGGTTTGAGCGCGCTATTAGCGTTGATATTTTTGGTGATCAAAAAATACATTGATAGGGCGAATGTAAAACTCATTTATTTTGTTGCCGTGATTGGTTATGCCATCTCTTGGTGGTTACGTGGTCAATTTAATCAAGAAATGGATGGCCTCATTTTATATGCTGGACTATTACTTGTTGCGTTTTTAAGTAATTTCTTCCGATTAGCGTTTAATAAGCGTTTTTATGACATTGCGCGAGAAAATCAACCAACACGGTACATTATTTGCAAAAGCTATTATTCACAATTTATGTTGATCCTCTTTTTCTGTGCGATCGGATTATTAGGGTTAGCGAATACACAACCAATAGAACAGTTACAAATAGTCTATTATTTATCGATACCTTTTGTATTTGGTTATTTTTTATATGGCCAAAAAAGAAATAAGTAATTGTTTTTATTATTAAGTTTTAAGGAATTCCTATGCCCATTAAATATCGACTGATATTAAGTCACTCTACCATTCTTATCTTTATGTTAGGCATGATTGTATTTGCTGGGTTACGTTTTAAAAATACTGCCTATGAAGTGCGTAATATCGTCGAAGGTGATGTTATGCGTGCTGAAATTGCCGGTGAAATTAATATTAATGCGGAAAGTGTTGCCGGTGATTTGCTAACTTTGTTTATTTTAGAAGAGCAAACACAGCGAACAGCGGTATATCAAAGCATTGATGCAAAAAACAAGTTAATCGATGAAGAGCTTGAAAAAATAGGCACTCTATTAACCACTGATGAAGATAAAGCCGCATTAGAAATGCTTAATAAATTAAGAATGGATTACCATAAACAATTTTTCGCAACCATTGATGAAATTGAGTTTGGTGAGCCAGAAGATGCACGTCAACAAATGGTTGGGAATACGCGTAAAGCACTTGATGCTTTATTAGCAGGCGTTGCATCATTTAAGCAATTACAGCAAGACTCAATGAATAACCATCAAAATACTATTATCGCAATCACTGAAGAGGCATTATTCATCATGCTATTAGTGGGTGGCGCTGCATTATTATTTGGTGTGTTTATGACCTATGCCATTATTGCAAGTATTACTTCCCCTTTAAATCAATCAGTTAAAACGGTTAGTACAATTGCTAGCGGTGATCTTTCACAGGATATTCCTACGGGTAAAAACAACGAATTAGGGCGTTTATTATCAGGCATGTTAAATATGCGTGATCAATTAAAATCGATGATCACTGATGTAGATAAAGATGCTAAATCAGTTGGAGAATGTGCAACTGGTATTCAATTGCAAGCTGATGAAATGAAAGGTTCTTTAACAGAGCAATATCAGCGCTCTAATGATATCAGTAGCAGTATTTCTTCTTTATCTGAAGGTATTCAGCAAACTTCAGAAGATGTTAAAGAAATAGGCTTACAGGCGATAAAAACACAAAAACTTTCAGAGCAAGGCGTAAAATCGATTGTTGAAGCAAGTCATTCCATCAAAGAAGTTGCCGTCTCTGTTCGTGATTCATCTGAGTCAGTTGCTTATTTAACAGAAAGCACGGTGCAAGTTGGAAATGCAATTAATCAAATTCGAGAAATTGCTGATCAAACAAACTTACTTGCCTTGAATGCGTCAATTGAAGCCGCGAGAGCCGGTGAGAGTGGACGAGGGTTCTCAGTGGTTGCTGACGAAGTACGTGTGTTAGCAACGCGTACCGCTAAAGTGACTGAAAGTATTGACGATATTATTAAAACCATGAAAACTCAAACGGATAAAGTGGAGTTGGACATTGGTGAAAGTGAAAACAAAATAGAAAAAGGCGTGCAATTAATTGAAGATATTATCGTACCGCTAGAAGATATGAAACAAGAAGCTGCTGAATCTTGTCAAAGCTTAGAGTCGTTATCTGCATTGACAATTCAACAAGCACAAGAAAGTAATTTAGTTGCAAATAACGCCACTGAAATTATGAATATTGCTCAGACTAATCAACTAGCAAGTGATAGCTTAACAAGTAAAAGTGATCACCTGTTAATGACAGCAAAACAAGTGGCAGATAGGTTGGCGATTTTCCGCTTATAACCGAATACCAGTCACGGTAAATAGCTTATCTGTTTAACGTCATTTATTTTGAACTACAAAAAAAGTGCTTAGAGAATCATCTCTAAGCACTTTTTTTATGTAATACGTTTTTAATGGGTGATTAGCCCATCGTATTCGTTATAACAAAACCAACTAGCCCATCAGCTAATCCATCAAGTATTCTAAGCCGTAAACTAATTCAGAGCGTTTCACCACTTCTTTACAGGCTAAACAAATGCCTGGGATAAACGTTTCTCGATGTTGTGTGGGTTTTATATAGTTGTTCTATCTTTAATGGGTGATTAGCCCATCGTATTCGTTATAACAAAATCAACTAGCCCATTAAACTAATCCATCAAGTATTCTAAGCCGTAAACCAGCTCGTTACGCTTAACGACTTCTTTACAGGCTAAACAAATGCCTGGCATAAACGATTCTCGATGCTGTGTGGGTTTTATATAATTGTTCTATCTTTAATGGGTGATTAGCCCATCGTATTCGTTATAACAAAACCAACTAGCCCATCAGCTAATCCATCAAGTATTCTAAGCCGTAAACTAATTCAGAGCGTTTCACGACTTCTTTACAGGCTAAACAAATGCCTGGCATAAACGATTCTCTATGCTGTGTGGGTTTTATATAGTTGTTCTATCTTTAATGGGTGATTAGCCCATCGTATTCGTTATAACAAAACCAACTAGCCCATCAGCTAATCCATCAAGTATTCTAAGCCGTAAACTAATTCAGAGCGTTTCACCACTTCTTTACAGGCTAAACAAATGCCTGGCATAAACGATTCTCGATGTTGGGAGTTATGCTCGATCTTCAATGTTTCACTTAATCCACCAAAGAATACAGTTTGTTGTGCAACCACACCCGGTAAACGAATTGAATGTAATTTCACGCCATTTAATTCAGCGCCACGAGCACCTTCAATCAGCTCTTTATCGCTACAAGGTGTTGCCGCCTTTGTACGAGCTGCTGCAATCAATTCAGCAGTGCGAATACCAGTACCTGAAGGGCTTTCTTCTTTTTGTGGGCTATGTGCTTCAATTACTTCAACATCAGGTAAGTATTTTGCTGCTTGTACAGCAAACTTCATCATTAATACTGCGCCAACTGAAAAATTAGGTGCAATTAAACCACCTAGCTGCTTCTCTTTTGCTAACGCTTGTAACTCAGCAACCTGTTGTTCAAGGAAGCCACTTGTTCCGATAACTGGGCAAGCTCCTGCGTTAAGAATCGTTTGTGTGTTGTCAAAGCCTGCAGATGCCGCAGTTAAATCCACCACAACCTGTGCGCCAGTCTCTTTGATTAAAGCGGCTAAATCGTCACCAAAGTCACAGCTTGCTACTAACTCTAATTCACTGTCATTTGTTACTGCTTTAACAGCTTCGCTGCCCATACGACCTTTAGCGCCGTTTACAATTACCTTAACCATGGTTATTCCTTTACTTAATTTATTGATTTAAAAAATGGTAGCTAACAAACCCTATCCAACTTAACACTAATAAAGCCCAAGGTAAGATTGGTGTTGTTGATTTTGTCTCGATTGTTTCTGTTTGCAACTCAAGCTCATTCACTGGCGATTTCTTCTTTTTCGCTTTATCTGCTTCTCGCTGTTTGGCTTTCGCTTGCTTCTTGTATTCGGTAATGCCTTTTTGAATCCCTAATGCGATCAGCTTAGTTTGTTCTTTGGTTTGCCCTGGTTTTTTTACTTTTTTAGCCATTGCATTGGCTTCATCTTGAGTCTCTTGTGAAACAACTTCTTTATGCTTCTTAGCCATTAGCAGTTACCTTGTGCTAATTGTGCTTTAGAACGTTTGAGTGCTTTGGCTTTAATGTTATCCAAGAAATTTTCTGGATCGTCATAATTATATTTAACAAGGTGTGCCACTAATTGTTTAGTGATTGCCTGTGTTTCAGTGATTTCAACACGGCTTCTGCCACATCCTCCACAATGAGTGCCTTCACTCGTGCAGTCGCTTGTGCATGGACTAAATTTCATGATCTATCCTATCTGTAAATGTACCTAATCAACTAAAAAGTAGACCGAGTAGTGTAAATTATGATTTTGTTAATAGTACTAATAACATCTCAGTAAAAACATTAACAATTTGGTCAAGTATTCTAACAACTTTAGGAGACGTATTCATGAGTTTTAAAGTAATAATTATATCAAGTCCAGACCGTCGCTCATTTAGGCAAATAAGGCAGCTTACTTAAGCCTTATTAAGCAAGTTCGCATCTCCTTGGTCACCTTGTAATACTGTTAATGGTTTCTTATAGTGGAGAGCTAATGAGCTAGCTTTGGCAACTTCACCATAAACCAATAAATTATCGGCTTGCTTAATCAGCTCTAAATAACTTTCATGTTCAACTAATTCAGGATCATTTAAATGCTTAGCATTTAATAAACATTGCGTCTCAGCTAACTCAATAATCGGTAAGTAGAACTCACCCTGTAATAGCGTTTGGATATTATCTAAATGTCCGGCACCTGCTGGTTCAATAAAAATTCGGTCGGGTTTATGATCTTTAATCATATCGTTCAACGCAACGCGGAAAGGTAAACCTGCGGTGCAACATAAACATCCACCTAATACCGTTTTCACTGCGATATTTTGTGCTTTTAGCGATTCGACAGGGTAACTTTGTTGACCTACTTCATTGACTAAAATAACCCAACGCTCGTGCTCTGGTTTATAGCTTGCTAATTGTTGAATAAAGCTTGTTTTGCCTGCACCTAAAAAGCCAGCAACCAAGTGACAAATAATTTTTTCTGACATTAAATCTACTCCAAGTTGAACAGCATCGTAGCATGTTTAGTAATTAGTCAGTTATACTTCGGACTCAAATTGAAAGGGGAAAATATGATTTATAGTATGACTGCGTTTGCACGCAAACAATTAAAAGGTGATTGGGGTACAGCTGTTTGGGAAATTCGCTCCGTCAATCAACGCTACCTTGAAACATATTTTCGCTTACCTGAGCAATTTCGAGGTTTAGAAAGCAAACTAAAAGAAAGCTTCCGTAAACGTTTAGAGCGCGGAAAAATAGAATGTAGTTTACGTTTTGATGCAAACTCAGCAAGCAGCACTTCATTAAGCATGAACAAAGAGCTAGCAACACAATTGATGCAAAATGCACAATGGGTGGTTGAACAAATGGGCTCGGGTTCTGTAAACCCTGTTGATATTTTAAAATGGCCGGGTGTGATGCAAGCACCAGAGCAAGACGCTGATGCCGTGAGTGCAGAATTAATGGCAGGCTTTCAAACCACGTTGAACGAATTTGTTGAAGCGCGCGCCGCAGAAGGTGCAAACCTCGCCGTGTTTATTGACCAACGTTTAGTGAGCATTGGCGAACAAGCTGCGAAAGTGCGTCACTTTATGCCAGAAGTACATGCTTGGCAAAAAGCTCGTATCCTTAAAAAGTTTGAAGATGCCAAAGTCGATTTAGACAGTACACGTGTAGAACAAGAACTTGTTTTGTTAGCACAAAAATCCGACGTAGCAGAAGAATTAGACCGATTAGACTCCCACATTTCAGAAGCGCGTAACGTGCTTAAAAAAGGCGGAGCAGTAGGCCGCCGTTTAGATTTCATGATGCAAGAGTTTAACCGTGAAGCCAATACCTTAGGCTCAAAAGCCATTAATACTGACATCACTGCCGCAGCGGTGGAGTGCAAAGTGTTAATCGAGCAAATGAGGGAACAGGTACAGAATATCGAATAGTGTTTTGTTTTATTAATAAGTTTATTATAAGTCCCGAATATCGGGACTTTTTTATTAAAGCCCTTAAAAATAAGAGCTGGTGGCTTTGAAATGATCTTTTTTAATCAAAGTACGATTATTTAGCTCGCTCTGCGTGTTAATGCATAACAGCTATGCAAGATGAAGATAGTTTACAACAGATGAATTCTCACGAAGATAGTCGGAATTAGAAAGTAAAAAATTGAAGGCGTGTATGGGTTCTATACAGAAGCAAGATGATCAAGAGTCGGTAAAATGGAAAGAAGAAAAAGCGCAATTTGAGGCTAAAGTGAATGCTTATGATGCTGTTTTAAAAAATAAAAATATGTATATAAAAAGACTCATTAACGAGTTAGAGCTCAGACATGAACGGCTAAAGCAATTTCATAAATCATATAAAACCATGCAAGAGATAGCCAAGCGGTTAACGGTTGTGCGTGATGAAAAAGATCGTGAGTTAAAGGAACTATCACTATTAAATGAAGAATTATCTAGCGATCTTAATGAAGTAAATGATGTTTATTATGATGCAAATAGAAAAGTTGATAGCCTACAAGAAGAGCTTGATCACCTAGAAGAAGAACTTGGAGAAGTAAAAGAGAAGCTTAATGAAGCCATAGATGACTTCAATGATCAGCAAGATGAGCTTGATGAAGTGCAAAAAGAACTCGAAGAGGTAAAAGAGGAGCTTGAAGAAGCCAAAGAAGAGCTTCAAGAGTAATAAATGGTTAGATTGTTACTATACGGCAAATAATAAGAACTACGTTCAAAATTTAATCTGTTTCTATTTGCCGTGTAATAATACTTCATAGTAAGCAATATAAATTAAATAATATACACATGTTTGGTTATTTTATACTTCAAAAAGCCGCATTTTTTGCGGCTTTTTAACTATTTCCCTGTACTACCAGGTAATCCTGCCGCTACATCTTTAAATGAAGCTAAGGCCGCTTCTAAATGGTCGATGATTTGCTGTTGTAAAATATCTGGCGCAGGCAAGTTATCAAGATTATCTAAGCTATCGTCTTTAAGCCAAAATACGTCTAGGCTAGCTTTGTCACGATTAATAAGCTCATCATAGCTGTAGTACTTAAATCGTTCAGTTTCTTCTCGCTCATGACGATTGGTTGGGTTGTAACACGTAATAAAGTCTTTTAAGTCATTAAGTGTCATCGGGCGCTGTTTTAGCGTGAAGTGTTTGTTTGTTCTTAAATCATAAAACCAAATTCCTTTGGTATGTACTTTTTCATCACGGGCAGCATTGTCAAAAAACACGACATTAGCTTTCACACCATTTGCGTAAAAAATACCCGTAGGAAGTCTTAAAATAGTATGAACATCACAATTATTTAACCACTTGCGACGAATACGCTCTCCAGCTCCACCTTCAAACAAAACGTTGTCAGGTAAAACTACCGCAGCTTTACCAGTATCCTTCAAGCTAGAAATAATATGCTGTAAGAAGTTTAACTGTTTATTAGTAGTAGTTGTCCAAAAATCTTGACGCTCATAAGTTAATGCATCTTTGTCTTCACCACCTTCAGCATTAGTAATCGTCATGCTGCTTTTCTTTCCAAAAGGTGGATTGGCAAGAACGTAATCTACTTTATTTTCACCTTCAATTTTTGTGAGTAATGCGTCAGCTCTTTCAACCTCAGGCTCACCATCTATGCTGCCGATGTTGTGTAAGAATAAATTCATTAAACACATACGACGAGTAGACGGCACAATTTCGTTGCCACGAAAAGTTTCATCACGCAAAAACTTAACTTGGTCTTTGTTCAACTTTGATTTTGCTAAGGTGTTTTCATCATGCTTGGATGGATTCCAATGGCTCATGCCTTTTTCTATCCATTGCTCGTCACCATATGTAATCCAGTCACTTGCAGTTAAGAAAAAGCCACCTGTCCCACAAGCTGGGTCTGCAATTGTTTTTTTCGGTTCAGGTTGAACACAAGCAAGCATCGCATCAATTAATGCACGAGGCGTAAAATACTGGCCTGCACCGCTTTTGGTATCTTCAGCGTTCTTTTGCAACAAGCCCTCATACAAATCACCTTTTGCATCTGAATCTAAGCTGATCCAATTCTCGTCATTAATCATCTTAACGATACGTGCTAACTTTGCTGGATCAGGTATTTTATTTTCAGACTTATAAAAAATAGCGCCAATCATGCCACTTTCAGTTGCTAGGTTTTTCAGTACCTTACGGTATTGCTCTTCTAGCTTTTCGCCAGTTAAGCCTTGTAACGTTTCCCAGTTATAATCTGTTGGAACTTTAGTATCTCTTGAATATGGCGGTTGCGCATATTCATGTGCCATTTTTAAAAACAGTAGATAGGTTAGCTGCTCTAAATAGTCGCCATAGCCCACACCATCATCACGTAATGTATGACAATAATTCCAAACTTTTTGTACTAACGCTGGAGCGTTCATAATGTAACCTTATTTAACTTATGCTAATTGCTCTTCTAGCATTTTTGGTAAACTATCTCTGACTTGCCCAATAACAACAGGGTTTTCTTGTTCAAAATACTCAATTAACATTTTTGCTACTTTATCTTTGAGAAAGCCCAGTCCTTGTTCTGGCGCGATTCTTTTCAAATTTTCATATTCATTTAGCCCAGTCAGAATGTCTTCTTTGGAACTCTCTGAATTTAAGCCTAAGGACGATAAAAATGCGCCTATTTCACTTTTTACAGATTCATAATTTGACGATAAAACTGTATCTTTCAACCTATCTTTTATAGAAAACACCTCATTCCACGTCCGTGTTTCCTCAATATCAGGCGAAATAGTAATTATCCAATCAGGCTTTTCATCTAATAGATTTCTTGCTGGTGTTCTAAGTAAGCAAATTTCAGCCTTTGTATTTCCGTATGGGTTTAGCGCCTTTCTTCTTCTATTATTTTTGAAAAGAATATCTTGCTGAAGCTTATAACTTTTATTGCATTTTCCGCCCATAGGAACCAAGTTCATCAGATTTGCAGCAGACGCTATATACTGGTCTTTCAATAAGTAATGATCTTCATCTTCTCTTTTTAGGCCGGGGGCTTCGAAAGGTTCATATCCACAAAATGGGCAAGTCTTACTAGATAAAGATTCGTATATATCTTCATAGTGTTTATCTCTAGACTTAGTTCCTGTTAACAGCCTGAACCCCTCAAGAAAAATTCGTTCAAAACAGTCAGTAAACAACTCTATATCAGCATCAGGCGTAATTAAATTTGTAGTTCCATCTAGTAGACCATTAATTTCATTTTGATTATCAATAAAAGCTAATGCTTTGTTGCGTTGTTGTTCTGAAAGTGGGGCCGCAATATCTTTGAGTTCAACTAATAAATCCCGAATAGTTCTACGACTTCTTAATTTAGCTCTATGCCTTGGTGGCAAAACATCTGGCCAAAGGGGAACTGCGACTCCATTATTCAAATTGTTAAAAATAAGGGTTATTGCTTCATAAATACTTTCATGAACAAAATTATTATCTTGAGCTGCATTGATCGGATAATTAACAAACATTAATTTTCCTCACTCAATATCAATGCTAATTTTCCTGCTAACCTCATTCGCTCGTTAGACTCACCTAAATTAGCTATAGCTTCTTGAATCTGCTCTTTTGTTCCAGTAGTCATTAATTCTTTAATTTGATCTCTTGGTAATCCAGATATTTGTGGCGAAATATCAAAGCATTCAGCAAGAATCGCATCAAATTTACTGCCAAAGGTTTGAATTCTGGGAGGTCTCGATTTAATTTCACCAGTTTCATTTTTACTAAAAATCAAGACATTCTTTCTGTCCATATCAGAAGGAACAAATGGAGAATGTGTAGTTATTAAGCAATCTTGTATAGATGCTGCGGAAGCTCCTGAACGCTTCCCTTCATTTTTACATTTCTTATCACTAATAGTCGGTAAGTCCATTAAATTTGAAATGAAATCTACTCGCCACTTGGGATTGAAGTGGCTTTCAGGCTCATCTAATAGAAATAAAACATTAGGAAACGATGCCATGCATAACGTTCCTAGTAGTTGTGCAAATTGATGTTCCCCATCTGAGAGTGAAACATAATCAACAGGCTTGTTACTTTTCTTTGAGATAAATTCTACTCTTTCGAAACGGAATACTTTTTGGCGCTCCATTGGTTCTGGTAACCTAGATGCAAATCTTCTTAATTCAACACCTTTTTCATAAGCTGCTCTGTCTTTTGCAGGAATTATAAGATCGTTCAACATAGCCAATTTGTGAAAGCAAGAATAAAGCTCTAATGCGCCACCTTTCCAGTAATGCTCACATGCCGAATTTGTTGCATTTTGTACATAAAAATCAAATGTCCAAGTCCACGTCTGCTCATCGTAATTGAAACATGTAGCACAGCTCTTCAGATAATCGATATAACATTCGAGTTCGTCAGTTAATTTCACTCCATCGCTAGGCGCAGCAGTGTGTTTTCTTTGAATTACGCACCTAAATGACCTAAGTTTTTTTAAGTTCGATTTTTCAAGTAAACTTTGTCGCACGTTTTCAGGATTGAGGAGTAAATTTGCTACTAGAACTTCCAAGTTGGTACTGTAGTCAATTAACAGCATTCTAGAGTCTAAAATTAGCCTTGATTTTAGATCTTCTTTAGTTGCATTAGTTCGTACCTGATTAGCGTAACCAGCCCTACTTACAAAAAAAGGTATACTTAAAGTTTCGTTATCACCTGATGTATAACCGATAACTTTTGAAGGCAATAAAAGTTTAATTTCTGATTTATTGCTAATAGACTTCCATTCATTATCAATAAAATTATCCACTAAAATATCAGGGGATTTTTTACCAACCTTTTTCCTAGATATTCTGACTGTTCTGCCTTTTTTGCTACTATCAGCAATGGAGTACTCCAGCTCAAATTGGATCTGATTGTTTGGAGTTCCTTGTTCTTCGTCAGGTAAATATTTAGCAAATACAGCTTGGAATATTTCGGCAATAATTTGTAAAACCTGCGACTTTCCCGTGCCATTAGGACCAATTAAACACAGAGGTGAAAAACTATCCATTTCTACATTTCCGTCACGAAATTGGACTTCTACACCGTTTAATAAACCACCGCAGGTTTCAGCATCAACTATGTGTAATCGAATAAGCTTCATTTATCTTCCTTAATAAACTTGATTGCACTAGTTTCTTGGTCAAAGACTTGTTTAATCAATGGTTTTTTTTCACTTAATATTTCAAATATGCATTCCTTTAATAGGTCATAATCACCCCGGAATTCTTTTTGAATTTGTTCAAATGTAAAGCTGTTTTCTTTTTTATTGCTCAACCACTTGGTTAGGTTATTCACAGTAATTTCATTCATAGTTGGCACTTTTTTGACTCGTTTAGGTTTAGCTATTTTGGCAAGTTGTTCTCGTTCTTTCTTAATTTTATCTAGTAATAACGAGGCTGGTTCATCACTGGAATCTTGAGGCACCAATTCACCAGAAAAAGCTGATTTCAAAATATTTTTTCGTTGAGCATTAAGTATTTTTAGAGTAGTGCTTGCTTCTGAAGCAGCATTAGCTGTGTTTTCAAAAGCGGATAGTAAGTTTCCTTGTATTTCTTCTACTTCATTTAGTGATGGGAGTGGTACAGCAAATTTAAGGAGTTTTCCTTGAGATACATTTTTCATAGAAGCTTGATTACCAGTCGCTGAAAACTCTATTTGCTTTCTACCTAACTCTCCTCGCATAAACTGGAGTATCCAATATTTCAAGCTATCTTCAACAAAACGCAGCCTTAAAATTTTATCACTTAACATGACTTTTTTAGTGATGTTTTTCGCGATAACACACGCACCGACTAATTCTGTTGTATTTGCTCTAGAAAATAAGAAATCCCCTTCTTTGATTAGTATTTTATCGTTTTCTAGTTCTGGGCGAGTACAAGTTTTGCTTTCTAATTCATTATACTCACCCCAAGTGACAGCACTTACTTTAACCACACCATATTCATCAAACACTGGTGGCCTTTCAAGGCATTTGAAGCTCTTACCAGCCTCTATGTTAGCGATGATCATATCTAAACTTGCCCACACCCAACCTTGAGGTAATTCAGGTAAATTAGATGTATCGGGTTTTACTGGTACAGGGTATTTTTCTTTCCAGTTTTTAGGTGGCGTTTTATCTTTCGCTTTAAATTCTTCTAGCTTTTGCTGTTCCCAGCGTTCTTTGCGTTCAATAAGAATACGTTCTAGTAGTTGCTTACCAGTTTCTTCAATGCTGTTTTTGTTCTCATTACGCCATTTTTGAGTTAATGCACCATCTATAGCACTTTTCAGCAATGAGTGGCGATATTGAGTTAGTTTAACTTGGGCTGCATTTAATTCCCCAATGCCTGAATCTAATTCAGAAAATAGCTCATCAATTTTGTCTGCTATTCTAATCTGCTCATTATATGAACACAGTAAAAAAGGCATTCTTGTTAAAGCAGTTTTAGTTAACTTTAAGCGCGTAGAGCCAGAGACATGATCGTGATAATCGACATAATTCATTTGGTGTAGAATAAATCGATTATTAACGAAATTCGTTATGCCTCGTAATATGTGTGCGTGGTTATTTACCCAAAACTTCCCTTTTACTAAATATGCTTTGTTCTTGATAGGGTCGAGAAAAGGGGCTGCATCTTCACCCACCAATACAGACTCTTGATTTGATAAAAAGTCATCAATCCAGCCGACTTGTCCAGTAGCACCATAGTATGGAAATAGAGATGATTGTTCTTTATTTCCTATACGGCTACTTCTCTCAGAGTTATTTATAGGCTTTCGCTCATTGTCATAGATCTCCACAACTTCGCCTAACTCATAACGCCCCCAGTTTTCCGGTAATGTTTCACTCACGCAATTAATTCCTGATTCATTTCAGCCATGAGGCTATCTAATTCGTTTTTGTTGTCGCTGCTAAATAAGCCCCACACCTTTTGTAATCCGCCATGGTCAGAAAAGGGGCTGTAATCAAAATCGTCTCGTTCAATAAAGCAACTGGCAGCGATGTGGTCTTTTATCAGCCTTAACCAATTTGTTTGGTCTTCGGTAAAAGCGGTTTTTCGTTGGGCGTTATGACGGAATATCCATTTTTTAAACTTACTATCAATATGTTCAGCAAAAGGTTTTAATTCTTCATCTAATCCAATGGCAAACTTAATAAGTGAGATTATATCGGTTAGTTGCCTCTGGGTGTTTGCCTTTTTATTTTTTTTACTAGTGTTTGTTGAATTAATGCGCTCATAGGCATTCCATAGTTTTTCTGTTGTCAGTAACAGTGGTGGTTTATTTAATGTTTCGTGAAGTTCTTCCAGCATAGAAAATGTTAATGGTCTACGTTGATAAGGTTGCTGGTAGAAAAAGCTTAATGCTTGAATATCTTCTTTGTGTTGCTCGATAAACTCTTTAAAGCTTTGTATGACTTTTTCAGCGTTTTCTTCTGCTTGGTTGCTGTAACCCGCATACGTTACGGTATCAAGATTTATATGGTCTATTAACTGCTCACGTTCTCGTCTTGCGGATTCAATTACCTCTCGCGCATCAGGGTTATCAAAACTTTCACATGCTTTGTCAATTAGCTGTTGCTTTGCCGTTTCACGATCATTATAGGTTAAAGAGTCTTCACTTCGAGTAATGCCTTGCTGTTTAGCATTAGCTAATGCTTGTTGGTTGATTGCGTCAGGGTCTAATGAAGTTAATAGTTCTCTAGCTAATTGAGCAACAGATTTTTTTGTTAGTTTTTCAATTTTATCGTGACCACGTTTATCAATTTGTTTTCCTAAACGTGTTAAACGATTTGCCAAGCTTTGAATGGTGTCATCGTCTCGGTGACCCATCGCAACGCCTTGAAGTAGGTCTTTCATTGAAAGGTTAGGGCTGCGTTCTAACGGGCGGCTTTCCGTTTTTTGAGACTTTTCCACTCCTACAGCATCAATAAGTACGAATCTATCTTTAGCGCTAGTCGCGCTTTTACTTACATTATGTAAGTCTTCAAAGCCTAAGCTTCGAACTCCCCTACCTTTCATTTGCTCGTAATAACCTTTGCTGCGAACATCTCGCATAAAGAGCAATACTTCTAATGGTTTTACGTCTGTTCCCGTGGCTATCATATCGACTGTAACGGTTATACGTGGATTAAAGTCATTGCGAAAATCATTAAGAATGCCGTCTGGGTCTTTGGCGTTATAGGTAACTTTTTTACAAAACTCATTACCTTGCCCATATTCTTCACGAACAATCTGGATAATATCGTCTGCATGGCTATCAGTTTTAGCAAATATGAGTGTTTTAGGGACTTCTTTTCGACTAGGAAATATTTCCGTTTCAACCGCTTTTTTCATCGCCTTAATAACTTGGCGAATTTGACTGGTATTTACCACAGAACGGTCTAGTTCTTTGCTGGTGTATGCACTTTCTTCTTCTGCTTGTGCCCAACGTTTTTTACGCGTTAATTTGTCACGATGATCTAGCCATTCTTTGGCTTTTAGTTCAGCACCCTTATTGCCTATTTCAGTTTCAATTTCATAAACGTCATAACCAACGTTTACGCCATCAAGCACAGAATCTTCATAGCTATATTCAGCAACGATATTTTCGTTGAAAAAACCAAGTGTGCGTTTATCTGGAGTAGCTGTTAAACCAATAATGAAAGCATCAAAATAATCGAGTACCTGTTTCCATAAGTTGTAAATTGAGCGGTGACATTCATCAACAATGATAAAATCAAACGTTTCTATCGGGACTGCTGGGATGTATTTGACTAATTTAGCTTGCTGTTTGTTTTGCTTAATTTCATGGAGTGATAGATCTTCTGCACTTTCATCAATAGGCTTACCACTTAATATTGAGTACATGCGCTGGATAGTACAAATACAAACTTCAGCGGCATTATCAATGGTGCTGCTGTTTAATCGCTGAACTATGTGGTTTTCATGAAAGAAGGTTTCTTTGCCTTGTGGCTTAAAGGCATGAAACTCTTGCTGTGCTTGTTTACCTAAGTTTCTGGTATCGACTAAGAATAATATACGCTTAGCACCACCATTATTTATTAAACGGTACACAGAATTAATGGCAGTGAACGTTTTACCTGCACCTGTCGCCATGTGGATTAGTGAACGAGGTCGGTTATCAGCTAAAGACTTTTCTAATCCAGTAATTGCGCTTACTTGGCATTCTCGAAGTTTGGCTTTAGGTAATTCTGGCATTTCATTTTTAAGACGATGACGAAGTGAATTACTTTGCTGCAAATACTCCTGCAATGTTTCTGGTTTAAAAAAGTGGAAAATTTCTCTCGCTCTGGGGGCGGGATCTCTTAAGTCGGTATAATGAATAACTTGGCTAGTTGCTTCGAATAAAAAAGAGAGGGGCTCTTTTTCGTTTCTAAATTTAATTTTTCCTGTTGCATAGCGAAGCGTCTGCTCTTCAACTTGAGACAGAATCGTTTCGTCTTTTTTTGCTTCAATGACACCTACGGCTTTACGATTAATGAATAACAGGTAATCTGCACTATCGGTATATTTACCTTTACCGCTATCAACTGGATATTCACGGATAGCAACGCCTACCCCTTCACTAAGGTTGGTGTTAGGCCAAGTTTGTATTTTCCATCCAGCGAGCTTTAACTTTTCATCTATCGTTATTCTCGCTTGGGCTTCTGGTTGTAAGCCTTCAATATCCATAGTTCAGTTCCAAGCTTTGCTTAGTTGGTTAATCTTCAAAAAAATCTTCGTCTATTTTTTTCAGGTGTAATACCTGTTCGTCTCTACTGCCGATGTTATATCGCAGCATGAGCTTAGCTAATTCTTTTCCGTTGATAAGTACAATGCGCATGCCTAAGTCTTTGGCGGTTTGTACTGCGGATGGTGTAAAATCAGAGGTGGTTATAAAAATACCTTTCTGCGCTTTTTTAAGGTTAAGTGCCCCAAAAAAATCTCTAATATCTCCGGACCCCACGTTATTACCTTGAGCGTTACGTTTTGCTTGTATGTATATTTGATCAACGCCAAGCGGGTCTTGGTTGATTACGCCATCTACACCATTATCTCCACTTTTACCTAAGGTATAAGCCATGCCTTCGTTGCTGTCACCGTAACCCATTGCTAATAATAACTCTATTAGTAATTGTTCAAAAAAAGCAGGAGTAACTTTACGAGTACGAGATAATATTTCTACTGATAAGGCATCATTTATTTGTTTGTAAGAAGCTCTAAGCAATTCATCGGGTGTTGCTATGTTATCTGGGATGTTAGTTTCTTTGATTTTATCATCATTGTTTTTTTGTTTAGTGAAAGCGTTAAAGTCGTCAAAGCGTTTTAGATAGTGATTATTAATCTTTTCACTACTTTTTAACGCTTTTAATCCCAAACTTGTGATTATGAAATGAGCTCGTTTTGTTGAATCCAATAGTCCTGCTTTAACTAGATAGGTTTTCGCCCATCCAACTCGATTGGTAAATACAGCTTGTCGTCCACTAGGTAAAAGTTGTGTTTTTTCTTCTTTGGTAAGGTTGAATTTTTCAGCTAACAGTTCCGTCACATCGCTAAGCTTTACTTCTTCATTTTTTGCTGCGTCTAAAACGGGTTTCATTAGCTCTTGATAACTTGGTATCACTTCACTTACCTTTTCAATTTATGCTTTTAGTTGTATTTAAAACTATAACTAGTTTATAGAGTGTATTGTAGAGCGCTTTAAGTTAAATGGTCATTTGTTTTCAGATTGCATTGAATTGTTTAATAGCACTTTTTATTTTTTACTCATTATAACGTATGAGAGTATGGGAAAAATGAGGAAGCTACAATGATTGCTTTAATTTTTGTTGTGAGTTGACTTTATAAGTTAGCATCGATCTTTAATTAATTTTCAGCCGCTGGTGTTTATTTATTTTCATGTAAGTATTTTCATAAAAAGTTTTTACTATTAATTTCTTATATGAAGATCTCGTCGCTACAATATTTAAAACGTATTACTTTAAGTTTTTATGTATTTCTTTGGATATTTTCATCATACCTGTTTGTATTGTATTACTCAGAACATGACTTTTTTTATAAATGGGTAATATTATATCTAATTTTTCAAATTCATGATGGCGAGATATTATTTCTAAATACCCTTTGAGTTTTTGTGGTGCAATGGTTTTACGAGATAAATCTTTTTTTATTTTTTCTTCAAATTTTTTAATCTCATCATCGTTATCGTCATCAAAAGTTGCGATATAAATTTCACGGCCAAGTCGTTTTTGTGACCAACCTAATTCACCTATTATTTTTTTTATCTCATTTTGCAATTCTAAAGTATTCATTGTCCCCATTTGTCCCTTTGGTTATTGATACATTATAAATGTACCCAGCAGGGTACGCATATTAACTTATTTAGGAGATACACAATGTCAAAAAATAAAACGCCTATGACGCCAACAGCTGCTGCTCGTATTCAATCTGCGAATGCTAAAGCTGGAAGTGGCCAAGTTGGAAAAGGTTCTTTCGCTGCTAAGGCACAATCTGCTGCTGCAAAAAATTCGCAACCACCTAAGAATAAATAGGATTATTTATGATTGATTCATCAGATATGTCAGATCAAGAGTTAGACGTTTGGTCTGACATGAATAACCCAAATAATGATGCCGATATGGATGATTGGGCTAATGCTCATAATCCTAATAACGATGATTATTTAGGTGATTAAATAAATGCCTTTAGCCTGAAGTTAACTTCAGGCTATTTACATTCCCTTGCATTATTAGTGAATGCCTTTAAAAAAACGTTTTCACTCACTAAATATCGAACGTGAGAAATTTCATTCATCGTATCTTCTAAAGCACATAAACATTTACTTTTTTTATTTCTGTATTGATTACCTGATAATGGCTTTTGGTATGAGCTAAGACAAGATTCTAATAAATCATATTCTGTTGCTAAAGGATAGCGATTATCTGTTATTGCATAATCAACAAATTGGCTCCCTGAATATGCAAGAAGAGTTGCAATAGCAGCAACTTTGAATGGTTTTGTTATGGAAAATTCTTTAGTTACATTTGAACATGTTTGACAATGAAACTCGATCGTTGCCCCTAATTTTTGGTTTTCTTCGCACTTACAAGACTCTGACATTAAATTTCCTAAGATGTTTTTTGTGTTAAATATTATATGTTTTTTTTATGAGCTTGCAACCTGAAGGTTACGCTTTTCACCGGTACGCGTAAACTACTTTAACTTCGCCAACTGCTTGATATGCTCTGGGGAAATCCCGCAACAACCACCGATAATTGATGCGCCTGCGTTTAGCCATGTTTCTGCGAATGCTTTGTATTGTGTTGGTGGGATATCTTCTCTTATGCTGTTTACTTGGTCATTGGCTGCATGCAGGTCTCCGATAGGGGGGAAGTTGTTTGCGTAAACGCCTAGTTGTACTTTGGTTTCAATACCTTGCTCTATAAGTGCTTGCTTGGCAATGAGCAGGCCGCTTTCCATGACTTCAATGCGGCTACAATTAAATAGAAGGGCGGTAATGTTTTGTCCGGCTATCTTTTTGACTGCATCATAAACTAACTCACCAGAGCGTAGTTTTGGGGTGTCATTGATATCGTCATTAATGGTGAAGGCCATCCATGTATCTTGTTTTGTGGTGCTTGTGCGTTGTTTGATCATGTCTGCTTCTGCGATAGATGAAATAGTTTCTGCTATCCAAATATCTATGTGATCTTGTTGATTGGTGATTAATACTTCAAGTAATGGCAATGCTTTTTCTAATGCGAAAAGGTCTGGTCGATAAGATCCTAAAACTGGCGGAATACAACCTGCTACTAATAGATTGGCGTCTTTTATCTTTGCTGTTTGCGTTACTGCCTCTTTTGCTAATAGGGCAGCTTGTTTTACTAATGTCGCGCCTTCTTGTTTAAAACGTTTTTCGCCAATATGAAAGGGGACTAACGCATAGGTGTTAGTGGTGACCACTTCTGCACCAGCATCGATAAAGCTTTTATGCACTTGTGTAACAAGGTGAGGCGCTTCAATAAGCGCTTGAGCAGACCATTCTGGCTGTTGAAAAGGTGCGCCAATGCGCTGGAGTTCACGTCCCATTCCACCATCTAAAATAATGGGTGAGGTTAATTTTGCTTTCATATGTTGTTTACTGCAGCTATTAGGAAGATGCAGTGAGGGTAACTGTGCACTGTTCGCAAATCAAGTTTGTAAGTAGGCGAGTCCATTATTAATGAAATCTACTTTGAGTGGCGTAAAGCGTAAGGTTCGTTCCGCTTTGGTATTTTCTGTGGGATCGGTTTGTTCTTTATCATCCCATAATATTTCGCTGGATACCGTGAGTTGTAAGATATGCCCATTTTGCCAATCAAAAAATAATAAGCTGGCAATGGGGTTATGCAGGAGATTTCCCATGGTATTAAAAAAGCCATTGCCGTAATAGTCTTCTACTAACAATTGCTCTTTAGCATTCATTTTTACAAAGCCTGCTTCACCGCCTCGATGGGACATATCCACACCACGATTACGCAGTGCTTCACCATCATCAAAACTGCTGGCGATGAAAAAGGTATCGGCTTGAACAATGAGTTGTTTATCCGTCGCATCTAATGCTGAACGCGTAGACGTAGAAAATGCCCCGTAAGCGTGATGGGTTTTAAATGTTTTGTCTTGGATATATTTAGGACAATTACCAAAGCTTTGTAACACGTTAATGGTGATATTTTTTTGGCTGATATCGGTGACTATCGCATTTAAACGATTACGTCGTTTAGTATCAAACTCAACGCCTACCAAACCAATTTTATCACCCACTTTGAGCTGCTGATGGATAAAATCACCCATGCTATTTTGTGTGTTGATCACCAAGGTGGTTTCAGTTGGCGACTCGATAAAGCCTGGATCGCCAAATAAAACACTCGCGCGAGGTTGTGAATAATGATCAGTAAAACCAATAAACAACATGCAGAGGTTTTGAAAATATTCTCTATGTTGCTCTGGCATAAATTCACGAATGAACTTAGGACCAATTTGCGCCATGCGTTCTGCGGTGCCTACTCGCTTTTGAATAGTTAGCTCACCTTCATGCCAGCTTGGTGTTTGTTCATTATTCATTATGGATCTCTATGCGTTGATCAATTCAAGTCTAATGCCGCCTGGTATTAAACACATCATATGGTGGAAAGGTGAATCACCTAATGGCTCTGGTGCAAATTCAATTTCTACATTATCTAGTTTAGCTAGCTTCTTGTGAAGTGCTTGTAATTGTTCAAGATCAGTGACTTTTAATGCAAAGTGATGCAACCCAATATTTTGTTGGCGGTTAAATGCAACGGCATTATTTGCGTCTTTTGCTTGCCATAGTGTCAACATGATTGAGCCATCAGAAACGAAAATAGCGGGATAAGCTGGTTTTTCGCCTACTTTTTCAAAGTTAAGTTGCTCAATAAAAAAATCTACAGTGTCTTGTAGATTAGGGACGGTTAAACCTAGATGATGAATACCTAGTGTATTAATTGATTTTGTCTCTAAATCTGTTGTTGTACTGCACATAGTTAGTTTCCTTATTTAGTTGTTATTTATCAAATGAGGTGAACAGTTCTGTTCGCTTTTTGTAACTATAGGTGAACAGAACTGTTTACGTCAAGTGAAAAGTTGTTATAATTATTTTCTACAAAAATCTCTTTTATTTAATTAGTCATAGATGAAGGCACATTAATGCAACCAAGAAAGCAACATTTAATCGAAACCGCTTTAACTCTGTTTAATGAAAAGGGGTATCACGCGACGGGTATTGATTTGATTTTGGCTGAGTCTAAAGTGTCTAAAGCGACTTTATATAAACACTTTCGTAGTAAAGATGAGCTGATTCTCGCTGCGTTAGCATTACAGCATGAGCATGTGTTAGAGATGATTAGCAATAAAATAAGAAATGCAAAGGAAGAAGGTTCTTCACGCGTTTTAGCGATGTTTGATGGCTTGCATGCCTGGTTTAATAGCGAAAGCTTTTACGGGTGTAATTTTATTAATGCGAGTGCTGAGTATGCCGATGCTAATGATCCTATTCATGCCTATGCCGCTGAGCATAAACAATCGATTGTTGATCTTGTACAAACTGAATTAGCACCAGATGATAAACATAAAGCTGAGCAAATCGATTTATTAGTTGGTGGAGCCATTGTGATGGCGCATACTCGTGGTATTAAAGATGCGGCATTAATGGCAAAAGAAATGGCGCGGGTACTCTTAAAATAGTGATCTATTGATGGTTGATTTTCATCATTACTAATAACTGTCATCTTCGATACAGAAGCATTGAGTGTTTTAAAATCCTTATGTTATGATTTTGAAATTGCTGGGTGTTCATGTTCTTTTATATTCAATGCAGCATATTATTTTAAATAATAAATGATGTATTTCTACTCTTACTTTGAGTAGAACCCTACTGTCTTTTAGCAAGCTAAAATCATGACTAAATAAGAGAATTGCCCTGTGCTAATAACTATTAAACCTTTTTTATTACTGCTGATTAGCTGTTTTTTGTTAATGACGGGTTATGGCTTAAGTAATATTTTATTGCCTGTACGAATGCAAGCTGATGGAATTAGTGTCGATAGCATTGGTTTGGTTTTATCTATGCTGTCCGTTGGTTTTCTTGTTGGTGCCATTTATAGCCGTAAGTTATTGCAACGTGTTGGTCATATTAGAATCTTTGCGATGTGTGGGAGCTTAACTTCTGTCGCAATCTTATTATCTGGTCTTTACCCTGAACCTATTGTGTTAGCTTGTATGAGAGTTGTGACCGGTTTTTGTATTGCCTGTGCTAATGCGACGTTAGATAGTTGGTTAAGTTATAGCGCGACTGAAAAAAATAGAGCGCGTATTTTGTCTATTAATCAAATGGTCTTGATGAGTGCTTTGTTTTTTGGTCAGTTCTTACTTAGTTTTGCACCAGTGCAAGGTATGACTTTATTTGTAGTTTCTGGCATCTTATTAAGTTTAGCGATCACACCTATTGTTATCAGTAAGCAGCAAGGACCGTATATTGAAGATAGCCAAGCTATGTCTTTGCTCACCATTGCTCGATTATCTCCATTAGGTGTAGTGAGCTGTTTTTATTGTGGTTTACTTTATGCTGGTTTATTGAATATGCTACCGGTTTTTGCGAGCCAAAATGGTATACAAGATTTAAACCTATCTATTTTTATGGGCGCCGCGATTTCAGGGGCGATCATTTTCCAATTCCCTATTGCTTATTTATCCGATTACTTTGATCGTCGTAAAATCATGTTAGGTATGGTGTTGACCATTATTGCATTTTCTTTCTCTATTCCTGTTTTAATTTCTTTGGACTTGTTTTATGTGAGTTTATTTGCGATTGCAGTGATCACTGGCATGGCGGCTTGTCTTTACCCGATGAGTATGTCTGAAACCTTTGATAAAGTCCTAAAAGAACAAATCTTAACGGCGATGTCATCGTTATTAGTAATTTATGCAATTGGAAGTATTTTAGGCCCTTATGTGGCTTCTGTTGTGATGAAGTTATTTGGAAGCAATGCGTTATTTACATTTATGATTGTTGCTGCCAGTACATTGCTCACTTTTATTCTTATTCGTATGCAACAACGTACTGCGTTACCTTATGACGAACAGGAAAGCTTTGTAATGCAAACGCCTTCTGGTGCGGTTTCTGAACTTGATCCGCGAACTGATTATGTTGAGCCTGCCTTTGAGCAAAGTGCAGAAGTGGAAGTGGCGATTAGTTTAGCGACGAAAAACCCTTCTGCAGCTGTTAATATGGCTAAAGCTTTAGCGCTACGCGATCCTGAGCATGCGGCAAATCTAGCGGCCGCATTAAGTACTATCGATGAAATTAATATTGGCCCTTTATATGCGGCGATCACTGCTGCTGCGCCTGAAATGGCGGTACATATTGCTGAAGCATTAACAACGGCTTCGCCTGAACAAGCTGAAGAGCTGGTGGATTGGATCACAACAGATAATCCTGATCAGTTTACTAATATCATTGTTGCGATTGCGAACTCGATGCCAGATAACGGTATTCGAGTGATGGAATTAGCGGCAGAAGGAATGTCGACTGATGATTCTAAAGAGTTATTGGAAATGACTGAACAGTATATGACTGATTTCTCTGAATCATTAGAAGAAATGCGTCCTGTTGATAGAAGCGCGGCTGAATCTGAGCAAACGGCAACCGACTTATATAATCGTTTAAGTGATGTGTCTCCTGAGCATTCTGCAGAATTAGCACTAACGGTTTCTGAAGCCTTGCCTGAATCTTCTAATATGGTTGCAGAAGCGTATTTACAAAACTTGATTGAAAGTGAAAATCAACAACAGACTGAAGCTGAAACCGTAGAAAATATTGAAACAGCTGTGAGTGAATATCTAACTCAAGTTGTTGAAAATATTCCTGAGTACGCAGTAGATGTCGCAAGTACGATTGTTGATTCTGTCCCTGAAGTGGCATCGGAAGTTGTTGAATTATTGCAAGACGCGGATGCTGTTGGTAGCGAAGATTTAAGAGCTTCAGTCGATGATAAACCCGAAGAAGATATTTTGGAAAAACAATTATCTGACGCAGTGCAAACGCAAACTGAGTCACTTAATCAGGATTGATTTTTATAATGATAAAGACTGACTACGTTAAGTCAGTCTTTATCGATTTAACGACTGTTTAAGCATTTTGTACGCGTGTTATTTGATTTTCAACATCAATCAAATGGCCTGTTTTTATCCATACTTTAGCGCCATTTTTACCTGCTTTAGCATTGATTTCTGAATTAACAGGCGTTCTTAACCAGCTGTGTTTGACCAATGTGTCAGCTTGCTCACTTAGCGATCCTTCTAACATCAATAACTCTGCACCACCTTGAGTTTCTATCGTCATTTCTGCATCAGGTTCAAAGTGTAATAGGCTTACTTCTTCTATTTCATCTTTATATAAAGGCGTGATACTCAAGCCCTTAAAATTGGCGTGTTTAACACTACCCATAAATCGTGTTTGTAAGCGGACATGGGTTCTATCTTCTGGTTGAAATTGCCATAGTTTAACCAACATAACGCAACCTGTTAGAGAGCTCGGTTGATGTTGAGATTGAGGAGGGTTTCTTATATAAGAACCTTCTGGGAAGCTGCCATGCTCATCTTGAAAAACACCTTCGAGTACAATAAATTCTTCACCTCCTGTATGTACATGAGGAGAAAACTCACTGCCTGGTGCATAACGTACAATCGTCGTTGCGCGTGCGACTTCTTCGCCTACACGATCTAATGGTCTCCTATCAACGCCGGGCATTGGGGATTTGATCCATTCAAGGGAGTCGCTATGTACAACAATACGTTGGCTAAAATTTGCAGCAATTTTCATCATTGATCCTCGGGTCTTTTGGTCATATTTTGTTGAAATATCAGAGAAGTATTAACTAGCTTATAACTAATATCGCAATAAAATAGGTTTTTATTTTTAAAAAGTAAAAAAGTGGCTGAATTAGTTCAGCCACTTTTTTGCATACTAACGATTAAGTCATGTGGAAGAAACAAAGTTTGTTACCATCTAGGTCATAAACATAAGAACCGTAGAAGAAATCAAAACGTTGACCCGGTGCGCCTGCATCCGTTGCACCTAGTTCAATGGCTTTATTGTAAAGTGCTTGTGCACCTTCAATTGACCCACCAGGAATGGCAATTTGTTGGCCATTACCACAGCTTTGCGCTTCATTGTTGTGTGGTGTACAAACCGCTAACATTGCGCCGCCTGCGTCTGTGCCGTAGAACTTAATTCTATCCATTTCCATTACGCGTTTACCACCTACTAAATCAAGTAGCGCGTCGTAAAATGAAACTGCTTTGTTTAGATCTTTTGAACCAATTGTAGTGTATCCAATCATTGTTAAACCCTTTTTTATAAATTAAATATTAAGCCTATTTGTAAGTCTGGAGTGTAGATATATACCTCAAGATCTTACAAATAGGTTTTGCTTCGGACGTGATAAATACTGCCTACCTATCAGAAGGTAGTCAATTGTTTTTTTGGAATTTTTTTTAAATAAGTAATTTAGCCTGTTAGAAGTTCATGTAACGCTTTGATTTTAAATTGTTTTTGTTTTTTTATTTTTAAAAATTATTTTTTACTTATAAATATTCTCTTTTAAAAAATTGACATACTATTAAATAATGCTCAAGATATCTATCAATAGATAGGCTTTGTGAGCCTTAATAAAAATAAGTTAATGGAAGAGAATATGATCAGATTCTATGTAGAAAAAACAAAGCTTCACTTTATTAAAGATGAGTCTAACGCAGTACCTGTCATTAGTTATTCAGGACACGATGAATCACAGAATTATAGTGATGATTATATTTTCCAAGAGACTGAGGTCCTTAACGCTAGGCTATTAGGAGAGGATCGCGTATTTAGTTTGGATAAAGAAGCTTTTAAATTAACGCAATTCAATCCAACAGAAGTTGATTTTTTAGATTCTGAGCTTGTTAAATCATCTTATTATGCAGATGTTGAGGCTTTAGTAAAAAAAGAAACTGGCGCTACCGATGTGTTTGTTTTTGACCATACTGTACGTCGCGGTGTTAAAGATTCTAATCGTCATCCTGCTTATCATGTTCATAATGACTACACCTTTGAAACGGGAGCAAGTCGAGCAGTATCAGTACTAGGTGAAGAGGTTGTTGGACTTTTCGCTGGTAAACGAATGATCCAAATTAATGTTTGGCGATCAATTGCTGGTGTTGTTGAAAGAGATCCGTTGGCTTTAATGGATGCAACCACTTTAGACACTAATGATTTAGTGCGAGCTAAAATATCGTTTAATGATATGAAGACAAGCGAACAGCATCAAGGTGAGATATTTGCTTTGAAGAAAAATGCAAAGCAAAAGTGGTATTACTATCCTGAAATGGATGCAGGAGAGGCTATTTTAATTAAAGGATTTGACACTGATGAATCACGTTCACGTTTTGCAATGCATACTGCGTTTCCGTTATCCGCACAGGGTGAGCATCATCAGCCAAGGCAAAGTATAGAAACAAGAACCTATGCCTTTTTTGATGTTTAATACATGGAATGGCGAGCATTATTATTTGATCACTAATATAAATTGAGGTGACCAAATGTTATTTTTCAGAAAATGAAATGCCTTGTAATGGACTATCTACTGTTAGATAATTGCATGTCCACTAATAGGAATATGAACATGAGTAAAAAAGACGATCTGTTAAAAGTTGCTGAAGTTAAAGTTAGGCAAGGCGGTTATAACAATTTCAGTTTTAGAGAAATTGCCAATGAAGTGGGTATTAAAAGTGCGAGTGTGCATTACCATTTTCCGACTAAAGCTGACTTAGGTGCTGAACTTGCCCATCAATATACTGATGCTTTTTTAGCTGCGTTAGGTGATGTTGATGAGATTAAAGCAAGAGGTGAAAACCCAATTGATATTTATACTCAAATTTTTAGAGGCGCTTTGTTAACCGACGACAAAATGTGTTTATGCGGTTTATTAGGTGCGCAAAATGAAAGTTTACCAGAGAAAGTTCAGATTGAAGTAAAACGCTTTTTTGCTAAAAATCTAACATGGTTACAAGCAGCGCATAAAGCCAATGGTGAAGCGGATCCTGAATATGCAGCAATCACAACAGTTAGCTTACTTGAAGGTGCTATGATGATCAGTAAAGCGCTGAATGACCATAGTTATTTTAAACTTGCGACTCAATAAGTAAGATAAGTTTTAATATTCTTAAAAAGAATGCCATACAAAATCGGCGACTTTTCCTTTCATTCTATTTTTCTTTTTAGCGATATAAATAGGCGTCATATCGTCGTCCTCCAACCAATTTAGTTGAACTAACTTACCAGTGTTTAAATCATTTTGAATAAGCGGTAATGGCAGACGTCCCCAGCCTAAACCATGTGAAATAATGTCGTGCTTAGAGTTTGTATCAGACACTTTCCATTGCAGTGAGTCACTGTGTACGCCGATTTTATAGTCATCTTCTACAATCGTGCTACGTTGAATTATTTGTGGATATTTGTATAAATCACTAATAGATTGTTTTGATTTTGGAATGTTTAAAAAAGGGTGGTTGGCTGCAACGGTTAATACCATTTTGACTTCATCAATTTGTTTATAATCCAAATCTTTTTTGTTTCTAATATTTTCAAAAATAGCTAAGTCGACCCTATCTGCATTAAGCATACGTTCGCCACTTAAAATTTCTCGTTCTAATTGGATCTCTGTTTGAGGGAAAGCTTTCATTGCGTTTGCAATAACAGGGTGAACCATATCCATGCCGTAAATACCGGAAATACTTAACCGGAAAAAAGATTCAATATGGGATTCTAGATGCGAGCATTTAATTAACAGTTGTTCGTATTCGGTCAGTAATTTTTTTGAACTGTCTAAAAAATCACGACCTTTTGCGGTTAATTTGCTTTTATAACCGCTGCGCTCTATTACGCTAAATCCTAGTTGTTCTTCTAATCGTTTTATAGAGTAGATCATTGCGGACTTGGCTTTGCCTTGTTTTTCTGCAGCCATAGAAAAACTCCCTGCGTCCACAAGGGCTTTTAGGCATTGTATTTGTTCAATCGTAATATGATACATGGTCTAAATTTAGCACAAAAAAGTGTAAAATTAAGTCTTTTTTTGATTTTTAAAGTCGTTATTATTTCACCTGTCAAAGCAATAATGAATGAAAGATGAGTAAACTCATTGATTGATACATAGAAGGTGGAGTTTAAAAAAGTAGTAAGACTACAGCCTAAAAAACACAAAAGGAAAGAATGATGAAAGTATGGCATATTGATTCAAGTAGCAGAAATGAGCAATCTCATAGTAGAAGAATAACGCAGCAATTTATTGATAGCTTATCAAAAAAAACGGCAGTAGAAAGCAACCCGTTGAATGTGGCTGCAGGTTTACCGTTTTTAACAGACGCTATGATTGGGAGTTATTTTACGCCCGATGAACAAAGAACCGCAGAACAAAAATCAGTGATAAGCGTATCGAATGACATTGTGACGTCCGCAAAAGATGCCGATGTTTGGGTGATTGGCGTGCCTATTTATAACTTTTCAATGCCAGCGTCGTTTAAAGCATTTATCGACTTATTGTGTCGTTCAAAGGAAACCTTTACCTACACTGAAACTGGACCAGTTGGTCTGTTAGAAAACAAACAGGTGTTTGTGGTTGTAGCTTCTGGCGGTACAGAAATTGGTTCTGATGTCGATTTCTTAACGCCTTGGTTAAAACATTGTTTAGGTTTTATTGGCGTAGAGAATGTTCACTTTATCCATGCTGATAAATACAGCCCAGAAAAAGAGGAAGCGATTGCACAACAAATTGAAACAATGACCAATTCATTGGTTGCTGATTAACTTTAAGTAATGCAGCTTGAAATGCATATTAAAGTTATTTGATCACTTAGCTAAAACTCTTTCATATAAAAGGCTACACCACACTGTTGGTCTAGCCTTTTCTTTTTCTAAAACGTCTTTGCATTTAGCGTTAATAACCTTTTAATTCTATTGTTTAACAATGCTCCTTTATCACTTTTGCTAAACGTTGAACGGCTTCCGCTAATTCTTCTTCGTTTGCGTTGGTGAAATTTAAGCGTAACGCTGAAGTAGTACAGTTGGTCTCTTGGTAAAATACAGAGCTTGGTACAACAGCTACGCCTGATGTTAAGGCTGCTTTTGCTAACGCATCTATATTACAGTCCGGTAGTAACAACCAAAGAAACATGCCTCCTTCGACTTTATTAATTCGACAATACGAAGGTAATTGATGAGTTATATTGTCGATTAATGTTTGGCATCGTTCACGATAAAGTTTGCGTAACCTTTCTAAGTGATCGGGAAATTCTTTGTGTTGTAATAAATCTAATAATACCGCCTGCATTGGGATACTTGAATGTAAATCCGCGGCTTGCTTAACTGTATTTAGTGGTGTTATCCAATCTGCTCTCCCTGTTACTAAGCCTAACCTTATACCCGGTGTCGCAATTTTAGAGAACGATCGTAATACTAAGGAATGATCGGGGCAAAAGTTTGAAACTAATGGGATCTCTTCGCCGCTAAATCTAAGTTCTCGATAAGGTACATCTTCAATTAATGTCACATCGTATTGTTGGCATAATTGAGCTACTTTTTGACGTACTGCTAATGACCAGCAAACACCCGTTGGGTTATGAAAATCGGGTACTGCGTAAAATAAAGTAATGCCTCCCTGCGCAAAACAAGCTTCTAATTCCTGTAAGTTTGGACCATCTGCTTGCTGTGAAACACTTTCGATTTTCGCTTGTGCCAAACCGAATACTTGTATTGCCCCTAAATAACTCGGCGCTTCCATAACGATTTTGTCGTTAGGGTTGATAAACGCACGCGCAATTAGGTCTAAGCCTTGTTGCGAGCCTGTACAAACGAGCCCTTCATGTGATGATGGCAATTGATAATGCTGTTTAAAATACTCAAGCAATGGCGCGTAGCCTGCTGTACTTCCGTATTGGAACAACGAAGGGTGATTAGTTAAATTGCTTAATGAGTCTTGCATTAAAGACAATGGGAAACTTGCTTGATCAGGTAAGCCGCCAGCTAAAGAAATAATACCTTGTGAATTCGCAGCGCTGAGAATTTCACGAATATAAGAGGGCTTTATATTTTGTAACGACTTGGCTAATTTCATTGTTTGTCTCCTTTATTACTTTCTTTAAATGACGGTTATAAAGAATACAAGTCCTTGTTATAAATTGTTTGTCCATTTATGCTAACTAATATGTCCGTTTATGCTAATTGAGTGTTTATGAATACTAATCAACATGTGTCTCGTATTAACGATGTGCTTTATTTTATTCATCAAGATATAAGCAATGCCTTACTCGCTAAAGATCTTGCAAATATTGCAGCTTATTCAGAACAGCATTTCCATCGACTTTTTAAGTTAGTGGTGGGTGAATCTGTGCATGTTTATATTCGCCGTATTCGTATGGAGTTCGCCGCGAATCAATTGATGTTTGATAATAAAGCTTCTGTATTGGAGATTGCTAATAAGTCGGGTTTCTCATCGCTCTCTTCATTTAGCCGCGCTTTTAAATCAACATTCAATATGTCACCGGGGCAATGGCGTAATCATGATTATCGATATCAACGTAAGTCATTATTGGCAGATCAAGAAATTGCAGCCAATTATCTGCGCTTACAAACCATGGACATACCTAAATATAAGCTAGTTGAGCTTCCTGCGCGTCACGTTGCTTATGTTAGGCATCAAGGTTATGACAGATCGATCGCTAATGCATGGCAAACATTAAAAGCTTGGGCCAATATGGAGGGGCGTGATTTCTCGGAACAGTTTGGTTTGCACCATTCTAATCCTGCTTGGGTTGAGCTTAAAAAGTGCCGTTATGTCGCTTGTGTAGAAATTGACTCTCCTATTTTACGTCGCGGTGTTGTGAATAGCATGACCATTCCTGCTGGGTTACATGCCGTTTTTCAATTAGAAGGAAAGTATGGGGAATTGTTACCGCAATTAAGTCATATTTTAGAACATTGGTTACCTGATTCTGGTTATAAGATGCAATCTACACCCGCTTATGTTCATTATAAGAAGAATCAGTTTTTAACTGAGGAAGAAGCATTTAGTTTACGCTTTTGCTTACCTATTTCGTTATTTGGTTAACTTTTGGATAAAAACGAAGGTAATGTCAATTTATCGAATCTGATTGTCGGTAATAAATGAGTTTAAAGTGGTTTGCGAAATGATTTAATAAAAGCCTGTTTTTAATATCGCCGATCTTCGTCACAATTCAAGCCTAAACTGAAACTGAATATTTATCATTAAACTCATCAAAAAACTATAGAGCTAAAATTTCTATCAAGCAATAAATGTATACTCACTACAATATTATTTTATTAATGACTGCATATAAATTTTCTTATTAAATTAGCTCAAAAATATTTAAAGAAATAATTTTTTAAAATGTTTAATTATTTATATTTTATTCGTTATCAAAAGTAATCTTAAACCCCAAACACTATACCTATAGTGTATTTTGGGGCTATAAATTATAGATAGAAGATACGAACGTTTTCAGAATGATATTTAACTTTAATATTTTTATTTAGATATAAAAATAAATTTTAAAATAGCAATAATTATATTTTATTATTGCCCATATAAAATGTTTTTTATTTGACTTGTTTTCGTGACTCCCTCTGTGTTTTAACCTTAATTAGATATTTTATTCAGCTTTACGGGTTTATATTTAGACTTAAAATGGGACTCAACTCTTATCTTTTTATATTACTTTGTTGTTATATTCTTCTCACACAAAGAGGCTGTTTTTAGATTAAATTTGGTAATTAACATTAGTCCCTTTTTTCATTGGGGGCCACTCGTATCTTGTTGCAATATCGTCATTATTGTTTTAGATATGAACTGTAAAATATACGTTTATTTTTTGAAATAAATAGACGTACAGAGCGAATGCTTTATTTATATAAGCATTCAACATCAAGGAAGAAAACTTATAACATGGGGTTAATTATGCGTTCTAATTTCACAAAAGGTTTAGCGTCGGCTTTATGTTTGGCGTGGGCATCTTCAGCATATTCTGCTGTTGAACTGAAACTGGGCCACTTTGGTTCAGACAAACATCCTTCTAATATTGCTGCTATGCAATTTGCAGAACAAGTTAAGGTACGAACTAACGGGGAAGTTACTGTTCAGCTTTATCCTAATAATGCTTTAGGTAGCCCGCCAGAAGTGCTTGAGCAGGTAATGTTAGGTGTGATCGATATGAGCCTTTCAGGGCAAGATCAGTTAGCAAAACATGTTCCTTTATTTGATACCGTGAGTATTCCTTTTTCACTAACGGATGCCGATCATGCCGATCGCGTTTTGGATGGTCCTTTTAAAGAATGGGCTGCTCCTGAACTTGATAAAATTGGTCTTGTTTATTTATCTAGTTGGGATTGGGGCTTTCGCCAGTTAACCAACTCGGTTCGTCCTATTTTATCTCCTGAAGATGTTAAAGGCTTAAAAATTAGAACTCCGCCTGCAATGACTTACCAAGCTGCAATGCAAGCGATTGGTGCAAATGTACAGACAATTTCATTTAGTGAGCTTGTTATGGCAATGCGTCAGGGAGTTGTTGATGGCCAAGAGAATCCAATTGGTGTGATTTATAACTTAAAACTTTATGAGTCTCAAAAATACATTTCAATTATTAACTACTTATATAGTTCAATGGTTCATATTGTTTCTAAAGATGCTTGGAGTCGTTTGACTAAAGAACAACAGAAAATTGTTCGTGAAGAATCGGATTCAGCACGTTTGCTAATGCGTAAACTATCTCGAGAAGAAGAGTTAAAGCAAATTGCAGATATGCGATCTAAAGGCATTGTTATCGATACTCCAGAGCTTCCACCTTTCCAGGCAATGATGGGACCTGCTTATAAGCAAATCAAAAATAAAGTTGGTGCAGCTAACTTTGATAAATGGATAGAAATGACTAAGTCTGTTAAGTAATTAAATTAGGATTTTTATGATTGTATTTCGCCTATTAAAAGGCGAAATATTCTCTTTTTTATCAATAAAATTAATAATTTTAATTTTTAAACGTGATCATCTTTTTCGCTCCTTTGATTTTACTAATAGGTAACCTCTGTATGCTGACTTTAGCTATTTTTGGCACTCTTATTTTTCTACTATTGATTAACGTTCCTGTGGTTGTTGCCATTGGTTTAACCTCTGTTGTCTTTTTTGTTGGGCTTGGTGATGCTCGTTTATTAGCAATGCTTCCTCATCGTATGTATTACGGTACAACAGGGTTTACTCTTTTAGCTATTCCGTTCTTTATTCTGGCCGGTAATTTAATGAATACAGGTGGGATAACCGACCGGATTTTCCGTTTTGCACAATCCATGGTGGGTCATATTTCCGGTGGTATTGGTCAAGTTAACATTGTTGCTAGTGTGATTTTTTCGGGCATGTCTGGTTCTGCGGTTGCAGATGCTGCTGGTTTGGGACAAATAGAGCATAAGGCAATGGTTGACCAAGGTTATGATCCTGCTGATTCTGCAACGCTTGTCGCAGCTTCTTCGGTGATTGGGCCTGTTATTCCTCCAAGTATTCCCTTTGTTCTTTATGGTTCGATCACAAGTGTGTCAGTCGCACGTCTATTTTTAGCGGGTTTTATTCCTGGTGTCATGATGGCGCTTGGTATGATGATCGCCTTGGGGATTATAGCAAAACGGAAAAACTATCCTCGTGCAGAGCATAGAGCACCATTTAAAGAACGTTTTGCTGCATTTAATGGGGCATTCTGGCCTCTTATGGCACCAGTTATTATTGTTGGTGGGATTATGAGTGGTTTTTTCACTCCGACTGAAGCATCCGTTGTAGTGTGTGTGTATGCTGCAATGCTTGGCTTTTTCTACAAAGATTTAAAGTTAAAAGAACTTCCAAGCATTATTTATAAATCAATTACTCAATCAGTGAGTTTATTATTTATTATATCTGCGGCAAATTTTTTCGGATGGTTAATTATTCATCAAAAGCTTCCTGATAGTATTATAGAAACCTTGGTTGGTTACGGTGCAACTCAGTCTATTGTTATGTGGATTGTTATCGGTATTGTATTAACTATGGGCTTATTCTTGGAAGGAAATGCCATTTTCCTTATTACACTTCCCTTATTTATGCCGATAGCAACGATGTTTGATATCGACCTTATCAATTTCGGTGTGGTAATGGTATTGCTGATCATGATTGGTAATTTGACGCCACCAGTAGGGATGTGTTTATTTGCTGTAGATAGTTTTGCAAAAGTAGGTATGCCCGCATTAGCTAAACGAGTCTGGCCATATTTATTAATGATATTCTTGATCACTGTATTAATTGCATTCGTACCAAGTATTTCATTATTTTTACCTAATCTTCTTATGGGAGAGATGTAATGATTACCCTATTAAAAACAATTGATATTTGGGTGCAAAGAATTCTACGTTATATTGCAATGATCATGTTCTCAGTACTTGGTGTTTTATTGATCGCAAATATAGGGTTACGCCTTATCAATGATTTTGTTGAATTTTTAAATACACATAATTTGGAAGCGGTAGGGAGTTTAATTCATAGTGTTGTAACTATTAATTCTTTCTATTGGTTTGATGAAATTATAGAGCTTAGTTTTGCGGCTTTAGTTTTTTATGGAGCCGCTGGATTATGGTGTTCAAAACTTCACTTTTCAGTAGGAGATTGGATAAGTCCCCGTATTAAAAACATACGTTTAAAGCATCTTTATACATTGATTATTTTGCTGATTTCAGCAATATTCATGGCTATCTTGTTTTGGTATTCACTAAAATTAACGTTAAGAACTCATCAAGTAACTACTGCATTTCAAATGAAACAATGGATTCTTTATTCCTGCGTTCCAATTTCTTCATTGATTATGATGATTTACTCAATTGCAGATGTCATTATAGAAGCAAAGCGTTTCGTTCTAGCTACTGAGGATGATTCATAATTAGTTATAGAGAGAATTATTCAGAACAAATGAAAACACTTAAAAAAAACAGTAAATAAAATAATTATTTACTGTTTTAAATTTAAATCAAAGGAAAATATGGTTTATTGATTAAAAAATTCACGCGTTGAGGTATGTAAGGTGAGTTATACATAACGGTTTATTTTGTAAATTAATATTACTTCTTCTGTGAATCTAGGAGTAGATAGTTAATCTTTTAGGACTGAGAGTTTAAATCCTGTTAACCATTCCAGTATTTTCTGATTATTTTTTTCAATCCATTTTTTAGCTTCATCTTGAGCAGAGTTGCCTTCCTCAATGCTTGCTAACATTGTAATTAAATCTTCATTGCTGATAGAGAAATTATCCAACAATGTTTTTAGTTCATGGTGCTCATTTAATAAACTACTACGATACGCCATTGTAATTTTGGTTTGTGGCCATGATGTACCTGTTTTTGGTAATTTATTTTTATAGTTGATTATTTGCTTCCACTGCTTTTCGTTATGTTCTAATGCATTAACAAAATGGACATTATCATTATTAAAAATACCATCTGGTTGGTAACAAAAGAATAAACTAGGTAACTTATTTTGTTTATTACGTTCAAACAACATTTTAAATGTTTCTGAGTCAAAAATATGGTAATTGTAGTAAGTATCTAATCCATAACTAGATAAACGCCGTTGTTCAATTTTTGTCGATTCCCAGCTATTGGCGCCAACCCAAATATCACCTTTCCCATTACCAGAAAGGTCGTACTTATTTGCCGTTTTTGATGTAGCAAGGTCTGACATTGAAAGTGTTTTTTTATCATATTCGGTATAACAAAGTCCTTGAGATCCTAATACTGATTTTTTACTTAAAGTTACCGCATTGAATGCCGTAACGTAGCGACGGATTAAAGAACGGCTATTCTCAACCCAAAGATCAGGATGAATATCAACAAGGCCTTTGTCTCGGCCCATTTCTTCGAAAACTTGATCATTAGAAAGTGAAATTGTTGAAGCATTTAGCCCTGTATGTTGATCAATTATTCCTGCTAAAATGTAACCTTTAATTTGAGCACTTGGCCAATCTAAAAGTGCAATATTAATAGACGCTTTTTTTGTTGTATAAGTCGATTTTAGCGGGGAAGTTTCTATTGAACGGTCGTTGTTTAAAGATGCATAAAGAAAAGCATATCCAAATCCTACAATAAGAAAAACAAAAACACCAAAAATCCAATAAGATCGAGAACGAGTTTCACGTGTTGTAGATCTTTCTGAAAGGACCGTTTTTATCTCATTTTCGACGTTGATTATTTCGTTACATGAGTTAATATTTTCAACTCGCTTACTAACATAATCAAGTAAATTGGAGCACAGTAGAGCGTGATCTTTTTTAATGTTAGAGTACTTATCTCTTTCAAAAATAATCAATAGAAGATAGATGATAGAGGTGCTGACAATTAATGCAAAGAGGCTTGAAGATAGTGTTTCTGGTCGAAAGATTAAAGAGAAAAATATATTCGCGCTACCAAGTAAAATCAGAATGACAAACTCTTCTGGTGGCAATCTATCGCTTTCCATTGTTTGTAGTTTATCGCCGATACGAAACAAACTGAGTAGGTGTTCTCGAGTCTCTTGTTTATCTTTTACAAAAGGTAAAATGGAATGTTTCAACTTTTCGACTTTACTTTGAGTTGCAGATAACTGTTCAAAATCTTTAAAAGCACGTATGAAATTATGTAAGTTATAAAAAATATAATGTTTAATTTTTCTTACATAATGTAAGGAATCTTCACGTTTGTCGGCTTCGGATAGATGTTCTAAAATGCCGATTGCTTGTTCATTAAATTCCCCTAATAAACTCTCTTTTTCGCTGTTTAAAGCTGTTATTCGCTCTAATGCAAAAGTTGCAAGTAATACAAAGAATATCGTTGAAACTGCCAATAAATCATAATAATGCGTACCTTCAGAAACGGGCACAAAAAGGATCCAAGTTCCAATACTACAGACAGCAACAAATAAGATAAGGAGAGACGAACGAAGAGGGTACTTAAGTACTAAGAAAATATTAGAGGTAACAATTAAAACGGAAGCGACAGCCTCATACTGGTTGAGTAATCTGCCCTGCATCAAAGCAAGTATCATAACCGCACCTACTGGCATCAAATACCATAAAGCGCTAATAGCTGCATTATTTGAATTAAAAACAGATAGGTCATAAAACAGGCTTCCTAGTGCTAATATTGCGACGCCAACAAATGCCATTAATAGAATATTAGGTAATTCAGGAGATGGAATCGTTTCTTCCGATAGGAAAAAAATGATTACTAAAAGAATTGCTGAAACAGTTCTCGCTCCTCCTTCAGTTAACACTCCCTGTTTAAAGTTACTCAGGTTTAAATTTTGGCTTTTTGAAATTTCATTCCATACGTCAATAGATTTCATACGGAAAAAACAAGTTAATGCCATTGTTGCACCACCAAGAGCTGCTATTCCGACCGTTTTTAGCATAGGACTATCAAATAAAATCCAATCGGCTATATCAAGGTTTGGTGCGGTTAATACGATAAATCCTGAAAAAGCAGCTCCTGTGAAGATGTAATCACTGATCGATATTTTATTGCTACCTCGTCTTAGTGCGGTATCAATCAAGAAAAAAAGTATTGGCCAAGTTTCATATATCAGTATGGTGATGACATCAAACTCTTCAGAAGAGTTAAGCGCAGAATATAATAATAGATGGGTTGAGCAACTTAATGAGCCTGCTAGTAAAGTCGGTAGTGCGACTTTTTTTAAATTGTGACTTGAAAGTAAGCTTTTGAAATGAAGCTTTTCGTTACCTACAAACAGAAACGCTACAAAAGCCAGCGTACAAAGAGCTGCGAAAGAGTGCGTCATTGCGGCTACATATAAAATACTAACTTGATCAATGATGTGATTAACAATAGGGGGGTACAGCATCCAAAGTGCAACTGCTGTAATCATGAGGGAAACTGGACTTTTAAGTAAACTACTACAATTTAAACGCACGAGGTTATTTCCTTGTAATCATTCATATATTATTAACTCTAAATATTTTAAAGTAATAAACTACATATATTGAAACAAATACTGTGCTTGATTAAAGCTGTAAAATATATTGTCATTATTCGTTTTTTAAAGTCTCATACATTATGAGATTATATTTTTTTTAAATGCTATTTTGATAGTAGCAAATAAAATTTTTAATAAGTATTGCTGAATAACTTGGGAGTATCTAAGGTCTAATAAGCAATTAGATCAGAATACACGAAAATAATTAATAAAAATCATTATAAAAATTTTAACATTTATTCATGCAAGATAAAAATTTATTGAATTTTGTTCGTTACTTAATCATGTATTAAATGTTGTGCTTTTGTAAGATCAAATTCTTTAAGTGATTTTCTTGCTAATCTTCTAAACGGCAAAGCTTTCACTATTTCTTCGAAAGGTTGTACTGCAAAAGCCCAAAAGATAGATTCATCTAATCCAAAAATAATAAAAGCACAAAGCGGGATAGAAATGATCCATTGCCCTGTAAAGTTGATTTTAAAAACGGCGGTTGTTTTACCAAGTGCACGTAAGATATGTCCGTGAACGGTATTGTAGCCACGTACGATAGGCAACACTATGTAGATTGGAGCAATAACCGCTAATGCATGATAAGTGGTTTCACTCAACGCAGGGTAAATATCTGCAATGACAAAGCCAATCAACGCAAAGAAAAGCGCACATAAAATCGATATAACAACAGTAATATCAACACTTGTATCTACATTCTTCACTAAACCTTCCATTTTTTTAGAACCAATGGCTTGGCTAATAGTGATTGCCGATGCATGTGACCATGCTGCAAAAAGCTGAGAACTTGCTATTACCCAAGGCATGATCAAGGTAATTGCTACATAAGCATTAATCTCAAGTTGAGAGTAAAGCAATTGATAAATCGTCGCGCCAATCGATAAAATAAGCATATTTGCCGCAATGGGAAATATTTCTATCGCGTGCCCTTTGATATTACGTTTCATGGTACTGAAATTATTGGGTACGGTTAACTCAAGGTTAGGCGTATTACGTACCGATGAATAAAGATAAATAAGGCGAATGGTTATGGCAATAATGCTGCCCAGTGCCGCGCCTTGAACACCCATTGCAGTAAATCCAATTGTGTCGCTAAATTGATGGCCATGTATAAATAAGTAGGACAGGAGTGCGTTGACGGGTAACTCAATAAGATAACCTTTAAAAGGTATTTTAGTTTTACTTAAACTATTAAATAGAGCAATCATGACCTGCGTAACCGCGGTATAAAGGACGATATATTTAGATATATTTAAATAATCTTCAATTTCTTTATAAAGCTCGGTATTTTGAGTTAGTAATTGAATTAAATGCGTATCAAACAAGGTTAATAACAACCAAAATAAAGAAGCAACAGAACTGTTAATTAATAACCCCGACCAAAAAGCTTTTGATAATGACTCTGCGTTGCCAGAGCCAACAGCTCGACTCAGTACTAATTGTGTTCCATTTGCTAAGGCCATTTGCAGACCTAGAATGAAAGCGACGATTGTCGTTGCAATGCCCATCGCTGCTAATGAAATTTCCCCTAAAGGTGATACTAATAAAGTATCAATCATCAGCATGGATTGCATTAATAGTGCATTAAGTGCCAGCGGCCAAGCTAACGCGATATTTTTTCGAATGTAAGATTGGTTGTGCATAATTAGGTCTTAATTGAATAGAAGTCAAAAATATTAAGCGCGCAGTATAATATTTTTAAAGCAGAAAAGTATTAATTACTTATCTGGCTTAGTTAATTTACAACTTGGGCTCTTTAAGTTTATCGTTTTGAGTGCTGACTTACCTTTCTTGAGCGTTCGTTCATAATGAGGTATATTAAGCATCTTTAGCCAAGGTTATATTGTAAAATGTATCCTTATTATATTTTATGAATGAAGAGAGGTTGCCATGAGCAATAAAATTCAATTAGATGTTGTTTCAGATGTGGTTTGCCCTTGGTGTATTGTTGGTTATCAAAATTTAAAAAAAGCTATCGATGAACTCGATGTTGCTGACCGCATTGATTTACAATGGCAGCCCTTTGAGTTGAATCCTAATATGCCGCCTGAAGGGCAAGACCTTCGCGAACACGTTGCTGAAAAATACGGTTCTTCTTTAGAAGAAAGTAACCAAGCTCGCGTTAATATCACTGCTCGCGGTAAAGAAGCTGGATTTACCTTTAATTTCTTTGAAGAAATGAAAATAGTGAATACACGAGATGCACATATTTTACTCGAGTATGCTCATGAAATGGGTAAACAAACTGAATTGAAACTACGTTTATTCACTGCGGCGTTTACTGATCAAAAAGATGTTTCTAATCGTACTACTTTGTTAGAAGAAGTGGCCGCATTAGGTTTAGATATCAACGAAGCTACAATGCGTCTAGATAGTGATAAGCATCGCCAAGAAGTGATCGCTCAAGAGCAAGAATGGCAACGTTTAGGTATTTCAGCAGTACCAACGGTTGTATTTAACCGCACTAGCGCAATGTCTGGTGCCCAACCTGTTTCTGCTTACAAAGAAGCATTAACTGAATTTTTGTCATTGAATAAATAAGTTGAAAATAGCTGCTCTAAAACAAAGTTGGGGCTAAATGACTTGGTATAATTGCTCACTTATATAATTAGTGAGATTCTTATAGTGAGCGGTTTAACCATAGAGCAGCAATTAGCTGAGATGAAATCAGTAGAAGAGTTGATGTTATTTTTTGACATTAGCTGTGAAAGTGATTTTATTAAGCAACATGGTTCGGCATTAATAAAACGATTTTCGGGTAATATTCTTATTAAGAAACCCATTGATTGGTTTGATTATCGTCGTTGCCTAAAGAATGCTTATTGCCGAATTCAGCGATCTCTTTTACCTGCAGGCCAGCGTAGTGCTTGTCGTGGTTGTACTTCCTGTGAGCGACGTTAATTTCTCCTGATTAAATAATTTGTAGAATGTCATAGTCTTGGCGTTTATTGGCAACTGTAAGGCTAACTTGATCATCCTCTTGTTGATTTAATAAAGCGGCACCCATTGGAGATTGTGGCGTGACGACTAACACAGTATGCTGATTCCATTGTAATTTTATACCTCCAGCCACCGGACAAATTAACAAATATTTCGCTTGTTCATTTTCATCAACTAACACTACTAAAGCACCTAATTCCCCTTTATTTGATTTCCCTAAAGGTAAGTTGATACAAGCATCTAGATCGGCTTGGCATTGCGTTACTCTCTGTGATTGACCTTGTGCCAAATAAGCGGCTTCCAATGCTAAAGTATCATATTTATTCTCGGCAATATTTTCTTCGCTTGTCGCTGTTTCATGGGCGCGCTGAGCTGCCGCTTTTGCGCTCTCTAATAGTTTTTGTAAATGCACCATTAACTGTTGATGTAATTGTATTTTATTCATTATCTGCGACCACTGAGCGATCCCTTTTTGAGTATTAAGATAAAAAGGTCGATCATAACTTGCTGTTTGTAACTATGCTATTAATAAAGCAATTCCTAAAATGAACAGTCTGCAAAAGGGAGGTTGGTTATCTCATGTAGTTGCATTAATTTTTTGTTAAATCTGATTGCTTTATAACCAATAAGACAATTATAAAATTAAAGCTAAATGCAGTTTTTGCTTAATTTGTTCTTTTTTTATGCAAGTAAATCTTAATATTTATAAAAATTATTATTATTTAAAATCCTCTTGTGCGAGATCGACCATTGCTAATGTACTAGATCCTCTCTTTAAGCATGTAATTTTAGATGTTAATAAAATTTAATTTAAAGTTAACTTGTTGAAAATTAAGATTAATGTTTTTTTTGTTGTTCCTTTTTCTTAGTTTGTTCGTGTTGAGTCGCAATTAATGCTTGATAAGCATCGTATTATTTATCCCGCAAACAACAACGGAGCTAATTTACAGGATGTAAACTAGCAACGAAGATAACAACAGGATGTTGTTATAAGGACGCTTCAAGGATTGAAGTTAGATAAACAGGAAGTTTATCGTCAGGAAAAAAGTTAAAACGTTGCTACAGGATGTAGCATAGGACACCTTCCAAGGAATGGGAGCCGTTAATAAACAGGATGTTTATTGAATATGGATGTGTCATGGAAGAAACCCAATGGATGTTGGGAATGATAAGCAGGATGTTTATCATAAAAGGATGTAAACAGGGAAGAAGCCCAAAGGATTTGGGAAGTGGATGCCTAGTATGGCGGTAGTCAAAGGATGCATTGCATGGAGCAATTTTCTATCATGGATTGATAGTGTATGACTAATTTAGGGCAGCTTAGGTTGCCCTTTCCTGTTTCTGGCGTTTGGCTTTTTCATCAACCTCATCTTATTAACTCAATGTTAGATATCAAACACCTTCACCTCATTTAACTTCAATTTATTTAAAACTACTTACTCTGCAATATATTCATTTATCATCTATTAAATACGTTATTAAAATACCTACAAACTAATAAGAGTGTTGATTATTAATAGATCAAAACGTACTCTAACTTCTTTTTTATGAGTATTGTATATGGCTATTTATTCCGCTGTCGAAATCCCTTTTGATTACCGTAATACATGCTGGTTCTGTGGTGAACCAAGTGATAAAAAAATTAAATTTCCTCAACACGAATATGAAATTAATATTCTTGATCATCAACCGCTTAGTTTACCAAGCTGCAAAGAGTGTGCAGGTATTGTGAAGCGCTCTGCTTTCCCTTCTATTTATGGTTACCGAGATGCGGTCAAGCAAGCCTTAGCAACTAAGCACCAAAAAGTCCTTAGTATTGGCTCTAATTGGACTAAAAGAGAGTTAGAAGAATCTGAACTAGAGGGAAGTGCGTTCGAAGGTTTTAAGCGTAGTGCTTGGCCTATGTTTGAAATGATGCAAGCACGAATTAATTACCAAGGTTGGCCGTTAGTTATTAACAATAATTTATTAGAAGTGGATAGTAATAATGAAAGCTTTGAGTTTGATGGGGTTAAATATGTGTCATTAGATGATGCCGTCACACATGCAGTTAAAACTTTCTTTTTAGACGAAGCTTTGTTTACACGTGTATTAAGCGTATTAGGTAAGAATAAATTTAGCCAAGCAATACGTTTATGCCGTTTGTATCCTAATTTAACGCCTAAAACACGTGAAGAAGTTTTTCTAGAAATACTTGATAGCATCGGCATTTAAATGGAATGGTATTTAAAGAAAGTGGCATTTAAAAAATAATCTAATACCAATCATAGTAAGTAACTGATCTATTTTACTTGTTAAAATGGCTTATTTTTTCGTTGTAAGTTTCGTAAAGGGAACAACCATTTACATCAACTTACGCCTCAAACTAAGCTATTTTTCCAGCGCAAAATTTAGATCAGTTATTTAATACAATTGGTATAAGGAATCGATATGACAGACAAAGCAAAACCTACAGAAGCTGAAGTACAAGAATGGTTGGACGGCGTTCATTTTAGTAGTGCTTGTAATCTTCCACTAACAGAAGAAAAACACAAAAGCGATAAAGAGTCTCCTAAAAAGAGTCATAGTAAACCTGTTATAAAGCGTAAAGATTAATGCTGTTCACGAACCTTTTTATTAATAAATAAAGCTAATAAACCACTTAGTAAGCCTAACACCACTGAGCTTATTCCCCATAATGAAATAGGGGATGCAGTCACAAGTAGCGTAAGCACGGCTGCTTCGTTGATATGCTTGTGCTCGCTATTGAGGCTGTGTTGTAGGCTATGCGTAATCGTACTGAATAAAGCAATACCAGCTAACGCTAAGATCAGGGTATTAGGCAGCAATGCAAACCAAGCCATAATATAAGCAGCAAAAACACCTAGCAATAAATAAAAAATACCAGCCCAAATACTTGCCCAATAACGCTTACTAGGATTGTTGTGGACTTCTTCAGTCATGCAAATAGAGGCGCTAATCGCCGCTAAATTTAATGCATAGCCACCAAAAGGCGCTGCAATAATATTGCACAGGCCTGTAATTGATAAAATAGACTTTATCGGAGCTTTGTAGCCGAAGCTTTGTAGCATGGCAATGCCAGGAATATTTTGTGCCGCCATGGTTACCATGAATAATGGCAAACTAATACCAAGTATTACTGACCATGAAAAATCTGGTTGGATAAATTGCCATTCACTCCATTGCCATTCGATGTTTTTACTTTCAATTAATTGTAATTGCCAAGCAAGCAAAACGGCAACTAGCATAACAATCAACAATGCCCATTGTGGAAAGAAACGTTTACCCAATAAATAACTCACGAACATAGCAATAATAAGCAAAGGTTGGCTATTCATTTGTTCAAAAACAGAAAATCCGAAATTCAATAAAATACCAGCCAACATTGCAGATGCTAACTGCGAGGGTAACCATTTAAATAGTTTTTCAAGAGGAAGCAATAATGGAGTTACACATAATAAAATAGCGCAAACAATAAACCCTGCTGTTGCTTGATTAAGGGTAAAACCTTGAGCATTTGCAATTAATAGCGCAGCACCAGGAGTCGACCAAGCAATAAGAATGGGTATACGATAATAGCATGATAGTATGATACTTAAGCTTCCCATACTCATGCCCAAAGCCAAAAACCAGCTTGCAACTAGGTGCGTATCTCCACCTAAATTTAATACTAGCTGATAGATCAATGCAACTGAGCTAGAAAAGCCAATAATAACTGCAACTAACCCAGCACTCATTGCAGCCATGATAGAGTTGATTTTTTGGTAAACTATTTTCATAATAAGCCTGTGCGTTTTAACGTACGAAATGGCAAGTTAACATTAACCGTTATAACGCACAAGGAAAATATGTCTGATTTAATTACGATGACAGTCGCCACACAACTAAAAAAAGCGCGCTCGGAAAAGGGCTGGAGTTTAGATGTAACGAGCCAGCATTGTGGTGTGTCAAAAGCAATGTTAGGGCAAATAGAGCGTGGGGAATCAAGCCCAACGATTGCTAGATTGTGGAAAATAGCGACAGGTTTTTCATTGCCATTATCTGATTTTTTGGGGCAAGATCATAAGCAGGACTTGGCTAACAAGTTCGTTGAAGATGAGAAAATTAGTATTGAAACTATTTTTGAATATGATCAAACTACGCGGATGGAAATGTTCAACTTATATTTCGCAGTTGCTCATGAACAACGTTCAGAACCCCATCAAACAGGCGTTATAGAGCATATTGTTGTCACGCTTGGTAGTATGGAGTACTTTATTGATGGAGAATGGAAGCTTTTAAATGTTGGCGATAAAGCTAAATTTTTTGCCGATCAGGAACATGGTTATCGTAATGTAGGTGATACTCCGCTACAGTTTCTTAATATTATTTATTATCCAAGTGAATAGAACTGACTTCGTTGAATAAACGTAAAGAATTGCAGATTTAAGGAAAGGAATGAGTAATGTAACGGTTTATTATTTAGAAATGCTAAATAAAAATCAGCTTAACACAAAAGCTGTGGTTTCAAATTTAGTGATCACTGAAGCTAAAATAAAAGAGTATCGTTTTAATCGTTTTTTGTATTCTTTAGTCGGTGAAGCATGGCAATGGAATGATAAACTCACTGAATCAGATCAATCATGGAAAGCTTATTCTGAGCGTGATAATTTGCGTACTTGGGTTGCTTATTCTGAAGGTGCTATAGCGGGTTATTTTGAGTTAGAAATAAGTGACAATCAGGAAGTTGAAATTAAATATTTCGGGTTAGCGCCTGCCTTTATTGGTAAGGGGTTCGGTGGTTATTTATTAACTTATGCGATTCAACAAGCTTGGGATGCCTGTAATGCGAAACGAGTTTGGGTACACACTTGCAGCTTAGATCACCCTGCAGCTCTGGCTAATTACCAAGCACGAGGGTTTGCATTATATAAAGAAGAACTTGAATAATACCAATCACGATAAATAGCTTATCTATTTTACTGGCTAAAACAGCCATTAAAGTATTTTACTTAATACTACCGATAGAGGGGTAACGATGTTAACCTCTCGAAAGGTGTCAATTTACGCCTTGAATTAAACTGTTTTTCTTCGCAAAATTTAGATAACATATTTAACGTAATTGGTATAAGTATTTTATGTTTTTGAAAAAAGGCCACATTAGTGACCTTTTATAAGAGCGTTTAGAGTGTCATCTCTTTATTAAGATATTCCTTAACTACCCTCATATTTAAGCTGGAACAAAATGCTTTCCATTGATTAGGTGCTAAAAAACAAAGCATATTATGAAATTCCCAAACTAAACAGACTTCGCCTGACAATTTAATTTTTATAGCATTCGTTTGAAATGTACGTCTAATTTCATTCAATTTTTCATTGGGTAAGTCATTATTTATATTTGTTATTGGTACGATAATGACATCTTTTCCTAGTGCTCTAATATGGGCAACTTTATATATTTTTTTAGACATTAATTACTTCCTAATTGAAATAACGCTGAGTCGAGCAAGATTGCTTTTTATTGTAAGTTTTGTAAAGGGAACAGCCATTAAAGTGTTTTACTTAATACTGTTGATAGAGGTTTAACGTAGTTAACCTAGAAAAACATCAACTTATGCCTTAAATTAAGCTATTTTTCCAGTACAAAACTTAGATCTGTTATTTAATACAATTGTTATTATTTTGTTTGAAAAATGTTAATAGAAGAATAGTAAGCATAACATGTGTGAAATAGTCACACTAGATAAATAAAAAATGAACTTTGCATTTATTATCAGTTGCTTATGTTTTTTTGTTGAGGTTTCATGTGACCACTAGAATTTTTTGTTTAGTTTTTCTTATAGATCTCAGCTAATCGTTGATCTTTTTTCTGCCAAACTTGACTTAACCATTGTTGAAATTGTTGTTTGTAAATGGGGTCATTAAAATAATCGCCTTGTACTTCTGCTGTGATTTCAATGACATTGATTTGTACGACTATCTTTTTCATTTTCCCCATTAATAAGTCCTTAAAAGGGGTTTCTCGGTTTTGAGGATAAGCTAACGTCACATCAAGAATGCAATCGAACTGTTCGCCCATAGCCGCTAATGTATAGGCTATACCACCGGCTTTAGGCTTTAGCAAATATTGGTAAGGTGAATCTGTTTGCTGTTGTTTCAAAGGCGTTACACGAGAGCCTTCTACGTAATTAACAATAGTGGTGGGAACTTGTTGAAACTTTTCACAAGCCTTACGTGTACTTTTCATATCCGCAATGCGCTTTTCTGGATGCTTTAATAAATATTGAGATGAATAGCGGCGCATGAATGGCATATCTAATGCCCAACAAGCTAAGCCAACAAAAGGAACAAAGAGTAGCTGTTTCTTAACAAAAAACTTGGTCATGGGCATGCTATCTTTGAATAATGAGCTGAGTACCACTATATCCGTCCAGCTAATGTGATTGCTCATTAGCAGGTACCAGGATTCTTTATTTAATGATTCATTGCCAGTTACTTGCCATTCTACGTTATTAAATAATGTGAGTAGAAACTTATTAATGGTTGCCCAGCACCACATGATTTGATTTGCCATTTTAGAAAAAAATCGTTGGCTTGCCAGAATAGGAATAAGCCACTTTGCGATTGCGCAAGCGACCATGATCATTGAAACGACGGCTGTATTTAAGATCACCAAGATTGTGCTTAAGAATAAGAGTAGGTAAGACAAGCTTGATTCCTTAAAAGTAAATAGGAGTTAATTATACAAATTCAATATCCGCTGGCAACAAGATGAATATATAAAGTATGAGGTTTGTATTATATATCTGCGCTATAAACATATTGTTTGTCCTCGTTAGATGTTCAGCTTAGAATCTGCCTACTTTAATGCTTGCTGAATTTTCCTCTTACACGATAACGAGTATGAGTAATAACAAGCTGGTGTTAGGATACCCACTTTTTGTTAGAGAATACTTATGCCTGCAGGATTTTTCTTTTTAGTCGCGACCTTTTTATGGGGAAGTTCTTTTGTTGCTTTAAAAGCGGCGATTGATGTTTATCCACCTTCTTTTGTTATCTTTTTTAGGATGTTACTCACCTTGATCCTTTGTTTATTTCTGTGGCGCTGGATAAAATGTTTTGATTATCAAAAGGGTGATTGGAAATGGTTATTAGTAATGTCATTAGCAGAGCCTTGTTTGTATTTTTTATTTGAAGGCTATGCATTGCAATATACTTCAGCTTCGCAAGCTGGGATCATCGTTTCATGTTTACCTTTGTTGGTCGCTTTTCTTGCCTTCTTTATGATTCAAGAAAAGTTAAGTAAACATATCATTATAGGCTTCAGCTTATGTATTACAGGCAGTATTTTATTAAGTATTGTGTCACCTGAAACAGAACAGGCACCTAATGCTTTACTGGGGAACACCTTAGAGTTTATTGCTATGTTATGTGCTGCGGTTTATGTGGTCAGCACTAAGCACTTGTTACAGCGCTACTCTGCTTTGTCGTTAATTGCATTACAGGGTTTTGCAGGAACTGTGTTTTTTGCTCCATTTTTGTTTTTTATAGAGTGGCCTCCGCAACATGATATTAATGCGTTACTGAATATTGTTTATTTAGGGACTGCGGTGACATTAGGTGCCTATGCAACTTACAATTATGCATTGGCACGTTCATCGGTGTTAACAGCTGCGGCCTATTCTAATCTAGTGCCTATTTTTGCTTTGTTATTATCTGCTCTGCTATTGAATGAGGTATTAACGACTTGGCAATGGGTGAGCATCTTTATTGTGTTTATGGGAATTCTTGTGAGCAAAGGACATGCAGAAAATAAGGTCGTTGTCGTATGAATTATCTTGCTCATTTGCATATTGCAGATCATACCAAGACAAGTTTCAGTGGTAATTTTTTAGGGGATTTTGTGAAAGGAAACCCTGATGGTAAGTACCCTGATGAGATGGTGAAAGGAATTCGTTTACATCGGCATATTGATAGCTTTGTAGATAAGCATCCACAAGTGCTTGCCGCAAAATTATTATTTCCAAAAGCTTTACGTCGTTATGCACCGATTGCGTTGGATATGTTTTGGGATCACTTTTTAGCATTACATTGGAAACAATTTCATCACTTAGTTTTGCATGATTTTTGTTTGTTAGCGGAACAGACAATAGAAAAAGAAACTGCAGATAAACAGGTTGTTCTCCCTGAGCGTTTTGAAAGAGTTAATGGTTGGGTGTGGCAAGATAAATGGTTAGAGTCTTATCAGACAATTGATAATATCAGTTACGCGTTAAAACGAATGGCAATGCGCAGTGAAAGAATGGCTCCTTTAGGTGATACAGGAAAAGTATTAAGCGAGCACTATGAGCAATTAAGTGTTATTTTCTTTGCCTTATACAAAGAAGTATTACAAGAAAGCATGAACTATTAAAAGTTATTCAATATAAAAAAGAGACTAAATAGTCTCTTTTTTTATTAAGCACTTAGACGAGAAGGATTAGTCTTCTTCATTAAATAAGTGCTTGATATTAGCAAAGTCACTTTTACCTTCATGGATCTCTTTGACTGAAAGTCCAGATACTTCATGTGGGAAAACTAACCATTCTTCAGATTCATGAATGTAGTAATCAGGTACCATATCTACGGCCTTATTCTTAGGCTTGTAATAAGGTGTTGCGATACGTACATCTCGTGGCATGTTTAAACGCATCACTTCATTTAGTTTTTCAGTTAATGCAACGACGCTGCGGCCTGAATCAAATACGTCATCAACAATTAATAACCCATCGTCAGCATTCGCATTTTCAATGATGTAATGTAAACCATGTACTTTAATGGTCTTGCTTTGCTTGCCAATACCGTAATAAGAAGAAGTACGTACAGCGATATGATCTGTTTCTACTTTTTTGTAGTCAAAGTATTCTTGAACTGCAATCCCGATTGGTGCGCCGCCACGCCAAATACCAACAATAAACTGTGGGCGGAAACCACTATCGTAAACTTGTGCTGCAAGACGAAACGAGTCTTCAAGTAATTGTTGCGAAGTAATAAAGACTTTGTCAGTCATATCATGTTCCTTTGGAATTAATTTAATCGACGGAGTTTAAACTAAAACAGCCCCTCTGCACAATTTACAGGTAAAAAAAGATAGTAAAAAAGTGTTTTTAAGTGAGGTTTTGCTTGTATTCATTTTGATTGGTTGGATTTTGGCATGTGTTAAAGCTGTGTATATTGATCTCAATGTGTATTGTTTCAAATGACAGATAAAATCAGGGTGTTGATGTGGTTAGGTTTTATCTGCCAGATAAATTTTTGTAATTAATGACTTACTTGGTTAACACTGGTGTTGCTGTTTTCAAGTTCAGTTAAGTTATTTAGTGTTGTTTCAGCAATACTTGTTAGCGCTTCTTTCGTTAAAAAGGCTTGGTGTCCTGTAAAGATAACATTGTGGCAAGCCGATAAGCGACGGAAAGTGTCGTCGGTAATAATTTCACTAGAATGATCGTTAAAGAATAAATACTCTTCTTCTTCATAAACATCTAACCCTAAACCACCGATTCGGCCAGATTTTAATGCATCAATGGCATCATTTGCATTCAATAAACCACCGCGGCTTGTGTTGATGATGGTGACACCATCTTTCATTAGTGCAAAAGTGTCTTTGTTAAGTAAATGTTTATTATCATCCATTAATGGGCAATGTAAGCTGATCACATCGCTATTCGCAAACAGTGTTTCTAAGCTTACGTATTCAGCGCCTAATGAAATAGCATGTTCCGATGGATAAGGATCTGAAGCGAGAATTTTACAACCAAAACCTTTAAAGATAGCCATAGTCGCAATGCCTATTTTACCAGTGCCGATAATACCGACAGTTTTACCGTGCAAGTTAAATCCAACTAACCCTTCTAGAGAGAAGTTAGCATCACGAGTACGTTGGTAAGCTTTATGTGTACGACGATTAAGCGTCATCAACAATGCAATCGCATGCTCAGCAACCGCTTCTGGAGAATAAGCTGGAACACGGACTATCGTGATCCCTAAAGCTTTAGCGCAAAATAAGTCGATGTTATTAAAACCTGCACAACGCATAGCAATATATTTAATGCCTAACTCATGCAATTGAGTTAATACCGGTGCACTTAAGTCATCGTTTACAAAGGCGCATACTGCATCATATCCTGCTGCTAGTGCTGCAGTTTGACTGTTAAGCTGCGTGTCGAAAAAATTAATACTCATGGGTGCGGAAATAAGAGGCTCAAAATGCTGGATATCATAACTACGAGAACTGAACATCGCGACTTTCATAAACTGTGCTCCATATTGAAAAGGTTATCCTATGGAGTTATAACGATTTTAGTGCCTAACAGCAATATCTAACCTTGGATTATTTTATTTAAGCAGGTTGTTGAGTTAAAGATGTCTCGTATTATTTACCTTCTTTACAAGATAAAAATAAATGAAATTTATTCTTACAAGTAAAGGTCTTATAGATTCACTGCTGCGAATCTTTTACTATGTGTTTTGTTTTGTTTTGTTTTGTTTTGTTTTGTTGTGTTGAGCTTTCAATGCGGAGTGAATGATTTAGCGGTAACTATATTAGTGAATTGCTAAACGGTTATTCCTTGTTTTACTTATTATTACCTTGTTTTTATTGGAGTGTTAATGTCCATTATTAAGCGTTATATTTTCTCTTTATTATTATTTTGTTTTTTTTCAAGTAGCGCATTAGCAGAAGCGCCATCGACCGGCTGGTTAAGTAACTTTAATCACCTTCCTGTTAAAGTTAATTTTCAATTAACAGGGCAACCAGTACAAGATAATAAGGTGAATGGATTATTAAATGTCACTTTAGAAGGTGATTGGAAAACCTACTGGCGTTCTCCTGGTGAAGGGGGCGTTGCACCTACTTTTGATTGGCAACCTCAATCTTCCAATATTCAAGATGTTCATTGGTCTTGGCCGACACCAAAACGTTACCCTGTTTTAGGCGTTGAAACAGTGGGTTATAAAAATCAAATACATATTCCTATTCAAGTCGCTGTTGATGATGCAAAACAAGTTAGCCGCCTCAAAGGTGTCTTAACGCTTGCTTCATGTACTACGATTTGTGTACTAACAGATTACAACATCGATTTAACTTTTGATCCGACTCGTTTAACGATCGATGAAAATGTCGCCTTCTCGTACGCGCAAGCGGTTAGTAGCGTGCCGATATTAGTTTCTGAAAACGCGGTTAAAGCGCAAAAAAATAATGCGAATATTACGCAAGTTGCTAACTCTTGGGATCAATTTAATCAGCAAGTCATCGTGCAGGTTTCTCATCAAGTTCCTTGGCAGTCACCTGATATCTTTATTGATAGTCGTAATCCTGAGCTTGCCGACGTATTTTTTTCTAAACCTGTCATTTCTGTTACTGGCAATCAAATGACTGCCGTTTTTGATGCAAGTAGTTGGGGTGGGGAAGTTAACCTAACTGGTGAGAATGTAAGCGTTACCGTTGTTGATAAAGATATTGCAGTGGAAATCACAACCATCTTAGGTAATGAAAGAATATCAACACCGAATGAATCTATTTTCTCTATCTTTGTAATCGCCTTGTTAGGTGGATTAATACTCAATGTGATGCCTTGTGTATTACCTGTTTTGGGCATGAAATTAAGCTCGATATTAAATGTTGATAGTGATCAGCGTTCGCAAATCCGTAAACAATTTTTAGCTTCGAGTATTGGTATTATCAGCTCTTTCTGGTTTCTCGCTTTATTCCTCTTTTTACTTAAACTATCGGGTGAAGCGCTTGGCTGGGGAATTCAATTCCAAAACCCTTACTTTATCGCGTTAATGGTTGTGGTAACGGCTCTATTTACGGCAAATATGTTAGGTTTGTTTGAAATTCAATTGCCTGCATCGATGCAGACGTGGTTGGCGACTAAAGGTGGACATTCTTATATTGGTCATTATTTACAAGGTGTATTTGCAACGTTATTAGCGACACCTTGTACGGCTCCTTTCTTAGGAACTGCGGTAGGTTTTGCACTAGGTGCTTCTGCTTGGCAATTATTTGCAATATTCACTGCACTAGGTCTAGGTATGGCATTGCCGTGGTTATTGATTGCACTGTTTCCAAGTGTTGCGCTGCTGTTACCTAAACCGGGTAAGTGGATGGGGACAATCAAACTGATCTTCGGTTTATTAATTCTTGTGACTTGTTTGTGGTTAGTCAGTTTATTGAGCAACTTTATCGGATTGCTTTATACCGTGTTAGTTGTGTTATTTATTTTAATTAGCTTTGGGTTATTAATTGTTAAAAAATACGGAAAACGTGTTTTTGTGATTGTTTTTTCGTGTTTCTTACTTGTTTCTTCAATCGGGTTTATTGTTGCGAGTTTAACTGCAAAATATTGGGCGACACCACTTAATGAAGAAATTGCATGGACACCATTAGATACACAAGTGATTAACCAAGAAGTGGCAAAGGGCAATGTTGTCTTTGTGGACGTGACTGCAGATTGGTGTGTTACCTGTAAAGCCAATAAAATAGGTGTGCTATTACAAGATCCTGTTTATAGCAAACTACAACAACAAAATGTTATCGCAATGAAAGGTGATTGGACTGTTCCCTCTGAGTCTGTAACCACTTACTTACAGTCTTTTGACCGTTATGGTGTTCCTTTTAATATTGTTTATGGCCCTGCGGCTCCAAATGGAATCGAGCTATCTACTATTTTGAACAGTGATGATGTACTAAACGCGATAGAACAAGCGAAGGGACAATAATATGTCTGAAAAGAAAAAAACAAAAAAAGGTTGGGGAGCTCGACTCAAATCTATATTAGGTTATGTTTTATTTTTCTTGGTCGTTGGCTGGGGTGTTGATTTATGGCGAGCACAGGAGCTTGTTTCTGGTAAGGCGCCTGAATTGACAGCTGTTAGCGTGCAAGGTGAATCAATAGACTTGCTTGCAATGAGTCAAGAAAAGCCTGTTTTGGTTTATTTTTGGGCTACCTGGTGCAGTGTTTGTAGTACGGTTTCGCCTTCGGTTGATTTGGTAAGTGATGGTTATCAAGTGGTGACTGTTGCATTAAGCTCGAGGCCTGATGAACGTGTGCAACGATATCTTGGCGCTAAAGAATATGACTTTACCGTTGTTAATGATGAAAAAGGTTTGATCAGTCGTCAGTGGGGAATTTCAGTCACGCCGACTTTATTTATCATCAATAAAGGTGAAATATCTTCGGTGACAACTGGATTTACTTCGCCTTTTGGAATGTGGGCGAGATTATTTCTGAGTTAATGGAGTTACCTGCTAATGTGATTATTAGCAGGTTTATAATAAATTAAAGATAAAATGATTAATTTATTTTATCTTTAATAAAGTCAATGAAAACACGGCTTTTGCTTGGCATGTATTTGCTTTGTAAAAACTGTAAACAAATATCTCCTTGGTAATTACCTTGTAACTGCCATGTCTCTAAAATAGGCACTAATAATCCTTCTTTAATTGCTTCTTTTGCAACAAAATCGGGTAAAGTGCCAATGCCTAATCCTTGTTCAATCGCATCTCGTCTCATTCCGCTATGGTTAACCAAATAACTGCCATTCACATGTACTGTGGATTGCTGATTATCTTTAGTGAAGCGCCAGCGATTGTCGGTTACATTCTCACCTAAACAAATGCAGCTGTAATCTTTAAGCTGTTCTGGGTGAGTAGGAGTGCCGTGTTGTTGTAAATATTCAGGACTAGCACATAAGATTTGCTCCGTGCGGCCAATTTTTATATTGACTAATGATTCGATGGGTTTCTCATTAATATGAATTAAAATATCTACAGCATCATGAATGGGATCTAATAGCCTATCAGTTACCTTTAAATGTAGTTTAATTGTTGGGTATGTTTTTGAAAACTCAACAAAAAGAGGCCTTAACACTTGGTTGGCCAATGATTTTGGTGCCGCTATACGCAATAACCCCGTAGGTGTTGTGCTTGCCGAGCTACTTGCACTAACAGCCTGATCTGCGGCATCTAACATTTGTTTACAATAATCAAAGGTAATTCTTCCGGATTCGGTTAACGCTAATTGTCGGGTTGTACGTTGTAATAATTTTAATGCCAATGCATCTTCTAAACGACTTATTTGTCGGCTCACCGCTGATGGCGTTACGCCTAATTTTTTTGCTGCTTTACTAAAATTACCCTGTTCGATCACAGTTACAAAAATCGCAAGATCAGGCAGTAAAGGAATAAGTTTATTTGTGTTCATTGGGCACAAGTCCTATTACAAATGAGTATATTGTTGCTTGGAGGTCGCTAATTTAACATGTTCCTATCAATTACACAGTATTTTACTGAGTAGTGTCTTGATTAAAAGGAAGTGAACATGGAATCATATTATTTAGCCCCTTATTATACTGAGTTAATTGCAGTTACTAGTATTGCTGTCTTTATGGCTTTGCTTCCTGGAGTGGATTTTGTAATGGTTACTCGCACTAGTATTCGTGAGGGACGATTTGCTGGTTTTTATACTACTTTAGGTATTTGTTTATCCATTTGTATGCATGCAACTTATACTTTAGCAGGGCTCGCAGTTGTTATTGCTAATTCGGTTTGGATTTTTTCAATCATCCAATATCTAGGTGCAGCTTATCTGATTTATATGGGGTGGCAATTACTTAAAAACAATCAACAAATAAATACAGATTTAGACATTGATAATAAGCCCGTAACGTCGTTATCTGCATTGCGATCTGGCTTTATGACAAACATGCTTAACCCTAAAGCTCCTTTGTTTTTTTTAAGTATTTTTACCCAAGTTGTTGCAATCGATACGCCTTTTTCTATACAAATTATTTACGCATCTATAATTGTGTTTGCCCATTTTATTTGGTTTTCAGCAGTGACTTTATTACTTTCACATCCAAGCCTATTACCGCGTTTTAATCGCTATAAACATACAATAGATAAACTAGCTGGTATTGTTTTGGTTGCTTTTGCGATTAAGATTATTATTTGAATTTATATTGGGTTGGTTTATGGATATTAATTAGGACGTGTAATACCCATAAACCATTCTCTCTTTAAGTTAATACTGGTCCTGCTGAGATTAGCGCTTTACCTTCTTTTTTATCTGTATATTTCGCAAAGTTATCAATAAATAAATGAGCTAATTTATGTGCTTTTTCATCCCATATTTCGCTATCAGAGTAAGTATTACGAGGATCCAAAATAGCACTGTTTACACCATGTAATGATGTTGGTATTTGTAAATTAAAAAGTGGAATAGTTTTGGTTTCTGCTTTTTCAATAGAGCCATCTAAAATCGCGTCAATAATTGCTCGGGTATCGAGAATTGAAATTCGTTTCCCTGAGCCATTCCATCCCGTATTCACTAGATAAGCTTCGGCATCACAAGCCTCCATTCGCTTAACTAATTCTTGTGCGTATTGAGTGGGATGTAATGTTAAAAAAGCGGCTCCAAAGCAAGCGGAAAAGGTTGGTGTTGGTTCGGTTATTCCTCGTTCTGTACCTGCTAGTTTTGCAGTAAATCCTGATAAGAAATGATATTGGGTCTGCGCTTTTGTTAGTTTAGACACTGGCGGTAAAACACCAAATGCATCTGCTGTTAAAAAAATCACTTTTTTTGCGTGACCGCCTTTTGAAATGGGTTTTACAATATTTTCTATATGATCAATTGGGTAAGAGACTCGCCCATTTTCTGTTTTGCTTGGATCGTCGTAATCCACAACTCCTTGATCATTGATCATCACATTCTCTAATAAGGCATTACGTCTAATTGCTTGATAAATGTCTGGCTCAGCCTCTGCGCTGAGGCGGATTGTTTTGGCATAGCAGCCACCTTCAAAATTAAATACGCCATCATCATCCCAGCCGTGTTCGTCATCACCAATTAATGCGCGCTTTGAATCCGTTGAAAGGGTTGTTTTTCCTGTTCCCGATAACCCAAAAAAGATAGCTGTATCACCTGATTTCCCTATATTTGCTGAGCAATGCATAGAAGCCATTCCATTGAGCGGTAAGAGGTAATTCATCACTGAAAATAATCCTTTCTTCATTTCGCCACCGTACCAAGTGCCGCCGATTAATTGGATATTCTCAGTAAGGTTAAATGCGACAAAATTTTCAGAGTTAAGACCTTGTTGTTGCCAATCAGGATTGTTGGTTTTTGAACCGTTTATCACTACAAAATCAGGTTCAAAATTAACAAGCTCTTGTTCCGTTGGGCGTATAAACATATTGGTCACAAAGTGAGCCTGCCAAGCGACTTCCATTATGAAACGGACTTTTAAGCGTGAATTAACATTTGCACCGCAGTATGCATCTACAACATATAAGCGTTTATTTGAGAGCGCGTTAGTGACTATATTTTTAAGGTGTGACCAAGTGTGTTGATCAATAGGTTTGTTATCGTTTTTGCCTTGATCACTCCACCAAATCGTATCTCTCGTGGTGTCATCTTTAACTATGTATTTATCCTTGGGCGAGCGACCTGTAAAAATACCAGTATCAACAGCTACGGTACCATTTTCTGTTATTATTCCTTTCTCAAAGCCTGTTAATTGAGTTGCTGTCTCTTCTGCATATAAAGTGTCATAACTAGGATTATAAATAACTTCAGAAACGTTTTTGATACCATATTTTTCTAATTGCTCAGTTGATAATGTATGCAATGTCATATGCGTCCCTCTCAATTGTTAATTATTTGTTACAGCAGAAGATCATGAGAGTAGGTGAGTTTGGCTAATTTAATTGGGATCGGAGTCGGAAAGTTGATTAAAAAAAAGCCACAATTGAAATTGTGGCTATTGGATCTCTTTTTTACCGTTAGTGTTGTGGATTATCTGGCGTTAATAAGATCTGTAAATCTTGTTCTCTGAAAGAGTAAGTTGTTGCACAGTACTCACAGCGCATATCAATGCTTTCTTGCTCTTCTAATATTTCTGTAATTTCACCTGGAGCCAATGTTGCAAGTGAAGAAAGGCAACGTTCTTGTGAACAACCACATTTAAAGCTGATAGGTTGTAGTTTGAATAAGCGAACATTTTCTTGATGGTATAAACGGAATAAAAGGTCTTCATTTTTTAACGTATAAATTTCTTTCGCTTTAATTGTTCCGGCAAGCGCACATACGTGAGCAAAATCTTCTTCGTGCGATTCAGAGCTCGCTGGTAAAGTTTGAATTAACAAACCTGCTGCTTGAACAGGAGAAGTTTGGCTGTTTGCAAATAAGCTAATTTTTGTTGCTAATTGCTCTGATTGGATAAAGTAATCTTCTAAACAGGCAGCTAAACTTTCTTTTTCCAGCGCGACAATTCCTTGGTAAGGTTCGCCATCTTCTGGTGAAATGGTTAACATTAATGTGCCTTTACCAATCAATTCTAAGAAAGATAAACCTTCAGTATTACCTTCGTAACGTGCTGTTCCACGAACCTGTAAATCTTGGTTTGCATTGATAACGGCCATGCTTAAAGGGCCATCTCCTTGAATTTGTACGGCGATCTTGCCTTTAAATTTTAAGGTTGCAGTTAATAGGCTGGTAGCAATTAACAATTCACCAATAATGTTGGCAACGGCTTCAGGATAATTGTGATTATCAATACACTGCTGAAACGTTTCGTGTGCTTTAGCTATTTCCCCACGGATTTGGAAATCATCAAATAGGAAACGTTGTAGTTGGTCTGTCATAGGTTCTCTCAATATATATTCGGCAGCAATTAATCAAAATTAGCTGTATTACGTTGTATTTTTGCTTGTATTAAATCACGTCGTTCTTTTTTGTTTGGTCGACGGTTTGGGTGTGGTGCATTTTGTAAACTTAATTTACGTAAAACGTTATATTCTTCGCGCTTTACGATACTTTTTTCTGTTTCTTTATAAAGTGTTTGAGCAATAGGGGCACCACCACGATGACCGGAAATAATTTCAACCGTGACTTCTAACATTACATCGCCTTGACGTATTGACAATAATGCGCCTACTTCAACATTTTTACTGGCTTTTGCTCGTTGACCGTTATAGTGCACTTTGCCGCCTTGCACCATATCGCGTGCAAGGCTTCGGGTTTTATAAAATCGTGCAGCCCACAACCATTTGTCTAATCTAACCGCTGAATCTGTCATTATTTATTCACTTTAAAAAGTATAGCTTAGTGTAACAAAAATCATTTATTTGCTAAACCAAAAGAAGTCATGCAAGGCAAACATTGAAATGGGGGCAAAAATCAACAAATCAAGTTGTAAGTTAGTACCTTTAATAAAACCAATTTTAACGAAGGGCTTTTAATGCAGTAAATACTTATTATAAGCCTCATTGTTGGAGTGTTGAGTTTGTTGTAGTATGGAGAGCACGTTAGTATCAATATGAATGTTAATGCTTAATTAACTATAGGGTGTGAAGTAGAGTGTCTGTTATGTTTCAACAATTACCTAAAATAATATTTATGACAATAAGCGTTTTGATCGCTTATCAGTCGGCATTGTTGACGTGGTCACTTTATCCAATAAAGGAGACTCCTTATAACTGGGAGCCATCAACACAGAAATTAGCTCAAAATAAAACATCAATCGATACTTATGGGCTACAGAAACAGTTTTTATTTGGCGAATATGAAGGCATTCGTAGTGCTCTTAAAGTTCAAGATTTAAAGGAAGTACCAAAAACAAGATTAAGGATTTCATTGGTCGGTATTATTGCAGCTTCAGATCCTACGTTATCAAGTGTGATCATAGAATATAAGGGTAAACAAGATAGTTATTTTCTTGACTCGGTTATTGCTGGTGCGAATGCAAGGATTGATGAAATATATCATGACCGTATTATTATTGTGGTTGATGGTGAACAACAAGTATTAGTTTTAGATGGTTTAGATGATAATGCAAGTGTAGTACAGAAGAATACAACGAGTAAACCTAGACGAACTTCTCGGAATCGAAGGGAGCAAAGTACAGAAATCGCACTTGATAGAAAAGAATTGTTAAGTAACCCAAGTAAACTATTGGATTATATTAACATTTCTCCTGTTAGAGAGGGAAATGAAGTTAAAGGTTACCGTGTTAAACCAGGGAAAGATGCTAGTTTGTTTGAAGAAGCAGGATTACAATCGGGCGATTTAGCAGTGGAGCTTAATGGTGTTGATTTGACTGATACAAGTGAAGCTGTTGGGTTAATGAAAGAGTTCCCTACTATGACTGAAATTACTTTAACCATTGACCGAAATGGTGAGCTGAACGAGTTGTTTTTTAGCATTCCTTAAAATAAAAAAATGTAACTAACTGATAATAATATAATTCATTTTATAGATTGATGGAATAAATATAATAAATGAGGTTTCAATAATGGTTTTGAGAGTCAAGAGAATATTAAAGCGCTTAATTGGGGCTGGTATTTTTGTCTTATTTTTACCATCTACATCATTACAGGCTGTTGAATATTCAGCATCTTTTCAAGATGCAGATATTAATCAATTTATTAATATTGTGGGTAAAAACCTACAAAAAACAATTGTTCTAGATCCAGCTGTACGTGGCAAAATCAATGTGCGTAGTTATGACGTTTTAAATGAAAAACAATACTATCAATTCTTTTTAAGTGTACTTGAAGTGTACGGCTTTGCTGTGGTTGAAATGGAAAGCGGTATTCTTAAAGTGATCAAAGCAAAAGATGCAAAAGTTGCGGCTATCCCAGTTGTTGATGGGGGGAGTGAGTTTACGGGTGATGAAATGGTGACTCGAGTTGTTCCTGTTATTAATGTGTCGGTAAGAGAGCTTGCTCCTTTGTTACGTCAATTAAATGATAATGCTGGCGGTGGCAATGTTGTGCATTATGACCCTTCGAATGTAATTATGCTCACTGGACGTGCAGCAGTTGTAAATCGATTAGTTAATATTATTGAACGAGTTGATAAAGCAGGTGATCAGGAAGTTGATATTGTAAAATTAAAATTTGCTAGTGCATTGGAAATGGTGAATATGATCAATTCCATTCAAACAAATTCTACTTCCTCAAAGAAAACATCAGTAAGTGTTTTACAGCCGCGTTTGGTAGCAGATGAAAGAACAAATTCAGTTATCATTAGTGGGGAACCTCAAGCACGTGAACGAGTAATTACCTTAATTAATTCATTAGATAATGAATTAAAGAATAATGGGAATACACGTGTTTTTTACCTTAAATATGCGAATGCACAAGAAGTTGTCGATGTATTAAAGGGAGTTAGTAAAGGTATTGAGCAAACGGGAGGCAAAACTAATTCTTCTAATCAATCTTCTTTAAATATAGAGGCGCATGAAGGCACTAATTCAATTGTTATTTCAGCACAACCTGCATTAATGTCTTCTCTAACAAGTATTATTCGACAGCTTGATATTCGACGAGCTCAAGTATTAGTTGAAGCGATTGTTGTTGAGGTTTCAGAAGGTGATGGCATTAATTTAAGCGTGCAATGGGCTTCTAGCTCTGGTGCTGCGACTCAGTTTAGTGATAATGGGGCTTCAATTAGTGCGCTTGCGACAGGCGTGTATGCTGTAGATAATGATGAAGATGATTATGAAGACCTCTCCTCTGCATTAGGGTCAATTGCAGGAGGAATTGCAGGATTCGTTACCAGTGATTGGGCTGCTATATTGCAAGCGTTAAGTAGCTCTAGTACATCAAATATTTTGGCGACACCAAGTTTAACTACTCTTGATAATCAAGAAGCAAGTTTTATTGTTGGTGATGAAGTGCCTGTGTTAACTGGTTCAACGTCAAGCTCCACTAATGATAATCCTTTTCAAACCATTGAACGTCGTGAAGTGGGAATTAAATTAAAAGTTACCCCTCAAATCAATCAAGGTAACTCAGTACAGCTAACGATTGAGCAAGAAGTCTCGAATATTAAAGGGCAAACGTCTGTTGATATTATTTTCGCAACAAGAGCAGTTAAAACAACAGTATTAGCAAAATCAGGTGAGACGATTATTATCGGTGGTTTAATTGATGAAGCTGTCAGCGAAACTATTGAGAAAGTGCCACTCCTTGGCGATATTCCTTATCTTGGGGTGTTATTTAGATCGACTAAAAGTACAACGACAAAACGTAACTTAATGATTTTCCTACGTCCAACAATTATTCGCGATGACCAAACTATGCTGGAATTAAGCCAACGTAAATATGGATTAATGCGTGCTATTCAGCAAGAGCAATCTGAGAATGGGATTATGTTAATGCCAAATACTAGCTCTCCAGTACTACCAGAATGGGGACAACCTGTTGAAATTGATCCTAGTATGTTTGATCGAAATAGAAGCAAGCAATTAAAAGAAAATGATGCTGATGAAAAAGTGGATACTTCAGCATGAGTGCTTTAAGTGATATTGCTCCACCTAAAGGCGTTGAGCCAGAAGAATTTACTCCCTCAGGACAACTGCCTTTTACTTTTTCTAAAAAACATGAATTAGTCATGTCTCATGAAGGAAAAAATAGCACTTTATGCTTTAAACAAGCACCAAGTGTCGCACTTTTATCTGAAGTTAGAAGAGTTATTGGGCACGCCTTTAACCTTCAAAAAGTAGATGCAGATGTTTTTGATAAATTAGTCGCTCGAGCCTATCAATCTTCTTCATTGGAAGCACAGCAATTAATGGAAGATTTAGGTGCCGATGATTTATTCACTTTAGCCGAAGAGCTTCCTAGTACTGATGACTTATTAGAAACAGAAGATGATGCGCCGATTATTAAATTAATCAATGCAATGTTAGGGGAAGCAATCAAAGAAGAAGCTTCCGACATTCATATTGAAACCTTTGAGCAAAGCTTAATTATTCGTTTCCGTATCGATGGTGTGTTACGTGAAATTTTAAAACCACAACGTAAACTTGCAGGGTTATTAGTTTCACGTATCAAAGTAATGGCAAAGCTTGATATCGCAGAGAAACGAGTGCCGCAAGATGGCCGTATATCATTGCGAATCGGTGGGCGTGCTGTTGATGTTCGTGTTTCGACAATGCCATCAAGCCATGGTGAGCGAGTTGTATTACGTTTGTTAGATAAAAATGCAGTTAAATTAGATTTAGCAACCCTTGGAATGACTCCTAATAATCATCAATTATTGCAAGGTCTGATACACAAACCTCACGGTATTATCTTAGTGACAGGTCCAACGGGCTCAGGTAAAAGTACAACACTTTATGCAGGTCTGTTAGAGATTAATTCTAAAGATAGAAATATATTAACCGTCGAAGACCCAATTGAGTATGCGATCGACGGCATTGGACAAACTCAAGTTAATACAAAAGTTGAAATGACGTTTGCGCGAGGATTAAGAGCTATTTTACGTCAAGACCCAGATGTGGTTATGATTGGTGAAATACGAGATCTTGAAACTGCTGAAATAGCTGTACAAGCCAGTTTGACTGGGCATTTAGTATTATCCACATTACATACTAATACTGCTGTTGGCGCTGTTACTCGTTTAAGAGATATGGGAGTTGAGCCTTTTCTTTTATCATCAAGTATTTTAGGTGTCTTAGCACAACGATTAGTTCGCCGCTTATGTAGTGAATGTAAAGAAGCTCAATCTGCAAGCTCCGCTGAAAAAGTTATTTTAGGTTTTGCAGAAACAGAAGCGGTGACGATATATAGGCCTAACGGCTGTAGCCGTTGTAACTATAGTGGTTATCGAGGTCGAACGGGTATCCACGAATTATTAGTTGTTAATGAAGTCGTGCGAGAGTTAATTCATACAGGTGCTGGTGAGCAAGCAATTGAACGTGAAATTCGTAAAACATCTTCAAGTATTCGCGAAGATGGTATTCAAAAAGTATTGTTAGGGCAAACTACGTTAGAAGAAATTTTACGTGTGACACGAGAAGACTAATATGGCTACTTTTTCTTATAAAGCCTTAGACGCGAAAGGTAAGCAAAAAAAAGGAACGCAAGAGGCTGATTCTGCTCGTATGTTGCGCAATCAATTGCGTAAAGAGGGGTTAATTCCGCTAGAAGTGGAGTCAGTCGCTTCTAAACGCAATAAACCAAATAAAGCCTTTATTCAAAGCAAAATTAAAACATCAGACTTAGCCTTAATTACGCGTCAATTATCGACACTTGTTGCCTCGTCCATTCCTATTGAAGAATCATTGCAAGCGGTGGCGGAGCAGTGTGATAATCCGAAAATAAAGAATATGATTTCCTCGGTACGCGGAGGTGTAATTGAAGGTCATAGCCTCGCTGATAGTATGCGTAATTATCCAACAATTTTCGATAATTTATTCTGCGCAATGGTCGCAGCTGGTGAAAAGTCAGGGCATCTTGATAAAGTACTTGAGAGATTAGCTGATTATGTTGAACAGCGGCAAGAAATGAAAAGTAAGATGATGCAAGCTTTGATTTATCCTACCGTATTAACCATTGTCGCAATTTCAGTGGTTGCTATCTTATTAACTTCGGTTGTACCTCAGGTAGTTGGGCAATTTGAAAATATGGGAGGAGATTTACCTGGCTCAACCGTGTTTTTAATTGCAGCGAGTGATTTCTTAAGCGCTTATGGTTTGTATTTTGTTTTTGTTTTTGTTTTAGGCTTATTGCTATTTAAACAGCACCTTAAAAAAGCGAGTAATCAATTACGATTTGATCGCATTTTGTTAACTTTTCCTGTTATTGGGAAAGTTGCGAATGAACTTAATACGGCTCGTTTTGCCAGAACATTAAGTATTTTAAATAGTAGTGCTGTGCCTCTACTTGAAGCAATGAGTATTGCTGGTGATGTGTTAAGTAATAATTATATACGTTTAAAAGTTGCTGAGGCATCGGAGCGAGTTAGGGAAGGAACAAGTTTAGGAAGAGCCTTAGCTAATACAAAATTATTTCCTCCTATGATGTTGCATATGATTATTAGTGGTGAAAAAAGTGGTGAATTAGGGAGTATGTTAGAACGTTCCGCTGATAATCAAGATAAACAGTTCTCTGCGCAGGTTGCATTAGCATTAGGAATATTCGAACCGGCGCTTGTTGTTTCGATGGCGGGTGTTATTTTGTTTATTGTTACCGCTATTTTACAACCAATTTTAGAACTTAATAATATGATTTCATAATCAAAATTGTCGAACGATTATAAATAAGAAGAGAAAATTTAATATGAAAAGAACCACTCCAAAACAAAGAGGCTTTACGCTATTAGGTTTAATGTTTATGAGTATGATTATTGGTGGTCTAATTGCATGGGGTGTAATCAGTTTATTGGGTAACAACTTTTGATGCTAGTTGTGTGATAGTCAAAAAATAAAAGCTAATATTGCTTAATAAAGTATTCAAAAGGTGGGTAGATTATGTTGAATCATTACAATAAATATTGATCAGCATAAATAACATTAGTGTTAGGGATATTCACCTTGACGCTTGTCGTTTCAATGGCAAACATGGTGACTGCTATTTTGGAAGTGAATAATACGATTTTAATATAAAGATATTGTTGAACTATTAAATAATAAAAAGGGTTTAGTGTGAAAAAATTAAATACAAAACAAGCTGGCTTCAGTTTATTAGAAATCATGGTGGTTATTATGATCATTGGTGGTATGGCTGCATTGATTGTGCCTAATTTAATAGGTAACAAAGGAAGAGCTGATGTGCAAAAAGTAAAATCAGATATTGTTGCGTTAGAAAATGCATTAGGCATGTATAACTTAGATAACAGTACATACCCTACAACGGATCAAGGTTTAGAAGCATTAGTCTCAGAACCAGATAGCTCTCCTGCTCCGCGTAATTACAGAGAAGGTGGTTATATCAAACGTCTTCCACAAGATCCGTGGGGTAATGACTACATCTTAAATAACCCTGGTGAGAATAGTAAAATTGATGTGCTTTCTGTTGGTCTTGATGGTGAAGAAGGTACTGAAGATGATATTGGTAATTGGAATTTAAATGATAAGTAATTGTTTAAATTATCTAAACCAATAATGCCTCATGCAAGAGGGTTTACTCTACTAGAAGTCATGCTTGTATTAGTTTTAATGGGCATGATTTCTATTGGCGTCGTAATGACTCTGCCAAGCTCTGTAGGTTTTGACAAAGATAGTCAATGGCATGCTCAACGTTTTCGTTCTCTATTACAACTCGCTCAAGATCATGCGCTGATTTCAAACAGTGAACTCGGTATTGAATTTGGCGAACAAGAATATCGATTTGCTTTTTATGATTTAAAAAGTAAAAAATGGAAGCCTTTGAGCAACCCCCGTGTTAATGATTATATTAAAATACCCATTAGCATAAGTAGTGAATATTCCTTGGTAGGGAGTGTTTGGGACGAAATTGAACAAGAAGATGACGATCCATTTTCTGAAAAAGAATATTTGGTGGAGATAGAAGGGCAAGAAGCTGAAATAGATATAAATCCACAGGTTTTTATTATGTCTAGCGGTGAAGTGACACCTTTTAGTTATCTATTTTTTAATACGGAAAATCAAAAAGATAGAGTCACAGTGACTGTTAGTATGAGCGGTCAAATAGAAGTTATTAGAGAGTAAAGTGGATGAAATCTTTTGTTGGTAAGTTAATGAAAAGAAAACAAGGAATGACCTTATTAGAGGTTATGCTTGCTTTAGTTATTCTTGCCACTTCTGGGCTTGCTGTGATGCAAGCGGCTTCACAAGCATTAAATAACCAGAGTTATCTACAACAAAAAACCTTTGCAATGTGGATTGCAAGTAATCGTGTTGCTGAATTAAAACTACAAGAAACATGGCCTTCGTTAAGTTGGAAAAATGCTGAAGTGGAGTTTGCTAATGTAAAATGGTATTGGCGATATCAAGGAGTTGCAACTGCAGATCCTAATTTTATAGCGCTAGATGTTGAAGTCAGTGATAAAGAAAATGGGCAAGCTCTTGCACATATAAGGACTTACATTGCCAAGCCTTAAATACAATAAGCAAAAAAAGCATAAAGGTTTCACTTTAATTGAAATCTTAATTGCAATTGCTATCTTCGCTACATTAAGTTTAGCTGCTTACCAAATACTGCAAGGGGTTCTGCGTAGTGGCGAAATTAGTAAATCACATGATGAAAATCTAATCGAAGTTCAACGTGGAATGTTATTAATTGAACGTGATTTTCTGCAGATGGTTGCGAGAAATTCTCGATTAAGTGGTGTTGCTACAGAAAATTTAAAAGCTTTATATGTAGGCAAAGGCGTTTTGGATTCAGAATCTCAGGGGATTGAATTTAATCGTTTAGGTTGGACTAATCCACTTAATTTATTACCTCGCTCTAATATTTTACGTGTAGGTTATCGAGTTCAAAATGAACAATTACAACGAGTTTACTTTTTGTACCCCGATGTCGTTTCTAGAGAAAGCGAACAGCAACAAGTTATCTTAAATGATATTGAAGAATTAAGTTTTCGTTTTTGGAATAATGGTTGGGTAACAACTTGGAATGGAGGTGGTGTGCTCCCTTCTGGCATAGAGATCACCATCATGAGTAAACACTATGGTGAATTAAAGCGAGTGTTTCTGTTACCAAATAGTGAAGTGAAATAATGTTAAAGCATCGAAAAAAACGAGGCATTGCCCTGATCACTATTTTAATGATCTTAGCTATCATGGTGACCATCGCAACGACAATGACTGGACGAATGACATCTAGTTTATTACGCACCGAAGGTTTAAATTTCTCTCAAAAAGTGTATTGGTATGGGCAAGCTTCAGTCGAATTGAGCCGCATGATTTTAAATAATGATTTTGAAGATAGCGATGTGATCAGCTTAGATCAAATATGGGCGACGCCAGATTTAATCTTTCCTGTTGAACAAGGAACCATTTCAGGTAGCTTAAAAGATAATCGCAGTTGCTTTAACGTTAATGCTATTGGCGCTGCCGATAAAGACGAGGTTCGTGCGTTACCTGTGCAACAATTTCAAGCATTATTAGAAGCATTAGATATCGAAGAGTATGCTGCGGAAGTCATTGCGGAATCTACACGTGATTGGGTCGATGAAAACAATACGGAAGATGCGGCTCAAGGCGCAGAAGATAGAATTTACGAAGCTCGATCTGTTGCTTACCTCGCAGCCAATAATTTAATGGTGGATATCTCAGAATTACGCGCAGTTGAAGGTGTGACAGGGAAAATATTTGAACGTATAAAACCTTATTTATGTGCATTACCTGTATCAGACCAATCAATTAACGTTAATACGGTAGCCATAGAGCATTCTGATATTCTATACGCTTTATTTAAACCTAAATATGAATTTTCACAAGAAGATTTTGAAACGCTTTTAGAAGATCGCCCTAGTAATGGTTGGAGTTCGGTTGATGATTTTTTAGCTACTGGTTTATTAAGTGGCGAAACAATTTCATCGGAGCTCAAAGAACAGCTAAACGTTACAAGTGACTTTTTTGAGTTATACGGAATAGCTGAGTTTGAAAAGCGATTGATGGCTTTAAAAGTATTATTTGAAATAGAAGATAAAAAGGCAATTGCAATTCGTTTTCAATATGCAGGAGTAGAATAAATGGTGATTATGGAGATGTTTAGTGAGTGAACAATTAATTATTCGCTTATCAAGTGAGTCGCATCAAACCATTTATTGGTTGATTTGGTCTGATAGTGAAAAAGAAATTATAGAGTCTGGTGAACTAGATAATGCTGGAAATTTAAGTCAATTAAGCGATAAAGCGTTAACTCGTAAGGTTACCTGTTTATTACCTAGCGTCGATATCACACTAACATCTGTGGAAATAAAGGGGGCATTTACTCGACAAATACAGCAAGCATTGCCTTATATGCTAGAGGATGATTTGGCTTGTGATGTGGAGCAATTACATTTTTCTGTTTTTGCTAAAGAAACTGATTTAATCCAAGTTGCTATTTGTGCAAAAAATCAAATGCAAATCTGGTTAGATTGGTTGAATGATGCTGATATTGTACCTTTAAAATTCATACCTGAAATGCTTGCTTTACCTGTGCCCGTTGACCAGCAATGGCAAGCATTGCGAGTTGGTAAGCAATGGATTATTCGTGAAAGTTTACATTATGGCTGGGGCTGTGAAAGTGAAATGCTAGAGAGTATTTTACAATTGCGCTTAATGGATAATGCAGATCAAATCATTAATAGCTATAGCGGAAATGCGAATAGCGATCTTGCAGAGTGGCGTATAGTCGATTCTGCTTCTCCTCTACACTTATTGGCTCGAGGTTGTGCAAGTAGTCACTTAAATATTTTAGACGGTGAGTTTAAAGTTAAAAAAGAAAGTAACTTACAAATTGCTAAATGGAAATTGCCTCTGATAGCAGCTTCAATATTATTTATTATCGCTTTTATTAATTTGTTTGTTCAAAACAGCAGGGTGGAACAACAAACATTACAGGTCAAAAAACAAGTTGAAACAGTTTACAAAAAAGCCTTTCCTACTCAAAGAGCATTGCAATACAGTAGAATAAAGAAAAAGATAAAAGGCTTACTTAATCAAGCCTCAGCGGTTCCCGAAGCTGAGTTTTTAATTATCCTTAATGATTTACTTCCTGTGTTTAAAGCAGTACCTAGCCTGCAAATATCATCGCTTAAATTTAACAGCAAAAAGAAAGAAATTAGCTTATCTGTAAGTACCGATAGTTTCCAAGCGTTTGAACAATTAGCAAAACAAGTACCGGGCCAGTATCAACTTGAGCAAGGCGTTTTAAGTAATAATAAAAATCGTGTTAGTGGCCTATTAACAGTGAAGGTGAAATAGTGTTTGAACAACTAAAAGAATGGTGGGAAGGGATCTCCACACGAGAACAAAAACTAGTTTCTGTAGGTGGAGGGGTAGCCCTTCTTGTTGTTATTTATTATTTAATATGGTCGCCTGTGGCTTCTAATTTAGCCGCGAGCCAACAGAAATTAACAAGTACAGAACAAACACTGTACTGGGTTGAAACTAATATTGAAAAGCTACTTGAGGAAGGATTAATTCAAGAGCAAACACTTGGGAGAAAGCAGAATTTATCCCGCTTAATTAGTAGTACCGCTAAACGCAATAATATTAATATTTCTCGTATACAGAATCAAAATGAGCAAGTGGATGTATGGATAAATGATGTTGAATTTACAGCTTTTTTAAAGTGGGTAACTGCATTAAAGAACGACACACAAGTCAATGTTATCAATGTAGATATTAGTCAAAATCAAGTTGAAGGTATGGTGAAAATTAATCGCCTATCACTCAGTTATTAATTAAGTAAAAGGCCTTCTATGAAAGTTAAAATAGCGATACTTTTTTTCTTTGTGTATTGCATAACACTGCTGGTTAATTTGCCTGCTGCAGTTGTAGTCAGTTTTATTCCTGGAAATACAATTAAAGTGAATAACGTCACTGGTACTTTATGGAAGGGCGAAGCAAAGAAGGTGGTGATTAAAAACCCAAATTTAACACTTAAGAATGTAAAATGGGATATCGCATTATTAAATAGTTTATTTAACTTAACTTTAGAGACAGATGTCTCTTTTTATAATGGTGCTAAAGCAATGTCAGGTGAAGGTGTGCTTAAGTATGGACTAGAAGGTGCCAGTGTTTCTAATGTACTTCTTGATATTACTTCTGAAGAGCTAGTGCCGTTATTGCCTATGCCGTTACCAGCGAAAATTACCGGAGATTTTTCTGTTGTAATCAATGAAGCTAAGCAAGGAATACCATATTGTGAAACGCTTGTCGGAAAAGTCACTTGGAATGAAGCTTATGTTTCCAGTTCATTTGGAGATATTGATTTAGCTTCTCCTGTTGTCGAGCTATCTTGTCGTGATGGCAATATTTCAGCATTAGTTACGCAACAGTCAGAACATTTATCTACAAATTTAGATGTTACATTGACTGCTGGAGAAAGGTACCTGCTGACTGGTGAAGTAAAGGGGACAAGTCAATTAGCACCTTCAATTGCACAATCTTTAGCTTGGGTTGGCCCTGTTAATGATTCAGGCGCGACTGAAATTAACTTCAAAGGTAAGCTCTAAAAGCATCGGTTAAATTATATTTTGCTAGGAAGCATTAAATAAAAAAGACTCTTAACTGGTATTTACTCATGTATGAATATACACTGTGTTTGTTTACAGTTTAAATTCACGTGGAGTTCCCTATGAAAGAGTTGACCAAACGTCAAGGCGAAGTATTAGACGTTATTAAAGAGCAGATTGCACAGACAGGTATGCCGCCGACACGTGTTGAATTAGCAAAAATATTAGGTTTTAAGAGCGCTAATGCGGCAGAAGAGCATTTAAAGGCATTAGCTAGAAAAGGCGCGATTGAGATCTTATCGGGTACATCACGTGGTATCCGTGTGGTTGGTGAACATAAAGATAATGAAATTGAAGAAGAAGGTTTACCACTGATTGGAAAAGTTGCTGCAGGTGAGCCTATTTTAGCGACAGAAAATATTGAAGCACATTACGATGTCGATCCTAGTTTATTTCATCCCGCTGCAGATTTCTTGTTGCGTGTTGAAGGTGAAAGTATGAAGGACATCGGTATTATGGATGGCGATTTATTGGCTGTACATAAAACCCAAAATATTAATAATGGGCAAGTTGTTGTGGCGCGAGTTGAAGAAAGCGTCACTGTAAAACGTTTTTATCGTGATGGTAAAGAGGTCACTCTAAAAGCAGAAAATACACTTTTTGACCCAATTAAAGTTGACTTAGAGTTTCAATCGTTCGATATTGAAGGCATTGCTGTCGGCGTTATTCGTACTGCAGATTGGATGTAAACAAACAGATTGTTATACCAATTACGTTAAATAAGTTATTTTAACAAGTAAAATAGATTAGTTAATTATCGTGATTGGTATTACTTAAATCTTGAATAGAGAGTCGTGTAATGAAGCGTTGGATAATATTAATTAGTGCTGTTGTGATGATTGCCGTTGTTGGATTAGGAGTTTCACAGTTTTCACAGTCAAAAAATGATGCTTTAGTGCTGACTGAGCCGCCTACGCCATTACCTGAATTTTCTTTTCATAAAGCAGGTAAAGTTGCTTTTAGTAACGAATCATTAAAGGGTAAATGGTCACTTTTGTTTATTGGGTACACTTATTGCCCTGATGTCTGTCCGACAACACTTGCTGATTTGAATTATGTTTATCCAAGCTTAACGAATGATCAAGACACAACGACTCAAGTTGTATTTATTTCAGTTGATCCAAATCGAGATAAAGCAGAACAGCTTGCTGACTACGTGAATTACTTTAATGAAAATTTTATCGGTGTTACAAGTACTCATGAACAGCTTTGGCCTTTTGTGACTGAGCTAGGTTTAATTTATAGCGTGGTGGAAGAAGGCGAAACCAACGAATATTATTTAATTGATCATAGCGCATCAATTGTTTTGATTAATCCAGAAGGTCAATTTCATGCGACCTTTAAATCAGTTGTCAATGAACAGGGTATTAATCATGTCGATATGGAATTAATGGTCGAAGATATTAAGCGTATTCAAAGTGAGTATCTTTAAGGCTATTTTTAGCTAGAAAAATGAAATAGAGAGACTAAAAGCCTCTCTATTTGTTAGAGCGTTATTTTTTATTTATTGTAGTTTTTTAGTCCAAAATAAAGCGCTACCGAATGCTGGATCTAATTGATAGTCAGAAAACCCAAGTTTAGCATAAGCCTCACAAGCAATTTTATTTCCACTCAATACTTCCAGCGTTATTTTGCAACAATCTCTTTGTTTCGCGACTTCCTCAATTTTTTCAAATAATACTTTTGTTAATTTTTGCCCTCTAAAATCTGAATGCACTACAACATCATGGATATTCAATAAAGGTTTACAAGCAAAAGTAGAAAAACCTTCAATAGCAGTTAGTAAAGCGGCAGGCTTATTTTCAATAAAAACAAGCACAATAAAGACATCGCTACGTGTTAATAGCGTTTTAACGAGGTTCTGTTTTGCATAAGGGCTAAGGTCTTCACCTCCTCCCATTGGATCGCAAGCATAATGAGACATTAGTTTTAAATAAGCAGTAGCATGTTGCTCATTATTTAAATCCGCGATAACGGTTTGTACATCTTTCATTGCAATTCCTTGAAATTTTTAAAAATAACTATCAGAAGAGTTTAACTAATGGGCTGAATAGATACCACTCTAGGCTTAATATAAGCAAGATAAATAGAAATTTATATTTTTAAGTGTTAGACTTCTAGATGTCTAGATGGTTTTTAGTAAAGGAAGTAATTATGCCAATTCGTATCCCTGATGATTTACCCGCATCGAGCATTTTAAAATCTGAAAATATTTTTACGATGTCGGAGTCACGTGCAAGCCATCAGAATATTCGTCCACTACGTGTTTTGATTTTAAATTTAATGCCTAAAAAAATCGAAACTGAAACACAGCTAATGCGTTTATTATCTAACACGCCTTTACAAGTTGATATTGAATTATTGCGCGTAGATGCTCGTGCAACTAAGAACACTCCACAGAAGCATTTAGATAATTTCTATGGTGACTTTGAACGTGTTAAAGATCAAAAGTGGGATGGCTTTATTGTTACTGGTGCACCATTAGGCACAATTCCTTTTGAAAATGTCTATTACTGGGAAAAATTTACTGAGATTGTAAATTGGTCTCGCCACAATGTGACGTCAACTTTATTCTTATGTTGGGCTGCTCAAGCGGCCTTAAAAGTACTTTATGATCTAGATAAAGTGACGCGAGACGATAAGCTCTCAGGCATTTACGCACATCAAACGCATCACCATCATCATCCTTTAGTGAGGGGGTTTGATGATGAATTTTGGGCGCCTTTATCTCGTTATGCCGAATTTAATAGTCAAGAAATTAAAGACAAAACAGACTTAACCGTGTTTGCGGATGCACCGGATGCAGGAATGTATTTAGCTGCAAGTCCTGATTGTAGACAAGTATTTATTACGGGGCATCCTGAATACGATGCAAGTACGCTTAAAAACGAATATTTAAGAGATATTGAAGAAGGTTTAAAGCCAATTCAGCCAGTTAATTATTATCCTAATAATGATGAGAAGGAAGCTCCACGCGCAATTTGGCGTAGCCACGGTAATCTGTTGTATAGCAACTGGTTAAACTATTGTGTTTATCAGGTAACACCATACGACTTAACTGAGCTTACTTAGGCTAAATGAATTTATTAAAGCGAACTATCTGGTTCGCTTTTGTATTTTTCATCGTTAAAAATGTTAACTATCAAAAAATTCATTATTTATAACAAAATATTTCAAGTTGAAATCGGCTTTGAAACCTATGGTAGCTCTGTTTTATGCTATTATGAGCGCTGATTTTTTATCTAAGAATAAAGTAGCAGGGAACTCTATGTCAGTAAGTGATCGCAGTGCGTTGATTAAAGCGCAGCTAGAAAAACACATTCTTCTTATCGATGGTGGTATGGGTACCATGATCCAAGATCATAAATTTGAAGAAGCGGATTTTCGTGGAGAACGCTTTAAAGATTGGAGTTGTGATGTAAAAGGTAATAATGATTTATTAGTGCTAACTCAACCTGAAATCATTGCTAATATCCATCGCGAATATTTAGATGCTGGTGCAGATATCCTTGAAACTAATACCTTTAATGCAACCACGATCGCTATGGCTGATTATCAGATGGAATCTATTTCCGCTGAAATTAACTTACAAGCTGCGCGTATTGCAAGACGCGTTGCAGATGAAAAAACAGATGAAACCCCTGATCGTCCTCGTTTTGTTGCTGGTGTATTAGGCCCAACAAACCGTACTTGTTCTATTTCACCTGATGTTAATGATCCTGCTTATCGTAACGTTACCTTTGATGAATTAGTGGTTGCTTATATTGAATCAACCAAAGCCTTGATTAAAGGTGGTTGTGATTTAATTCTGATTGAAACAATTTTTGATACCTTAAATGCTAAAGCAGCTGTTTTTGCGGTTGAAACTGTTTTTGAAGAGCAAGGTTATAAATTACCACTGATGATTTCAGGTACCATCACAGATGCTTCTGGACGCACCTTATCAGGTCAAACAACCGAAGCTTTTTATAATTCATTACGCCATGCTGAACCACTTACTTTTGGTTTGAACTGTGCATTAGGTCCTGATGAATTACGTCAATACGTCCAAGAGATGTCTCGTATTTCAGAAACTTATGTTTCTGCGCATCCAAACGCTGGTTTACCGAATGCCTTTGGTGAATATGATTTAGAAGCAGATGAAATGACAGTTCATATTAAAGAGTGGGCTGAAAGCGGATTTTTAAATTTAGTGGGCGGTTGCTGTGGAACAACACCTGCGCATATCAAAGCAATGGCAGATGCAGTTGCAGATATCAAACCTCGTCAACTCCCAGAAATTGAAATTGCCTGTCGTTTAAGTGGCCTTGAAGCTTTAACTATTCGTCATGATTCTTTATTTCAAAATGTCGGTGAGCGAACTAATGTAACGGGCTCGGCACGATTCAAGCGTTTGATTAAAGATGAGTTATACGATGAAGCCCTTGAAGTTGCGTTACACCAAGTAGAAGCCGGTGCAGATATTATCGATATCAATATGGATGAAGCGATGCTTGATTCATTATATGCGATGAAAAAATTCTTAAACTTATGTGCTTCTGAACCTGATATTTCACGTGTTCCAATCATGGTCGATTCTTCTAAATGGGAAATTTTAGAAGAAGGCTTGAAGTGTGTGCAGGGTAAAGGGATTGTTAACTCAATCAGTATGAAAGAAGGTGTTGATAACTTTATCCACCAAGCTAAATTAATTCGTCGTTACGGCTTTGCTGTGATTGTGATGGCCTTTGATGAAGAGGGGCAAGCAGATACGCGTGAACGTAAATTTGAAATTTGTCAGCGTTCTTACGACATCCTTGTTAATCAAGTTGGTTTTCCACCTGAAGATATTATTTTTGACCCAAATATTTTTGCTGTCGCAACTGGGATTGAAGAGCATAACAACTATGCAGTTGATTTTATTGAAGCTGTTAAAGACATTAAAGATAACCTACCACATGCGATGATTTCTGGTGGTGTGTCTAACGTTTCTTTCTCATTCCGTGGTAATAACCCCGTTCGTGAAGCGATTCATGCTGTATTCCTCTATTACTGTATTAAAAACGGTATGGATATGGGGATTGTGAATGCTGCGCAATTAGCAATTTATGATGATATTCCTAAAGAATTAAAAGATGCGGTTGAAGATGTTGTTTTAAATAAAAACCCAGAAGCCACTGATGCATTACTTGATCTAGCCGAAAAATATCGCGGTGATGGCGCCGTCAAAGCTGACGATAGTAAAGCGCTTGAATGGCGTGCATTGCCAGTGAACGAACGTATTGCTCATGCTTTAGTGAAAGGGATCACTGAGTTTATTGAAGAAGACACTGAGCTTGCCCGTCAAGCTGTGAATATGCCCATTGAAGTTATTGAAGGTCCATTAATGGATGGCATGAACATAGTGGGGGATTTATTTGGTGAAGGTAAGATGTTCTTACCGCAAGTGGTTAAATCTGCGCGTGTAATGAAGCAAGCCGTGGCATATTTAAATCCTTTCATTGAAGCGACTAAAGCCGTTGGTGCAACCAACGGTAAAGTGGTGATGGCAACGGTTAAAGGTGATGTGCACGATATAGGCAAAAATATTGTAGGCGTTATTTTACAATGTAATAACTATGAAATTATCGATCTTGGGGTGATGGTACCCACTGACAAAATTATTAAAACTGCCCTTGAACATAATGCAGATTTAATTGGCTTATCTGGTTTGATTACGCCATCACTAGATGAAATGGTTTACGTAGCAAAAGAAATGCAACGCCAAGGGTTAACTATTCCATTATTGATTGGTGGGGCGACCACCTCTAAAGCGCATACCGCTGTTAAAATTGAACAGAATTACGATCAACCTGTTGTTTATGTTTCTAACGCCTCACGTGCTGTAGGTGTTTGTCAGAAACTATTAACGCCAGCGCATAAGCCTGAATTTATTGAAAAATTAAATTTAGATTACGAGCGTGTGCGTGAGCAACATGCCAATAAACGTCCTCGTAGTGCTCCAATTGGTTTGCCTCAAGCGCGTGCTAATGCGGCTAAATTGGATTGGACTAATTACCAACCCAAAGTCCCTAATAAATTAGGCGTACAAGTCTTTAAAACTATGCCGATCAGCGTATTACGCGAATATATCGATTGGACGCCTTTCTTTATGACATGGGGACTCGCGGGTAAATATCCACGTATCCTTCAAGATGAAGTTGTGGGTGAAGAGGCGACGCGCTTATTCGCCGATGCATTGGCTATGTTAGATACAGTGGAAGCAGAAGGTGAAATTAGCGCAGCAGGTATTGTTGGTTTATTCCCTGCAAACAGCGTTGGTGATGATATAGAAATCTATACCGATGAAACGCGCACTGAAATATTGCAAGTGAGCAACCAATTACGCCAGCAAACAGAGAAAAAAGCGCCATTTGTAAATCATTGTTTAGCGGATTATATCGCCCCTAAATCTTCAGGTGTGGCTGACTATATTGGTGCCTTTGCGGTCACTGGTGGTATTGGTGAGCGTGAAGTGGCAGACCGTTATAAGGCCAATAACGATGATTATAACGCGATTTTAGTGCAAGCTGTTTGTGACCGTTTAGCCGAAGCCTTTGCAGAATATTTACATCAACAAACGCGTAAAGATTATTGGGGATTTGCTGCCGATGAAACCTTGGGTAGCGATGACTTAATTCGTGAAAAATACCAAGGTATTCGTCCAGCGCCGGGTTACCCTGCTTGTCCTGAGCATACTGAAAAAGTCATTATTTGGGACTTGATGAACGTACAACAAGAAATTGGTATGGAACTTACATCGAGCTATGCAATGTATCCGGGGGCAGCGGTTTCAGGTTGGATTTTCTCTCACCCCGAAAGTCGTTATTTTGCGATAGCGCAGATCCAACAGGATCAAGTTGAAGATTATGCCAAACGTAAAGGCTGGGATATGTTAACGGCTGAACGTTGGTTAGGGCCAAACATAAGCTAATCAAGCTATATATTCTGCCGCTTTTTGCTGACTTGCATAAAGCGGCTTTTTTTTGAGAAAATCAATGCAGCTAATTGATTACCTTATAAAACGATACGAATTAGTAAAAAAAGACATCGTTTAGGTAGGATTTTTGTAATTTGATGATTAGTTCTTTATTTATGAGGACTATGTCTCTATCATTAACGATCCGTTTTTTAGATGGTTTTTCCAATGCCTAAAGTGACTCAGCAAGATATTTCAACAAGTTTTGGTCGTAACATTATTGACCGAGGCACCCTCTATTTCAAAGAAAGCCGTGTATTAGCGTGCGATTATGACGAAGAAAGCAAAATGCTTGTTGGATTAGTCAAAGGCTCTAATGACACGCCCTATAATACTAAAGCGTCAATAAAAACATCTAACAAAGGCGGCTATATTATTCAGAGCACTTGCTCTTGTCCTGTTGGTTGGAATTGTAAACACGCTGTTGCTTTATTACTTGCTTACCAAGCTGATACTCCAAATTATAATATCGAAAATAGTTACCAAACTTGGTTTGAAATGCTCAACGGTAAAGTGGGTCATGCTGACAAAGTTAAAGCGTCTGCTTATCAAGGCTTCTTCCGTTTTTCTTTCGATAGAAAAGTACTCAATCACGAACATCGTTACATTAAAGTTGAATATGGTTCAGTGCGTTTTTTAAAGAGTGAAAATGCTTACGTGTTCAGTGAAAAAGATTTAGTTTCAGTGGCTGATAACGAAAGCTGGATGGAAAGCTTTAAATGGGTAGAAGACGTAGATGTTGAAATCCTACGTTTATTACTTACAAAAGAAGGACGCGCACCTAAACTTGGTAAAACTTATATTAAAAGTGAGTTAGATTTATTAGCGCTGCAAAAAATATTACATACGGGACGTTGTTTTTGGGAGCAGCTAGATCAAAAAATTACGCTTTCACAGCCTCGTCCTATTAAACTTGAATGGGATGCAACGGAAGATAACTTAAAACAGTTAAATGTTAATTTACAAGAATGTGAGAACTGGCTGCTAATTCCAACTCCCACTCCGTATTTTTATGATTTAGATAGACACCAATTTGGTGAAATCGAGACCAACTTTAATCGTGATTGGTTATTGTCTTTATTACAAACACCACCATTAGGTGATGAGCAATGTGCACACTTCACTCAAGAAGTTTCTTTAGGGTTTTCACAGGATGTATTACCTAATCCTGAGCACTATGATATTCAGCATATTGACGAGAAATTACAGGTTATTTTTAAACTAGACGTACAAAAAATTAAATCGCAGGATTTATTTTTAGGGCGCTTATATTTTAAATATGGTGATTTACTACTAACGCCAAGCATATTGGAAGATCAAAATCGTAATCAATATATGCATAAAGGGCAGATTGTTAGTTTATCGCGTGAAATAGAAGCTGAGCTAGCCGCAGTTAATGAGTTTAATGAGCTTTGTTTGCTAGATGTTTACATGTATGACCCAAAATACAAATTAAACAAAGATCTACAAGGTATCCTGCCGCCAGAGTTAGGTGGCTCTCAAGAGTTTCAATGGTTGTCACTGTTAACCGCGCATAAAGCTCGTTTAGAAGTCTTAGGTTGGAAATTTGATATCGCAAAAGACTTAGCCTTACAAAGTCAGAATGTTGATAGCATCGATATAGATGTTGATGAAAAAGGCAATTGGTTTGATTTAGGGGTTTCCATTGAAGTAGAAGGCAACCGTATCGAATTATTGCCTTTATTATTAGAATGGTTACGCAGCAATGAAGATTGGCAACAAAATAGCTACGATATTTTATTAGCGCAAGGTAATGGGCGTCCATTACGCGTTAAGCGAGAATCCATTCAGCCTATCCTTTCGATTTTACAAGAATTAGGTGAAGTGAATGAAAATAAAATTAACTTACCACAAAATCAAGCCGCTTTATTAGCACAACTACCTGATATTAATCGCTGGGTTGGCGGTGAACATGTACAAGCGTTAGCAAAAAAATTAGTTAACTTTAGCGGTATCCAAGAAGTTCCATCGCCGGAAAAACTATCTGCCGATTTACGTGATTATCAAAAAGATGGCTTGAATTGGTTAATGTTCTTAAATGAATATGGTTTCTCTGGCGTGTTAGCCGATGATATGGGTTTGGGTAAAACGGTTCAAACATTAGCGTATCTTGCTTACAAAAAAGAATTGGGTTTATTAACACTGCCATCAATGGTGATTTGTCCGACTTCATTGGTAAGCAACTGGTTAAACGAAGCGGTTAAATTTACCCCTGATTTAAAAGTGTTAGTGCTGCACGGTGTTAATCGCCATCAATATTTTAAAGATATTAATAACTATGACTTAGTGATCACAACTTATCCTTTGATTGCGCGCGATTTTAAAGAATTTACCGAGCTTTCTTTCTCTGATTTGATTTTAGATGAAGCGCAAACCATAAAAAATCCATTAGCTAAAATGACTAAAAGCATTAAGTTAATGGATGCAAAACAGCGCTTATGTTTGACTGGTACTCCGATGGAAAATCATCTTGGAGAGCTTTGGTCTTTATTCGACTTCTTAATGCCTGGATTCTTAGGTTCTTACAGCACCTTTAATCGTGTTTATCGTAAAGGTATTGAAGGCGAAGGTAACCAACAAATTCAACAGTGGTTAATTCAGAAAACAAAACCATTCTTACTACGTCGTACTAAAGACGATGTGGCGAAAGAGTTACCGGCTAAAACTGAAATTATTCATACTATCGCGTTACAAAATGATCAACGTACCTTGTACGAAAGCATCCGCATTACCATGGAAGCAAAAGTGCGTGATTTATTGCGCGAAAAAGGCATGGCACGAAGCCGTATTGAATTTTTAGATGCATTGCTTAAGTTACGTCAAGCGTGTTGTGATCCACGCTTAGTGAAGCTTGAGCACGCACAAATTATTAAAAGTTCGGCTAAATTAGACTTCTTAATGGATATCGTGCCTGAAATGGTTGAAGAGGGCAGACGTATTCTGATCTTCTCACAATTTGCACAAATGTTAGGTTTGATTGAAGAAGCATTAGAAGAAACGGGAATAGGTTTTGTTAAATTAACAGGGCAAACGCGTAACCGAGGTGATGTGATTGAAAAATTCCAAGCCGGTGATGTGCCTGTCTTCTTAATTTCACTGAAAGCGGGTGGCGTTGGTCTTAACTTAACTGCTGCTGATACAGTTATCCATTACGATCCTTGGTGGAATCCTGCGGTAGAAAATCAAGCCACTGACCGAGCATATCGAATCGGCCAAGATAAGCCTGTTTTTGTTTATAAACTGATTTGTGAAGAAACCGTAGAAGAACGTGTTTTAGCATTACAGGCACGCAAACAAAAATTAGCGGATAGCGTGTATGGTAAAGAGCAAGAAGAAGATTTTGCACCAGATAACAGCGATGCATTATTGAAATTATTCGAGCGTTACTAAGTGTCTACGGAACAATTATTAGCGCCGATCAAAGCATTTCTACATTCGGAAACACCACAAGCTTGGGTTGAAAAAGCCAAGCTTGTGGAGCATCAACCTGCTTTATTAATTGACCATATGATTTGTGAATTAAAAGCGGCGCAAACTGCCATGTTATTAATTCGCCGTTATGCCGTTGATAAAGAGAGTGGTGATGCGCTAATGGCTTGGTTAACGCCTTATAACGATTATGTTTATCGTAAACAAGGTGACTGGAAGGCATTAGCCAACAATAATTTATCCAAAAAAATAGTCGCTAAAGCGAATACTCCCTATGGCCAAGATCTGATTGATAAAATGATTTTATTGATCAAAGAAGAGTTACATCATTTTTATCAAGTAGTAGAAATCATGCAAGCTCGCGATATTACTTTTCATTTTGTTGGCTCAAGTCGTTATGCAAAAGAATTACTCAATCATGTCACCACGCATGAGCCAGAAACCTTAATTGATAAACTTATATGCAGTGCTTATATTGAAGCTCGATCCTGTGAGCGCTTTGCAAAAATAGCACCGCATCTTGACCCTGTGTTAAATAAATTTTATCTGTCTTTATTACGTTCAGAAGCGCGTCATTATCAAGATTATCTAGCACTCGCGGAACAAATAGCAGGCAAGGATATTAGTGAACGTATTGTTTATTTTGGTCAGGTTGAAGGGGATTTGATTACTAGTCCTGACCACGACTTTAAATTTCACAGCGGTTGTCCAAGTCAGTAGGCTGTTATATAACAAACACTGAAAGAGGTTTGTTATATAAGCCTGTTAGCTAGGGTTAATGCTCGATGCTAATATCTGTTTCAGGGATTGCACTGCAAGCTAATATATAACCTTCGGCGATTTCATTTTCAAATAAACCTTGGTTATTCAATACCTTTACTTCACCTGATAATAATTTAGTTTTACAACGACCACATTTCCCTCCACGGCAAGAGTAAGGAATATTAACGCCAGCTTGCTCAGCTTGATCTAACAATGTTGATTGATTGTCGCCAGTGGCTTCAATATTTGAATTCGCAAAATGGAGCTGCACTGCTTTTTTATCATCTTCTTCGATTGCTAACATGGATTGATAGACGCGAGGTTGATGTGATTGTAATACTTGAACTTGGTCTCCACTGCGTATCATTCCTTCATTTAAAGGAATTAAATTCTGTCCAAAATCGATATCACCCTCATAGAATCTAAACTGAGCTAAGGTTTTAAGAGGTTGCTCAATATCTGCTACACCAGTTTTAGGGTCAACATTAGTAAAATTACAACGTGAGCAGGGTTTACTCACTTCAAATTCTACTTCACCAATTTTAATACGCGCCCAGTTATCTTCAATAAAAGGTAAATCCCCTTTGATCAAAATATTAGGCCTAAAGTTGAGGGCCGTGACTGGTGTTTCTAATAAGGTATTAAGATGATCAACTGAAGATTGGTTAATCAGTAGTAATGGGTAACCATCAGCAAAACTGACTTGAGTTTGTTTATTCTTAACGCAACGAGAGGTGTTTTCAGAAAAATAAACAAGCTTGCAAGGCTCTCCTAAAAAATCAGTAAACCATTGATCACAGTCTTTATTACAATGTTGCGCTTGCAAAGTGTCATCCCAAATCTCTACATCAAGTTGCTGCTGCGAGAATTGTTCGGGTTGAATATAAAAGCTTGGCTGTTTAGGCGCACTCAGATACAAGCCTTTTTTGGAAAACTCAATGTTAACTTGGGTAAGTTGTGGGTGAGTACGACCAGTTATAAATTTACCTTCTGGATCAACCAGCATATAGCGTCGATCATCCTTCAAGCCTTTTTCTTCAACTAAGGCTTGGCGCAAGGGAATACCTTTGGTGGATTTGATTGGGTAAATATAAATATCAGTGACACTTTGCATAGTCGATAGTAAACCTTATGGAGATTAATCTGTGCGTTCTGCTAAATATCCGTGATAATCAGGAATACGTGTCGCATAATTTTGATCTAGATGTACAGAATCCATAATAAAATCTGCCGTTGAAATATTGGTTGCCATAGGAATATTCCAAACCGCCGCAAGACGTAATAACGCTTTTACATCAGGATCATGCGGAACCGCATTAAGTGGATCCCAAAAGAAGATAAGTACATCTATTTTGCCTTCTGCGATTTTAGCGCCCATTTGTTGGTCGCCACCCATTGGGCCAGACATAAGGCATTCAATTGGTAAGCCTGTTTTTTTTGTTAATAAAGAGCCTGTAGTGCCTGTTGCAAATAGGTTGTGCTTTGCTAGTTGGTCTTTACGTTTTTCAACCCATTGAATTAACTGAGATTTCATATGATCATGTGCAACCAAAGCGATTTGCTTTGATACAGGTATTTCACGTGTAATATATTCCATTTTTATCTCTTCCTAATGATAATTATTTAGTTTCAGTTTCTTTCGTTGTATTGCCAAACATGAGTTTGTAGGTTAGCCAAATTAATAAAATAAGTGTGATGGTAACTGATAAAAAGTTTGAACCTAGTTCTGGGTGTTGTGCACCGATAAAAGCAGAATAAGAAAATATGCCTATAAAAAAGGTTGCCCAAGCGGGTCTGATGCTGCTTTCGTTGTTTGCTTCGTGTATGTATAAACGATAAAAATGGTTAACCGCAAAGAATAAGGTGAAGAATGGAAACGGTGAAAAGGTGACTAAAGAAATCGTCAATATTGAAAAACACGCGTTAGCGGATAAGCCTATTAAAAAAGTATAAACCAACCACTTTACAGATACATTACTGTCATGCATTGCTTTTTGCTCCTACCATTATGCGGTGTGTAAAATCTAAAAATACCATGAACTGTTTTCTATTTCTTCTTTTTATCTTTTATGACGCGATTTAAAGCGCCTAAAAATGAACAATTTGTGGTTAATATCATCTAGCGCACGCTTTATTACTAGAATGTGTGACAAATGCTAATAGATTGTTAAAATAAATTAAACTTGTGAATTTAAGGTCAATCCAATGTCTGCACCAAAAACTAAAAAAACTGCCGCGAAGAAATATGACTATGACGCAATTGTTATTGGCACAGGGCCTGGAGGCGAAGGTTCTGCCATGAAGCTTGCTAAAGCAGGTAAACGAGTTGCTGTGATTGAAAAATATCGAGATATTGGCGGAGGTTGTACCCACTGGGGAACGATTCCATCAAAAGCGCTTCGACACAGTGTTACTCAGCTTATTGAGCTTAAGAACAATTCCTTATTCACTAAGCATTACCCTCAACATGAATCATTTACCTTTGCTGACGTACTTCGACATACTGAGCAAGTGATTGGTAAACAAGTAAAAATGCGTAGTAGTTTTTATAATCGTAACAATTGTACGTTACATTTTGGTGAAGCTTCATTTGTCGATAATCATTCTATCAAAGTTAAAAGTGCAGATGGTTCAATTGAAACCATCACCGCACAAGATATTATTATTGCCACAGGTTCTCGTCCTTATCATCCTGAAGATATTGATTTCAATTCTCCTAATGTTTATGACAGTGACACTATCCTTTCTTTAGATTACCAGCCACAACATATTGTGATTTATGGAGCGGGTGTTATTGGCTGTGAATATGCTTCTATTTTTAGAGGTTTAGGCGTTAAAACTGATTTAGTGAATACGCGTGATAGATTGCTTTCATTTTTAGATGCTGAAATGTCAGATGCGCTTTCTTACCATTTTAGAAACTCAGGCATGATTTTGCGCCATGATGAAGAATATCAAAAAGTAGAATCATCAAAAGATGGTGTTGTTATCCATTTTAAATCAGGTAAAAAAATGAAAGCAGATTGCCTGTTATACGCAAATGGACGAACAGGTAATACTGACTTACTTAATTTACAGTCTGTTGGTTTAAAACCCGACAGTCGTGGTCAGATAGCGATTAATGAACACTATCAAACAGCGGTTGAGAATATTTATGCTGTGGGTGATGTGATTGGTTATCCTAGCTTAGCGAGTGCCGCTTACGATCAGGGGCGAATTGCAGCGAATTTGATTATTACCGGTGAAGGTAAAAGACATTTAATCAAAGACATTCCGACAGGTATCTACACTATTCCGGAAATTAGTTCTGTCGGTAAAACAGAGCAAATGCTGACACAACAAAAAGTGCCTTACGAAGTCGGCCGCGCACAATTTAAAGATTTAGCACGTTCACAAATTCTTGGCTCTGATGTGGGGAGTTTAAAAATATTGTTTCATCGTGAAACTAAAGAAATATTAGGTATTCATTGTTTTGGAGAGCGAGCTGCTGAGATTATTCATATTGGGCAGGCGATCCTGGAACAGGAAGGTGATGGCAATACGATTGAGTACTTCGCACATACTACCTTTAATTACCCTACTATGGCAGAAGCTTATCGTGTAGCTGCGTTGAACGGACTTAATCGTTTATTTTAAGCGCTTAGCTTAAGCAAGGTGATAACCCAGCTGGTGGGTTATCACTGTTTCCAGTTTACTTATTATAATTCTTTAATACCCATAATAACGCACTAATGCTTCTTGCTTCTTGAAAGTCATCGCGGGCTAATAATTCATCGGCTTTAGCTAATGGCCACTTAATGACTTCAAGTGGCTCTGGCTCATCGCCTAATAAGCTTTCCGGATATAAATCTTTTGCCATAAACAAGGTCATTTCGCTACTAAAGTAAGAAGGCGCCATCACTACTTTTTTTAATTCTGTAAACTGTTTTGCACCAAAACCAACTTCTTCTTTTAATTCACGATTAGCGGCTTCTATAGCGGTTTCGCCTGGGTCAACTAAGCCTTTAGGAAAACCAAGTTCATAAGTGTGTGTGCCAGCAGCATATTCACGGATCAATAATAAAGTATCAGCATCATAAAAGGGCACCACTAATACAGCTGGGTTGCCTCCTTGCATGCGTTCAAATTCGCGTTCTTCACCATTACTGAATTTAAGTTGTAATGATTCTATTTTAAAAAATCGGCTACAAGCGACGACACTTTTTTGTAAGATCTCTGGTAAGGTAAGTGAAGAATTGCTCATAGGTGCCTCGTTACTATTATTGGTGAATAGAAATGTTATCTTACAATGCTCCTTTTATCTACGGCAATGTTAACCCTCAGCGATAAACAATATTAATACCATTCCGCATAACATTATGCTTAGGGCTTGTTGAAGGAAAATGATAAAGAGCAAGTCGCCTGATTGAGTTGCTATTGCGATTGAATGCAACGTAGCTATCTAACCTCAATTCTGGATAAGCAAATCGATACAGCACCGTTATTTTCACGTATTTCAGCGTTAAATCATCTCCCAATAGCCAGCTATTGCTTCGATAATTTGCCTTGAACTACACAAAACTAACAGCACTGTATTGTATAAGTTTTTAACGTTTTGATATTAAAAGAATTTACGATTCCATTATCCAGAACTGAGGTTATCTATTATTTTAACCAACAAAATAGATCAGATATTTATGCGGATTGGTATAAGGAATGTTATGTTTTTAGAAAAAGAAGTCGACCTTGTTTTATTGGATATGGATGGCACGCTATTAGATCTACATTATGATTCTCATTTCTGGTTAGAGTTTATTCCAAAGCAATATGCAGTTGTTCATGGGCAAGAGATGGAACAAGCTAAAGATCATGTTTATGCCCAATATGAAAAGGTCTATGGGACTTTACCATTTTATTGTTATGACCATTGGAGTACCACATTGGAGCTAGATATCCACCAATTGCAGCATCAACATAAACATAAAATACAATGGCGTGAAGATAGTCTATGGTTTTTAAAGCAATTAAAAAAGATGAACAAGAAAATTGTTATTTTAACCAATGCGCACCCAAGTGGAATTGCCTTAAAAGATAAGCAAACTGAATTATTGTCCTATGTGGACCTTATTATATCGAGTCATGATATTGGACAAGCGAAAGAAAGTGAATACTTTTGGAATGCAGTGAAAAAAACGCTGAATAGTGATTTATCTCGCGCTATTTTTATTGATGATAGTGAAAGAATATTGCATTCAGCGAAGTCTGCTGGGGTTGATTATGTGGTTGGTATTAATAAGCCTGATAGTGAAAAGCCTGCACAATCAATGCAGAGCTTTTCAACTATTTGTCGATTTGAAGAGTTTTTCGAATCGGACTTTAAAGCTTAGAATAACTCTGCATCATAAGTAACGGGTGCAGTTTGATCGCCATCTTCGGTACTACCATCAGTCGCCGTTGAATCATTCGCTTTAGGAGCGACATATCTATTTTGAGAAACATATTCTGTCGGTGTTGTGCCTACCTTAAAGAACTCAAATAGAGTGGTATGGTCCGTTGACGAAGATAATAACCCCGTCGCACGGTCAATACGTGCCGTGGAAATAGTAATTGGGCGCTGTGGTGTAAAGGGCGGCTCATCAATGGTTGTTCTTAGCATAAAATCATTCCAAGCAGGCAGTGCTGTACGAGCACCAAATTCACCACCTGTTACTTGATTTTTATCTAAGTTTGCATTGCTACTCACTCGGCCCAATTTACGTTCAAAATCATCAAAACCTACCCAAGATGTTGCAACAGTTCGCCCAACAAAACCAGAGAACCAAGCATCTCTAGAGTCATTGGTGGTACCTGTTTTTCCACCCATATCTTGACGTTTTATCGCTCTTGCTGCTCTCCAACCTGTACCGTTCCATCCTGTTTGATGTTTCCAGCTACCACCGCCCCATACTGCGGTACGTAATAATTCTCGCGTTAAAAAGGCTGTTTCTGTAGAGATCGCGGATTCAGCAACTTGAATTTCACTAATCGGGGCAATCGCACAAACTTCACTACCGCCATCTATAATGGTCGTGTAAGCCATGACATCAGTATTGCCTTTTCTTGCTTCGTACATTTCCGTACATTCAGGGCAAACTGTCATTGGCTGTGCTTGATATAATACTGTGCCGTAAGCGTCTTCAATACGTTCAATAACGTAAGGCTCTACTTTGTAACCACCATTAGCGATAATCGCGTAGCCTGTTGCTAATTCAACTGGAGTGATAGAGGCTGAACCTAACGCAATCGAATAGTTTCTTGGCATATCTTCTTTTGCAAAACCAAATTTAGTGAGTTGTTTGATGACTTTATTTAATCCTAAGTCTTGTACTAAACGCACTGAAACTACATTTTTAGATTGCCCCAAAGCACGACGCAAACGGATTGGACCTTCATAGATTTCTGGTGAGTTTTTAGGACGCCATGCTGCACTACCTGTCCATTGATTGATTGGTGTATCGTTTACTAAAGTAGACAGTGTATAGCCATTATCAAGCGCCGCAGAGTAGATAAAGGGTTTAATATTTGAACCTACTTGACGTTTAGCTTGTGTTGCACGGTTAAACTTACTTTGTACAAAGCTAAAACCACCGACTAAAGAAGTGATTGCACCATCTTGAGAGTCCAATGAAACAAATGCTGAAGTCGCAAGTGGGTATTGTGAAAGCTCAAGTTTTTTTACTTTGATAATTTTTGTTTCCGTTGCAACTTCAAGTAAAGGGTCAACTTCAGTATTTAACGGATCACTAGCTTCTAAGTCCGAAGCGATTAAATCGGTGTCAGTTAGCTCATCGATATCTACACCAGCTTCGGTTTCAGTAACAACAGGCACCTCAACTTCTATTTCAACTTCTTTTTCAGTTGTCCATATTTGTTGTCCAACTTTAACAATTTCAGCTGCAGTCGTTGGTGCTTCGCCTTGTATTGATTCAGTTTTAAATGGACGCGCCCATTTTAGGCCATCCCAATCAATCGTTGAAACTTGTCCTTGATGACCTTTTGCAATCACATCAATACTTTGTTCATTCACTGCGACCACAACAGCCGGAGATAGATCTGCAAAATAAGCTTCTTCAGATAATCTTTCTATTATTTGAGCGGGTTCCCATGGTGCTTCATCTTCAGTCCATAGCGACCTTACTGCACCGCGAAAACCGTGTCGCTTATCATAGTTATGTAAGTTCTTAATCACCGCTTGATTTGCCGCTTCTTGCGCTTTTTTAGTTACGGTTGTATAAACATTAAAACCTTCGTTATAACTTCTCTCTTCGCCGTATAACTCAATGAGCTTATTACGAGCAATTTCCGCAATATAGTGCGCAGAAAGGGTTATTTCCGCCCCGTGATAACGACTTTTTACTTCTTCAGCTCGTGCTTCATCATATTCTTCTTGGGTAATATATTCTTCGCTTAACATACGCATTAATACTATGTTGCGACGTTCAGTGGCTCTTTCTACTGAGTAGATAGGGTTTAACCGAGAAGGTGCTTTTGGAAGGCCTCCTAACACTGCCATTTCGGATAATGTCAGTTCACTCACTGTTTTACCGAAATAAACTTGTGCGGCTGCACCAACACCGTAAGAACGATGACCTAATGAAATTTTATTCAGATAAAGCATTAAAATTTCATCTTTTGTTAGGATTCGTTCAATTTGAACAGCTAGGAAAATTTCACGAACTTTACGAATGATGGTACGTTCATTAGTTAAAAAGAAGTTTCTTGCAACCTGCTGAGTAATGGTACTTGCGCCTTGTCTTGCACTACCACTTGAGATCCAAACGCTTGCTGCACGAGCAATACCAATTGGATCAATACCAAAGTGTTGATAAAAACGGCTATCTTCCGTTGCGATAAATGCATTGGCAAGTTGATCTGGTATTTGTTCTCTTACTAATGGAATACGTCTTTTTTCACCAAATTGAGAGATCAATTCGCCATCTCGGCTAAAGACTTTCATTGGTACTTGTAAAGGGATTTTTTTAATACTAGTGACGTCTGGTAGGTCAGCTTGTAGGTAGAAAAATACAGCAGCTACACTTGCGACACCCATCACGCCTAATAAAATCATTAGTAAAAAAAATCGTTTGATCCATTTCATCATGTTTGAATAATTCCAATCAATGTTGTGACCGTGTCACTTATTCTTATTTCAAAAAAGCTAGTATATAGGGTTAAATAATGAGCGGAAGAGCCAACGTTGACTTTTCTCCTAGAAGTGCTCTATTTTTATACAATAATACTTAACATTCTAAAACAATCTGTTTATTAATACTAATATGGCAGGCGTTATGTTTTTTGGACTAATTAAAACCACTTCAGCGGGGCTTATTGGCATTGATCTTGGTTCCTATGCCATCAAAGCGGTCGCTATTTCCAACATACGCGGTATCTATCAAGTAGATGCCGTTGCAAATATGTTGCTGCCTAAAGGTTTGATTGTTGATAACCACCTTCAAGATATCAGTAAAATAAGCCTTGTTATCAGGCAATTACAAAAAAAACTGCCTGTCGATTATAGCAATGCTGCAATTGCCGTTACTGGTGCGGATGTTATGACCAAAGTTATGTCAATTAATTCAACATTAAATGATTTAGAGTTGCAGAGCCAAGTCGAAATTGAAGTGGAAAATGATATTCCGTTTCCCTTAGATGAAGTGTTTTTTGACTTCGAAATGTTGGCTGTAAATGAAGATGACGATTCGCTAAATAATATATTAGTCAGCACGGCACGCAAAGAATCTGTCTTGTCGCATGTTCAATGTGTTGATGAAGCTGGTTTTAAAACAAACATAGTGGACATTGCTAGTCATGCGCTTGCGCGTAGTGTTAATTACCTCTTGCCTATTGATAATCAGCAACAAAGTATTGCTGTCGTAGATATTGGTGCTTCACAAATGATGCTTAATATTATTCATCAAGGGGATATTATTTTTAGCCGCAGTAAAAGTCATGGTGGCGATGTATTTACTCAAATGCTTGTGGACCGCTATTGTATCTCTTTTCAAGATGCTGAAAAACTGAAGAGTAATGCCGAATTTCCTGGGGGGTGTGACATTGAGTTATTAGCACCTTTCATAGATCAAACGATCCATTATCTGCAGGCGGATTTGCATATGTTCGCCAATGCCTTTAACCACCTTCAAGTGAGAAAAATAATTGTTGTTGGTGCGGGTGGTTTATTACCTGGTTTTTTAAAGCGTCTTAATAATGAGCTAAATATGGAGGTGATCAAACTACAATATAGTAAGAAATTAAGGTTTAAGAAACAGGGTGATAGCGAGCTTTTTGAACAAGTGGGTTCACAATACATGATGGCATTGGGGCTAGCATTAAGAGGAGCTCTGTAATGTCTAACATTAACTTACTGCCATGGCGCGAAGAGCAAAAAAGAAATAAGAAAACGATATTTTTTATAATATTAACAATGACTTGCTTAGTGGTCTTGTTTACCTGTTACCTAGGAAAGGTTTTTATTGATTTAAAAATAGAAGCTCAAGTTAAACGCAATCATTTTTTACAAACTGAAATGCATATATTGGACAAACAGATTGCTGAAATTGAACGTATTGAAACACAAAAAAATGAACTAGAGCGACGTATTAACCTGATCCAACGACTTGAACAAAAGCGAAATGCAGCAACGCGTTTATTTAATGTATTACCTGAGATTACTCCGAATGGAGTGTATTTAACGGCTGTTAATTTTTCACATGAACAAATAAAAATAACCGGTTTAACGGAATCTAATGAACAAGTGAGTCAACTGGTTAGAAACATTGAAAAAACGAAATGGTTAACTGATGTCTCTTTACCTTCGATCGTTTCTGGATCTACTCAACCTATTAAGTTATCTAAGTTCTCTATGAATTTCTTTGTGTTTTCTAACCAAGGTCAGCGCTAATGAATATTGTAGACTTAGATTTTGAAAACGTAGGCCATTGGCCAAAAGCTTATCAAGCCATTCCAATTTTATTAGCTGCAATGGTTTTAAGTGTGCTTTTTTATTATTTCGTGATTGATGCGCAGCTTGAACAGTTAACATCTGTTGAATTTAAAGAGGAGAGGCTTAAAAGTGAATTTATCGTAAAAGCTAAAAGTGCGGCACACTTAACACTGTATCAAAAACACCTTAAAGAAACGCAAAAAATATTAGAGGGTTTTGTACATAAGTTGCCTAATAAAAAGGAATTAGCGAGTTTATTGGACGATATCAGTTTTATTGGTTCACATAATGGATTGCAATTTAAAAGTATTAATTGGGGAGTGAAAAAACAAAATAGCTTATCGGAAGAGGTGCCCATTAGTATTAAAGTTATTGGGACTTATGCGCAATTAGGGCAATTCTCCGCAGAGATCGCCGCTTTATCTCGTATTCTTGTATTGGAAGATTTACGCATCAAACCAACGGGCGAGAATGAGTTATTAATGCTAGATGTTGTTGCTAAAACCTATCGTTATAAGGATGCAAAATAATGAAATGGTTTTTTGTGCTGTTAATGAGTTTATTTTTGTTTGCTTGCAAAGACGTTAAAACCGATGATTTAGCAGAGTTCGTGGCTGATGCCAAAGCTCAGCAACATAACGTTGAAGATAATTTACCGATACTAATTGATCACACTGCATTAGCATTTACTCAGCAACAAGCGAGAAGTCCTTTTGTTAAACCCAAACAAGTAACCACGGCGTTTGAAAGTAAGAAAATAGTAAAAGGGTGTTTACAGCCTGATTTCAAAAGAGAAAAAGAAAGCTTAGAAGGTTTTTCTCTCGGTGATTTGCTGATGCGAGGAACCTTAAAAATAAATGCGCAACTGTGGGCAATTATAGAAGCGCCAAATAGCTTATTTTATAAGGTGAAAACAGGAAGTTACCTTGGTTTAAATCATGGGGAAATAACTCATGTGTTGGAAGATAGAATTCAATTGTTGGAATTGAAATTAGGTAGAAATGGCTGCTGGGAAAAACAAGCAACGGAAATAAAGCTACTCTTAAAATAAACAGAGTGAATGAAAATTAGGAGATAAAAATGCAACTTATCGAAGTGAATCAATCGAAAAAAGTGATCTTATCTCAATTATTCTTTGCTATGTTTATTTATTTTCTCGCACTTCAAGTACAGGCGAACACGACTCCAGAATCCCAGGTTAATCAAGTTTTAAAAATAGATTTTAAACGTGGTCCGACAGAAGCAGGGCAATTTTTTGTTTATTTAGACAATAATAATATTGCTGTGAATATTGATCGCCGAGGACAGCAGTTAATTATTGATTTTCAAAGTACTTTTATCAAAGAAGCTTTGTTGTATATTATCGATGTCGATGATTTTGCAACACCAGTAGAAAAAATAGAATCTTTTCGCATTGATAGTAAAACACGTTTCGTCTTAACGATTAAAGGTGGTTATAGTTTTCGCTACAAGCAATCAGATAACTTATTTGTTATTGATGTGTTTGAAAGTCAATCAAGAACAAAGAAAGCACGTCAAAGTCAGGCTATTTCCCTTAATTTCCAAGATATCCCGATTCGCAATGTTTTACAGTTGATTGCCGATGCGCAGAAACTCAATTTAGTAACTTCGGATTCAGTGACTGGACATATTACATTAAGACTCGATGAAGTACCTTGGGATCAAGCATTAGATATTATTTTAAAAGTAAAAGGTTTAGGAAAGATAAAAGAAGGCAATGTATTAATGGTTGCCCCTATTGCTGAACTCATCGCTAATGAAAACGATTACGGGAGTATTTCTGATGCAAGTAATAATGATTTGTTATACACAGAATTCATTCAAGTTAATTATGCGAAAGCGGCTGATATCGCGGCGATGTTAGCTTCTGAAAATACTCACTTACTCTCCGAAAAAGGTAACGTCAGTATTGATGCTCGAACTAATATTTTATTGGTTCAAGATACGGCAGCGGTAGTTAAATCCGTTAAAAAGATGATTCAAGTGTTAGATGTACCTGTGCGGCAGGTTATTATCGAAGCGAGAATGGTAACAGTGAATGATTCGGTAGGTGAAAAGTTAGGGATACAATGGGGCTTATCTGGCAGTTCGGGTAACGTCGCTACCTCGGGGACATTAACTGGAATCGGTAATGGTGTGACCGGAGATGTAAGTGAACGTTTAAGTGTGAATTTGCCGATTGTTGCGGCAGCGGGAAACCTTGCTTTTCAAGTTGGTAAGTTTGCAAATGGCAATATTTTGGATTTGCAGTTATCAGCTTTAGAGCAAGAAAACAAAGCTGAAATCATCGCCACACCACGTATTACTACCCTAAACCAACAAACAGCCTATATTGAACAAGGAACCGAAATTCCCTATGTTGAATCCTCTTCTTCAGGGGCTACATCGGTTAGCTTTAAAAAAGCAGTGCTTAGTTTAGAGGTCACGCCGCAAATTACACCTGATAATAATGTTATTTTAGAGTTAGTGATCACCCAAGATTCAAAAGGGGATACCGTTTCAACAAGCACCGGTGATGCGATTGCAATTAATACCCAAGAAATTGCGACACAAGTACTTGTAGAAAATGGTGAGACCTTAGTGTTAGGTGGAATTTATCAACAGCAAGTGACTAATTCTACAAGTAAAGTGCCACTTTTAGGTGATATTCCTTATCTTGGTTTCTTGTTTAGAAGTACGGTTCATGAAAACAGTAAAGCAGAACTCTTAATCTTTGTAACACCGCGTATTGTGATGCAAACAAAATACTGAACGTAATGCATATAAAATACTAAACAAGATATATATGTTGTAGAACTCTGACATTTATCGTCAGGCTTTATTTTTATGGCTTGCAATGTATTGTTAACAATTGCGATAATAAGGCACTTCTCTTTAATTTTTAAGGGTTTTCCTAATAATCAATCACTTGAGTAAAAATTCAACATGGCAGAACAGCGTAATATATTTTTAATTGGTCCAATGGGTGCTGGTAAAAGCACAATTGGTCGTCAACTAGCACAAATGCTGCACTTAGACTTCCTTGATTCAGATAGTGAAATTGAACGCAAAACTGGCGCAGATATCGCTTGGGTATTTGACGTTGAAGGTGAAGAAGGTTTTAGAGCTCGCGAACAAGATATGCTAGACGAGCTTACACAAAGACACGGTATTGTTTTAGCCACTGGTGGTGGTGCGGTTATTCGACAAGAAAACAGAACTCACCTTTCAGCGCGTGGCATTGTTGTTTACTTAAAAACAAGCGTACAAAAGCAATTAGCAAGAACATTAAAAGATAAACGTAGACCTTTATTACAAACTGATGATCCAAAATCGGTTTTAGAAACATTAGCAGAAAAGCGTAACGCACTTTATGAAGAAGCTGCGGATTACACGATTGAAACAGACGAGCAAAGTGCAAAAGTGGTTGCGAGTCAAATTATCTCTTTATTGGATTTTTAATGGAAAAATTACTCGTTGATCTAGGTGACCGTAGTTACCCAATCTCTATCGGTGAGCATTTATTAACAAATGCTGACTTATTCAAGAGCGCTATCAAAGGCCAAAAAGTAATGATAGTCACTAATGACGTCGTTGCTCCTTTGTATTTAGAAACTTGTAAAGAGACGCTAAAAGACTATCAAATCGATGAAGTGATCTTAGCGGACGGCGAGCAACACAAAAATTTAAGCACCTTTGAAATTATATTAAGCACTTTACTTGCTAAGAAACATGCAAGAGATACAACCATTATTGCATTAGGCGGCGGTGTTATTGGTGATATGGCAGGATTTGCTGCTGCATGTTATCAACGTGGTGTTGATTTTATTCAAATTCCAACCACATTATTATCTCAGGTAGATTCTTCTGTTGGCGGAAAAACAGCAGTTAATCATCCTTTAGGCAAAAATATGATTGGCGCTTTTTATCAGCCACAAGCTGTTGTGATTGATATTGAGTGTTTAAAAACATTACCTGCGCGTGAATTTGCTGCAGGCATGGCGGAAGTGATTAAGTACGGTATCATTTACGATGAAGCCTTTTTTGCTTGGTTAGAAGCCAATATACAAGCAATCAAATCATTACAGCCCGAAGCGATTATTTATATGCTTAAGCGTTGTTGTGCAATTAAAGCTGAAGTTGTCGCTTTAGATGAAAAAGAACATGGGATTCGAGCCTTATTAAATCTGGGCCATACTTTTGGTCACGCTATTGAAGCTGAACAAGGTTACGGCAATTGGTTACACGGTGAAGCGGTCGCTGCAGGCATGATCTTAGCTGCTGAAACCTCTTATATCTTAGGTCTCGTTGATCATAGCGATGTTGACAGAATTATCGATTTAATCGAAGCATTTGATTTACCACTAGCAGCGCCTGCTGAGATGCAATACAAACATTTTGCTGAGCATATGCAGTTAGACAAAAAAGTACTTAAAGGAAAATTACGTTTGGTCTTACCAACATCAATAGGTACAAGTGCCTTATTTGATGATGTAAGTGAATCTGTTCTTCGTGACGTTATAGAATCGTAGCCGGCTATGGTTGAAAGAACATTAATATCACTCCCTTCCCAACTGCAGTTAATTGAACGACTTCAGCATCTTATTTACTTATCTTCTTCGCTTATTTTTGTTTCAGGCGAAGCGGGATCTGGGAAAAGTACGTTAACTGAAAATCTTTCAAACTCTTTAAATGCAGAGTTACAGCAGATATACATCTCACTATCTAACACACCTAGCGTTGATAAATTACGCCAACAAATTGTTAGCCAGCTTTATGATCATCCTTTATTTAATTCTGAAGATAACCTATTAGATACTATCCTGCGTTTACAGGCGTCAGAGAGTAAAGAGAGTAATAAATTATTGATTATCGATGGTGCAGATAATTTACCTGAAGGGTTTATTATTGAGCTATGCGAGTTATTCTCAGGTGAAGATTTTGTACGGGATAGTACATTAAATATTTTATTACTTAGCGATGAAAAAACTAACCAACAACATTTAGATTATATCGAAGATAATTTAATTGCACGTATGCAAGCGACTTTAAATCATGTTGAATTCAAGTTGCCACCTTTATCCGCAGAAGAAAGCCTTTCTTTATTACAGCATAACTTTAAACAGGCTGACTATCAGCCCGAAGTGCAACATCAGGAAGCGTTAACTCGACAACTAAAAGAATGTGCAGGTAACCCTAAAAAAATAATTCAATTAGCCGATGATTTAAGCCAAGGCAGTGTGTTACCTCCTCGTAAATATTGGTTAAAAACGGCATTGCCAGCTATCTTGTTAATGTTGTTATTAGTTGGGATCGTCAGCGCTTTAGGAACTTATTTATACCCTAAATTTATCACTCAGAAAAAAGTTGAGCCCAAAATAGCTCCTGAGGTGGTAGAGCAAAAAACACAAAAAGATGTACGATTAGAACACTTACTCATTCAAGAAAAAAGAATGCAAGAAGCATTGGCAGGTGAGTGGGATGACGCCAATGCAGAAATAGAAGATAACCAACAAGAAGTTGGCTTGCCAGAACAAAAAGGCCAGCGTGTTGTTGTTTCTGATGAAGAACTTGTCAAACTTGTCAGTGCCGTTGAAGCAAATACTAAGAAGTTGCTTGGAGATAAGGGGGAGCAACCTATTACCTCATTACCACTTAGCCAAACTGAAGATAAAACATCACAATCTGAGGTTGAAAACGAGCAATTTTTGCCAATACATAGTCAACAAAATGATGACAGTAAAACCTTATTGTCTTCTTTGCGTGAACAGGCTGGTTTGGATATTGCCGACGAAGCCCCTGTTGAAGCGGTTTCCGTGGTAGTTGAGCCTTCTGCTCCAAATGTTGTTATTCCTGTGGTTGATCCTGTTGCGATAGAAAATGAAGTTAAAAATGATGTTCAGCAAGTTCAAGTCGAAAATGACGTATTGTTAACAGAAGAGTCACCATCACAACAGCAAGTATTAACTGAAAGTGCTGCACCTGAGACTCCTTTGCAAGTGAATAAGGAGCCTGAATTACCTGCAAGTAATGTATTGACTGAAGAAGCGCAAACAGAATTAACACCAACAGCTATTTTATTTAATAAATCGCCTGATCATTATACTTTACAGCTTTCTGGAATGGCGACAAAAAGGTATGTTGAGCTCTTTAAACAACAATCAAAATTCCCTCAAGAAAATTTGTTTTTATACGAAACTGTTTACCAAAATAAACCTTGGTTTGTTGTACTTTACGGTGATTATGATTCAGTTCGATCAGCTCAGTTAGCTGCAAATAATTTACCCGATGCCTTCAAAGGAATGTCGAGCTGGGTAAAACAATGGCAACTAGTACATAATGAATTGCGATTAAATGATGAATGAAAAAAATAGAGCCTTTTTAAAATGGGCCGGTGGCAAGTATAAATTAACTGAGCAAATTAATGAGCGTCTTCCTAAAGCAAAGCGTTTAATTGAACCTTTTGTTGGCGCGGGCTCTGTTTTTTTAAATAGTGATTTTGAAGAATACGTACTTAACGATATCAATCCTGATTTGATTGAAATGTACAGAATCATTAAACGTAAACCAAAACAGTTTATTCAAGACGCTAAAGTTTATTTTCAGGATGAATTTAATAAAGAAGAGGTTTACTACAAACTACGTTCGGAATTTAATAAAAGTGACGATATCTATTTGCGCTCATTATTATTTTTGTACCTAAATCGTCACGGTTATAACGGCTTATGTCGTTATAATAAAAGCGGCGGTTTTAATGTACCTTTTGGCCGTTATAAAAAGCCTTATTTCCCTGAAACTGAATTGCTGTTTTTTGCTGAAAAAGCGAAGAAGGCAACTTTTACTTGTAAACCTTATCAGAAGTTATTCTTATACTTGCGTGACACGGATGTACTTTATTGTGATCCACCTTATGTGCCGTTAAGTAAAAGCGCTTCTTTTACAAGTTATGCGACACAAGGTTTTACCCTAGATGATCAAGCACAGCTTGCGAAATTAGCTCGAGAAAGTAAAGCGGCCGTTTTATTGAGTAATCATGATACAACACTCACCCAAGAGTTATATCGAGAAGCTCACTGCGATAAAATTTCTGTGTCTCGAACTATTAGTAGTAAATCTTCTGATCGTAAACCTGTTGCAGAGCTTTTCGCTTTTTTCCCTGCCAAAAAATAACCTTTGATTGATGAAAGTCGACTGCGGTTAATTCACTATTGACCTTATTTTTCCTGATTGAATTCACTATCTGCTTTAATTACTTCAAAACTTGTTATTCAGTGCGAGTTATTTCATTCAGTCGCCGAGATCCACTATGTATTCTGATTGGTATTATGTAGAATAATCACCTAATTATTTAGCTTCTTTTTATTTAGGGACAAACCATCATGACCGATTATTTAATTGCACCTTCGATTCTCTCTGCAGATTTTGCTCGTTTAGGGGATGATGTTCAAAAAGTATTAGATGATGGTGCCGATGTTGTGCATTTCGATGTAATGGATAATCACTATGTTCCTAACTTAACAATCGGTCCAATGGTTTGTAAGGCATTGCGTGACTTTGGCATTACAGCGCCGATTGATGTGCATTTAATGGTTGAACCCGTTGATACTATGATTGTTGATTTTGCTAAAGCTGGCGCATCAATTATTACTTTTCATCCAGATGCTTCAAAACACGTTGATCGTTCATTACAACTTATCAAAGACCATGGCTGTAAAGCAGGTTTAGTGTTAAATCCTGCTTCTTCGTTAGAAGAGTTAACCCATGTCATGGATAAATTAGATGTTATTTTATTAATGTCAGTGAATCCTGGCTTTGGCGGGCAATCTTTTATTCCTCATACGCTTGAGAAATTACGCCAAGTTCGCAAATTAATTGATGACAGCGGATTAGATATTCGTTTGCAAGTTGATGGTGGCGTGAAAACAGATAATATTAAAGAAATTGCAGAAGCTGGTGCTGATATGTTCGTCGCTGGATCGGCAATTTTCAATCAACCAGACTATAAAGCTGTGATTGATGAAATGCGCGTTGAATTAGCAAAAGTTAAATAAAGAATTAAAAAGAGAACATTTTAAAATGTCAGAGATAACTAATATTAAACTTATTTGTTTTGACCTTGATGGCACATTAGTAAACAGCGTGCCTGATCTACGCTTAGCTTTAAATGCTATGTTAGACGATTTATCATTACCTCATGTTAACGGATTAGTTGTTAAAACATGGGTGGGTGATGGTATTCCAAAAATGGTTGAGCGTTGTTTATTACATGTTCAAAACAAAGCAAGCAGTGAATCTGAGTTAACTAAAGCAGTGGCTATTTTTGAAGGTTATTACCAGCAATTTTTAAATACAGAGTCTGGTTTATATCCTGCGGTAAAAAGTACTTTGTTTTCACTACAGGACAAAGGCTATAAGATTGCTTTAATTACCAACAAAGCAGAGAAATTTTTACCTGAGTTATTGGCTTATTTTGGAATCGACCGTTGTTTTGATTTGCTTATTGGCGGTGATACTTTAGCTAAGAATAAGCCAGAGCCTATGCAAGTGAATCATGCCTGTGAACATTTTAATGTAAGCAAATCTGAAGCCGTAATGGTTGGCGATTCTCGTAACGATATACTTGCTGGTCAGAATGCCTCAGTAAAAACAATTGCATTAACTTACGGGTATAACTTCGGTGATCCGATTGCAGATATGAACCCAGATTATCTTATTAATCATTTCGATGAATTATTAACATTGCTTTAAAGCAATGAAGGAAATAAACAATGACTAAACCAGTTGTATTAAGTGGATGTCAGCCATCAGGCGGCTTAACTATCGGTAACTACATGGGCGCATTGCGTCAATGGGTTGTAATGCAAGAAACACACGACTGTTTATTCTGTCTTGTTGATTTACATGCGATCACTGTTCGTCAAGATCCGAAAGCATTACGTAGCGCGATTTATGATGGTTTAGCGATGTATCAAGCTGTTGGCATCGACCCACAGAAAAGTACTATGTTTATTCAATCACAAGTGCCTGAACATGCTGAATTATCTTGGATTTTAAACTGTCATACACAAATGGGTGAATTAAACCGTATGACGCAGTTTAAAGATAAATCACAAAAGAATGTGACTAATATTAACGCGGGTTTATTTAGTTACCCTGTATTAATGGCGGCAGATATTTTGTTATACGGCCCTAGCAGTGTGCCAGTAGGGAGCGACCAAAAACAGCATCTTGAATTAGCTCGCGATATCGCTACACGTTTCAATAATGCTTACGGTAATACGTTTGTTGTACCAGAGCCTGCTATTCCTGAGCATGGTGCGCGTATTATGAGCTTACAAGAGCCAACCAAGAAAATGTCTAAATCTGACGATAATGAAAAGAACTTTATTGCATTATTGGAAGACCCAAAGAAAATTGCGAAAAAAATTAAAAGCGCAATGACGGATACCGATGAGCAAGCGCGTATTTATTTTGATACAGCGGAAAAGCCTGGAGTATCTAACTTATTGACCTTACTTTCTTGTTCAACGGGTAAATCAATCGAAAGCTTGATCCCTGAATACGAAGATAAAATGTACGGTCATTTAAAATCAGATACAGCAGAAGCGGTTGTGACTTTATTAGAGCCAATTCAAGAGCGTTTCAAAGCATTACGTGCTGATGAAGATGCATTGCAAGGAATTGCAAGAATAGGTGCTGAAAAAGCACGTGAGCGAGCGGCTACTACATTAGCGACGGTTTATGATCGTATTGGTTTTTTACCAAAATAATACTATATAACCAATGCTTTAGTGCTAAACAGAAAAAAGGCTGATAAATATCAGCCTTTTTTATATCTCTTAAATGATCGATTAACCTAAGCCTTGACCTGCATCTTTTTTGTTAATCAACTCAATCATATAACCATCAGGGTCTTTAACAAATGCAATCACAGTACGGCCGCCTTTTACAGGGCCTGGTTCACGTGTGATTTCACCACCTAATGATTTAATTTTTTCACAAGTTGCATAAATGTCATCGGTTTCAATTGCAATATGACCATATGCATTACCTTTCTCATAACTGTCTGTTCCCCAGTTATAAGTCAATTCAATCACGGTTGTATCAGCTTCATCGCCATAACCTAAAAATGCCAGCGTATATTTATACTCTTGGTTTTCAGATTGACGCAATAATTTCATATCCAATACATTTTGGTAAAAGTCTAATGATTTTTGTAAGTCACCAACACGTAACATAGTGTGTAATAAGCGCATCGTCTATTTCCTTCTAATCTTGTGGACACAAAAAAGGCGAATCTAAATTCGCCTTTTTAATCGGGGGGATTTAACTTTATAACTAATAAAGATCTTTTATTAAAAAGGCAACCGTTGATGCGATTTCTTCATCACTACAGTTACTACATGTTCCTCTTGCTGGCATTGAGTTAAAGCCAAGGATTGCATGATTGATTAATGTGTCTTGGCCTTGTGCTACACGAGGTTCCCAAGCTGCTGCATCACCTTTTTTAGGTGCGCCTAGTAAACCGCTACCATGGCAAGCAACACAAAAAGTATTGTAAATGCTTTCTCCTGAACGAGGACCTGCTGGTGCAGCGGGTGCTTGTTTTGAGCTAGCTGTTACGATTTCGCCATCGATATAAACATCACCAATAGGAGCGATACGATCAGCAATTGCATCTTCAGAGTAATCTTGTGCAAAGCTTGATACACTGAAAAGACTTATAGAAAATGCAATCATTATGCTAAGACGTTTAATAAGGGCCACGTGAACTCCTGTCATGTTAAATAAAAGCCAATTTTCAGAAAGGCTTGTTGTCAAAATGTTAATTATAACTAGATTGGCTTTAACTACCAATCTGTTTATGGGTATTATTGTTTCCAGTTCACTATTTTCTTTTCTTTTCCAGAAATAAGTCGGTGAATATTACTAATATGTCGAAGAATGATCAAACTCGATAGCATAAGAACCGGCAAGGTGAACTCTGGTTTTATAAATTCGATAAAAATAGGAGCAGCAATCGCTGTTACAATAGCGGCAAGCGAGGCATAGCCACTTAATGCGATGGTTAATAACCAAGTAAAAATGAGCAAGCCAGTCATATCCATTCCTAAAGGTAATAAAGTCCCCAAACCTGTCGCAACTCCCTTACCTCCTTTAAATCCAAAATAAGGAGGGAAAATGTGCCCCAAACATGTTGCGATACCAATGAAACCAATGGCAAAAGGAGGAATGTTAACAAAATAAGCGATATAAACTGGCAGCGTGCCTTTTAATAAATCAAAAATTAACACCAAACTTGCTGCTTGTGCATGATGTAATCGTAAAATATTAGTTGCACCTGGGTTTTTAGAGCCATGTAAGCGTGGATCTGGCCAGCCTTTCACTTTACATAATAAAATCGCACCATTAAGTGCGCCGATAAAATAAGCGGACACGGTAAAAATGAGTGTCAATAATATAATCATGGTACTTATTTCATCCCATTAAGGTAAAATGCTGTGAAATTTTAAGCTTAACTACAACGTTAAGTTGATAACTTAGCTTGTCAGGTTTAGTTGAGTCGCAGAGTTTACTTGTAAAAAACAGGAAACAAAAGCAACATCGTCTAAAAAATAATCATAACGAGAAGGCATCAAAAAATGGATATCGTTTTTATCAAGCAATTAGAAGTCATTAGCACCATTGGTGTCTACGGTTGGGAAAAAACAGTTCAACAAAAACTCTATTTTGATCTAGAGATGGCTTTTGATAATCGTCCTGCTGCAGCTTCCGATGATATTAACCTTGCATTGAACTACTTCAGCGTCTCTGAACGTGTTAATCAATTTGCTCAACAACACCAATTTGAATTAATAGAAACCATGGCGGAGCGTGTCGCTGAGTTAATTATGACTGAATTTTCTGTGCCATGGATAAAGTTAACTTTACACAAACCGGGGGCACTACCTAAAGCTGAAAGTTTAGGTGTTCAGATAGAGCGTGGTAATAAGTAGTGGCAACTATATTTATTGGTATTGGCTCAAGTATTGATAGAGAAAATTATATTCAACAAGGTATTTCCTTGTTACAAAAGCATTTTGGGGAAGTAAAGCTGTCCAGTGTTTTTGAAAGTGAAGCGGTTGGTTTTACTGGTGGTAACTTTTATAACCTCGTTGCTCAGTTAACATCTGAATTACCCGTTGAACAAGTTATTGCTAAGCTAAAAATGCTCGAAGTGCAATTAGGTCGACCTGAAAAAGCGATTAAGTTTGCACCACGAACATTAGATTTAGATATTCTATTGTATGATCAATTAGTGGATATAAGCTTAAATATTCCTCGCTCAGAAATCACTGAAAATGCCTTTGTGTTACAACCTTTAGCCGAACTTGCGCCTGAGTTACTACATCCATTATTAAATGAAAGTTACGAAAATTTATGGTCGCAATATCCAGTTAATAAACAAAAGTTATGGAAAATAGAAATGTCTTTTCAAAGAGACAGTGTTTAACTAATTAGAGAAAAATATGAGTATTTTAGAAATTGTTGTACTGGCCTTGATTCAAGGGTTAACTGAGTTCTTACCTATTTCAAGTTCAGCACATTTGATTCTGCCATCGGTTCTTTTAAATTGGCAAGATCAAGGGTTGGCTTTTGACCTTGTGTTAAACATTGGAACCTTAGCGGCTGTGCTAATTTACTTCCGTCGTGAAGTGACAAATATGTCCTTTGCTTGGGTAGATTCAGTTAAAAATAAAAATCACACACAGGACAGCAAATTAGCGTGGTGGATAGTCTGGGCAACCATTCCTGCTGCGGCGATTGGTTTTTTTGGTAAAGACTATATCGAAATTTATTTACGTAGTGGTTATGTTATTGCGGTGACCACGATAGTCTTTGGCTTATTACTTTGGTGGGCGGATGCAAAAGCGAAGCAAATTAAAACAGAATATCAAACCGGTTTACAAGGCGCGATTATATTGGGTTTTGCACAAGCATTAGCGCTTATTCCTGGCACATCTCGTTCTGGGATCACTATTACAGCAGGCTTAATGTTAGGGTTAACACGTAATGCAGCTGCGCGTTTTTCATTTTTAATGTCGATTCCAATCATCTCAATGGCATCGGGTTATGACTTATTAAAATTTATATTGTCAGATGAATATGTTGATTGGTTTTCATTGATGCTAGGTGCCGGTGTTTCTTTCGTAAGTGCTATTTTATGTATTCACGTGTTTTTAATCTTACTAAATAAAGTGGGTATGTTACCGTTTGTTATCTATCGTTTGATTTTAGGCGCAGCACTTTTTTATATTTTAGCTGGTTAATGGTGACAGCTCATTACTAAAAAATTAAAGCACAGCAATTAAAGCTGCTGTGCTTGTTTAAACGCTTTCACTAATTGAATGCGTTGTTCATTTAGTTTCTCTTTGATTTCCGCACCTTGAAAGCCCTTACTAATAATCGCTTGAATATCGACCTTTGATGCTGCCTGAAAGGCTTCCCACATAAATCCAGCCGTTGGGTAAGGTAATAATTCAAAGCCTGTACGGCCTTTAGAATCAGCAACACAGCATTGCAACATTTGTTGGAAACGTGCAGGTTTACGCCATGCATCACATTTATCCATAATGCCAACAATCGTGCTTGGCCTTAATTCAAAGGCGCTATGAATATTGGTATGGTGCTCACTCACTAATAAAGCTAAATCACGACATTCATTGGGTACTTTAAGGCGTTTACAAAACTTCTTAATGACATTAAGACCTTTAAAACCGTGCCCTTTATGACTAGGCCATTCGCTCTCTGGAGTTAATGCTTTACCCAAGTCGTGTACCAAACACGCAAAACGGAAGGCTAATGCATCAGATAATAAACAAGCTTGCTCTAGCACCATCAATGTATGAATGCCTGTATCTATCTCTGGATGCCAGCGTTTAGGAGCGGGAACACCGAATAAGTTATCTATTTCAGGAAATAAAATCGCTAGCGCTCCGCAATCTCGTAATACTTGAAAGTACACTTGTGGGCTTTGTGTATGTAATGCTTTTTCTGTTTCTGCCCAGACTCGCTCAGCGGTTAACGCTTGTAACTCGCCGCTATTAGCAAGTTCAGTCATTAACTGCTGTGTTTCTGGTGCGATGTTAAAATCAAGGTGAGCAAACCGTGCAGCAAATCGTGCCACTCTTAATACACGCAAAGGATCTTCGCTAAATGCCGGGCTAATATGACGTAAAACCTTTTCTTTTAAATCTTTCTGGCCGAAATAAGGATCAATAATTTCGCCTTCTTGTGACTCTGCAATAGCATTAATTGTGAGGTCTCGGCGAATTAAATCATCTTCAAGGCTAACATCTTGGCCTGCATAACATGTGAACCCAGTGTATCCAGAGCCTTGTTTGCGTTCGGTTCTTGCTAACGCATATTCTTCATTAGTGGTTGGATGTAAAAACACAGGGAAATCTTTGCCTACTTGAGTAAAGCCTTTCTCTAACATGGCTTCTGGGGTGCTATTAATCACAACAAAATCACGGTCTTTGACTTCGAGGTTTAATAACTTATCTCTGACTGCGCCACCGACTAAAAATATACGCATAGCTTCCCCCTCAATGATTGATGTAATAATGCCAATCACGATAAATAGATAACATATTTAGCGCAATCGGTATAACTATAGTCGAACAGTTACGTAGCTGTTCGTTTTACTGAAAAAAGTGTTAAAAAAAACGCACATAAGTGCGTTTAAATAATGCTTAAAAACGGTGATTACCAGCCGCTATTACTTTTTTTACGTCGAGGTAAAAATGGAAGTATTAGACCAAATAAAATACCAAAGAATAAAATACTACCGCCATACATTAACCATTCCATCATCATGCGAGATTCTTTTGTTTCTTTTAAAATATCAAATTCAACATTAAGCGCTTCTAGTTCGGCAACAGACTCTTCTAACGCTTTCTTTTCAAGTCTTAGTCTGGCAATTAACTTATCTTTATCAATAATTTCTTGATCTTTATTCGATACGGTTTGCTCGTGACTATTATTCGCTCTTTTTAATGTGTTTTTAGCAGCAGCGAGTTCTTTTTGTATTTTAGGCAACAAAACATTTGCTGGTGGTTGTTGTTGTAGTTCGCTTAATTTAACCCAACCTGTTTTACCTGCGTTGGTTTTAACTTGCATAAACTTGGTTTCTTCATTGTATTCTAAGGCATTAACATCAGTGCCTACAGCAAGGGCTCCAATAATACGATATTCTAAACTAGGGCCTGAGTGCATGAAAATAGTCAAGTTATCTGTTACATATTGTGTCGCAGCAAAACTGCTAGATGAGAATATTAAGCAAAGTAATAATTTAATTGATTTCAAGAGGCATACCTTTTTTAGATAAATAACAGAAAGGACATTCTAAAAGGTATTACGGTGGGTGTACAAGAAAAAAGAGAGCATAAGCTCTCTTTTTTTATATTTTTAGCAAATTAAAGGTTAAGAAAAAATGCTGTTTAATAGATAAAAGAACACGATTGATAACCCAGCTCCAATTGGTAACGTCACCACCCAAGAGATAACAATGTTACGAACTACCCCTAAATTTAATGCTGCGATACCACGTGCCATACCTACACCCAGCACGCCACCAACAAGAGTTTGTGTTGTGGAAATTGGTAAGCCAGTGCCTGAAGCAATAACAACCGTTGAAGCTGCTGCTAATTCAGCGGCAAAGCCACGGCTCGGTGTTAAATGCGTGATACCTTGACCAATCGTTGCCATTACACGGCGTCCAAATATTGCTAAACCTAACACAATACCAATACCACCTAGAGGTAAAATCCACCAAGCTAATACTGCTTTTGAAGCGATTTGACCATCATTTTCAACAATATTTACCACAGCCGCTAGCGGACCAATTGCATTAGCAACATCATTTGAACCATGAGCAAACGCCATTGCACAGGCGGTGACTATCATTAGTACTGCAAATATTTTTTCTACATTAGCAAAGTGCATATGCTTATCTGCTTGCGGATCAATTTTAATGCGTTGTATAAATATTTTACCTACTACAGCAATTAAAATACCAATAATCACAGCGAATACATTTGCTTCTACTAGCGAGAAATGTAGGCCAACGTGTTTAAGGCCTTTAGTGATTGTTACTAATGATAGTATAAAACCGGCTAAGAACATGTATAAAGGGACATAACGTTTTGCATTTGCAATCGGATCTTTTGTATTAAAGATAAGCTTTTGAGAGCTCATAAAAATGAAGTAAGCGATAATGCCTGAAATTAGTGGGGTAATTATCCAACTACCTATAATACCAACGACTTTGCTCCAGGTTACACTGTCTACACCTACACCTACCGCCGAGAAACCAACAATGGCACCTACGATAGAGTGTGTTGTAGAAACAGGCCAGCCAAAGTAAGACGCAATAATTAGCCACATACCTGCTGCTAATAAGGCTGCTGTCATACCAAAAACAAGTAGTTCAGGTTGATCGACAAAATAAGAGGCATCAATAATACCTTTACGGATCGTTGACGTTACTTCGCCACCTGCTAAATAAGCACCAGCAAATTCAAAGATCATTGCAATAATAATTGCTTGCTTGATTGTTAATGCTTTTGAACCAACAGAGGTTCCCATTGCATTAGCAACATCATTTGCGCCAATGCCCCAAGCCATTAAAAAACCAACTGCACCTGCAAATAAAACAAGCATGCTTCCGTATGTGTTTAAAATATCCATAATGAATCCTTTGAGCTACGAGCGAGCTAGAATAAGTTCTAGCTGAGTGCCTATTAATTCTGAATGATCAGCAAGGCTACCTACCCATTCTAGAATTTTATACAAAAACATTACGTCCACTGGTTTGTAATTGTCTTCGATGGCTAATAAGTTACGACGAAGTTTGATTTGTAATGAATCAGTATCATCTTCAATTGTTTCTAGTACTTCGATCATTTTTGTCACGATATCTACTTCACGGCCTTTAAAGCCTGTTTCAAGTAGTTCGTCTAAACCATCGATTGCATCTTTAGCTTGTTTAACAGCGTCTAAACTACGTTGCACATAAGCCATGAAATCATCAAAAATTTCATTTGGAATTTGTAACTGACGACCAAAAATACGACCAGCAATATCTTTTGCTGTATTCGCAATTTTATCCTGACGGTTAACAAGTTCAAGCAGGTCTGCACGGTCAATAGGCATAAATAAGCCTTTTGGTAGTGTTAAACGTAATTCGCGCTTAAGCTCATCTGCTTCTTTTTCAAACTGAGATATTTGTTTACGCACTTCATCTGCTTTATCCCAATCATTTTCAGCACTAGCTTGAAAAAATGGGATCAGCAAATCACCACACATAGCAACTTTGTCTATATGTAATTGAATAGGTTTGATTGGAGACTTAGCAAAGACCCCAAATATCGAATTAACTGGCATGATTTACCTTAAGTTTTTATGGTTTATTAACCATATATTGATTAAGTTGAACATTTTATATGCCGCGCATGTTAACTTTCTTTTGCGCACAATAGAACATCAATTTAGTATAATTCAGGAAAAATTACGATTAAAGTCGCTAGAACGCTTAATTAAAAGGTCATTTTGGGTATCAATTATGGAAACAGAAATAGAGATTAAATTTTTTTTTAACGCAAACTTTTCCGAAAAACTGTTGGATGTCATCACTCAACACACGGTTATTTCCCATAAAAATCAAATGCTACACAATGTTTACTTTGAGACTGAAGGGCGTGATTTAAGAAAAATGGATATGGGGCTGAGAGTGCGCCGTATCGATGAACAATGTACACAAACCATTAAAACATCGGGCAGAGTGATTGGCGGTTTACATCAAAGACCCGAATATAATGAACCAATAGAGGGTTTACAGCCAGAACTTGCGCGCTTTAAAAGTAAAATTTGGCCTGAAGATTGTGATATCAATGAATTACAAAAAGCTTTAAAGCCGTTATTTAGTACTGATTTTAGACGCTTGCATTGGTTACTTGAAATGCAAGACGGCACTTTAATTGAACTTGCTTATGACTGTGGCAAAATCATAGCGGAGCAGGGCGAATCAGACATTTGTGAAATCGAGCTGGAATTAGTTAAAGGTGATGAAGCTCAGCTATTCATTTTAGCGCAAGATATCGCTGCATTACCTAGTGTTCGTTTAGGTAACGTAAGCAAAGCACAACGTGGTTATATGTTAATCGATAATGCGAAGTTTGAAGTTAAACCCATTGATTTTTCTGCTCTAAATACAGAGATGAACATTCAGCAAGCACTATCCACTAATTTTCAGCACGGCTTAAAGCACTTGCAGTATCATGAGAATTGTTACGTCGATAGTGGTAATTTTAATGCGTTAGTTGAATTACAAAAAGGCATCATGTTTTTGCATCAAAATATCCATCTATTTAAAGAAGGTGGAATTTCTTTTACTGGGTGTCGTTGGGTTAATGACCTGCAATGGTTAGCACGTAGTTTTTCGTGGGTTAATCAGCGTTTAATTCTACAAAATTTATTAGAAAATAAAGCGTATTATCTTCGTAAGTTACCAAAATTAAAACAATTACAAAAACAAATACAACTCGCAGATCAAGCCTTACCCAATGAAGAAGATATCTTCAATCTATTGCATAGCAGCCGTTATTGTAACTTTGTTTTAGGGTTGACTGAGTGGTTGATTCAGCTTGAAAAAACAACATTAGAAACACAGGGTGAGACATCATTATTAGATTTTTCTAAAGCGGCATTAGATAATTGTTGGGCAAAATTAACTCAACCCCTTTCTGTGGAAGGCTCTCTTGAGTTAGATAACTTATTGCCGCATCAAGGATTATTAGTTTCAAATTTAATGACGGGATTAAGCCTTGGACATATGTTTAATGAAACCTTATGCGCCGAATATCGCTACCCATGGTTAGATATTTATCAAGGTACTCTAGAGCTTTCTATGCTGAATACGGTCTCTGAATTTGCTTCTGATGAAACAGATACAGAAGTGCAAGAAGAATACTTTAAATGGGTTAAGCGCAAGCAAGGCTCGTTATTAAGCGCAATTGAACAATCAAAGCAGCGTGCCTTATCGAATGAGAAATATTGGATTGATATTGAGAATTAAAGATCTATTTAATTGGATTGGACAGAATGTCGTCCGACAAAAGAACAAGAATACATTAAGATCATATTCATATTTCCATGTAAATAATGAAGTGAATAATTAATTTTTTAAATAAGTTTTAATTTGAGTATTCTTATTTCTATGACTAATTTCACTTTGATAGGCAATAACTAAATGAAAAAAACAGATTATTATATTTTTTTAGCGGATTCTTCGGATGGACCAATTATAAAAGATGATCTTGAAGAAGGGCCTCAGGATTGGGAGTTCTTGGAGAATGAATCGCTACTCGATGAATTTCCTGAGGTGGGTGTTTTGCACTTTTCTAATGAGAATGAATATTCAAAGTTATATGATTTTATTGAGAACAGATTAGGTACTCAGATAGTTTCTACAAAAGTGAAAGAGATCATGTTGGATCATGGCTTAGATTCATCTCAAGTAGAATATTTTCCTGTGACAATCAAAGATCAGAACAGTGACGTAGCTAGTAATGATTATTTTATGCTGAACTATATTAACGCTCAGCCAATCATCGATATGACGAAATCAGAATATGAGTTAAGTAGCTTCGATGATAGCCAAATATCAGTAATAAGCAAAACCGAGCTGGATTTAACGGATGTAGATCCTAAAGCAAAAATCTTTCATCCTTTAACTTACAAAAATATCACCGTGATTGAGTCATCGTTGCTTAATGCGTTTCAAGAAGCAGGCGTGACCGGTTTTTGGATGATTCCCGCACAAGGTTGGAATGGAATGATTTTGCCTCACGATAAGGCTTATATGAAAGAGCTGATGTTATAAGTGTGTTATACGGTAATGATTAGAATTTAAACTTATTAAAAGTAGTTGGAAACAATGTGGATATAGACTTAATTGGTTTTAAAGAAGATGCCATTCGAAATATAGAAAATAATTTGTTTTTGATTTCCAGCAAACTTGATTGGGACACTTTTTATCGAAAGACGTCTAAGTTATGCGATAATTTTTTAATTATTGCGACAGCTAATATAGTGATCGATTCGACACCCTATAATTTTCTACATAATCTTTGTCGCGTTGGCGAAAACTGGCGTCGTTTACTCTATTGTGCAAATACTCATTATGAGCAACGCGTTTCTTTTTTTAAAGACTATCCACTCCATGCTGCAGTTATTGTTCAGCAACAAAATTTAATTACGAATTTAATTAAAGAATTGCCGACACAATGGGAACAAGGAGAAGAGCCACAGGATCGTTACTATGCTAACCATCTTCTTCTTGCATTGTCTAACAGTCGAGTCACCATCAATAATGAAATTGAAACCTTATTATTAAACCTCGAGGCTTGCGAAAAAACAGGTCTACGGACAAAGCTCATTAAAGCGCTTTTATTAGTGGAAGCATCAATCGAAGATGATTTTTGGAAAGCATTTGATCAACTATTAACTGCACATCAGGAATGGGTGCAAAAGAAAATAGATCAAAGAAGTTACTCAATTGAAGCTTTTCTTCCTCATTCAAAATTATGGTTTGAAGGAATGGCGTGGCTGAAGTTGGCTCAAGTTAAAGGCTTTACATTACCAAATAGAGAGCTGGCTATGTGCCCGAAAGAGGCGTTGCTATCGATGCCTGAGCCTTACGATAATGATTGGGTTATTCTCTCCGATAGCACATTCTAATACCAATCATAGTAATACCGATTGCGTAAAATATGTTTATTTAAACTTTGCTTGTTAAAACAAACACATATTCGACTAAGTGTTGTTTGTCATCGCGGTTATTTTTTTCGACATGTTATAGCCAGAAATAGCAAAGCCTACTTCTTTATACAAAGCTAGCGCGCGTTGATTATTAAAAGCAACACGAAGCTTGATTTGATCAATGCCTACCGTCGCTAATAAATTTTCAAGTTGATTAAGTGCTTGTTTACCATAACCACTGCCTCGATATTGCGCTTCAATATAGAAATCATAAATAAACGTCGATGCATCACTGGCTTTGATCGAATGCCACAGGTAGCCGATTACTTTGCTGCTATTAGAATTTAATTCAATACACAGTAAATCATGCTTTTTGCTTTCAATACCATCAGGAAGACTGCTTAATAATGTCTGCTGAGCTAGTTCCGTAGCCGCTTCAATAGAGTGACCATAATTTTGTGCAAGATCATCTGCATAATCAGCAATAAAATAATCGCAATAAGCAGGGTATTCATCCGCCTTCATTTTTCTTAAACTAATCATTATTGATTTCTCTTAAGCTTTATACTGAATGGATTTATCTATTTGCCATCGGATGTTCAGGTTTCAATTGCATCAAATCCCAACGGTTTCCGTACAAGTCTTCAAACACCGCAACCGTCCCATGATCGCGCTCTATTGCTTCCTGAATGAACTTGATACCGATAGATTGCATACGCTCATAATCACGCCAGAAATCGTCAGTGTTTAAAAACAGAAATACTCGTCCGCCGGTTTGGTTACCAATCACATCAAGTTGTGCTGGTTTTGAAGCCTTTGCTAAGACTAGCGCCACTCCACTTGAGTTCGGTGGGGCAACAACAACCCAGCGTTTATCTCCATCGCCTTGATAAGCATCTTCTATAAGTTCAAATTTTAGTTTATTAACATAGAAATCAATCGCTTCATCATAATCTCTAACTACTAATGCCACGTGGACAATATTCTGCTTCATTTATTTACCTTCGCTTTGCGCCAAATATTTTCAATACAAGTAATAATCAAGTAAATAACTGAACACATAAGACTTAAATATAATCCTGTGAAAATAGTTTTACTATATGTCAAAATAAAAGGGTTGTTTTCTAACCCTATAAAATCAACTGTCATTATTGCAGCTAAACCTGCGTACATATCGGGCATAATAAAAAATTGTAGAGGGATCCTTAAAACAGCGCTTAAGAAAAGTTTACGACTTGTATTTATGTATCCATTTTTTTGTAAGTAATTATCAAAGCAAACATAAACAAAATACCAAGTAAGTATTCCTGTTATCATCGCTATTTCAAAGCCTTTGCCCTCTTCTGATCCTAACATAAATCCCAAAATAGAGTTTAGTCCAACTACCACAAACCATTTAAAATACATGTACATAAGTAGACCTTTTATTATGTTTTTTTGTCTGCATATACTGCAAGCACATGTCCTGTTGGTACGTGAACAGATTTAAGGATATGCTCATCGCGAATAATTTCGATTTCATCTTCGCCATCTATTTCAGTTAACTTTGCTACAAACTCTTTAGTGTATCGTTTTATATCTTCCGATGGACTTGTTATTCCCTCTTTTTGCATGTGGAGGCGACGTTCCATAATTAATAAGATTTCTTTGGCTTTCATTGTTCTATAGTCTCTTTTCTTTATGTGACGGTTATTTTTTGTTGTCAGGAGCGCCTAAGTTTGATGTGAAATACACGCCTTTAAGTTCTGCATCTTCAATGGCCTGTTTAAGCTCTTCTTGGATGAATGCGTTAATGTAACCATCAAAGGAGGTTTTAAATATCATGAAGTTTTTCGTTTTATCTTGGTGAAAGGCCATGCTCAGGTGCTCGCCATATTCATTTCTAATGCAGAGTTGTTTATTTAAACCATTGACGCTTTCAGCAACACTAAGTGTATTAAAAATATATGCGCAGCCTTTCTCGTACTCAACAGGTAAGAATTCACCATCATTTTTGATTAAACCTTTGACCACATCGTATGCTTTGGGGCTTAAAAATAATCGTCCATAATGTTCTGAAATATCTGGGATTTCATTGCCAGAAAATGTTGACGCTTCACGAGAAAAGTTCACCTTAAGTGGGCTCTTCACATGCATCAAAAAAGGCCGAGGCGAATAATTAACATTAAAGTGATGGTTTAGGGAGCCAAAATTGTCAAACATTTGCTCACTGTCATAACCAATGGTGCGGTATTTTTTAGCATCTGCGTAGATTGAATAAAGTGTCATATCTATTTCTTTATATTTCCTAGCCAATATATTAGAAGAGTAAATAACAGATAGACGAGAATACTGTTAAAAATGAATCTGAAATGAATAATTTAATGTCGATAGTCATTCACTCGATAGCGGTTTTTCCACATACAACGCATCGATGTTGTTCTCTTGAACATGTATCGCATATTTTCCAAGCGTTGTTTTTATAATGCTGTTTATGTGCATCATTCGCGCTGTTCCAATTCTCATTGCATTCAGGGCAAGTGCCAAAGGATCTCACCATTTGTTTTTCCGCACATTCTGTTGAACAATAAAGTGGTTTGGGATTTTTCTGCATTATTGCCCTTATTTATTTACAAAGAGTCTGATATATCTAACTCTACACTATTTTTTGTGCGTTTAAATTAGTGGCTGTTCAGCTTGATTCTTTTTATGTTGCCAGGCTTATTTGCAATACCAGCATTTGCTAACAAGCGATCAGTTTCTTTCTTTACCACGCAATAACATTCACAACTTAAACTTTCGAGCTTCTGTCTATCTAAAACAATAATGTGCCCGCGATGATAATTAATCACGCCTAGCTTATGTAATTTTCCAGCCGCTTCCGTTACTCCTTCTCGACGTACACCTAACATATTGGCAATAAGCTCTTGAGTCATTTCTATTTTATTATCGGCTAGGCGATCCAGTGACAACAAAAGTAAACGGCATAACTGTTGCTCAATGGTATGGTAACGGTTACATACCGCTGTCTGTGACATTTGAGTCATAAGTGCTTGTGTATAAAGAAGCATCAATGATGAAAACCTTTCGTGGCGCTTAAACTCCTCCATAAAATAATCGCCTTTAATGCGATAAGCATGCCCTACACTTTTGGCCACTGCTCTACTAATAGTACTTCCACCTCCCATGAATAAAGCCATACCAACAATTCCTTCGTTTCCCACTATCGATATTTCTGCGGATGAACCAGATTCCATTGCATAGGATAAAGAAATGATCGCATCAACGGGAAAGTACACATGAAGAATGTTATCTCCTGACTCATAAATAACCTCGTTCAATGTTAATTTCACTAGCTCTAAATGCGGAAATACACGTTCATATTCAACGAGAGGTAAGGCTGATAACAAGCGGTTTTTTAAAGGAGAGGTGATATTGGGGGAGGTATTATAGTCTGACATAACAAGGGTGCCTCTTTAATAAATGCAGTAAAGTTAATTAACTTCACTAGCCTTATGCTAGAGACCAAACATACTCTTCTAAGTGAATAAAAATCAACCCTGTAGACAGTTCAACTGTAATAAGTTTACGCTAAATCAAAATGTGCTATTAACGATCCTTTAACTTGCAAAATGTCCAACAGGTTATTGAAAAAGAACTAAAAATATTTTTTAACCAAGAGAGCAGCGCGCCTCAGTATTTAGACTAAGGCGGCTAACAAACAAGTAATAACTTTTTATAACCTACATTTCCATAATGCCTCTTACAGGCACATCTTTAAGCAACGCCATAATCGATGATTGTTTATTCATCTTCGCGACATCAATAAGATAACTTCTTTCAGGCTCACGCATAGATAATCCTGATAACATTTTTTTTACTGACGACGCTTCACCTTTTTCTATACTCATTTCTAATGGCATAAAGTTAGCTGGACCTAGTTTGTTTTGACTTGAGATATTCATTTCCATCAGTTTTCTCCGATAATTGAGTTTGAGTTCAAAAAATAATAAATACGTTAATGATTAGATTATCTTTTTCTGTTTATTCATCTATCTGATTTTTCACTGTATTTCGCAGACCAAGATGTCTCTAATGAGGCGACTATATCCTAAGATAAATGATTAGTCGGTACGGTGGCGCACATTGTTTTTGAGGGCAGATTGAGAATGAGGGGAGTAAGTTGTGGTGACTATTCGTTGGTGGTAATAAAAATATGTTGTGCGAGTTTATAAGATATTTTCGTTAGTACTTTTATTTTTACTTACGAAAATAGCTTTGCTTTTTTGAGGATTAAGTTAATGCCAGCTTAAGTTTGTTCCAACTATTTTTTTGCCCTTGTTCAATTACTTGCTAATTGTCGGTTACACCTACACCTATAACTTTACTGCGCCTTTCAATAAGAACTACATCACGCCAGATATTATTCATTTGGCCAAGCTTTTCACGAATACCAAGTTGACGAAAGTTATTATTTTTGTGGAGTTTAAGGCTACCTTTATTTTCAGGAAAAATAGCAGCTTGTAACATCCAAATATTATTTTTTTCAGACTCTAAAATTAAACTTGAGAGTAACGCTTGCCCTATGCCTTTACCTTGAGCACTAGCAGCAACATATACGCTGACTTCTGCTACTCCGGAATATACTTCTCTATTTGATATTGGCGAAAGTGCAGCCCAACCAATGATATTGTTATTTTCTACGGCTACAAGGCGGGAGTGGTTATGCATTGAAGTATTCCACTCATCCCAACTTTTCGCTGTTAACTGAAATGTAGCATTACCTGTATCAATACCTTGCTGGTATATGGTTTTCACGAAAGGATAATCAGTTTGCTCAAATGTACGGATTAACACTAAATTCTCCTAGGTAACTAACGTCCACAACACGGATCAATTTGAGATGCTGCGTTTTTACAGCACTTGGTCTAATCATATGCTTGAGGATTCCTGCTTAAAAATTTAACAGCCTTATAGATCTCATAGTAACGTAAAAGCCCGTTGTGTATATCTAATAAAAATAATATCAATATAACCTTAAAAACCAAATAAATCTAATCGCCTATCGTTTTTATTGTTAATAGAAGCCACTTTACATTACGTCACCTATAAAAGAGTAATACGTGATGGGGCCTACTTTAAGTTATTGATTTATTGTGTTTTAAGCGTTTTTGGGGAAAAGAGAGGTTGTTCTATTCGTCACTGTGATTATTTTTATTAAGCTGAAAAATATTGTGATTGGATCAAGGTACCTTACATGAAATGAGCATCACAAGTCCCATTGATGGTTAGGTAAAATACTATCTACTTTAAATTATTATTAGAAATAATTTAAAGTAGATAAGGCGTTTACCATTACTCTGATTCGTTAAAATACTCACTGCTTGTCGCAAATTTAGTTAACTCTTCAATCACACACTTTTTAATATCAAGTTGGTTTTCTGCTGGGATATTATAGCGTTCGCCTAATTGTGCATAATCATCGGCACTTAAACTGACCGTTAAACGCGGGCGTTTTGGCTTGGTGTGCGTTGGCAGTTCTAATAAATCACGAATTTTTTCTGAAGGGCTGATGCCTTTGTCTAACGCGCTACGACGAATGCTGTATTGTAATTTGCTGTCCATATCAAAGGCGATTTGTACTGCTTTGACTACTTTCGCCGATTGCTGCCACTTCTTTGGTAATTCACCACTTGCCATTATTATTCTCCTTTGATCCATAACTCTGCAATATCCTTAGCAGGGCGTAGGCTAGATAGGTAGACATCTGTGTCGCCATTTTCAAAAATAAAGATTTCTATCAAACGTAATCCTTGATTACCTTCAAGCGAGTAATATTCAAATTCTCTGCCATGGTCTTCATCTGAAAACTGTGGTGGTTTGCTATCGCGGTAATCAGCTTCATGTTTGTAACCTGAAGTTGAGAAATCTTGTTGAATATATTCCTCGGCAATCATATCCGCATAAGCATGATTTGTTGTAATAGGTTTTAATCTTGCTTGGCCTGGCTCTTCGAATATTTCTGAAAAAGCATCCATATCAAATAAGTTTTCAACTTCTGCACGGGTTAACAATAAGCTACATTTTATCAGGTTCTGCGGATTTTTAGGGAAACCAAGATAAACTAATGTGTCACTTGCACCTTGACCAATGACTTGTGTGTAGTGCTCATGTTTAAATTCGATAGTATTAATATCAATCACTTGTAATTGCTGTTTACGCATCATTTCAGGTAATGAAAAACTATCACCAAAACAGAAAATATCACCGGTTAATAATTGCTTTGGTTCATTTAAAAGACGAGTAGGCGCAGGTGCTTGCTTGCTAAATAATGATTTTAAAAAGCCCATGGAATTCCTTAGAGTTTAAAAACAAAAAACACGACGAGCAAACGCCAGTCGTGTGTTATTGAAACAAAATGTTGGCTATACAACGGAGTTGTTAGCCATTAAACCTTATGCTTATTTGTTTTTTAAGCGGTCTAATACAGATTGTGCGCTTGTTTTTTGAGCACCAATGCCTGCTGCTTGTAGTTTGCTTTGTAGCGATGAATCTGGTGTTTCTGATTCTAGTTGCTCTGCTGCTTTTAACTTATCATCAAACATCGCTTGTTTCTTTTTAATGCGCTCTAAAGAGTCTTTTGCATTAAGCAATTTAGAGTTACTTGCTGAGAAGTTATCTGTAATTGCCGATGTTGCTTTTTGAACGCTTTCAGTGGTTTTAACCATAGTTAACTGACGTTTGTATTCAGTTAGTTGACGTTCACTCTTTTTGATGAGTTCTTTTAAACGGTCTGAGCTTGTTAAGAAACTTTCGTTTGCTTGTTGTTGCTCTGCAGCGCTGATTTCTAACTCAGAGATTTTCTCTGCTACTTCAATTGCTAATGCTTCGTTACCTTGATTCAAGGCTTGCATTGCGTAACCTTCGTGCTCTTTAATGCTTGCTTGAACTTGTGCTAATTCACGCGCTGCTTGCATTTGTTTTGCCATGACTTCTGTTAAATCACGTTTTGCGATAGTGATATGTTTTTCAGAGTCACGGATTTCTTGTTCAAAAATACGTGTTGAATTGGCATCGATAATCGCTTCACCCGCTTCACTTGCGCCGCCACGTACTGCTGTAATTATTTTTTTAAATATACTCATTATAAACTCCGAATTAGTTTAGGTAGCTATCCATTTCATTGATAACTTCAAGGCTGTTGTCGCTAAGCGTAACCACTTCAAGTTCGATATCTTCTAAGCTTGAATTGATTGATAGTGCGCCAAAAACAACGTATTTATTTTCAACTTTTGCAAAAGATGACAATGGCATTGGAATGTTCATTTCTAACATTGCTTCCATCATGTTCATTCTTTTATCTTGTTTAACTTCGTCTTCGCCCCATAAGTAAGCGATACATAAGATTTGGTTGTCGCTGATAGAAACAAAAATCGGAATCTCTTCACGTCCAATGATTTCTACCTGTAGGACATCTATTTCACCGTTAATGGGTGTACAGTCAAAATCGAATCCGGTTCCAGCATCTTCTGCTAACTTATTTAAGTGAGTAGCGATAGTATGAATATTCATCCTGTTCCTTACTGTTTGACATTAAATGTCTCGTGAGTGTTAATTTAGAGTGTGTGGCATTATATGTCAATGAGTTTGTGTTTTTATTTTACGGTTTATCAACACAGCTTATTAACAGAGTCCATGAATGCCTTTGACTGTTTTATCTCTATTGTGTTCCGATGGTAACGTTAATTAGGGAGTGAATAAAGTGTTTGCTTGCTTATAAACATCATATTAATGAGGCATTTACTTAAATTTTTAATATTCATCAACTTAAACTGCTGATCAAACCTAAAACTCCTGTTAAGTTAAGCGCTTCTAAAATTGGATCGCGAGTGACTTATGTCTTTATTAACTAACGCCTCACAAAAGCATTTACAACAACTTGGCGAACGTTTCGATTTGTCTATTTTGAATGAATCGCAACTCGAGCAGTTATCTGAAGTGTTTGCATTAAGCGATTTTGTGGCTGAGTCATTAATCAAACAACCCGATCTTGTTAATACCTTATTTGAAAGTGATTTATTAAGCTCTGCACAACGTGCTGATAGTATTATTAATGAGCTGAGCACTGCGTTATCTACAACAGAAACAGAGCAACAATTGCATCAAGTTTTACGTCAATTTCGACGTAAACATATGGTGGTGATTGCGTGGCGTGAATTATTAAACCTCAGCACTTTAGAAGAAAGCTTTGGACATACTTCTTTATTAGCGGATCAATTAATTCTGCAAAGTATGGATTGGTTATATCAGCAATTATGCAAACTGCAGGGCACGCCGATTGGCGAATCAGGAAAAGCACAAACTTTATATGTGTTTGCCATGGGGAAATTGGGCGGTAAAGAGCTTAATTTTTCTTCTGATATCGACCTTATTTTTACTTACCCTGAACGTGGCGAAACCCAAGGTGGGCGTCGTGTTATCGAGAATAATCAATTTTTCACTAAATTAGGCCAACAGTTAATTGCTGCCTTACATCAAATCACCGTGGATGGTTTTGTATATCGTGTTGATATGCGTTTACGTCCCTTTGGGGAATCTGGGCCTTTAGTGACGGCGTTTAATTCCATTGAAGATTATTACCAAACCCATGGTCGTGAGTGGGAACGTTATGCCATGGTGAAAGCGCGTGTATTAGGTCAAGAGGGCGACTATAAACAAGAACTTGAAAAGATGCTCAGACCCTTTGTATTTAGACGTTACATCGATTTCAGTGCGATTGAATCTTTACGTAAAATGAAAGCTATGATCAGTGCTGAAGTTCGCCGTAAAGGATTAAAGGATAATATTAAACTTGGTATGGGTGGCATTCGTGAGATTGAATTTGTTGCGCAGGCATTTCAGTTGATTCATGGTGGTCGACATAGTGAATTGCAGTGTAAAGGTTTGCAACAAGCTCTCTCTGAAATTGCCAAAATGGGCGTATTACCCGAAGAGCGTGTGAACTGTTTATTAACCTCTTATCATTTCTTACGTTCAGTGGAAAATGTGTTGCAACAAATTGGCGATCAACAGACACAAACCTTGCCCGATAATGAGTTGGATAAGTTACGTTTAATTAAGGTGATGAAGTTCGATGATTGGGATGCTTTTTATCAGCGTTTAAATAAAATGATGGCGAATGTGCACCGTGAATTTAATTGGGTGATTGGCGAGTCTGAAGAGCAACATCACGAAGCCGATAAAGAGTTTGTTGAAATTTGGGAGTTAGCCTTAAGCAGTGATGAAATGGTGCCGCTGTTAACGGAGCAGGTGTTAGCTGAAAATGGTCAACATGAGCAAGTCACATCAGAGCATATCGCGACGTTTGCTCAATTAATTGTTTCTTTAAAGCAAGATATCAGTAAACGGCCGATCGGCCCTCGTGGCCAAGAAACCATTGATAAATTATTACCAAGATTGATTGAGTTAATTTGTGCTTATCCCGATCCTGAATCATTGTTTGAACGCATCCATCATCTGATTTTAAACATCATGAGTCGTACTGCTTATTTAGAATTATTAAATGAAAATGAAGGCGCGTTAAAGCAGCTGTTAACTTTATGCTCAGCCAGTTCACGTGTTGCGGCTCAGTTGGCACGTCATCCTATTTTGTTGGATGAATTGCTGGATCCACAAAAGCTTTATCACCCTACTGAATTGGCTCATTACAAACGAGATTTACAACAATTTATGTTGCGCATTCCAGAGGAAGATATGGAACAGCAAATGGAAGCGTTACGACAATTTAAACAAATGCAATTTTTGCATATTGCGACGGCGGATATTGCTGGTGGAATTAAGTTACCTCAAGTGAGCGACCATTTAACTTGTTTAAGCGAAGCGATTTTAGAATACGTGGTGCATCTTGCTTGGGCACAAATGGTTGAAAAATTTGGATTACCTAGCAATGTCATGGGAACCGATAGAAAAGGGTTTGCTGTTATTGGTTATGGGAAAATGGGCGGATTAGAATTAGGTTATGGCTCCGATCTTGATGTGGTGTTTTTGCATGATAGTGATATTGCAGGCACAACAAACGGGGCAAGAAGTATCGATAATCAGCTTTTCTATTTCCGATTAGCGCAACGCATGATTCATTTATTTAGCTCTCGCACTAACTCTGGGATCTTATATGAAATCGATATGCGTTTACGTCCATCGGGGGATTCTGGTCCACTTGTGGCTAGCATGGCAGGCTTTTGTCGTTATTTAAAAGAAAATGCGTGGACGTGGGAACATCAAGCATTAGTGCGGACTCGTCCAGTGTTTATTGACTCAATGATGTTAGAAGAGTTTAAGCAGATTCGCTTACAGATATTAAGTCAGCAACGCGATCAGCAACAATTGAAAAAAGACGTCTCTGATATGCGCGCTAAAATGCGAGCTCATTTAAACAGAGCAGAGCAGGATCAATTTGACCTTAAGCAGTCACCCGGTGGTATGGTTGATATTGAGTTTATTGCACAGTATTTGGTGTTGGCTAATGCGCATCAATTTCCTGAACAGTTAAGTAAATGGTCCGATAATTTACGCATTTTTGCAGCATGTGAAGCAACAGGGCTATTAACGCAGCAACAGGCGAATAATTTAATTGATGCTTATTGCCATATTCGCGATGCAGCACATCGTTTAACTTTGGGTAAAGAAACCAGAATCGTAGATCACAAGCGTTTTGCTTCTGATCGAGAAATAGTCATGGCTATTTGGAATCAGCTTTTTGGCGAATAATTTTGTGATTGTTAGGATCAGAAAATCGGCAGATACAAAAAAGGCGAGTGAATTGAGGTTCACTCGCCTTTTTTGTTATTAACGCTATTTATGTAATAAATGCTTAAGTATTATTTATAAACAGAAGGTTCGCCTTCAGGGCGAGTTTTAAAACGACGATGTAACCACATATATTGGTCATCACATTCTTTTACCATACGCTCTATTTGTTGGTTAGTACGGGTGGTATCAATGGTGATATCGTCACTTGGAAAATCTTCTAATGCTTCATAGAAAACAAGCTCATAACCTTTGTTGTCAGGCAGACGTTTCAAAAACATAGGAATAACCACAGTGTTTTTAACCCGCGCTAATGTGCTTGCTCCTGCCACTGTGTTTGCATCTTTAACTTCAAAGAAGGGCGCAAAGGTACTGCTTTTATGTTTGCCGTAATCATGATCCGGTGCATACCATAAAGCTTGGCTGTTTTTTAAGGCTCTTAGCATGGCTTTTAAATCTTTACGATCTAACATAGCTTTGTGATGACGCATACGGCCACGATAAAACCAATAATCTAATACCGCATTGCTGTTTTTTCTGTATACCGCGTAACTTGGGTGAATTAATCCTAATGCACGCGCACCCATTTCTAGTGTTAAAAAATGGGCTCCTAAAAATATAATGCCTTTGTCTTGTCGTGTTGCTTTTTCTAAATGCTCAATGCCGCGCACGGTTAATAAACCGCGTACTCTCCATGTTGGCCAAAACCAAGCCATGCCCATTTCTAATAAAGCGATACCTGTGTTTTCAAAGTTGATGCGAACTTTTTTATCGACTTCTTCAGGTGTTAGTTCTGGAAAGCAAAGTTCGATATTACGACGTGCAGTATGGAAACGTTGTTTAGCAAAAGGCGTTGCGATTCTTCCAATAAATTTCCCTAACGTTAATAAAACAGAATAAGGCAATAATGAAGATAAAAAGAGGGCAAAAATGCCTAACCAAGCAAACCAATATTTTGGATGAATAAAACTCGCTTTTAATTTGTAAGCTTCCATAAATCACTCTCTGTGTGCAGAACAATTATTCTAGTGAATATTGTTAACTATGCCTATTTGTTGATGGCCTATTTTATTGTGCTTTCATCAATATTAGTAGGTGTAAATTAAACCTTTGACTGTTAATGACAAATACTGCTTATTCTTCACCATGGTAAGCCGTACCCGTGTAATCATCAAAGCGCGAATAACGCCCTTGGAAGGTTAAACGTACTTTACCAATTGGACCGTTACGTTGTTTACCTATGATGATTTCTGCAATGCCTTTGTGTTCACTTTCTTCGTGATAAACCTCGTCACGGTAAATAAACATAATTAAATCGGCATCTTGCTCAATCGCACCTGATTCACGTAAATCCGAGTTAATTGGACGTTTATCTGCTCGTTGCTCAAGGCCACGGTTTAGCTGAGATAGGGCAATAACAGGACAACGTAATTCTTTAGCTAACGCTTTTAATGAACGAGATATTTCTGAGATCTCTAAGGTACGATTTTCACTTAAAGAAGGAACACGCATTAATTGCAGGTAATCCACCATGATCATGCTGACACCACCGTGATCACGAGCGATACGACGAGCACGAGAACGTAATTCTGTTGGCGTTAAGCCTGAACTGTCATCGATAAACATCTTACCTCTGTCTAATAAAATAGACATGGTTGATGATAAAGAAGCCCAATCGTTTTCATCTAATTGACCAGTACGAATTTTACCTTGGTCAATACGACCTAGCGACGCCAACATACGGTTCATGATTTGATCCGCGGGCATCTCTAAGGAGAATATGATAGTAGGTTTATCTGAGTTTAAGGCTGCGTGCTCAGCCAAATTCATGGCAAAGGTGGTTTTACCCATAGATGGACGCGCGGCAACAATAATTAAATCACCTGGTTGGAATCCCGTGGTCATTTGGTCTAAGTCATTATAACCAGATGAAAGTCCGGTAATACCATCACGCGGGTTTTTACATAAGTCATCAATTTTAGCGACGGTTTCTTTCAAAATGTCTTTAATTGGCTGTGGGCCTTCATTTTGATTATTACGCGCTTCTGCAATTTGGAATACTTTGGTTTCGGCAAAATCCAGTAATTCTGAACTGTCGCGCCCCTCTGTATCGTAACCTGCTTCTGCAATATCGTTAGCAACACCAATTAGTTCTCTGACAATGGCACGTTCACGAACGATATCTGCATAGTTGTTAATATTTGCAGCACTCGGTGTGTTTTGTAATAATTCAGCCAAATACGCAATGCCGCCAACACCTTCTAGATCTTGAGTATCTTCTAGTTTTTCTGAGAGTGTTACGATATCCACTGGGATATCATTGCTGCTTAGTTTTTCAATGGTAGAAAAGATCATGCGATGTGCGCGAGTGTAAAAATCACGTTCCACAACACGCTCAGAAACGTCTGACCAAGTTTCATTGTCTAATAATAAACCACCAATAACGGCCTGCTCTGCTTCAAAAGAGTGAGGTACCGTTTTGATTGGTGATTGTGTGTTATTTTTTTGTTTTGTAAAAGCAGGTTTATCCGCCATTTTAAATCCTAATAATTTCGGTCAGAGTAGGCTAGATTGAGGTAATACCAATCATAGTAAGTAACTGATCTATTTTACTTGTTAAAATAACTTATTTTCTCGTTGTAAGTTTCGTAAAGGGAACAACCATTTACATCAACTTACGCCTCAAACTAAGCTATTTTTCCAGCGCAAAATTTAGATCAGTTATTTAATACAATTGGTATAAAAAGCATTTGTTGCCTCAATTCTTTATGCACTATCGGAAAGGCTGTACTTTAGCAAATAGCCATTGATTGGTCATCTATTTGCTGTTTATTAATCATAATCATTTGTTGATTATCGCAGAACTGCTTTCAGCGTCTATATTGCTGTACCTTGTATGGTAAACTGCACCAATGCTTGTGTTTTAAAATGATAGTTTCGCATCACTGCAACTGATAAAAGTATTATAAAAACGATGTTGTAAAAAAGTAAGGAAAGTATGTGTTAGTTAAAAGGTCTTTTTTATCACGGTTAATTAATCGTTTTTGGGTTAAAAGTGCCGTGGTTCCTCAAAATCCACTGGCTGAATTAAAGTTAGATTTATCTCGTCCTATTATTTATGTACTTGATCAAAACAGTGCCAGCGATTTATTAGCGCTACAACAAGCATGTAGAGAGCTTGCGTTACCTGATCCTTACCGCTCCATTTCATTGCAAAATGAAAGTATGCCTGCGGTTATTTATCTGCATGATTGGCACCTATTTAAACAATCTTCGCTTAACAAAAAACAACCGACTTATTTAAAACAGTATCAACAGTTACTTAAGTTGCATCAAGAATACTCAAGTATGGATGTGCAATTGGTGCCAGTGACTTTCTTTTGGGGAAGAAATCCCGGTAAGCAAAAAGCGCGTAAAATATTTTCAGGGCGGAGTAACCCTAATTGCATTCAGAAAGCATGGTCTATCTTGACCACGGGTAGAGATCATTTAATTCGTTTTAATGCCCCGATTTCAGTTCGACAATTGGCTAAAGCGGAAAAGGGTGAAGACTACAAACAACAGGCTTATAAATTAGCGCGATTAGCGGTTTACTTTTTCCGTGCACAGCACAGTTCAAGCCGAGGGCCGCAAATTCCCAAACGCAAGGTGATGATCAATCGCATTATTGCTAGCGCTATGATGCAAGAAATTATTAAACAAGAAAGCTTAGAAAGTGGCCGATCTGAACATGAAGTTATTAAAGAATGTAAAGGCTACTTAGAAGAAATTACAAGTGACTTTTCCTATCGTTTCTTGCGTTTTTTTCGTGCGGTTTTATCTAAGGTTTGGAACGGTATATACCAAGGAGTGGAAGTTAATCACGCTCAGAAAGTACGAGATGCAACTCAAAGTGGTGCAGAGATCATTTATATGCCTTGTCACCGAAGTCATATGGATTACCTTTTGCTTTCCTATTTATTGTTTGAAGAGGGCATGATGCCACCACATATAGCGGCGGGAGTTAACTTAAATTTCTTCCCTGCTGGGAGCATTTTTAGGCGTTCAGGCGCTTTCTTTCTGCGTCGTAGTTTTAAAGACAACCCTATTTACGGCAAAGTCTTTAAAGCGTATTTTGCGATGTTATTTAAACAAGGTTACCCGATTGAGTTTTTCACCGAAGGTGGGCGCAGTCGAACGGGGCGATTATTACCTGCTAAAACCGGTTTGTTAGCGATGAGCGTGCAAACCTTTTTAGATCAACCTGAGCGCAATGTGATGATTGTACCTGTGTATATTGGTTATGATCATATTATGGAAGTAAGCACTTACATGAAGGAGCTTTCTGGACAGAAAAAAGAAAAAGAAAGTGCATGGCAAGTGTTGGGTATTGTTAAAAAACTGCGTAATTTTGGACAAGCTTTTGTTAACTTTGGTGAGCCTATTAATCTTAAACAATACTTTGACCAACATCAGCCTGAATGGCGTGAGCAAGCGTTAACGGAGCAACAATTTACTTCACAGGTGAATGATTTAGCGGTTAATGTGATGCAAGGTATTAACCATGCCACAGCCGTCAATGCGTTACCTTTATGTGCTGCAATTTTATTGGCAACACCCGCTCACCAAATTGGTAAGCAGCGTTTGTTAACATTAATTAAGTTACATCAAACCTTATTGACTGATATCGCTAAACACTCGAATGTGACTTATCCAACGCAATCGGCTGAATTGATTTATGAGCATGCTTTAGCGATGAATAAATTCTCAGAAGAGAATTATGTGGTTAGTTGTGATCATAAACAAAGTACGCACTTAACTTATTACCGTAATACTATTGTGCATGTTTTTGCTCTGCCTTCTTTATTAAGCTTTGTTATTTTGAAATTAGTTGATGAAGCAGACATCATTGAGATTAATAAAGTAACTGAAATTGTCAGCGAGTTATTTCCTTTTGTGGAAGCTGAGTACTTTTTAACGCCTTCAGAGATTGCGCTGAGTGAACGCATTAAACTGTTATTATTACAATTTAAACAAGCTAACCTTATTCGTTTCGACGGGAACAATATTAAGCCTATTGAAAGTGCTTCGTTACAAATATTAAGCGAACATTTAAATGAAAGTCGTCTGCGTTATCATTGTGTACTAACATTGTTAGCTGAAGATTTAGAGCGGGATAATGACGAGTTATTAGCTGCAAGTAAAAGCAATTTATTAGGCAATAGCATTGAACCCTTTGATGAAAAAGTCATTAATGTATTTATTAAACAACTTGATAGAGCAAACCTAGAATATTCGCAGGTGTATAAGCTATTGGGGCTTTTATCAAACAAATAGGAATAAACATGATCTTGGATGGAAAAGGCTTAGTTGATGTATTACGCTCACAGGTTAAGGAAGTTGATTGTACTGAAATGAATCAACGCTTACAAAGTGATGAGAATCTACTGTTCATTGATATTAGAGAAGCAAAGGAAACTGCTCTTGGTTCCGCTGCCGGAAGCGAGTTAGTGCCGCGTGGTATATTGGAAATGCAACTTACTAGCCTGCCAAAATATCAGGCATTAAACAAAGCATTAACAACACCAGAGCAATTACCTATTTATTTAATTTGTCGTTCTGGAGCACGTAGTGTTTTAGCGGCAGCTTCTTTACAGCAAATGGGTTATCAAAATGTACATTCAGTGTCGGGTGGCTTTTTAGCGTGGCAATCATTAGGTTTTAACGTTACCAGTGAATAAGCCTTACACAATTTTAGCTTCACCTGTTTCATTTCAGGAAGAAATTAAAAAGAGCCGATTTTTGACTTTTATCCAACCAGCAGCAGGAAAAACTGCTGCAATGGAATTTATTGCGCAAATTAAAGCATTACACAAAGAAGCACGTCATCATTGTTGGGCGTATATCGGTGGAAGCCCTAAAGATAGTGTTAATATGGGATGCGGCGATGACGGTGAGCCAAAAGGTACGGCAGGGAAACCCATGTTGGCTGTTTTACAAGGATCCAATGTTGGCGAAATCGTTGCCGTTGTAGTGCGCTATTCTGGTGGAATTAAACTCGGAACGGGCGGATTAGTACGCGCTTATAGTAACGGTTTACAACAATTGTGTCCTACAATGCCTAAAGCTGAAAAACGTTTCTTTCAACAGTTTCAATTGCAATGCGACTATGCTCAAATGGCAACCATAGAACATTTATTGTCATTGAGTTCTGGACGCATCCTTAATGTCGATTACCAGCAGTCTGTGGTGGCGTTAATAGAAGTGGATAATGAACAAGTTGATCTGTTTAAACAAAAATTACAATCATTGATGCAGGGAAAGATCATTGCAAAAAAAATTAATGCTTCACCTTAGCTGGGTTAACTAGTGGCTATTCGCGCGATTATTCGAATAGTAGGCATGCTGATCGGATTATTCAGTTTGACCATGTTGCCACCAGTATTCATTGCTTATATTTATCAAGATGGAGGCGGTAACGATTTCTTCGCCGCTTTTTTTGTGACTTTACTGATCGGTTTGTTTTTTTGGTTTCCGAACCGCCGCGAAAAAAGTGAGTTACAGTCTCGTGAAGGTTTTTTAATTGTTGTGTTATTTTGGGCTACGTTAGGCAGTGTTGGGGCAATCCCTTTCTTAATGAGTTCAAGTGTCGATATGAATGTCGCCACTGCTTTCTTCGAATCCTTTTCTGGTTTAACGACCACAGGTGCAACCACTATTGTGGGGTTGGACGAATTACCTAAATCCATTTTATTTTATCGCCAAATGTTACAGTGGTTTGGTGGAATGGGGATCATTGTATTAGCCGTTGCCGTGTTACCGATGTTAGGCATTGGTGGCATGCAGTTATATAGAGCAGAAACGCCGGGGCCTGTTAAAGATTCAAAAATGACACCACGTATTGCAGAAACGGCTAAAGCGTTGTGGTACGTTTATTTATGCCTTACCGTTGCTTGTATGCTGGCTTTTTGGTTAGCAGGGATGAGTTTATTTGATGCATTAACACATAGTTTTTCAACGGTATCAATTGGTGGCTTCTCTACTTATGATGCCAGTATGGGGCATTTTGATAATCAAATAATTAATATTATTACCGTTGTGTTTTTGATTATTTCTGGGATTAACTATGCTTTGCATTTTACGGCTTTCTCTGCGAAAAAATTTAGTTTAGAGGTGTATAGGCGTGACCCTGAAGTACGTGCTTTTATTTTTATCCAAGTGGCTTTAACTGCGATTTGTTTTTGGATGTTGATTGGTAATAATGTTTACGACTCCATTGAAACGACTTTCTCGCATTCTTTATTTCAAGCCGTTTCTATTTCCACCACGGCAGGGTTTACAACTACCTCTTTTGCCGATTGGCCTTTGTTTTTGCCTGTGTTGCTTATTTTTGCAAGTTTCATTGGTGGTTGTGCAGGATCGACAGGCGGTGGTTTAAAAGTTATTCGAGTGTTATTGCTTAACCTGCAAGGGCAACGAGAGCTTAAACGTCTTGTGCACCCTAAAGCGGTTTATAAAATTAAGTTGGGTAATAAAGCGTTACCTGATCGTGTGATAGAGGCTGTATGGGGATTCTTTTCAACTTATGCCTTGGTATTTATAATTTGCATGCTCGCCTTATTAATGACTGGCATGGATGAATTGAGCGCTTTCTCAGCGGTGGTGGCTATGCTAAACAATCTTGGTCCTGGTTTGGGAGAGGTGGCATTGCACTTTAATGATGTGAGTGATGCTTCTAAATGGGTGATGATCATTGCCATGTTATTTGGACGTTTAGAAGTATTTACTTTATTGGTGTTATTTACACCGGTATTTTGGAAAAATTAATAGGACGATAACCATGCAAGCAACAGCAAAAGCAGAGAAAGTATTAATACTTTATTCTTCTGTTGAAGGACAAACTCTTAAAATTATTGAACATATGAAACAATCGATAACACAGGACGTGGATGTGTTTGATATGGAAACAGAGTTAGATATTGATTTTTCACAATATCAAAAGGTCTTAATTGGCGCATCTATTCGTTACGGAAATTTCCGTTCGAGTGTGATCAAATTTGTAAATCAACATCAACAACAATTAGATGCCTTACCAAATGCTTTTTTTGCCGTGTGCCTCACTGCCCGTAAACCTGAAAAAGCAGTACCTGAAAATAATGCTTACATGAAAAAATTTGATCTCCTCTCAAAATGGCATCCAAAGCACAAAGCGGTGTTTGCTGGTGCACTTTTATATTCTCGTTATAACTGGTGGCAAACGCTGCTTATTCAATTGATTATGAAAATGACTGGCGGCAGTACAGATAAAACAAAAGACATGGAATTAACAGATTGGCAGAAAGTTGATTTGTTTAGTGAACAATTTAAATCATTATAACGGTATCAATAGTTAAATAAGGCCTATAATTAATTTTTGCCGCTATATGCTTCGCAAGGTTTAAATTAAAATTTAAGCTGAAATAATGTGGCTGCTGATTTACAATAAGCGGCCTTTACCCGCTTAGATTCTCGATAGGTTGTATATTTTGAGCCAAACCATCACCAACAGTGCCGCACATAACGTCTTATTCGATGTGTTTGGTTACAATCAATTCCGTGATGGACAAGAAAAGGTTATTAACGAACTTATCTCTGGTCGAGATGCATTAGTGGTTATGCCTACGGGTGGTGGTAAAAGTTTATGTTTTCAAATTCCTGCATTAGCGCGCGAAGGCATCTGTATTGTTGTTTCGCCTTTAATCTCCTTAATGAAAGATCAAGTCGATACTTTGCAAGCCTGTGGTGTGCCTGCTGCTTATCTCAATTCAAGTTTATCTTATCAAGACCAAAATAACATAGTAAATGCATTACACCGTGGTGAATTGAAGCTATTGTATGTCGCGCCTGAGCGTTTATTACGTCCTGATTTTATTGCTCGGTTACAACACCTGCCCATTAACTTGTTTGCTATTGATGAAGCGCATTGTATTTCTTCTTGGGGACACGATTTCCGTCCTGAATATGCACAATTAGGCCATCTAAAAGAACACTTCCCACAAGTGCCTTTAGCGGCTTTAACGGCGACCGCTGACCATGCAACGCAACAAGATATCTTACAGCGTTTAAATCTTCAAGACCCTTTGATAGAAGTGCGTAGTTTTGACAGACCTAATATCGAATACTTATTGATTGAAAAATACCGTCCTTTATCGCAGCTGTTTAATTATTTAGATCAGCATAAAGATGAAAGCGGCATTATTTATTGTACTAGTCGTAAACGTACCGAAGAGATTGCTCAGAAGTTAGCTGCAAAGGGATTTAATTCACGTTGTTATCATGCTGGATTGCCGTTAGAAGAACGTCAAACGGTGCAAGACCTCTTTATTAAAGACGAAGTCGATATCGTGGTTGCGACGGTTGCCTTCGGGATGGGCATTGATAAACCTAATGTGCGTTTTGTTGTGCATTATGAAATCCCTAAAAATATTGAATCCTACTATCAAGAAACTGGGCGAGCAGGGCGTGATGGTTTACCTGCGCAAGCTATGTTGTTTTATGACCCAGCGGATCCAGCACGCATTCGTAGTTTGCTTGAAAAGAATCCTAACCAAGAACAGTTACGCATTGAGTTACACAAACTTAATACCATGGTGGCTTTTGCAGAAGCGCAAACCTGTCGTCGGCGTGTTGTTTTAAATTACTTTGGTGAATATAGCCCTAAAGCCTGTGGTAACTGCGATATTTGTTTAGACCCACCACAAAGTTACGATGCGACCGTGGATGCACAGAAGATATTGTCTTGTGTTTATCGCACTGGGCAATACTTTGGAATCACTCATGTTGTAGAAGTGCTTCGAGGTGCTCAAACTGCACGCGTTAAAAGCCTTGGGCATGATCAACTTTCCACCTTTGGTATTGGGAAAGATAAGTCTACAGAGCATTGGTTTAGTATTGCGAGACAGTTAATTCATTGCGGATTATTAATGCAAAACTTAACACGAGGATCTGCTTTGCAGTTAACGGAAGCCGCTCGCTCAGTGTTGAAAGCTGATCAAACATTAATGTTAGCGGTACCAAGATTACAACTCGTCAAAACGACGGCTAAGCAAAAACGTCGCAGTGTTTCTGCTAATGCAGATAGTAAATTATTTGCTAAATTACGTCATTTACGTAAACAGATTGCAGATCAAGAAAACCTGCCGCCTTACGTTATTTTCAGTGATGTTTCTTTATCTGAAATGAGTGAGTTAATGCCCACTAATGATTCGCAGTTTTTGTCGGTGACAGGTGTGGGCCATATTAAATTAGATAAATATGGCGAAGAGTTTTTAGCTGAAATTAGACAGTATGTTGATAACCTATAACTTGTTAAGGCTTAAGGCAGAATCTTCTTAAAATTTTCTAAGTTCACTTCTAATTCAGGCATCTTTTCTGAAGGAACCGCTACCCAACCATTTTCTTTTTTAGCTAAACTGAATGAGAAAGGGTAAACCTGAGAAAAGCCAAGTCGTAAGTCTGTTGCGATCAATGTATTTTGCTTGTCTTCAAACTTTAATAAACCACCACTAAACCATTCTAAACGCTGTAACTCATTGGAATCAAAATCATTAAGTAACGTTCGGCCACTGTCCAATGCTTTCCATTTTAATGGTTGTTGATTAAATATATTGGTAAACGTTTCATAGTAAATATCGCCGTGATAACTGATCACGCGCCAAAAAACGATATTAAAAGGCGTTGGTGAAATAAACACTTTACTGTTTTGTGTAATAGGTTCTTTAGCTAAGTGAGACTTTAAATACCAAAGTTGGCTTTGGCCCAGTGTTAAATACAAACAACTGATTAATAGCATAATACGATTTATCTTTTGCCATTTGATCGCGTGCTGGTGGCGCCAAAGTGCGAGCACAGAAACTAAAAGCGGTAGAGTATATAACGGGTCGATAATAAATACGCTTGACCAAGAGATAGGTTGCATTGCTATTGGCCACAATAATTGCGTGCCATAGGTTGTGAATCCATCTAATAAAGGATGGGTGATTAAAGGCAGAAAAATAACAAAAAAGAGAGCTTTCTTATTCGTTTTCCATTGGGGGTTAAGCCACAAGGCTAGCCAATATATAATGATGCTTAATGCACTTAATACAAATAATGAGTGACTAAAGCTGCGGTGTAAGGTGAAACTATCGATTGCGGTTTGATAGCTTACAAGGACATCTAAATCAGGTAAGGTACCTAATGCTGCGCCTGCGAGTAATACTTTTCGACCGAAAGGTTTGATACCCACGGCACCTGCAACACTTGCACCAAGAGCGATTTGAGTTAATGAGTCCATTGCTTCTCTATATTTTTTAATAATATTAAAAGTGGAATAAAAACATGTGGTTAAGCATGTTAATGAACACTATATCTTTTTAGTGTTTGTCCTATTAATACGCAATGGACCATAACTAAGTTCAATGTGTAATTATTGTTACTTTTTATTGCGACGTTTTACGCTTTTAACACCAGATAGTTTCTTAATTTGGCGCATGATTCTTGATAAATGCACTCGATTAATAACGGTTAAGGTGACGTTAATTGAGTAAATATGGTCAGTCATTTCACTGGTTTCAACGTCTAATACATTGGCATTACTTTTAGCGATAACATTAAATATTTTTGCTAGCCCTGCTTTATGATTGGCCATTTGAATATTCAAATCACTTGAATATTCGTATTGGTTCATAAAGTTCATATCCCATGACACACTGATATATTTATCTAGTTCATTTTCAAAGCCTGCGACATTGTGACAGTTTTTATTATGAACCACTAAGCCTTTACCTGTACTTGTATGAGCAACAATTTGATCGCCCGGTAAAGGTTTACAGCAGTTGGCGTAGGACAACATCATATCTTCAGCGCCTTTAATCGCACTTTGACGAATACGCTGTTTGTAATTTGATTCAGTTAATTCATCGGTATTACCGCGTAAACGTCGCGCTAACACAATACTTAATAACTTACCGCTACCGACTGCATGTAGTAGATGATCAAAGCTTTCTAAGTGATGATCTGCTATCACTTTATCAATGTTTTCCTGAGGAATATCGGTAAGGTTGGTTGCATTTAACGCTTGTTTTAATAAACGTCTACCCATTGGAATCGTTTCTGATTCTGGTAATTGTTTAAGGTAATTGCGTATTGCGTTACGAGCACGGTGAGTTGCCGCAAAGTTTAACCATTCAGGGCTTGGATTTGGCTCTTTGGCTGTAATGATTTCAATGGTTTGTCCACTTTCTAGCTTTTGGCTTAATAATGAATATTCGTTATCCACTTTTGCGCCAATACAGCGGTGACCAATTTTAGTATGTAACATGTATGCAAAATCAACAGGCGTTGCAAAAGCGGGTAATACAATGATTTTTCCCTGTGGTGTTAATACGTGGATATCATTTTTACCTAGCTCTTGTTTTATATTTTCTAACAAGGCTATTGGGTTCGCATTATTATCTTCTGACTCTGTTAATCCTTGGAACCAGTTACGCGTTTGTAATTGTGCCGCAAGATTAGAGCTTTGAGTGCCGCCTTCTTTGTAATTCCAGTGCGCAGCAATACCATGTTTTGCAACTGCATCCATGTCTTCAGTACGGATCTGAATTTCAATATTTACACCATCATGAGTTACCAAAGTGGTATGTAATGACTGGTAACTGTTTGATTTTGGTAGTGCAATATAATCTTCAAAGTATTCAAGTTTAGGTTGATACAAATGATGTACTTGGCCTAATACGCGATAACAAGTATCTAAATCTTTTACGATAATACGAAATGCGTAAACGTCCATCACATCATGGAATTGGCAGCCTTTTTTACGCATTTTTTTATATAGACTATATAGATGTTTTTCTCGACCGATCACTTCTGCTTTGATTGACATGGAGTCAAGTTGGCCTGATATTTCATCGCAAATGCTTTGTATAAAGTCTTTGCGGTTACCGCGTGCTTTATTAATTGCCACTTCTAATACGTGATAACGGGCTGAATTTTGGGCTTTAAAAGCGAGCTTTTCTAATTCGTTTTTTAAGTAGTGTAAACCAAGGCGATTAGCGATTGGAGTGAATATCTCAAAGGTTTCTTGTGCGATACGTTGTCGCTTATCTAAACGTAGTGAGTCTAATGTACGCATATTGTGTACGCGATCGGCTAATTTGATCAACATAACACGGAAGTCTTTAGACATCGCAATCAGCATTTTTCGAATGTTTTCTGCTTGTGCTTGTTCGCGATTTTCAAAATTGAATTTATCGAGTTTAGTGACACCTTCAACTAATTCAGCAACACTAGGATTAAAGGCATCGGCTAATTGTTGGTGTGTGGTGTCTGTATCTTCTAGCACATCATGCATTAATGCCGCTGAAATGGCTTCGTAGTCTAGCTTCATGTCCGCTAGGATTTCAGCAACCGCGACCGGGTGAGTAATATAAGGTTCGCCACTTGCTCTTTTCACACCATCATGTGCTGCATATGCATAATGATACGCACGCTCGACAAAAGCACATTGCTCTTCTGTCATATAGGTTTGAATAGATGCTTTGAGTGTTTGAAACATGAATATTACTTTCCTTATTATTAGCCTTACATCATTAGCATAAAGGCTGTTTAGTGACTTGAAAAGTATTTAATGCGCTAAATCGAAAAATAGCCTGTAAACAGCGCTAACTCAACACCTTAAACTATTATATTGTATCAATTTGAGTTACTTTTATAAATATACCGTTGTAAAAACGAATTAAAAAGAAGGATGCCGCGTGTCTTGCAAAATATGTTCAAGTGAAATGTTTAAACAAAAATTAGGGCGATGCAAACAATGCATGGTGATCAATTTGATCATGTTAGTGCTTGGCCTTATTGCTTACTTGTTAATTGACCTTAAAAAACTACAAGCAGTGCAAGAAGTGGCTTTATTGATGTTTATTGGGGCAACTGCCATTTTAATGAGTGCTCATATTATCGCATGGTGTTTTCATCGTTTTAAAAACGACAAGTAATTTTAAAAGTAATACATAGTTCGACATCGTTGTAATCTTACTTTCCCCCGTTCTCATTTTATTCAAGCGTATGAATATTAGTTTAAATTTTTACATTTTAATTAAACAGATAACTTATCGTAGCAATTTCAATCAAGATGATTTTATTAAAATATGTAAAATTCACTTATGTTAAAAACTTAAGTCGTGTAAATAGCCACCACGCATAAATAAAATGATCAAATGGGTATGATTAAATGAATAATTACGAGAAAAACATTATTAGAGTATGTGATTACATTAATCAGAACCTTGATGATGACTTAACATTAGATATGTTAAGTACTGTCTCGGGGTTTTCTAAATATCATTTTCATCGCGTTTTTTCTGCCTTTACTGGAGTTAATTTAATTAAGTTTATTCAGATGTCTCGACTAAAACGGGCATCTTTTAGATTGGTATTCAAAGCTGATATTAAAATTATCGATATTGCTTTTGAAGCTGGATTTGAAAGTCCCGAAGCATTTTCAAGAGCTTTTAAACGTGAGTTTGGACAAAGTCCTTCTGAATTTAGAAAATTCCCAGAGTGGCTCAATTGGCATGAGAAAACAGATACCTTGGCCATGCCATTAATTGAAAAGGCGAATAACAAAATGGACGTAAAGGTTATTGATTTTAAAGAACAAAAAGTTGCGGCATTAGCCCATTATGGCGACCCTAAACTTCATTACCAAACATCGATGAAATTTGTTGCTTGGCGCAAAACAAGTAAGTTATCGCCAATCAAAACCAGCAAAACTTATGGCATTCCTTATTCTGATCCTCATGTGGTAAAAGCTGAAGATTTCCATTTTGATCTCTGCGGCTCTGTAACAGTAGACATTCCAGAAAATGAATACGGTGTGGTCAATCAAACCATTCCAGCAGGACGCTGCGCGGTTGTTCGTGATATTGGTAATCGAGATGATTTAAGAAAAGGCGTTTATTATTTGTATCAACAATGGTTGCCAACAAGTGGTGAACAATGCCGAGATTTCCCTGTGTTTTTTCATTATGTTAATTTTGTTCACGATGTGCCGGAGCATGAAGTGATCACTGATATTTACTTACCAATTAAATAGTTTTTTACTTATAAGCTTTATCCAATTAGGAATTTGTAAAATATGACGACTTCTTCTAACAATATGTTTCTTACGGGAACCTTATCTACAGTATTTATGAAAACCGCCGCACCTATTATTTTAATGATGCTAGTCAATGGTTCGTTTTCATTGGTTGACGCTTACTTTCTTGGTGAGTATGTTGGATCGTATGCACTTGCGGCTGTTACCTCTGTGTTCCCTGCGTTTATGTTGCTTGTGGCTTTGTCTAGCTGGGTATCGGCTGGCTTTTCTAGTGTGATGGCAAGGCTGTTGGGTGCCAATAAAAAAGATGAAGCTATATCGGCTTACGGCCAAGCGATGACTTTATCTATGCTGGTTTGCTTGGTGTTGATTTTATTGTTTTTAGTAGGCGGTAAAGACTTAGTATTATTTGTTAATAATGATTCAGAAAGCTTATCTAGCATGAGTTACGATTATTTATCACTGATGATATTTTTCTCACCTTTGTTGTTTGTTCTTACCATTAACAGCGACAGTTTACGTTGTGAAGGACAAATGGCATTTATGGCTTTAGTCCCTTTGTTATCTGTATTGTTAAACGTGATATTTAACTACATTTTTATTGCAGTACTTGGTTGGGGCGTTGTGGGTTCTGTTTACGGGACTTTATTGGCTCAAGCCTTGTCGCTAGGTGCTGTGTATTTATTTCGCCGTTACAGCAACACCGCGTTAAACGTTGCTATTGTACGCTTTACTAAAAATCGTGAGTTATGGTCAGACTTTTTAGCCTTAGGCGCACCGACAAGTTTATCTTATGTTGGTGTAGCACTGTCTTCTGCGTTTATTTTATATAACTTACAAATATGGAGTAACGCAGACTACAGCATGACCGTTGCTGCTTATGGCATTATTACCCGTATTATGACGTTTATCTTCCTTCCATTGTTAGGTTTGAGCATGGCGTTTCAAACCATTTTAGGTAATAACATTGGGGCTAAAGAATGGTTAAGATCAAATAGCGCAATTAAAGTTGCCATCGTCATAGCTTTTATTTATTGTGTATTTTGCCAGTTGTTTGTTTTATTGCTGAAAAACCAACTAGGTAGCGCGTTTGTCAACGATATAACTGTGACGGAAGAAGTAGCGCGTATTATACCCATTATGTCATCCGCTTTGTTTTTATTAGGCCCGTTAATGATGGTTGGTGTTGTGTTCCAAGCCATGGGTGATGCAAAAAGAGCTGCGATTTTAAGGTTGGCAAAAGTGTACTTTTTTACTCTGCCTTTAATTTTTATTTTGCCAGTTCTGTTTGCTGAATTAGGTATTTGGTACGCAGGGCCAAGCTCAGAGTTTTTAGCCTTGTTACTAACCATTGCAGTTTTGTATCAGCGACGCCAAAAGTTAGGTAACCCGTTTGGTTTGTTTTTTAGAGATGAAAAATAGTCTATTTTATTTAATTCATCTAAGAAAAATCATCATCAAAGATCTGGTTGTTATTGAATATTTTAACTACAAGTCATTGAAGGAATATAAACGCAGCCTAAAATCGCGTCTTGAGTGGCACCTGTAACCGCTTTTAATGGCACTGGCTTCTCTAATATTCGTTGCTCAGCTAACCATGCAAAAGCAACGGCTTCTACAAACATAGGATCAATGGCAAGTGTCTCAGTGGTCTGTATCGTATGATCTGGCATTAAAGTGATTAGGCGTTGCGTTAATAGCGGGTTAAGCGCACCTCCGCCACATACATAGACATTACAAGCTTCACTTTGCTGAAGAATTTGATCGCTGATGGTGATCGCACTGAATTCTAACAAGGTGCGTTGAACATCTTCTATTGGGATACTTTGGTGTTTAAGCTGCTGTTGTAACCAGTTTAAATTAAATTTTTCACGGCCAGTGCTCTTAGGCGCAGGTAAAGCAAAGTAGGGGTCGTTTAATAACATGGATAACAATGTTTTGTTTATTTCGCCCGTTGAAGCAAACCAAGCATCTTTATCGTAGCTTTTTTGATGGTGTAAATTAATCCAAGCATCCATTAGCATATTACCTGGACCAGTATCATAACCAAAGGCATGTTCAGTACCTTGAAGAATACTTATATTTGAAATACCACCAATATTAAGAATAACGCGCTGTTGATTTTGTTTAGCGAACAATGCTTGATGAAATGCAGGTACTAATGGTGCACCTTGTCCGCCATAAGCCATATCCATTCTTCTAAAATCTGCAACACAGGCAATCTTTGTTTTTGCGGCGATTAAGTTTGCATCGCCAATTTGTTGTGTGAATGCATATTGGGTGTCAGGAGAATGAAAAATAGTTTGCCCGTGACTGCCAATGGCAACCACTTCGTTTGTTTGGATATTCTGATTTTCTAAGAGGGTGTTTACAGCTTCAGCACAAGCAAGGGCAAAGCGATGATCGACTTCTCCTAAGGTTTGTAGCGTGACTTGTTTGTCGTTACAGATGGTTAATAACTCTTCGCGTAACTGTTCGGGTAAAGTGACTGCTATCCCTGCGATTTGCACAAATCCAGTTTGTTGGCGTTGGCATAAGGCAACATCAATCGCGTCCAAGCTAGTGCCTGACATTAAACCGATATAATAAGGTTCAGCCTTAAATGACACGGGAAAACTGCTGCTGGCGTGCTTTATTACGCAGGTAGATATCAAAACACATACAAATGTTGCGAATTAATAATTGCCCCGTTGATAGCACTTGGATTTTATTGGTATCGATGATGACGAGCTGATCATCAATAAAAGTTTGTAACAATGCAATATCTTTTTCAAAGTATTGGTCAAAGTTGATTGAAAACTGTTGTTCAATAACCGCTTTATCTAGCTTGAAGTTACAAATTAATTGTTTAATCACTTCTCGTCGAATTAAATCATCTTGATTCAAAGCAACACCACGCCATTGTGCATTGCCTAACTCTTCAACTTGCTGGTAATAATCAGCTAATTTTTTTTGATTTTGGGAATAACAATGACCAATTTGGCTAATTGCTGACACGCCCATGCCTAATAGATCGGCATCTTCTTGGGTTGTATAGCCTTGGAAGTTACGATGCAGTACACCTCGTTGTTGCGCTAATGCTAGTTCATCATTTGGTTTTGCAAAATGATCCATGCCGATGAATTGATAGCCCGATTGTGTGAGAAACTCAATGGTATGTTGTAGCATTGCTAATTTTTCAGCAGGCTTTGCCATATCATCTTCATTTATTTTACGTTGTGCTGCAAACAATGTTGGCATGTGAGCGTAGTTGAAGATTGATAAGCGTGCAGGATCTAGGGCAAGGACTTTCTCTAAAGTAAATGCAAAGCTTTCTTTAGTTTGTAAAGGCAGACCGTAAATCATATCAAGATTTGTTGATTGGAAACCTTGCTCTTTAGCACGTGTTAAAAGTTGCTTAATAAAGTCTTCGTCTTGCTCGCGATTAACTGCTTTTTGCACTGCTTTATTAAAATCTTGTATGCCTAAACTTAAGCGGTTGAAGCCTTCTTTAGCAAGATGATCAATGGTATCTAATTCAATTTCTCGAGGATCCACTTCGATACTTAATTCGGCTTTATCTGAAAATCTAAAATTATCACGTAACAGTTTCATTAAACGTGTGATTTGTGGAGGTAATAAAAAAGTAGGGGTGCCGCCTCCCCAATGTAACTGACTAACAGTGCGATCTTTGAAGTGTTGTGCTTGTTCGATTATTTCTTTTTCTAAATAATCTAGATATTTGTCTGCTTTTTCTTGGTGTCGAGTAATGACTTTATTACACCCACAGAAATAACAAAGCTTGTGACAAAATGGAATATGAATATATAAAGACAAAGGACGCGAAGGGTAAGTCTTTGTCGCTGTAACTAAATCAGCATGTGTGAAGCTTTCATTAAATTCTAATGCGGTTGGGTAAGAAGTGTATCGAGGTCCACTATAATTGTATTTCTCAATTAAGGCCTGATCCCAAACAAGCTGTTGCATGCTGCTCTCTCTTTATTTGAAGTAGTTAATAAATAGGTTTTATTTAATAAAACAAGGATACGCTTAAAATAAAGCAACACCTTAAGATAAAACAAACTTTAGCGTTATATAGTAAACTCTGCTAATAAGGCGCTTTCTTTAATAATGGCGTCTTCCATTTCTGCTTCAAATACTTCGCGTTTAATATCCATCATTTTAATTTCTTTCACAGGGTGGTTTTTGCGCTCTTCATGCGTTGGCATATCTTTAACTTTTTCAAACATCGCACTTAATGCTGGGTAATCTGAAGTGATATTAACAGGCTGTGGAAGTTGTAATGTTTCTAATAACACAGTTAAACGAATTGCAGCCTCCGATACATTGCATTGCTTTTGCATAGTGGCTTTGGCAATAAAGCGGATGCTTTCAACGATATTGTCGTTTCGTTCCTGTATCTTCTGCTTTTTAAATTCAGCTTGGTTTTTTTCGATAAGTAGCGCTTGTGCTTTTTGCATCTTAATTTTATTTAATAAAAAGCCTGTGTAAAAAGCGAGTGCTACTATTACAATCACTGCCACAATCGCTAATATCATTTGTAAATTCATATTACTTATAACCTATCTAAATTCGTCTAATGCTGAGCTCGCATCTTCAAACTGTTGCAATAAATCTTCTTCGCCTTCGTCATCTAACCAACCTAATTCTTTCATTAGTTCTTGATGACGTTGCATTTGTTTATCAGCCCACTTTTGCTCTTCTTTCGTTAAAGGAACGTCTGTTTCCATTTGTTCTAACAAATCGTTTAAGCGTTGGTCATTTTCAATTGCTGCAATCTCTTTCTCAGGAGATAGTTTTTGAACCGTAGGTGCTTCTGCTACAGCTGTTTTCGGTTCTATTGCTGTTGTTTTAATGACTTTTGCTTTTGGTTGCATAAGCACTTTAGGCTTAGCGGCTTGTTGTGGCTTTTCATTAACAACTAATGCGACTGGTTTTTTACTACCAATACGTTTGTCATTTTTAGCTTGGCGCTGGCTTTGTTGTGCACCTTGCTTGGTTTCAATCGCGTTACGATTACCTGCTTTATTACCTTTTAGCTTATCTTTGCGTTTTTTATCACGAGCCATTTGTGCCTGTGTAGACGTTTCTTTACGACTGCCATCAAATCTTGGTTCTGAATTACCAGCAGTACGGCTTTTTTTATTACGGGACATGTTTCTTTACCTTTTATATCAGTCTCAATCGTTCGCTTTATAGAGCGTTTTTGATCTCAATGACTGCGGTGTGATGAGCACCAAAATTGGGGATCTTAATATTGCGCAGAATAGCAGATTTATAACACTTACAAAAGCGCTTAGATGAAGTAACAAAAAAGGCATATCTTTGCAGATATGCCTTCTTAAAAGAATTAATCGTTAAAGATTAATGTAATGCAGAAATATATTTCGATAATAGCTCAATATCACTATCACTTAATTTTCCTGATACATCACCCATCATGCCACTTGGATCATTATGGCGAGTACCGTTACGGAATTTTTCAAGCTGTAATTTGATGTAAGCTGGATGCTGACCTGATATTTTAGGGAAATTAGCTAATTCTAATCCGTTACCACGAGGACCATGACAAGCGGTACATCCTGGAATCGCACGTTTCATATCACCACCCATGTAGAATTTTTTAGCTTTTTCAGCGACTTCTGCTGAAACCGTTTCAGGTGTTGTTGTTTGCGATGCAAAGTAAGCCGCTAAGTCTTCCATATCTTGCTCTGAAAGATTTGCCACCATACCTGCCATGATAGCGTCTTCACGCTCTCCACTTTTAAATTCTTGCAGCTGCTTAACAATATAAGACTTATGTTGACCAGCTATTTTGGGATATAGATCTGATGCACTATTACCATCGGCATTATGACAAGCAGCACACACTGCAGATTTGTTTTTTCCTGCCTCTACATCGCCTTGTGCTTGAGCTGTGTTTAGAAAACCCAATACGGTGATCATTGCTATTAATAATTTATTCATAACTATCCAATCTAATTCTTAAAGTTGTTATTTTAGGGGGGCTACATTATGCTACAATATGCGCGAATAAAGCCTGTGTAGTTTACACAAGTTTCATAAAAGTAACAATTTTGCTACACAAAACATATGAGGCATATCGTGGAATTTCCAAAAATACATTTTCAAAAAGCACATTTTTTAATTAGTGCACCTGATATTCGCCACCTTGATAAACATTTACCCGTAGAAAGTGGGATTGAAGTTGCCTTTGCTGGCCGCTCAAATGCAGGTAAATCGAGTGCCTTAAATCGTCTTACTCGTCAAAAAAGTTTAGCGAGAACCAGTAAAACACCTGGTCGTACTCAGTTAATCAATGTATTTGAAGTGGAAGAAGGCAAAAGATTAATCGATTTACCGGGTTATGGCTTTGCAAAAGTACCATTAGCGATGAAATTAAAATGGCAAAAATCGTTAGGTGAATATTTACAGGAAAGAGAGTCGTTAAAAGGTCTGGTCGTATTAATGGATATTCGCCATCCATTTAAAGAGTTAGATCAGCAACTTATCTTTTGGGCGATTGATGCGAATATTCCTGTTTTAGCTTTATTAACTAAAGCAGATAAATTAAAGCAAGGTGTACGTAAAGCGACGCTTTTAAAAATGCGTGAAGAAGCTGAAAACTTTGAAGGTGATGTACAAGTTGAACTATTTTCTTCTTTAAAAGGAATTGGTGTTGATATATTGGAGCGTAAAATTGCTCAATGGTATGGAGAACATGATTTATTAACGCAAGAAGAAGTTGATGAAACGGATCCTGAAGCCGATGTTGTTGAGAGTTAAGCTATCTGACACATAAGCTAGTTATAAATACTTAAACCTGTTATTAATTAATTTAATAACAGGTTTCTTTACGCTTGTTGTCATCGCAGTAAAACGAGGTGACTATAGGCTGTGACTGCCGCGATTAAGAGTTCATGCTCGCGCGGTAAGGTATTTTCATAATAAAACGTGCACCTTCTTCTTCTACAACATATTTAATGTCACCCTTAAATAACTGACTAACAATATTATAAATAATATGAGTACCTAAGCCACTGCCACCGGAACCACGTTTAGAGGTGACAAATGGGTCAAATATACGCTCAGCCATATCTTCAGGAATGCCTTTACCCGTATCACGATAATCAATAACTAATGTTTCATTTTGCAACTCGATATTAATATAGATTTCACGTTTACCTGGCCATTGACCAAAACCATGAATAATGGAATTAATAATTAGATTTGAATAAATTTGTACGAAGCTGCCTGGGAAGCTATAAATGGAGAGATCTTCAGGACAAGAAATTGAAACCGTCGTGCGACTCTGTTTAATTTTATGCTTAAGTGATGTGACTACTTGTTCTATATTTTCTTTTAATTTAAATGAATAACAAGCTTCTGATGATTGATCTACGGCTACCTGTTTAAAGCTACTAATTAAATCCGCAGCGCGCGTTAAATTATTATTTAATAATCTTCCTGATTCAGTAAAACGATCTATTAAACCACTTAAATAAGATCGTGAAAGTTTATTTTCACCTAACTTTTCTTTTAAAGTATCTACTTCTTCCTGCAAAAAGGAAGCTGCTGTCACGCTGATACCAATCGGAGTATTGATTTCATGTGCAATACCTGCCACCAAGCTTCCTAAGGAAGCCATTTTTTCGGACTCTACTAAGGTTTGTTGTGTGCGTTTTAATTGCTCAACGGTTTCGCTCATTTGTTCATTACTTGCTGTTAATGCCGCTGTTCTTGTATTTACTTTTTCTTCAAGTTGGTCGTTGAGCAATAGAATCTCTTGTTCTACTTTTTTCTGTGCAGTGATGTCGTGACCGAAACCAATAAGGTATTTGATATCCATGCCTTCGTAAAAGGCAGAAAAAGTCCATAATAAGGTATTCATTTCTCCCATTTGATCATGCATTCTAATTTCAATACTGTGCAATGGCTCATTGGCAGATAGTTTTTCTTGTAATTCAGCTTTGTGTTTTTCTAATACAAAAATATCAACCCAACTTTTGTTATGTAATTCTTCTTGCGAATAACCCGTTAAAATAACGGCGGCAGGATTAATGGTAGCGATTTTAAATTCGGCATCTAAACAACAAATGATGGTGCTTGATGCATTAATAATTGTTGCTGAAAAATCACGTTCTTGTTGTAATTCTGCAATGGCTATTTCTTTATCTGTTAACTCAGCCACAATCCTTTTTTGCATTTTATTAAGTAGATAAACCAACTCGTCTAATTCATCGCTGGCATCTGAAATGTAATCGTTGCGGCCATCAAGCGTTAATATCTTATTGTTTGAACTTAACTGGATATTGCGAGTATAAAGTGCAATTTTATTAATATGACGGATAACTAAATAGTGGATAATAAATAAAATACAAAAGGCGATAACCATGGTTTTAATGGCTTGACCTATTAGTATAAAGAAAGATTTCTCTACTAAGTTATCGTAAACCTGATCTAAAGAGGCGGCAACAAATAAGGTTCCTACTATTTGGCCTTGATGAACAAGGTCAAATTTTTTACTGATATCAAAGGTTTCTTTTATCGTACCTTGATGGCTCATGATCACTTCAGTATTGCCTACCACTTCATGTACTTTCACATACTGTATATAAGGCAGGTTCATAATGCTTTTAGTCTGCACTTCAACTTGTTCTTTATCCAAACTCCACATACTCACAGCTAAGGGCTGTAAAAAGCTGGATTCAACTTGATTAATGGTGGCTTTAATTTTGGAGGTGTCTTGTTGGTAATCAAATAATAACTGCAGCAGGGTAATAATAATAACTAAAGCGGTGCTGCAAACAAATACATAAGAAATTAAGCGAATAGATAAACTATTTTTGATTTTGAAAGGTCGGAGATTGGTTAATGACTTTATTTTTTGTATCGGCATTATTACAGATCCATTACTTTAGTTTTATATAAAACAGTCTTAGTTTGGCACAGTTTTTTGAATTTCTGCAAGTTAGCGATCAGCTTTGTTAAATATTATTAACATTTTAAAGTAAAAATTTACTAATTAGTACACCTTGAATTTTCTTATAATTAGCCGCATATTATTATTTCATTCCCAAATAAGACAAATGCTATGACAATAATAAAAGATTCGTGCCTAACACAAACAGATGCTCTTCCTTTTTTCAGCAAACTGAACCCCGATGAAATTGAGTCAACGGTTAAGCAAACGATTGCTGATAACAAAGCATTGATCGAACAAAAATTAGCAGAGTTAGATACCTATACGTGGGATAACTTTGTTGCTGTATTAGATGAAGCTGATGATCATCTAGGTAAAATATGGTCTCCAGTATCACATATGAATGCGGTAGTCAGCAACGATAAATTGCGTGCTGCACACGATGCATGTCTAGGTCTCTTTTCTGAATATGGCACTTTTGTTGGCCAACACCAAGGCCTATATGAAGCCTACCTGAGCATTGCTAGTAGCCCTGAGTTTGCTCAATTAAAGGGTGAACAACAAAAAGTGATTAATAATGCACTAAGAGATTTTAAATTGGCAGGTATCGCACTAAGTGATGATAAAAAGCAGCGCTATGGTGAAATCAAGCAGCAACTTTCTCAATTACAATCTAGCTTTAGTAACAATGTTATGGATGCAACGTTAGCATGGAGTAAGTTAGTTACTGATATTGATACATTAGCTGGATTACCAAAAACAGCGATTGCAGCAGCGAAACAAGCCGCAGAAGAAAAAGAATTAGAAGGGTATTTGTTTACTTTAGACTTTCCAAGCTATTTAGCGGTAATGAGTTATGCGGAAAACCGTGAATTGCGTGAAGAAGTTTACACCGCTTTTGCAACACGCGCTTCGGATCAAGGTCCTAATGCTAATGAGTTTGATAACAGCGATATTATTGAAGAAATATTAGCCTTGCGTTATGAGTTAGCGCAGCTTTTAGATTTCCAAGATTTTGGTGAGTATAGTTTGGCGACTAAAATGGCTGAGAAGCCATCACAAGTAATCGATTTTTTAAATGAACTTGCAGAAAAATCAACAAAACAAGCAGAGCAAGAACGCGATCAGGTCTTGGCTTTTGCAAAACAAAAGGATGGTTTAGATAAACTACAAGCTTGGGATTTAAGCTATTACGCTGAATTATTAAAACAACAGCGTTACAATATTTCTGATGAACAACTACGTCCGTACTTTCCTGAGCATAAAGTAGTTTCTGGTTTATTTGATGTAGTACATCGTCTATTTGGTTTGAATATTAAAGAATCAACAGAAGTCGATGTATGGCATAAAGACGTACGTTTCTTTGAAATTTATAATCGTCAAAAAGAACATATTGGTAGTTTTTACCTAGATTTATATGCGCGTGAACATAAACGTGGTGGCGCTTGGATGAACGATTGTCGAGTACGTCGTCGCCAAGTTGATGGGAGCTTACAATTACCTGTTGCTTATTTAACGTGTAACTTCAATAAACCTGTTGGTAACCAACCTGCATTATTTACACATAATGAAGTGGTTACTTTATTCCATGAGTTTGGCCATGGCATTCACCATATGCTAACTAAAATCGAATCTGCGAATGTTTCGGGTATTAATGGTGTTCCATGGGACGCTGTTGAATTACCAAGTCAGTTCCTAGAAAACTGGTGTTGGGAACCTGAAGCATTAGCATTGATTTCTGGACATGTTGATACAGATGATACTTTACCCACTGATCTATTAGAAAAAATGTTAGAAGCAAAGAATTATAATAGTGCGTTACAAATGGTGCGTCAGCTTGAGTTTTCTTTGTTTGATTTTCTTTTACACCACGAATATAAAGTGGGTGTTAAAGGTCAGGTTCAATCAGTGTTAAGCGATGTAAGAAGCAAAGTTGCTGTGATTGAAGCGCCTGCATTTAATCGTTTTCCAAATAGCTTTAGTCATATTTTTGCTGGTGGTTATGCGGCAGGTTATTATAGCTACAAATGGGCTGAAGTACTTTCTGCTGATGCATTTTCTAAATTTGAAGAGAATGGGATTTTTGACGCAGAGACAGGACGTTCATTCTTAACTAACATTCTTGAAAAAGGTGGTAGTGAATCGCCAATGGTATTGTTTAAAGCCTTTATGGGACGTGAGCCATCAATCGATGCGTTGTTGCGCCATTCTGGTATTAAATAGTTAATACCTAATTAAGTTAGTAATACAGTTTACATTTGACTGTATTACTAACTTATTAATTACTTTGTTAAGTGATTAACTCTTCAATTTTTTGCCTCGCCTTTATTCTCTCGGCTTCCTCTTTTTTATTTAGCATAGGGGGAACAATCATCATGAAATAAGCAATCGCAAAAAGTACAGTTATTGTATTGGACAGGAACATGGTATACCAGATCCCATACTCTGCGACCGAAGGTAAAAACGCGTAAAAAAGTAATATCCCCGGAATTCGAATTCCCCAAAGGCGAACCGTATTAACCACCAATGTAAACATCGTTTTTTGAAAGCTATTTACAATACCTTGTAATGCGTGAAAAACCGCCCAAGCTATCGCAGTCCAGCCGACTAAACCTACATAATTGATAACATGCTGATATGTTTCTGGATCATCCTTGGTAAGGAAATGTGCAATAGGGTATTTAATTAACTGAATAAGAAAGGCCGCGGAAATACCAATGATGAGTGAATATAAAAGTCCTAGTTTGATTGTTTCTTTGACGCGATCAATAGCGCCTCTTCCCCAATTTTGAGCAATCAAAGGAATTAATCCTCCTCCAATTTCTTTTGCTGGAGAGAATAGAAGTGAATTAATTCGGTTACCAATAGCAAAGGCGGCCACGGCTTGATGACCAAATTGCACAATAAAAACATTAAGTACTAAAAAACCAAAATGTGAGCTCGCTTGTGTGAAAGATAAAGGTAATCCTACTTTTAATAATTTTGTCCATATTGCTGCTTTAGAATAATTAGACGAGGTTCGCCAGCCAATATTAAACTGATGCTCCTGATGTCCATATAAATACAAAATAATCAGCATTTGAATCGCTGATGTTAATAAGGTTGCATAAGCTAATCCATCAATTTTAAACTCTATTATATAGAGGAAAACAGCATTCAGTATCGCGTTACATATAATGCCCAAAATAGAGATAGTCGAAATAACTTTCATTTTTCCCTGTGATTTGAATAGGCTAATATAAAGCTGAAAAATTAACATCGCCGGTACTGAGAAAAAGAGAATTTGTGAATAAATAAGTGCCTGATTGTATAGCTCTGTGGATACACCAACAGCTTTGAGGATCGCTGGAAGTAAAAAAACACCGGGAATAGCAAAGATAATTGAAAGCACAATAATCAATAATCTCAGTTGAGTTGCATAAGCCGATGCTTTCTCTTTTTTTTCTTCGCCAAGTAATGTGGCGATAATGCTAACTCCGCCTCTTGTGACACCAGAAGCAAACGCTTTTAGCATAATGAATAAGGGAGTTACAAACGCGATTGAAGCGACTTCTAAGCTCCCTAATCGAGAAGCAAAGATCATATCAACAAAACCATAGGAAGTTGTTACAAAACCCGCGACCATCATTGGAGTGGTCATTTTGAAAATTAAAATTCTGATTGGGTCTTTATGTAAATCTAATGCGGGTTTCATTTTAATTCTCGTGATCTAGCAAACTAACTCTACTTTCACTGTATCACTATCGTTATTTCTAAAATAATGATGAACTCGCTAAAATGAAATTCATTTAATATTTTTTTCGCATTAGGAGATAAAAGTTTGCAGTCATTGAAATGTGTATTGAAAGGGGGTTGAGAAAAATGAAAGATCCGCAAAATAATTATCTTTAAGTAAAGTAGTTATTTTGCGGAGTGATTAAATGATATCGCTCTCTACCACTCAATGCCTGCTTGGGCTTTTACGCCTGCTTTGAACGCGTGCTTTTCAGCTAAAATCATACTATAAGTATCGACTGCATCGATTAACTCTTGTTTTGGGCCGCGACCTGTTAATACTACATTCATCTCTTTAGGGCGGTTTTTTAACGCATCTAAAGTCGGTTGTAATTCAAGGTATTCATATTTAAACATATAAGTGATTTCATCAAGAATCACTAAGTTATATTTTTCATCAGCTAGTAATTCAGCTGCTTTGTCCCATGCTTTTTGTGCACTGTCGATATCTTTCTGTCTATTTTGAGTTTCCCAAGTGAAGCCATCGCCCATGGTAAACCAATCAACATTATCATGCGCATTAAAGAATTTTTCTTCCCCCGTAGACATAGCGCCTTTTAAAAACTGAACGACAGCAACCTTGTGGCCATGGCCTAATGAGCGCGCCAACATACCAAAAGCTGAACTGCTTTTACCTTTACCTGGCCCTGCTAGCAGAATGCTAACACCACGTTCTTCTTGAGCAGCTGCAATTTTTTGATCTTGCTTTTCTTTGACTGCTTTCATTTTCTTTAAATGTTTTTCTTCTGAGAATTTATCGTTAGCCATGTTTTGTTCCTTTTAAATAAAATAAAACCTGTGAATACACGTTTTATAAAGCGAATATTTGTCGTCTTTTCTATTCCCTTACTGCTCAGCTATAGAGGGGTACTAAAATAATGTAACCGATGATACCTGAAATAACAAAAGCAATCAGTACCATACTTTGGTGATGACTTGAAATGGCTAATACACCTAAGGTTGTATAAATCGTAAAGTTACTATTTGTGGTGTTTACTAGCTCCTCATCTAACCGTTTTGTTTGATTGCTAATTTAATAAAGTAAAAATCGTTATAACGCATTTATTTGCTATCTTATGTAAATTAATTTTATGAACTTTATTGTTTAAATCTGTCAAAACTTCTTAGGGTGTGTTGTGGATATTGAGGGTGATGTCTGCTCAATGCCATGTAATAACAGCTGCTGTGACTAATAATATATTGGGTTGTGTAATTAACTCTGCTTACGAGGACTCATTTAAACTTCATTATTATTGGATTTTGGGTGTAACTTGTTATTGAATTAATCTTTGTATGATTGACGTAATATGTGGGCCATCTGTTGTGATCTACAATGATTTCAATAAATAATGAAGCAAATTCGATAAGTATTAAGCGCACTTAAAAGTCTATTGAAACATAAATCTGTTTATAAGGTATCTATGAAAAAGCTAATATTAACTTCTGTTCTTGTTGCATTTGTACTTTTAGGAAGTACTTATTTTATCGGGGAAATGGTGCAAAAAGAATTACCTAAGCAATTAGCGAAACCAAATTCTCTACAAATCACAACAGAATTGATCAGTTATCAAAAATCGTTTTTATCCGCCAATATGAAACTAAAAGTGACATTACCTGTTGAAGGCAGTGAGCCGCTGCAATTGCTAATTGACTCTGATATTCATCATTATCCTTATAAAGCAACAGCGATTAATCATATTACTTTGTTGGATTCCGAGCCTGCTAAAAAAATAGAAGCTTTCTTTGATGGGGATGATTGGATAACTTCCTACGCGGATCTTACTCTATTGGGAGAATTAACGGGTGAGTTTCATTTGTCGAATGGTTCCTTTGAAAGTAAGAATGAAAGCTTATCAACAGAGCCGCTTAATTTCGTTTATAAATATAATGTTTTAGATAACAGCAGTGAATTTAATATTGACTGGGTTGGTTTTGCAGGGAAAACACCTGAAGGGGCGTTTTCAGCGAAAGAAATCGATGCAACTTATCACTTATCTCATCTTCCAAATACACCTTTGATTAACTATCAATACCAAGCTGTTGTTAAAAAGTTTGAGTTAGGTAATGCTGTTAAAAACCTTTCAATTCAAGGTGTTTCTTTAGAAGGTGAGAATGAAATAAGTGAAAATTTATTAACGGTTAATACAAGTAATGAATGGAAAATAAAAGAATATTCTGATGGCACAAAAGTGTTCACAGACAACCATATTAATTTACATCTTTCGGATCTTAATTTAAATGCATTAATTGTAGAAAGAACCGGGATAAGCGGATCTGAAGTTTCTCAACAAATATTCAATGATCTATTAAACCAAGGTTTTAATTTGCATTTGCAAGATCTTTACTCGAATACACCTTGGGGCAAAGTGGATGGAAAGCTAAAAATGGATATTCAACCTGGTATGACGTTAGCGCAAGTTGTAGAAAATCCGTTTTTATTAATTGATTATGTGAATGGAAACTTAGACTTAAGTTTGCCACAAAAACTATCTGAACAAGCTGAACTAGGTGACTTCTTAAAAATGGGAACAATGAGTGGTGTATTAAAACCTGAAGGTGAACAGTTAACCGTTAAATCAACGCTAGATAGAGGTGAGCTGAAGATTAACGACCGAATTATTCCAATGTAGCTTAACGCTAAATGTAGAGTGATTCACTGTTAATAAAACGCGTCACTCTACATTCAAGCTTAACTTAAAGTTAACGAAGATGAGGATTACTTACTTTTTCTCTGCCAATGGTTGTTGTTGGGCCGTGACCGGGATAAACAAGCGTTTCTTCAGGTAAGGTTAATAACTTGGTTTTTATGCCTGAAATCAATTGTCCATGGTCGCCTCGAGGGAAATCAGAACGTCCAATTGAACCATTAAATAAAATATCGCCTGCGATAAGTTGTTTACTGGCCGCATCAAAAAGCACAACGTGACCCGGAGTGTGACCAGGAATATGTAGCACGCTAAACTTTATGTTTCCAACTTCAACAATATCGCCTTCCTCTAACCATTCTGTAGGTAAGAAACTGTTCACTTTTGGAAAGCCAAACATATTGCACTGCTGTTCCATTTCATTAAGCCAAAATGCATCTTCTTTTTCTGGTCCAATAATGGGGATATTTAATTGCTCAGCTAATGTTTCAGCGCCACCAACATGATCTAAGTGTCCATGCGTTAATATGATTTTATCAACGGTTACATTATGGTTTTTCACGGCACTTAAAATGCGTTCAACTTCACCACCGGGATCAACGATAGCAGCTTTGTTTGTTTCTTCACAAATCACTAAGCTGCAATTTTGCTGATAAGGCGTGACTGGGATAACAATTACTTTCATTTTTAATCCTTAAAAAGTCAAAGGTGGCAGATAACCACCTTATTCATACTGATTAAACGTGTGTTAAATTTTTCTTTTTAACTTCAACAGCTTTAGCAAGATGAATATGGTTCATCACGTGTACCAAGGCTTTTGCCGATGACTCGATAATATCAGTAGATAAACCAATACCATGGAATTTTTGTCCATTATAAGAAGCAACAATATCGACTTGGCCTAATGCATCCTTACCTTCACCTTTACTGGTGATTTTATAAGAATTCATATTGATATCTAAGCCTGATATACGCATCAAACATTGGTATGTAGCATCAATAGGGCCGTTACCTGTTGCCGCTTCTACTACTCGTTTATCTTCACCAATTTCCATTACAACCGTTGCCGTCGCGACAACGCCTGTACCTGATTGTACATTGATGCTTGATAACTTGTAATATTCTGGTTGGCTTTCAATTTGATTGAAGAACATTAGCGCTTCTAAATCATAATCAAATACTTGGCCTTTTTTATCCGCTAACGCTAAGAAACTTGCGTATAACTCTTCTAAATCATAATCCGTGTCGCGGTAACCTAACTCTTGCATACGATGTTGAATAACATGGCGACCTGAGCGAGAAGTTAAGTTTAATTTGTTAGTTAAAATACCCACACTTTCAGGTGTAATAATTTCATATGTATTTTGTGCTTTTAACACGCCATCTTGGTGAATACCTGATGAGTGAGAAAACGCATTCGCTCCGACAATGGCTTTATTGGATTGAATTGGCATATTACATATTTGGCTAACTAATTGACTGGTACGTGCGATCTCAATAGGTTTGATATTGGTTGTATAACCCATTTTTGCTTGTCGTGTATGTAGAATCATTGCCACTTCTTCAAGTGAACAGTTACCTGCACGTTCACCAATACCATTCATGGTACATTCAATTTGACGCGCACCATTTTCAACGGCTGTAATCGAGTTCGCAACTGACATGCCTAAGTCATCATGACAATGTACAGAAATCACGGCTTGGTCTATATTCGGTACTCGGTCAAATAACGTTTTGATAATGCCACCAAATTCACTTGGGTAAGTGTAACCAACTGTATCGGGAATATTGATAGTTTTAGCGCCAGCTTTAATGGCTTCTTCTACCATTCTACATAGATTATCAATTGGCGTTCTGCCTGCATCTTCACAAGAAAACTCAACATCATCGGTAAAGTTACGTGCGTATTTAACCGCTTTTACTGCCATTTCTAAGACATCGTCAAAGGAACGTTTTAGCTTACTTTCAACATGAATAGTAGAAGTCGAAATAAAAGTATGAATACGGAAGGCTTCTGCTACTTTTAAGGCTTCTGCCGCAGCATCAATATCCTTTGGCAAGGCACGAGAAAGTGCACAAACGCGACTGTTTTTAATTTCACGTGCAATGGTTTGTACGGATTCAAAATCACCGGGAGATGAAATAGGAAAACCTACTTCCATTACATCGACACCTAAACGCTCAAGTGCAAAAGCAATCTGAAGTTTCTCTTTTACAGTAAGGCTTGCACTTAATGCCTGTTCACCGTCACGTAACGTCGTATCGAAAATAATCACTTGTTCAGACATAGGTAGCCCCTTGTAAATATTGTTGTTTGTAAAAATAAAGATATAAAAAAACCCGTACATAGACGGGTTTAAGCAGTTTAACTGATGTTATTCAGACACTCGCTACCCGTACGCTTTTAGCGTCAACAGTAAACTTAGCAGGAGTGAATCTATTTTTATCATCGGTTAACTCAAATAATTTAGTTAAATTAGGTCATTAAGTAGATGATTACGTTTTTTAAATTATGCGTCAAGTGCTTATTGGTATGTAAATGAGGGGAGAGGTTCAGTTTCGAGTATAAATATCACTTTTTACCTAATTTTTTCATTTAAACAGAACCTTTAGTGAGCTGATGAATCGTTACAAAATCACTTACGCTAAATTTTTCCTAAAAGCCTTAAATGACAGGCTGTTCTTGAAAATAAAATCATTAGAATAAGCCATATTGATTATTATACTTTAGGGCGCTAAGTTGAGAAGGGCATAGAGTGAGTTAACAAAAGGCGAGACGCGACCCCATTGAACTCCTTAATAGAAAATGTATTGTCTTACTCATAATATAAATGAGCCAATAAATCGCCTACATTAGTCCAAGAGCTAATACTTAATGTACAAATAACCTAGATGCTTGCCTCTAATAGTCATTTTAATCAGTATGAAATGAAAATATAAATAATCTATTTAATCTCAAGTAAATGTGAGTTAATGTGGTTTTTATTTCAATATGCAGGCTGAAAAAGAGAAATTCTACAGCTTCGTTAGTTGTACAAGGAGTTAAATGTGAATAAATCTGGCAATGAGGGGAGCGGAATATCTTTAGTTCAGTTGGTCTCGGTTGTTCCCGCAATTTCGTTCTGTTTTTCGGTAGTGTATATAATTGGGTATTCGCAATCTACCGGTATCCCAATTCTATCATTTATGAGCTTACAAAACATTGTTGTATCTTCATTGCCCTGGCTTATACCAAGCATGGTTGTATTCGGTCTCTTATTGGTTTTTGGTACTATAACAGCTAAGGTTGAGCTGGCTGAGGCAGTTGGGAAGGAAGATTTTCAGCCTCTTTGGGCTCGCATTGTGTTTTCTAATACATTCATGATAGGACTCTTGATGGGCTTCATAAGTATTTTGGAGCTGCGCAATGACGAGTCAATTTTTTTACAGCTTCCTGTACTATTCACTGTATTCTTGATTGGTGTAATGGAGTTCGGCCATTATTCGCGTCACTTCGTTGAATTCGTTGAATTATTCGGAGTGCAGCGGTTTCGTTTTGTGTCTCTAATGACAGTTATGCTATTGGCTACATTCTCATCAGGGATAAGCAATGGCTCATACGGTGGACATTTGTTTTCAGGCTCAGAAATTTGTAGAGTCTATTTGGCTTCTGATCCGGAGGTACTTGTAGGGAGTGTTCCCTTCTTAGTTGGAGAATATATCCTTTTTTATCCTGAAGATGGTGAAGGTACTATGCTGATACTGCGGGCAGATATTCTTAGAATCGAATCGACAGAAAGCGAACGACGTTCAAAAGTCAAAGAGGAAATTAAGTCGAGCTAGGCGGGTTCTACCATTATAGGTGGTAGCCCTCGTCAAAGAAGAGGACACCCGAATGATTGTAATAGTTAAACTATCTTTTAGAAATACTTATTTCTGCATCTAGAGGTAGTTTGTTATGACTCAATCTCGCCAATCACAATTATCATTATTTTAAAAAGCTTATTCTACTCTCTATTGTTTATGAGATTATAATCCCGCAGTGTTTGTAACGTTTTTTTCTTAGCAATAAAGTCGTACTATCAAGATCATTACATAGTAAGGATATAAAATGAGTGAATTTAAAAAGCCATCACAGGATGAGTTAAAGCAAAACTTAACAGACATACAATACAAAGTGACTCAGCAAGAGGGCACCGAGCCTCCTTTTAATAATTTGTATTGGGATCATACTGCAGAAGGTATTTATGTTGATATCGTTTCTGGAGAGGCACTATTTAGTTCATTAGATAAATTCGATGCGCATTGTGGGTGGCCAAGTTTTACTCAACCGATTGAGCAAGCGGAACTGACAGAAAAAGTAGATAATAAATTATTCTCGCAACGTACCGAGGTGAGAAGTTCGCAAGCAGATTCTCATCTTGGACATGTGTTTGATGATGGGCCAGCACCAACAGGTTTACGTTATTGCATTAACTCAGCGGCATTACGTTTTATTGAAAAAGATAAAATGGCAGAGCAAGGTTATGAAGACTTATTGAGTTTGTTTAAGTAATTGTTGGTTTAAGTGATGAGTTTTATTGATGTGTTTTTACCATGCATAAAAGCAGTTTGCGGCTATTGTAGCCTTGGTATTTTGCATTCAATATTTCAGGTAGCTGTTCAGGCTCGCAACAAGTAAAACCTAAGTGTTGATAGAAGGTTTCTAAATGAGGGTAAGGGAAGCAATAAATATCCTGTGTTTGCAGGTTCAATATATTGTTGATTAACAAACTTGCTAATCCTTTTCCTCTATATTCAATGGCGCAAGCTACCCCCGTTAATAATAATGCCCCTTGTATTGCTTTTAAGCGTGCGGCACATCTAATCTCCTGATCTTTTAATACAAACACTTGATCGCTTTTATTTGCCATTCCTTTTTTGTAAACACGTTTATAAAACTGGTTTACTAAAGGCGTTTGCTGTTTCTCTAATTGGCAAAATAATAGTGAGTTGGCAATCATCTTAGTTCCGAATAGTTTGTTTCAAGTTATTGATAAGGTAAACTAGCATGACACATGCCATAAGGGTTTATAATGATTGAAAAAAATTGCTCACTCAAGGCTTTTAATAGCTTTTCAATTGATGCTTATGCGCATCGTCTTTTCCATTTTCAAAAAATCTCTCAGCTACCTGAACTATTAGATCTTATCAAAGTAACCAAAGCAGCTAAACAGCCTATATTAGTGTTAGGTGGCGGTAGTAATACCTTATTTTGTGAAGACTTTAGTGGATTAGTGATTAAAGTTGAATTAATGGGCGTGAATAAAAGTGAAGATGCTCAACATCATCGATTAAAGGTTGCCGCGGGTGAAGATTGGCCTCAATTGGTCGAAAACACTGTTGAGCAAGGTATTAATGGATTAGAAAACTTAGCGCTTATCCCTGGCGTAGTAGGGGCTGCACCGGTTCAAAACATTGGTGCTTACGGCGTTGAGCTTAAAGATTTCTGTGAAAGTGTTGATTATGTTGACCTAATTGATGGCGAGCTTAAAACCTTAACCAATGAAGATTGTTTATTTGCTTATCGCGATAGTATTTTCAAAGGCGATTTAAAAGATCGTGCTTTAATTACCTCAGTTTCTTTAAAATTACCTAAGTTATGGAAGCCATTGTGCCGCTATGGTTTGTTAGAAGCGCTTAATGAAACAGCAGATTCAGTTACGGCGTTGCAAATCTTTGATAACGTATGTCGTATTCGCAGCGAAAAATTACCAGATCCTGCAATACTAGGCAACGCGGGAAGTTTCTTCAAAAACCCTATCGTCAGCGAACATTTAAGTGGGCAGTTATTATCGCATCACGCTGATATGCCACATTACCCACAAGCTGATGGCTCGGTTAAGTTAGCTGCCGGTTGGTTGATCGACCAATGTGGTTTAAAAGGGCATCAAATCGGCGGTGCAGCAGTTCATACTGAACAAGCATTAGTGTTAGTTAATAACGGCGGTGCAACGGCATATGATGTTGTACAACTAGCCGCTTTTGTAAGAGAACAAGTATTACAAAAATTCGCAGTGTTGTTAGAGCATGAAGTACGCTTTATTGATGCGAACGGCGAAACCACTTTGCAACAGGTAATAGATAATGTCTGAATTAAATGACCAAGGTAATAAATTATTAAAACTATTGGCTGATGGTGAATTTCATTCAGGTGAAAAAATTGGTGAGTTATTAGGTGTATCAAGAACCTCAGTTAATAACTATATAAAAGCATTACAAGAAATTGGCTTAGATATTTATAAAGTGACTGGCAAAGGTTATTGCAGTGCAACGCCCTTAACGTTATTAGATAAAAATATTATTAAACAAGTCAGTGGCTTTGAACATATTCATGTTGAACAGATACTTTCTTCTACCAATCAATACTTACTCGAAAAAGTACCCGATTTAAATAATGGGCAAACGTGTATTGCCGAATATCAAGCCGCAGGTCGAGGTCGAAGAGGGCGTGAGTGGGTTTCACCTTTTGCTTCTCATTTATACTTTTCAATGTACTGGCGTTTAGATGCAGGAATCGATAGAGCATCGGGATTAAGTTTGCTGGTGGGTATCGCGGTAGTGAATGCACTAGAAAAGCTAGGTATTCAAGGCGTGGGGTTAAAATGGCCGAACGATCTTTATTATCAAGGTAAAAAGTTAGCGGGTATTTTAATTGAATTACAAGCTCAAGCCTCTGATGCTTGTCACTCTGTTATTGGAATTGGTATCAACGTACGTATGCCAGCAGAGCAAGGGAAATTAATCGACCAACCTTGGATTGATTTAAATACAATTAATACAAAGCCTGTTGATCGTAACCAATTGTCAGGTTTATTAATTAAAGAATTGCAGTCATTGTTAGCCTCCTATGAAGAAAAGGGCTTAGCGCCATTCTTAGCGCGTTGGTTTGAATTGGACTGTTTTATCAATCAGCAGGTTAATTTAATCGTCGCTGATAATGTGCAAAAAGGCATTTGCAGAGGCATTAACGAACAAGGTGCATTGTTGTTAGAAATAGATAATGAAGTGAAGCCTTATATCGGTGGTGAAATCTCATTACGCTTGGCGAATAATTAGTCGAAACTAATCAAAATGATTTTTTTTTAAGCAATCAATCAAAAAACACTAATTAATTACTAAGAAAGACTTGCAAGGCGGCCTTAAGTTCTTTAATATTCGCGGCACTTAGACAGCGCCGACTTAGCTCAGTAGGTAGAGCAACTGACTTGTAATCAGTAGGTCACCAGTTCGACTCCGGTAGTCGGCACCATCTAAGTCCTGGAGGGGTTCCCGAGTGGCCAAAGGGAACAGATTGTAAATCTGTCGCGAAAGCTTCGGTGGTTCGAATCCACCTCCCTCCACCATATTTCCTCACTTGTCACGGTGAGACAGTAGATAACAATGCACAGCATTGTTTTTTGCTTTGTGGCTTAGGCTACATAGATGCAGAGTTTGCGGGCATCGTATAATGGCTATTACTCCAGCCTTCCAAGCTGATAATGCGGGTTCGATTCCCGCTGCCCGCTCCAAGTTTTTATAAAGAACTTCCTTAAAACCAAGCTATTATGCTTGGTTTTTTTGTTTCTGGTGTTTGAATTTTTTAAACAATAGACTCATTTATTTAATTCAGAATACTCTTGTCCACAATCCCTTTATCAATCAGTTGTTTTAAAATTTTAGTACTTTTTTCTTTTAACATATCGCGAAGTAATCGTGCTGCTGGTGTGATTGATTGCCTGCTTGGAAAGATAAGCCAAAGTTCTGTCGGCTTGGGTGTAAACTCAGGGAGTAAGCTGACGACCTTGCCTGATAGTAGGTCGTTGGACATATCAAGTGCAGACTTCATTCCCTTATTTAATAGACAAAGACCAGTCGGTCGCTAAGCAATATGGCGCGGTGTGTACACCTGATTTTTTTGGATTCAATAATAAAGGTGAATTGCAATATCGAGGAAGACTTGATGATGCACGCATGGAAAGTGCAGAAAATAGAGTACCTGAGCTGATTAATGCAATGCGTTTAATTGCAGAAACTGGCCAAGGGCTAAAACAACAAACGCCTAGTATGGGCTGCTCAATAAAATGGCGCGATTAAGCCGAAATGATTGCGTTGCTAAAATAGGTAATATGTTATTTATATTAAAAAGTCATTACGGTTAGCAATGTTCTTTTTTAAAAAAGGAAATAATGTGGATCTTGAGTCGGGTGGATTGACTTCATGGCTTATACTCATAAACTAGAAAGTCACTTTTTATAAGGTTGGCTCCGATGAAGTATCAATCTCTTTTTGTGTTTATATTCTTAAGCTGTTTTAGTTCATTTCCTGCTGTTGCTAAAACAGATATTACATTAGGCATCTACGCGTCGGATATCACTTATACAGAGCCTAATGTGATGCAAGAAAAAGGGACATTAAAAGGTGTTATTGGCAGTGTGAGATTTAATCGAGGCGGTGCATTTCAATCATTTGAGGCTTCTTACGCTCGCGGAGAAATGGATTACGTTGGTTCAGGTACAATTAATGATATTCCCGATGAAGTTTTTGAAATCAAAGGGCTATTTGGACGCGATTTTAATTTAAATAGAGACCTTAGTTTATCGCCATATTTAGGTCTTGGTTATCGCTATCTTAATGATGATTCTAGCGGTTTAGTCTCTAGTACTGGCGCATCTGGTTATGAACGAGAACAAGTTTATTTTTATATGCCAATTGGGTTCGAGTTAAAGAAAAACCGTAAAGTATTAGGTTTTAAACTCAGTAGCCGCATAGAATACGATTATTTTATCTCAGGAGAAAACAATTCCTATTTAGGTGAAATAAGCAGTTCATATGACAATATTACACTTAATCAAGATGACGGTTATGGTTACCGTTTTAGTCTCGCTTTTACTAAAGCATTTAATAATGGCAGTTCGTTAACTATTGAGCCTTTTTATCGATATTGGCATATTGATGATTCAGAGATAACGTATGACAGTATTAACAGAGGTTGGATCGAGCCTGATAATAATTCCAAAGAAATGGGGATTTCTTTATTGCTAAGAATGTAGTTGTTAGATTATTTGAAAAATATTGAGATAGCTAGCTTAACCTAACTATCTCAATTAACTTAACGTATTTTTTAGATTAAAGCGCCCAAGCGACTGCTAGCTTGAAATCACGGCCTGGAGACATATCCCCTTCATCACCGTAAATTGAAACACCAAAGGTTCCTTGATCTCGGTAGGCTTTATCAAACAAGTTACTAATTGTTAATGTTACTTTTAAAGAATCATCATTAAGTGGTAACCATTGTCCATAAATATCATGTACACCGTAACCCGCTTTTTCCTCAAAGTCATCCGACACATCGCTAAAGTGGGTCATAAAGATAGCTGACCAACCAAACTCTAGTGATTCTGAAAGTTGGTAGTTAAGACTAGTGCTAATGGAGTCACCAGTAGACGCTCCAAGCGTATTAACATAATAACCATCTAAAGACTCACCATTAAGCTCTGCAATATTATGGTTGTAACTTATGCTGGTTTGTAGTGCGTGCCAATTGTAATTAGCACCAAGAGTTACCCCTTCAGTAATTAGCTCTCCAGAATTATGATATACCTTATAATCACTATCGCCCCATTCTCCATAAGTAATTACGTCATCAATAGTAGAATGGTAAATTTTTGCAGATAAAGCTAATTCATCTAATTGATAATCCAGTGATAATTCAATATTTTCTGTTGTTTGTGCTTCTAAATCAGCAGCATTTGTATAGCTTTCTAAAATAAAACTTTCAATGACTTGCACACCACGCATAGCTTGCGCATAACTAAGTGCTAATTTTAGATCTTCTGATGGTGTAAATTGAATGCTCGCATTAGGGCTAAAGGCGCTATCTTCAAAGTATTGGCCACTTGAATCAGTTGTTTTGTAAGTATCGTAACGGCTACCAATACTGAATAACCAAGCTTTTGCTAATGGTATATCAGCTTGCAGATAAGCTCCGTATACATCACTTGTATCCGATGTTTCGTCAGCGCTTGTGTATAAGTCATCATAAGTTGATGTATCTTGATGATAATCTATACCGTAAGTGACAGAGTTGTTGGCAAACTCACTTGTATTGCGAATGTCAAAACCATAGGTTTCAATATCACCGTAATACAATCCACCTCCATATAAAGCAGCCCAAGCCGTATCATCGCGTTGGACATTTGCTTCTGTATGATAAACATTTGTTTCTAATGCTAACCAATTGTTATTACTTGGATTTAATGAATATTCTATGGTTGCTGTTTTGCGATCAGCTTCTTGATCAAAAGCAGGGTTGTTTGCTGCGGCACTCCAATTTGATTTTCTTGTTCTTTCGCCATCATTGATTCGATTATCATAACTAAGACTTAAGCGTTGGTTATTGTTAAAATTACCTACTACTTTAATTAAACCATTTTGTTGGTTGTCATCTGTGTATTTAACTTCGTTACCATCACCATCTTGATAATTATCAGATTCAGCTTGTACAATAGTACCCATTGCACTCCAATTATCGGTTAACTTACCATATAGGCTCGCACTGGCTTTATAGGCGTTAGCATTAGTACTATAACTACCTTTAATCACTGCGCCAAATCGTTCGTCTGTCTTTAATAAATCTTCAGGATCTTTAGTCGTAAAGCTAAGTGAACCGCCTAATGCTCCTGGACCAGAAAGGGCATTACCGGCACCTGCTTTAACATCTACTTGCTTAAGTAACTCTGGCTCTATATATATTGAACCTTGATGATGGAAGTTACTGCTCGATTGTCTTGCGCCATCGATAGTGACATTCAGCATGGTACTTTCTAAACCGCGCACATATACTTTTTGTGAGGTAGAGTTACCACCACCAACGGAAATTTCTGCTTCGTTTTTAAAAATATCTTTAAGGTCACTCGCCTGTGATTTTTCTAATGCATCTTGATCGATACTAATATCAAGTGCTGAAAGGCTCTCACCAGTAATCGTTGTTGTATCAACGTCTTGATTTTCAGCTGCGATGACTGTGTTACTTAATAATGCTGAGGTTACAGCCATCGAGATAATGCTGCGTGTTAGCCAAGTCTTGTTTTTTATATTCATCTTACACCCTGTTAATGATAACTATTATTAATTGAGGTGTATTCTCTGGTTTTGAAATGAAGAAAGAAAGCAATTTTACATTTGTTACAAATGATATCTAATATCATTTAGGTGTTGGTTGATATATAAGGCAATCGTATTTTCATTTGTAAGCCTGTAGGTGCATTAGTGGCTTTTAATGTACCTGAAAGTGCTTCTATTTGACGTCTTGCTAGAGCTAAACCCAATCCGAATCCATTTGGCTTTTTATCTCTGGATTTATCTACTCGGAAGAAAGGTTTAAAGATATTTTCGAGATGTTCATCTGGAACACCAGTACCTTGATCGCTAATCAATATATTGACCACATCGACATCTTGATTAACTTTTATCGTGACTGCTTTTTCTATTGGTGAGTATTTTAATGCATTTCGGATTAAGTTTTCTAATGCTTGTACAAGTGCTCTCTGACTGCAATCTGCGAGACTAAGTTGTTGAGGTAAATCGATAATGAATTGAGCTTTGGGGAATTCAAATTTAGCATCTTCGATGATCACATTTATCAACTCAATAAGATCAAACTGCTCTCCTTTAAGTTTTGGCTTTTCATTTTCAAGCCATGCTAATGTTAATGTGTCTTCAATCAATGTACGAATATCATTGGTTTCTTTTTCTAATCTTGGTAGTAATTGATCAATAGCAATATCTTGTTTTGCCGATCCGATTGCCATTTCCATACGAGTGATAGGCGTACGTAATTCATGTGATAAATCAGCGATTAGCTGTCGCTGTTGAATAATTAGCTTGCTTGTATTCTCTGCCATTTGATCAAATGCATCGGCTAAATCTGTTAATTCATCACGGCGTATTCCTAAATCAGGACGAGCACGAGCATTATAATCTCCTGCACTAAATTTACGTGTGGCAATCGCTAAGCGTTGTAATGGAGACATAACGTAACGATAAATAAGCCAAGTTAGAAATAAAAGAGGTAAAAGGGGGAGTGCAATTTGCAATATTAAATCGACATGTTGCCAATATGCACCTGGACGCATACGTGTTGGTAATTGAATTAGGAAATGGGTATGTTTATCAACAAAAGGCACTTCCATTATCGGGTTATAATTGAAATAAAGGTGAATCTTCCAATCAACGCCTCGACCTAATACAAAACGGTCAAGATAGTCTTGTTGCATTTGAGTCCCTAAAATAGGATTTAAATCAGACTTTACAATGGCAACCCAAGTATTTTCTTGTTCTTGTAATGTCTTCAGCCATACACTTAATGCTTCAGTTTCTCCTTTTAAATACATCCCTTCGGCTTGTTTAGCATAGTCTCGAAGCTGCCTTTGGTGCTCTTCTGCAATAAAGCTCATCTGCCATTCTGTTTTATCAGTCAGTTCGTTAATGAATAAGAATAAGACAACGGTTGCTAGTGTGATAGAAGCGGATAATCGCCAAAAAAGAGTATTCTTCATGATAAACAATAACCTTTACCGTGGACTGTTTTTAAACGCTCTGCGAACATACCACATTCTGTTAATTTTCGACGTATACGGCTTAAATGCATATCCAAGCTACGATCGTAAGCGCTAAAGTCACGCTCTAATACTGCTTGATATAGATAAGGTTTGCTCAATACTTCGCCTTGGTTTTCTAATAAGATCCAAAGTAAGTTAAATTCAATGGTGGTAAATGAAAGCTGTTGCTCATCGTAAGTAACGCATAGATTGCTTTTATCTAAGAAAAATAAGTCACTTTTTAACTCAGCTGGACGGCGTAAAGTATCTTGTTTGTTGATTGTTCGTCTTAGCAAAGCATCAATACGCAACATTAACTCTTCTACATTAAAAGGTTTAGGTAAGTAATCATCTGCGCCTTTGTTAAAACCTTGAATCCTTTCTTCCTCTGCACCACAAGCAGTGATCATTATCACTGGCGTTGTCCGATGATTCCTGAGACGTTTTAACATTGAGAAACCGTCAAGTTTAGGTAATAAAACATCAAGTAAAATAAGATCGAAGCTTTCATTTAAAGATTGAGCTAATCCAGTTTCTCCATCAAAGCACTGTTCAACAGAAAAACCTCTTACTGATAGCAATTCGCTAAGTTGTTTATTTAAAGATTGGTCATCTTCAACAATGAGCACTTTAGGTATAATTTGAGGCAAACTCACTCCTAGTAGGAAGGTAATTTATAAATCTAATTGAGTGTTATTATCAATTGGGAGTGTAATACTTTTAAACAAAAAGATCGATCATTTAAATACTGTAACAGATGTAAAGTTCGTTGATGTGAAGTAATAAGTCAGGCTATATTTCAATCATAAATGATAATTATTAACAACGAGATCGAAAGATGAAGATAAAAAGCAGCCTGTTTATTATAAGTTTATTTGTATCCTTTTATGCATTTTCAAAACCAATTCAAATTACTCACATGTTAGGTAATACAAAATTAGAATCGGAACCACAGCGTGTTGTAGTGATAGGTTTAGGGACATTGGATGCATTAGATGCTTTTGCAATCGAACCTGTTGCAATCACTAAATCAATGCATTTACCTGATTATTTAAGAAAATATCAAGATCCTAAATATGCTTCATCGGGTAGTTTATTTGAACCTGATTTCGAAACTATTTATATGCAAAAACCTGATCTTATTATTACCGGCCCGCGTGCTTCTTCTAGTTATGCTGAATTAAGTAAAATTGCACCAACAGTTGTCTTCGCTAATGATGAAAACAAAGGTTATTGGGAAAGCACACAGCAGCAGTGGCGAAACTTAGGTTTGATTTTTAATATTGAAGAAAAAGTAGAAAAGAAAATTCAAGCCATTAATGCGGATATGCAAGTTATTCAGGAATATAATAAAAACTATAATGAGGGCGCTCTCATTGTGATGACGTCAGGTGGCAATGTTACTGCTTTTGGTGAAAAGTCTCGATTTTCTGCTATTTATCAAGATTTTGGATTCAAGCAAGCAAGTCGTATTACTAATTCATCAAGACACGGGGATTTGATCTCCTATGAATTTATTAGCAAAACAAATCCCGATATTTTATTTGTTATTGATAGAGATACATTACTTAATAAAGATAAAGTGAGCACTGTAGATAATTTTAGTAATGAGCTAATTAAAACAACTCTCGCTTATCAAAAAAGACGAATTGTGTTGCTTGACCTCAATGCTTGGTATTTGGCTATGGCAGGAGTAACTGCAACAGAGCAAATGATTAAAGATGTTTATAGGCTGTTGCCTTAGTTGTATTTATGATTTATTGAATTTATAACCAATGCCATATACAGAGCGAATAGGATCGACTTTATCATCGATTTGGTTGATCTTTTTACGTATGTTTTTAATGTGCGTATCAATATTGCGATCTGATATTTCCAAGGTGTCGCTATAGGCGTAAGCTAATATTTCATCACGACTAAATACACGGCCACTATTTTCCAAAAAAAGCTGCAGTATTAAGAATTCTCTTGGTGTTAAATCTAAAAATTGGCCTTGGAAAGTGACTTCATGCTCTGCTATTTTCATTTCAAATTCAGAGTGTTTTATTAACTGCGTCTGGTCGATTTCAGTACTATTATTGATTGCTCTGCGTAGTACACTTTTAATTCTTGCTATCACTTCTCTTGGACTAAAAGGTTTGCAAATATAATCATCGGCACCAAATTCTAAGCCTAATAATTTATCAATCTCTTCACTTTTGGCTGTGAGCATAATAATAGGCATTTGTGAAAAAACTCTAATTTGCTTACATATTTCTAAACCATCAATATCCGGTAACATTAAGTCGAGTAACATAAGGTCAACTTTATTTTCTTTAATAAAGTTCGTGACATCTTTACCTCTGTTTAAATGTTGAGTTAAGTAACCATTATTTTCACAGTAAGCGATCAGCACTTCTGCAATATGCGCTTCGTCCTCAACGATTAAGATTGTTTGCTTTTTCATTGCGGATAACTCCTGTGTTTAGGTAATGTTATATTGATACTTAATCCACCAAGTGATGAATCAGAAGTGGTAATGGTACCTTGATGCGCATCAACAATCTGTTTACATAAAGCCAAGCCTAATCCTGAGCCGCCAGAATCTCGGTTACGAGAAGGCTCTAAACGATAAAAGCGTTCAAATAAATGACCTTGAATGGTTAATGGGACACCGGGAGCTGAGTCCTGCATTTGAATATTTATATTCTGTTCAATGATATTTGCGTTTATTTGAATACAGCCTTGTGCGTTTGTATATCGGTAAGCGTTCTCAAACAAATTCACAAATAATTGTCTGAGTCTATCTCTATCGGCTAGCACATTGCATTTCTCATCGCTTATGAGTGCGGCTATTTGAGTGCAATCTACACTTAGTTCTTTTTGTTTAAACTTAGCACTAAAACTTTCTGCCACTTGCAATAGTATTTGAATAGGATTTAAAGGTTCTTTTTTGTAAGTGAGGCCACCGACGTCTGTGGTTGATAATTGGTAAAGATCATTGACTATATTACCCATACTATCAATTTGGTCGATAAACAGTTGAACTCGTTGTTCATCCGCTTTAAAAACACCATCTTGAATACCAATAAGTTGGCCTCTTAATATGGTTAAAGGCGTTTTTAATTCGTGAGAAACATCTGACATCCATTTGGAACGATTGCTTTGATTCTTATCCAAGGTTTCAGCAAGAACATTGACATTATCAGATAATAAAGCAAGTTCATCGTTGGTTTTTTTCTCAATACGAATGCTGTAATTTCCTTTGATTAATGTAAAAGTTCCATTAATCAGAGAACTGATCGGGGACACTAAATGTCGAGAAAATAACCACGCGGTTATCAATGCCAAAGCAATAACGCTTAGAGCAATAATGTAATAATTTTTGTATTGCTGGGCTAAGAACTCGTTACCTGGACTGCCTTCTAATAATTCAGATGGAATAAGACTGATCCAACCTATTTGTTCTCCATCAAGTTCAATCGTTTCACTATAGGGATTGTCTGATATTGACCTTCTGCCGATGATCACTTGTTTGTTGATATCATATAAACTTAAACGCTTTTGTGTTTGCAATAAATGACTTAACGTAGAAATACTATCTTCAGTTTGTTTATTTGCATCCATCGAATGAGTGGGTGCTCGGAGTGATGATTTTGTATTCGCACCTAACATTTCTTTCCACAGAGCTTCGTTACCTTTAAGTAATTCCCAGCTGCCATTTTCTTGATAGAAGGCAATGATTCTACTTTTTAGGTTAACGACTTGTTTGTGTTCAGCTTCATTCACAAAGTCATTAAAACTTGTTGATAAATTCACAGTGATTAATGCCAACATTAATCCCACAGCAACAAAGCTTGTAATGCAAAAAGCAAAGAAAAATTTATAGAATAACCTCAAGGTTAGTTCCTTTTTATAAAGCTGGTAACACTACAGTATAGCGGTATTGTTACCAGTAAGTCGCAAAGTAGTCATTATTTTAATCTCTCGAAAGGGCTTCTACTGGATTTAATTTCGCTGCATTTTGAGCAGGTAAATAACCAAATAAAAGTCCAATCAAGGTTGAACAAGCAAAGGCTGCAATAATAGAGTTCATAGAATATACCATTTGGAAATCACTGTTGCTTGAGGAAAAAACAAGCCCAATGACATAGGCTAAAGTGATCCCAAGGATCCCGCCACAAATACAAACTAAAACGGCTTCAATTAAAAATTGTCTTAATATATCGCCTTTACGCGCACCAACAGCCATACGGATGCCTATTTCTCGTGTTCGTTCTGTCACTGAAACCAACATAATATTCATCACACCAATCCCACCAACAATCAGTGAAATAAATGCAATTGTTGAAATTAATAAAGTCATGGTTGCTGATGTTTTTTCAATGTTTTCGCGGATGGTGTCGGTATTCACTGTGAAAAAATCTTCAACGCCGTGACGCATTTTTATTAAGCGAATAATACCTTGTTCTGCAGCAGTGCTTGATACACTTTCATTGATACGCACCGTAATATCGTTAACGTCATCTTGTCTAAATATACGACCAGATACTGTTGTGTAAGGTATCCATACATTGAGTGCTTCACTATTGCCAAAGGCGTTTTCTCTAGGTTCTGTTACGCCGATAATTTTAACGGGTAATTTTCCTAAAAAAATAATTTGACCGATAGCACTTTCGTTAGGAAATAAAGTTGTCGCAGTATTGGAATCAATAACCGCCACTTGAGCAAGTTCTTCTACGCTTGTTTCATCAAAGTATTGGCCCTGCGCTAACGTGTAACCTCGCACCCTAAAGTATTCTGTACCCACACCTTCTACGCCAGCAGTTAAAGCTTGGTTAGCATAACGAATGGCAACATTTGCTCTGACGGTTGGTGTTACGCTATCAACAAAAGGGAGCGTTTTTAATGCGTTTGCATCACTTGCAGTTAACGTTCGTATTCTTCCTGAACGACGATCTCCAAGTCCATTACCTGGTTTTATTTCTATTGTGTTGGTTCCCATCGATGCCATATTTTCTAACACCGCCTGTTGTGAACCCGTACCAAGCGCCACCACAGAAACCACTGAAGCGATACCTATAATAATGCCTAGCATTGTCAAAAAGGTACGGAGTCGATGACTAGACATGGCAATTAATGCCATTTTTAATGCTTCTAAATAACTTGAATAATCAAATCGACTCTGTATTTTTGCCGTTTTTTTATTGGCTAATACAGTTTTTTTCGTTTCCGTATTGGTTACGCGATCGCTTTTTATTTCTCCATCTTTTATTTCAATAACGCGATCTGCAAAAGCCGCAACTTGAGGATCATGAGTGACTAAAATAATGGTATGACCATCTTTGTGTAATTCTTGCAATAGCTCCATCATTTCTTCGCCGCTACTGCTATCTAAGGCACCGGTGGGTTCATCCGCTAAAATGACATCACCGCCATTAATGAGGGCGCGAGCAACACTGACGCGTTGTTGTTGCCCACCACTTAGCTGGCTAGGTTTATGATCTAATCTATCGCTTAAACCTAAGCGTGAAAGTAAGCTTTCAGCTCTTGCTCGGCGTGTATTTTTTTCTTCGCTTGCATAAAGCGCAGGCACTTCAACGTTAGCGACAGCAGAAAGATCGCCTAATAAATGATAGCGCTGAAATATAAAGCCAAAATATTCTCGACGTAGTGCGGCTAATTCATTTTCATCCATTTTAGAAGTATCTTGACCATTAATAAAATAATGCCCCGAAGAAGCTTTATCTAAACAACCTAAAATATTCATTAATGTTGATTTACCAGACCCTGATGTGCCGATGATAGCAATCATTTCTCCACGGTGTACTTTCAAGCTGACATTATTCAGCACAATTAAATTTTGATCGCCTGCGCTAAAGGTACGGCTGACGCCAACAATATCTAATAAGACTTCACTCATAAATTAAAACCCCATTCTTTGTGGGCGGCTTGAGGATTTTTTACTTGAACTGCTTTCGTTGGTAGAAGATTCTCCTATGATGATCTCATCACCTTCTTCAAGGCCTGACAAAACTTCTGCAACAATATTGTTATTTAATCCTACTTCTACTGTTCGATATTGTGACTTTCCGTCTATTTTCACGGGGACTTTATAAGTACTTTCTTGGTTTGTTTTAATTAGTATTTGAGAGGGAACTAATAACACGTTTTCAGCTTTATCAAGCACAATAGAAACTTGCGCTGTCATACCAATTCTTAATAATTTTTCAGGGTTATCAATATCAAATAGTGCGTTGTAATATATCGCATCACTATCACCGATATTGAGATTGCTATCGTCACCCGTCATTAATGTTGGCCCTGGTTCAATGGCACGAAGTGTTGCATGGTATTTCTGTTTAGGGGCTCCGAGAATAGAAAAATAAACGGATTGATTAGGTTTTACGTGAATAATATCTGCTTCTGATACTTCCGCTTTAATGGTCATGGTGTCGAGTTGGGCGAGTTCCACAATACTTGGGGTTTCTTGATTGTTACTTAATGTTTGTCCTTGTTGGACTGAAACATAAACCACAGTGCCATCGATGGGAGCGACAATTTTTGTATAACCAAGATTTAATTTTGCATTATCAACACTGATTAAAGCTTGTTCCTTTAGCGCGGTTATTTGCTCTAATTCTGCGTTGTAAACCATTAATGCGGCTTCTGCAGTGTCATAAGCGGATTGGAAACTTGCGCCATCTTTGAGCATTGTTTTCTGACGTTTAAATTCTGATGTAGCTTCTCGTATTTGAGCCTGCTTAGCACGATATTGGGCATTAATAATGTTAAGAGCTGCTTGTGCTTCTTTTAATGTATTCTGCTGAGTTAAACTGTCGATCTGTGCAATTAAGTCTCCCTTTTTAACTTGATCACCAAGACTAACTGCCAGGCTCTCGATTTGACCGGCAGCTTGAGAGCCAACATCAACAAGTTTAGATGGATATAAAACTCCATTCGTTAAAACGACACTTTCTATATTGCCTTTCTTAACAAAGTCAGTAGTAAAAATGCGCTCAGAACTTTTATCCGCAACGAAATAAAAGCTAACAAAACCAACAATTGATATAGCTAATAATGTAAAAGTGAGAATATATTTTATTTTTTTATTCATAGCTTGTTCCAATATCTATTTAAAGCGAGTACTTAACTAAAGCGATAGGGAATTATAGAAAGAAAATATAGGTTAAAAATGAAGATTGAAATTTCTTTAAAGTATTGTATTTATAGTGTTAAATTTTGTTTCAATGTGATTGTGTGGAAAATGTGTGGCTATTAAAAAACGTTTGTTTTTATTTTTGATTTTAACTCCTCGAAATCGGTGTCGTTAATTTTTACCCTTAAGTAGGGTGTTTTTGACTTTAATTGTTTTTTGCCAAAATAAGCAATAAAAACTATATTCACTGATATTTTTATTGTAATTGTAAAAATAAAGTATTTTTGCTCCTTCTTTAACAAAGATAAGTGTGCCAATCATCTGAATTACATCGTAAATACCTTGACTATTAGAGGCTTAAGGCTAAATTTAATACACCATGTCATTTGTTTTTCTATAGGTTATCTCATGTTTAAAAATTTAAAATTAGGTCTGAAAATAGGTCTTGGTTTTTTAATTGTGCTTGTACTACTTGCTATTGTGTTATGCATGAGTATTTTTTCTTTACAAGAATCTGAAAACGGAAGTAATCAATATCGAGATTTGGTTAGTGATACTAATTTAACGAATCAACTACAAGTTGATATGTTCAAGATTAGTATTAATGTAAAAAACTTTATGATCACTAAAGACGATAAAGATATTAAACAATATGAAGCATCTATCGTTGAAATGAGTGATGTTCTGAATACCGCTAAAGCACAAATTGATAACCCTGAAAGAGCTGCATTAATTGCTGAAATAGAAGCCTCAATCAGCAAATATAAAAAAGGTTTTGTAAATGTTGCAAACCTAATGAAAAAGCGTGATGACATTAATAATCAAGAGTTAGTCCCTCTTGGTGAAAATATGGGAAGAATTACTGCAAGTATTATTCAACGCGTTGGAGATACGGAAGCAGCTTATTATGCAAGTTATGTACAGGAAAAAATGTATATTGGACGCCTTTTTGTTGTTAAGTTTTTAGAATCAAATAGCGATGAAGATTTTGAAGCTGCAATTAATAATATGGAAGATATATTAGGCGAAGGTGTAGAAGAATTAGAAGACAATCTTGAAGATGAAGAAGCTTTAACACTTTTAAATGAATTTAAAGACTCCCATGAGCAATATATAAGTAATATGAAAACCATTCATAACCTTATTATAGAAAAAAATAAGATCATTGAAGGGACGTTAAATATAGTAGAAATTGAAATTGCCAAAAATATTGAAAGTGTAAATTCTACGATAGCTCAAGAACAAGAAGCATTGGGGATTGAACTTAAAGCAAATACAGCGCAAAGTATTAACTTTATATTATTGCTCTCCATCGTCGCATTGGCTATTGGGATTATTGCAGCTTACTTACTTACCATTTCAATCACTAAGCCTATCCATCGCGCAGTTGCGCTATCTAATCAATTATCAGAAGGTAATTTGACAATAGAGGTCGGCGAAACAAGCAAAGATGAAACAGGGCTTTTATTAAGTTCAATTCAAAAAACCGCTCGTAATTTAAGAAATATGATTGCAACCATTTCTGGTGCAAGTGCAGAGCTGGCATCCGCTTCTGAAACATTAGCGCTGGTGACTGAGAAAACCGCTCAAGGCATAGTACAACAAGAGACAGAAACCGAATTGGTTGCGACCGCAATGAATGAAATGGCTGCGACTGTTCACGATGTTGCTGATAATGCTTCAAATGCAGCAAAAGCAGCGGTAGAAGCTGATAATGAAGCTCATTCAGGTAGTAAAGTTGTTGAGCAAACCATATTAGGTATCACGACCTTAAATGCCAATGTGAATGAGTCTTCTGACAAGTTAGCAGATGTTGAAAAAGAAGTACTTAACATTAGCAGTATTCTTGATGTAATTCGAGGGATTGCTGAGCAAACTAATTTATTGGCGCTTAATGCCGCTATTGAAGCTGCTCGAGCAGGTGAGTATGGTAGAGGTTTTTCTGTTGTTGCTGATGAAGTTCGCTCTCTTGCAAGCAGAACACAAGAATCAACGCAGGAAATTCAACGTATCATCGAAAAACTACAAGCGGGCACTCAAAGCACCGTTGTAGTTATGGATAAAGGTCGTGAGCAAGCTGAACAATGTGTTGAACAGGCTAATGATACAAGTGCTGCTCTACAATCCATTACAAGGGTGATTGGTATTATTAACGACATGAATACGCAAATATCGGATGCAGCGGAACAACAAAGTTTAGTGGCTGAAAATATTAATAAAAATGTACTTAATGTTAAAGATATTGCACAAGAAAATGCAGCTGCTTCTGAGGAAACAAGAAGCGCAAGTACTGAGATTGCCAAGTTAGCTGAACAATTAAAAGCGCTAACGGTTAAGTTTAAAGTCTAAATTTTTAACAATATAAAATCATAAATAACAGAAAGCAGAAGATGATCACTGCTTCAATGATAAATACAATTTATTATGACTGTTATATTAATCAACTTATTACAGAGAGAATTCACGATGATAAAACCAATATTCATAACAGCAACTTTATTAGCTTCAAGTCTAGCTTTTTCTGCTCAAAACTACGTTGTCGATCCACAGCTAACAGATTATCGTGGTAATCAAGGGAAGAGTGATGTATGGATTTCACATGAAGACTCAGACGGTGGTTTGGGCGATGTGGGGAGTTCTGGTGATACAGCATTTGATGCTCAAGGTAGTTCTCGTATTCGTTTTAAAGAAAAAGTGGCAATTAACGACTTTACTGCAAAGCCTGGTTTAAGCCAAGTGATCACGGGTTTACCTGCTAATACAGATATGACTTTTTCTCTTTATTACTGTGATAAGAAGGGGCCAGCTTCACCAAGTACACTTTATTACGGTGTACGTGAAGCAGTCGAAGGTGCATCTTTAACTGGTAAAGTGATTGCCGAAAACCGAGTGCATACAAGAGATTTAGATGCAGCGCCAAAAGGTGAAAAGAAAGCGTGTTTCCGTCAAGTCAATGTTGATTTTAACTCTGGCGCAGGAGCTGTTGAAATCTTTAGTTTAATGGAAGTGTATGTAGGCGATGCTGACAAGCCTGATATGACTAAAGATATTGAAGTACGTATTGACGAGTTCTCAGTAACAGCAAAATAGTCCTCACTAAGTATTATTGTTGGAGCATTAAACCACCTTTTTAGGTAATGCCGTTCACTTAAGGTGAACGGCATATTTACTTTTCGCCACTGGATATCGATTTTTAGACGCTTTTAAACACCTCGGATAACTTCGCTCACGTTTTCCCTCCAACTTAAATTGTGCCGCATTTCTTTCTATATCAATCACTATTCTAGGAACATTACCT